>CAVRHW010000013.1:0-39048 GCA_963721085.1 uncultured Gammaproteobacteria bacterium
AAGTGGCGCACTGCCTGTCATCGACGGTTCTATTGCACTCGATGCAGCCGGCTGGGTTTCACTGGGGAACAATATATACAGCCAGAGCGTTTCTCTGTCTGCCAACGAAGGCCTGGGTAATGTTTCACAAAACGGTGTCCTGTTAAATTTTGTACCCTGGAACAGCGATTACACGACCACGCTGACAACTGCGAGTGACGATTCATTCAGCTACGCATACCCTGATACTATTTATATCAAGGTAGCCACCAATCCATCAGGTAACCAGTATCGTGCGAGCAAAAAACTGTTCGGGATTTATTCGGAAAACGCTTCAGGCATTAATATCAGCCATGTACAGGTTCAGCGTTTCAGCCTGAACGGCATCGGCCTGGTAAACTGTCATGATTGTACTGTTTCGTCGGTTGTTGTAACACAGGGTGGCGGCGCCACAATCGCTGCCGGCCCACTTTACGCAGGTAACGGTATTGAATGCGATAATTCCTGTTCAAATATTTTGATCGACGATGTCAGCGTCAGCGATATTTTCGACAGCGGCATTTCACCACAAACATTTGCCAGCAATCAAACCGCTTCCGCTATCACCATCAGCAACTCAAGTATTGATAAAGCCGGCTTCGCCGGTGTCGAAATCTCGGTGCTTTCTAACGGTGGTACAAGCGGCAGTTCAATTTCCGATGTCAGCGTTGACGGTCTGACCATCACTGGCTCCGGCAAAGGCTGGAGCGGACAACGCTATGGTTCTGAAGGCCATGGCATTCGCGTAATTGCTGACGCCGGTGCCGGCAGCATGTCCGGCATTCAGTTGCAGCGTGACATCATATCGAACTCGGCAGGCGATGGCATAAGGCTCGGTGGTAATATCGGTACCATCCGCATTGATCGCACTAGCGTGAACGCAAACAATATCGGTATCAATGTTGCCGATGCAAACGCGACCACACTCGGGCTTCAGCTTACCGCCTCGCTGATTTATGATAATCGCGGCTATGGCGTCAGTTTCAATGCACCCAATAGTGCCGGTTTTGATATTATTCAAAACACTTTCAGTGACAACACAGCGATCAATCTTGCGGTGTTCAGTCAGGCTGGCGAGACAAAAATACAGAACAATATTTTTTACAACAGCGCCGCGATGACACACCTGTATATTGCCTCAGCACTGACCAGCGGAACTGTTGATAACAACTGCTACAACACCAGTGCCGGCATGATTGGCTACAACAGCATCGCATACGATACGCTCGCGGATTTCACCGCCGGAACCGGCTTTGAAGCAAATGGAGTTGATGGCACGCAGATCAACCTGGCAGACGCTGCTGGAGGAATGTTTGGCCTGCAAGCGAACTCACAATGCCGCATGCTCGGCGCGACCGGGACCGGTGTCACGCTGGACTATACTGGGCGCGCATATAATTCACCGCCATCCATGGGCGCTTACGAGTTCTAACGACCAGGAATACCTGCCTTCCGGTTAATTACCGCCTGTAGTTCGCTGGTATTCTGACCCCTAATACACACTAGCGCTACTCGCGCCAACGAGCCAGCCCTGTTCTGGCTATGATTCTCACCCTGCCTTCATATATACGCTTGACCATATATATGTTCAGGCGTATATTTCGCGCCATGCTCAACGATACCGATACTTTTTTCAAAATGCTGGCCGACAGCACCCGCTTGCGCTGCCTGATGCTGATGCAGGCCGAAGGCGAGCTGTGCGTCTGCGAACTGACCCACGCGCTGAATCTGTCGCAGCCGAAAATCTCCCGCCACCTGGCGCAGCTGCGCGAGGCCGGGGTGCTGGTAGCGAGACGCAACGGCACCTGGATGCATTACCGCGTCAACCCTGAACTCGACGCCTGGATGCTGCACACGCTGCAAACCACGCTGGACGGTGTGCGCAAAACCGAGCCTTTTGTTTCTGACAACAAACTACTGAACGCCATGGCAAATCGACCAGGACTGGAGTGCTGCGCATGAACACACCTTTCAATATTTTATTTTTGTGCACCGGCAATTCCTGCCGCTCGCAAATGGCCGAAGGCTGGGCGCGCTGGCTCGGCAGCCCGCTGTACAACATTCAGTCTGCCGGCATCGAAGCCCACGGCAAAAATCCGCGCGCGATCGCGGTGATGCAGGAAGCCGGGCTGGACATCTCAAACCAGGAATCAACCAAAGTGACCGACGCCATGCTCGAACAGGCCGACCTGGTGGTCACGGTCTGCGGCCACGCCGATGAACACTGCCCGGTACTACCTGCGGGTACGAACAAGGAACACTGGCCGCTGGATGATCCGGCCAAAGCCACGGGCAGCGAAGATGAAATCATGGATGTGTTCCGCGCCAGCCGCGATGACATCAAAGCGCGCGTGCAGGACCTGCTGCAACGTTTAAATATTTCTGCAAGAGCATCAGCCTGATGACTATTCAATGTGAAACCACCGCGAAAAAATCCACCGGCGCTGCGATGGGCGTATTCGAACGCTATCTCTCGCTTTGGGTTGCACTTTGCATTGTTGCCGGTATCGCGCTGGGCTTTGTCGTTCCTGGTGCGTTTCACACACTCGCGGCGATAGAAGTTGCACAGATTAATTTACCGGTCGCGCTGCTGGTCTGGCTGATGATCATTCCCATGCTGCTCAAGATCGATCTGCACGCGCTAAAAAATGTCGGCGAGCACTGGCGCGGCATCGGCGTCACCCTGTTTGTGAACTGGGCGGTAAAACCATTCTCGATGGCTTTGCTGGGCTGGTTTTTTATCGGCTATGTATTTCGCAACTGGTTGCCCGCAGACCAGATCGACAGTTATATCGCCGGACTGATTTTGCTCGCTGCTGCGCCGTGCACCGCGATGGTGTTTGTCTGGAGCGGTCTCACCCGCGGTGAACCGCACTTTACTTTGTCACAGGTGGCACTGAATGATGTCATCATGGTGTTCGCGTTCGCGCCCATCGTGGCTTTGCTGCTCGGAATATCATCTATCACTGTTCCCTGGGATACATTACTGCTCTCGGTGGTTTTATACATCGTGGTGCCGCTGATCATCGCAACACTGTGGCGCAGACATGTATTGAACAATGGCGGTCAACAGCGCCTGCAGAATACCTTAAACAAACTGCACCCCTGGTCGCTGGGCGCGCTGCTCGCTACCCTGATATTACTGTTCGGTTTTCAGGGCGAACAGATTATCAAACAGCCGCTGATCATTTTACTGCTGGCGATACCGATACTGCTGCAGGTACTGTTTAATTCCGCGCTGGCGTATCTGCTCAACCGCGCGGTGAATTCACCGCACTGCGTTGCCGGGCCGTCTGCACTGATCGGCGCCAGCAATTTTTTTGAACTGGCCGTCGCCACCGCAATTGCGTTATTTGGTTTTGAATCCGGCGCCGCACTGGCCACCGTGGTCGGTGTGTTAATCGAAGTACCGGTGATGTTATTTGCGGTGCGGATGATTAATCTGTCAGCAGGCTGGTATGAGAATAAAAAAGGTATTCAGTCTTACGCTGAATGCTGTCCCACCGAGTAGTTTTATAACCACTCAACCATTCTTTAGTGTCCGCTTTGCCAGGGCAAGTCTGTGCTCGCGTAGCACGCGTTCGATCATGCAGCTGGCGGCAGCAAAACCAAAACTGGCCGTGACCATCACCGAAGAACCATAACCAAAGTTGCAGTCCAGCGATAGACCAGCAACACCGGGTTTGCGATAGCCGGGCTGGCCATCTTTATCCGGATAACGTTGCTGCTCGGATGAAAACACACAGGGCACACCAAAACTGCGTTGCAGGTTGCGGGTGTAGTTATATTTGAAACGCAAACGCGAACGCACGCTTGCTGCCAGCGGATCGTTCCAGGTTTTGGTTAAATCTTTTATTTCAATCTAGCGTGGGATCGGTGAGACCACCGGCACCGCCCGTGGTGACGACCGGGATCTTGTTGCGCTTGCAACAGTAAATCATCGCGGCCTTGAACTTGATGCTGTCAATCGCGTCGATGACACCATCATAGCCCGCTTCGAGTATCTCGCGCAGATTGTCATCGTCGATATGATGTTCGATGGTGTGCACCTGGCATTCAGGATTGATGTCCTGCACACGCGCGCGCATCACTTCGACCTTGGGTTTGCCGAGGGTGGATTCCAGGGTATGGATCTGGCGGTTGCTGTTGCTGCGCGAGATGGTATCGCCGTCGACCAGGGTCAGCTCAGCCACACCGCTACGCGCCAGCGCTTCTACCGCCCAGGAGCCGACACCGCCGATACCCACAATGCAGATATGGCTATGGCGGATCTGTGACAGCTCGGTTTCACCGTACACCCTGGCCAGCGAGCCAAATCTTTCTTCGTAATCACTCATGTTTAAAGTTGGCGGACGTCAGTTAAGGTACAATCACGCCATGTCTACTCCAGCTAAAAATACGCCCGGCCGTGTTGGTTTTATCAGTCTCGGCTGCCCCAAGGCCACGGTCGATTCCGAGCATATTCTCACACAGTTGCGCGCCGAAGGTTATCTGATCTCGCCGGATTATGAAGGCGCCGACCTGGTGGTGGTCAACACCTGCGGTTTTATCGATGCTGCAGTGGAAGAATCACTGGATGCGATCGGCGAGGCGCTGAACGAAAACGGCAAGGTCATCGTCACCGGCTGCCTTGGCGCCAAGGGCAATATTGTCAAAAACGCCTACCCTAACGTGCTCGCGGTCACCGGCCCGCACGCCACCCACGAGGTGATGCAGGCGGTACACCAGCATTTGCCGGCACAGCACGATCCGTTCATGGATCTGGTACCGCCGCAGGGTATCCGCCTGACGCCAAAACATTTTGCCTATCTGAAAATATCCGAAGGCTGTAACCACCGCTGCACCTTCTGCATTATTCCTTCGATGCGCGGCGACCTGGTGAGCCGACCGGTGAGCGATGTGTTGCTCGAAGCCGAGCGCCTGGTCGAATCCGGGGTAAAAGAACTACTGGTGATTTCGCAGGACACCAGCGCCTACGGGGTCGATGTCAAATATAAAACCGAGTTCTACAACGGCCGTCCGGTGAAAACCCGCATGACCGAACTGTGCGAAGCGCTGTCCTCGCTCGGTGTCTGGGTGCGACTGCATTATGTCTATCCTTACCCGCACGTCGATGAAATCATTCCCCTGATGAACGCGGGCAAGATCCTGCCTTATCTCGACATTCCGTTTCAGCACGCCAACCCGCGTATTCTGAAAGCGATGAAACGCCCGGCCTCGAGTGAAAACACGCTGGCGCGCATCCAGCAATGGCGTAAAGACTGCCCTGATTTAACTCTGCGTAGCACTTTCATCGTTGGCTTTCCGGGCGAAACCGAAGCCGAGTTTCAGGAGCTGCTGGATTTTCTCGATGAAGCGCAGCTCGACCGCGTTGGCGCTTTTGCCTATTCACCGGTGGAAGGCGCAAAAGCCAACGAACTTGCCGACCCGGTACCACCCGAAATACAGCAGGAACGGCTGGCGCGGTTCATGGAAAAACAGGCCGAGATCAGCACCCAGCGCCTGAAAAACAAAATCGGCAGCGTGCAACAGGTATTGATCGATGACATCGATGACGAAGGCATTGTCGCGCGCAGCTTCGCCGATGCGCCCGATATCGACGGCATGGTGTTTGTGGCTCACGATGAAATCAATGGCGAGCTTAAACCGGGTGATTTAATCACTGTGCGCATCAGTCGAAACAGATGAGCACGATATGTGGGCTGTTAGAATCAATGAATAATTTATAACTAATAATTAATAATGAAAAGCTTGTGTCGAGTATGAAAAATGAACAATGGAAAAGACAGGTCATCCTGGTCCTGATCCTGATATGATGTTATTCGCACCTGCGTGGAGACTGTTATGAATCGCTCACTTCTACTTTGCCTGCTTGCCCTCGGTATTGTTCAGCTATCAGCCTGTTCTATCTATGCCGGCACCAGCGGCACGACCAGCCATCCCAAAGTTGAAACCAGAGGTCAGCAGTATTCCAGATGCCTGGAAAACGAATCGCCCGAAGAATGCGACAAACGAATCAATGGCGCAACGACCATGCCGAGCCCGCCACCGGGAGGCACAGGCGGCTATTGATCCCGGTAGTGATCTGATATGAATATGGGCGAACCCACCACCTTAACTGCAGCTTTTTTACTGGGCCTGTTCAGCACCGTACACTGCGTTGGCATGTGTGGCGGCATTATCGGTGCGCTCAGCCTGAGCCTGCCGCTGGAAGTTCGTAGTCGTAAGGCGAGAATGCTCACCTATATCACCACCTACAATATCGGCCGCATCACCAGTTATGCCATCGCCGGACTGATAGTCGGCACGCTCGGTCACGGCCTGAACACCATGGCCGATCTGGGTCCGGGCCGCCTGGTCGTGCGCTACGCGGGTACCGTGCTGATGATCGCGATCGGCCTGTACCTGGCTGGCTGGTTCCCGCAGTTCTCGCTGGTGGAAAAAATCGGCCAGCCGGTGTGGCGAAAACTTGAACCGCTGGGCCGCAAGATGCTGCCGGTATCCTCCATGCCCCGAGCGCTGGCCTATGGCATGATCTGGGGCTGGTTGCCCTGCGGACTGGTCTACTTTGTACTGCTCTGGTCGCTCACTTCCGGCGGTCCTGTCGAAGGCGCGCTCACCATGCTGGCCTTTGGTGTCGGAACCCTGCCCACCCTGATCGGCACCGGGCTCGCGGCATCCGGGCTGGCTACCTTCGTGCGCAACCCACGCGTTCGCCAGATCACCGGCCTGCTGATCATCGCCATGGCCATCGGCAGCCTGTTCATTCCGATGCACATGAAGCACACGAACGGCAACTCGCAGCCTATGGACATGGACCAGATGCAGCACACGAATCATTGATCACTGATCTGCCGGGGCTTTTTGTCCAGGCGTGAAAACTTTATGATCTGCTCCGACTCTGATGCCTGTCCAGCTACCAGGATGCTATCCACATGCACTCTTTGATCAGCGAATACACGCGTTTTTTCACCGCCCTGCTGGTGATTCTCGATCCGTTTATGGCCTTGCCGATTTTTCTTGCTCTGACGCAGGACTATGACAAAACCCAGCGCAAGCGTGTTGCCGCAATCACCACCCTGACCGTGATCGGCGTGCTCACCCTGACCGCGCTCAGCGGTGAGCAATTGCTGTCATTCATGGGCACTTCGCTGGCCTCGTTTCGGGTCGGCGGCGGTATTGTTCTACTGCTGATGGCACTGGCGATGCTGCGCGCCGAAGGTGATTCGTTGCGCGCCAGCCCGGCGGAACAGCTTACAGCCGAAGCGATGTCGAGCATCGCGGTGGTGCCGCTGGCGATCCCGCTGCTCGCCGGCCCCGGCGCGATCAGCACGGTCATCATCCAGATGCACCGCTCAACCGAAGCTGCACATTTGTGGGTGGTGTTGACGGTGATCCTGATGGTTTGCAGTGTGCTCTGGCTGGTGCTGCGGCTGGCCGATCCCATCGGCCGTTTTCTTGGCAAAATCGGCCTCAATATTATCAACCGCCTGTTCGGCCTGATTCTGACGGCCATTGCAGTCGAGATTATGGCCAATGGCCTACGTGGCCTGTTCCCGGTGCTTGCACACTAAACCTGAAGCCTCGGCACCAGCAGACGGCTTTAAACAAAGTAGCCGGCGCAGTACAATTTCAGCTCTATAGACACTGGTTTACTCCTGTATGGTCAAAGCAGAAATCGATCAGAAAACGGGCAACGGCACCATCATCCTGTCGCCGAATAATTCCGCGAGCTGGGACTTCAATATGAAAATCCTGGGATCGCAGGCAGTGATCGCCGGCATCATTGCGGTTTTATTTATAGAAAGAGGGATGTGGCTGATTCTGCCATTTTCCGGACTGGAAATTATCGCCCTGTTCTCAGGCCTTTATTATTGTGTGCGCAATAATTTCACCACCGAAGTGATAACGTTTAAAGACCACGTTCTCAAGATCGAACGCGGCCACACGAGCATCGAAAACAGCTGGGAGTACAACAGACCATGGACAAAAATATTCGTGCGTACTTCTGCCTTTCGCGGCCATCCCAGAAAGATCCTGGTGCGTTCACACGGCAAGGAACTGGAGATCGGCGCCTTTCTCAACAAGCGCGACAAGGAAAAGCTGATCAAAAATCTCAAACACATTATTTATTGCTAGGTCTTGCCGGCTGTTGCCTGGCCTTCTGCAATCAAACTCTGCGCGCAGAACCCATCATCATCGGCGCAAATAACACTCAGCATATTCAGTTCAAACATATCGCACCAACACAATACCGCTTCGAGAATGGAACGCTCAATGCTGAAGTCAAAAACAGCGCTTCGTTTTTATTGCTGCCGTTCAAAATGGAAAAGACTGTTCGTGCGGTGACGTATGACTGGAAACTGAACACGGGAAAACTGAATATCAACGACCCTGTTGAAGAAACAAAACGCGCCGGCGACGACAGCGTGTTCAAACTAGGTTTAATGATAAAAGCACAAACACAGTCCTCTCTACCTTTTTATGCGCCGCACTGGTTGAAACAGGTCAGGGCCGCTCTGCTGTTTCCTTCGGAGATGATGATCTATATTGTCGCTGATGCAAAACATGCCGCTGGAGAGCACTGGACCAATCCCTACAATCGCCGCATCGAAATGATTGCTGCAAACAGTCGCAAACTCGATTCAGGCTGGACTGAAGCCAGTTATGTTTTAAAAAAACCGGAGAGCGTGATTGGTTTGTGGTTAATGTCGGATGGTGATAACACCGGGTCTACGTTTAAGGTGCAGATAAAAAACATCAGGCTGGAGTAGTTACTCCAGCCCGAATATTTTTTCACTTTGCTTTGTGCACCTGGCTTCGCAGTTTGCGTCGAGGCGCGAGTAAAGAGAATACCGCCAGCATCAACAATAGTAATGCAGGATTCAGAACACCGGTTCCGGCTTTGGTCTTGTCCGCTGCGGGTGTTGCCTCGGCCGGCGGAACAGCGACACCACCGGGATCACGGATCACATAATCGCGCACCCCGTCCGCATCATTCGGTCCGCCGTCTTCGATCAAAAGCTGTACACAGGTGTTCAGCGCTGTCAGGCCCGGCGTGTATTCAATGCTGCCGGGTGCAGGACAGACGCCATCATTTCCGGGCGCACTGCTGATGGTATTGTTTGCATCCACCACGAATGATGACCATGCACTGCCGTTGTATTTACGATAGACCGCATTGTCGAGAATCGCTGACTGCAGTGGAATGACCACACGTGCCGATGTCGTCACGTCGTTGAGGCCGGTCACTTCAAAATCATAGAAGCCACCATCATTGCTGTCGCTGTCCTGCGGGTTCACTCCGGCTCCACCGTTCGGGCCACCGTGGTCGTTTATGTTTTGCTGACTAATCAGCGCACCCGAGGCACCCGAGGCCAGCGCAGTATTACCCAGACGCAATTGCAGGCCCGGATCGGTCTCCAGCATACGGGTGTTCGCCGGATCACCGGTTTCATTCTGCAGCACATTGCGATCGACAATACGCTTGTCATCCAGGTAATCAGGGATACCATTACCGTTGCTGTCGACCGCACCTTCGGTTGAATTGGGTACTCCATCACCGTCACAATCATCTGGAGGAGATGTAGTATCTTTACTGTCGACTACGCCATCCAGATTACAGTCGGCGACATCCGGTGCAGTTGCCATGATATTGAGCAAGAACGAAATCGTATTGCTTACGCCATTATCGGTAACTGTAACAATCACAGGATAAATCCCTTCCAGGCCAGTCGGATCAATTGTCATCGCGTTGGTATAAGGTGGCATCGGGCTGAACGTATTAGCGGTCATGCTCCAGTCGTAGGTTGGCGTGGTCGCAGGATCAGTATCGCTGGTATTCACGGTCAGGGTCACAGGACCTGCATCGGCGTACACGGTACGGCCAGTAACAACACTAACGACACCCTGTTCAACCACCACACTCAGCACCGGTGTGGTATCGTGATTGACGATATTGATCTGGGTGGTATTCACCGGGCCGAGTACCGCATTGCTGGCATTCGACAGAGCGATCGTTATGTTCTCATCCTGTGCAATCGAACTGGCGGTAGTAACGCTGAGTTTGCCAACCAGTCCGGGGTTGTTTCCGTCAACGTCGGTCTGATTGATAGTCAAAAGGCCCGAGCTCAAATTGTAGTCGCTGCTGTTCGCGGTGCCTCCAACCTCATAATGCACGGTAACCGGATAATCTGCGGCAGGCCCATTCAGCACAAACGGTACAGTCACAGTCTGGCCGGCACCCACGGTCTGCCCAGGCGTAACACTGAGTATCGGTCTTACGCTTACATCCTGGGTTGCATAGGAAATATTGCCCGATTTATCGCAGGTGCTCCAGTTCGCCACGTGCAGACCCGGACGGAACGGTGGCGCTGTCAGCGGGTATTTCGAAAGATCAGTGCACAGACTAATCGTGGCGTCGATGATCGGCACAATACTGCTGATGCTGCCGTCGTTGCTGTCAATCGCAGACGCGAATCCGAGATCGACATCAGTCAGATAGCCGGTTGAATTCACCGTAACCGAGGCTGGCGCAATAACCACTGGCCCGACACTATCAACATCGGGTGGTGTACCAGCAAGATATTCGGCGAGGTTGGTAACACCATCGCCATCGTAATCCTTGGAAGCATCGGTCGGATCCAGCGGATTGAGGAATGAATACGAATCCTCATAGGTATTGGGCATACCATCACCATCGATATCCTCATCACAGGCATCACCACCGGTTACGAATCCGTTTGTATCAGTAGCTCCAGCGACCACATCTCCATCCGCGGGTATACCGCTCGGATCAACCGCCCCGTGGACCGTATCGTTATCCATGTCTGCCTGGCTCGCATTTGCAACACTCGGACAGTTATCGGAATAATCCGCAATGCCATCGCCATCGCTATCCGGTGGACTGGTAGCAACACTAAATGTCTGCGTCGTTGATTGAGTACCATTAGAAGCAGCGCTTGAGTTCTTATCGGTCACTATGATAGTTACGGTTGCAGTCGCTTTGTTAAACACACCGGTACGCGGCGGCGTCCATGTAATTTGACCAGTTCCGTCTATCGCCATGTCGCCAGTTGTAGGAGGAACAGAGCCAGTGACTTCACCGCTCAAACGCACCGCTCAGACTATAATCGAACGAAGAATCGTCCGGATCGGTAATCTGATTTGGGACCGCTGGATTGACGTTATAGAAGCTCGCCGGCACACCCTCGGTTAATACCATCGCCGTGGTGGGTGCCGTCGCGTGAATAACCGGCGGGTCATTTACCGGTGAAATCGAAATGGTTTTCGATACGGTGGAACTGACCGTGTTACTACTGTCTCGCGCGGTGAGCGTTACTGTACGATTGCCAGTTGGATTATCTGAAGTATTAGTAAATTTCACCAGAGCGATGGCGGTTTGATAATCCGCCAGTGAATTCGTACTGGCACTGCTCAACGTCAGTGTACGACTTGGAGTATCGTAGCTACACGAAATACCTGATGGTAATCCCGAAGACGGGCAAACAAGCGAATCCGAGGTAGTGTAATTGGTGAGGGACAGCGTCATCCTAGCGCGGTTCAGCTCATTACCTACCGGACTGTCTGGGTCAGTAATGGTAACCGAAGAATCAACAATCACCGGTGTCTGTTCAGTAAACGCCGTGGTGCCGGAAAAACCTGTGATCGTCGGCGGTGTGCTCACCGAGCTCACACTCACTGTGACATTACTTCCGGCACTGGTGTCGTTGCCCGCAGCACTGTTGTCCTGCACCACAAACTGGACTGTACGATCACCCACGGTTGGGTTTGCGGACGGGTTGTAATAAGTAACACCGCGCAATGCTGTCTGGTAATTGGCGGTGGTCGTGGTTCCTGTCAGGGTCAGCGTGCCAGCACTAAAAGTACACGAAGAAATCCCGGTGGGACTACCAGTACAGGCCAGTACTTCACCATCCGCCGAAGCATAATTGGTGATCGTGACTGTGGCCCCCTTGATCTGACCACTGGCACCTGAGTCAACTTCTGTTACCGTGAGCCCACTATCAACCGCTTTTGCTGCGTCGCCTTCCTGATAACTAACCGTTCCGCTCGCACTTACCACTGGTGGATCATTCACCGCAGTAATCGATATATTTAAGGTGATTGGAACGGGTCTTGTTATTACCCTTGTTACTGGTGACCAGTACCGTGACGCTATCCGCACCGTTCTGATTAAGATTCGGCACATAGTGAATAGTTTTCGATCCACCGGTCACCGGTGTTGAGGTGGTAGTGCCGCCAGTAATCGAAGCCACGCCCTTGCTACCATTGGAAGAAATGCTCCAGGTCAATGTGCCTGGATCAGGATCCGTGACCAGCAGCACCATATCGGTAGCGGTATCTTCGTTGGTCATGTAGGTTCCAGCAACCTGCTGTGACAAAGTGGGCGAACTACAATTGGATGTCGTGAAATTGACCTGGCTTCCAGTTGTGGTGCTATCGCCATTCTTGGCAACCACGCGATAGTGATAGCTGTTTCCACAGGCAAGTCCCGTCAATGTCGTCGATACAGCGCCTGAAGATATCGAGTTCCTGGTCGTCGTACCTATGGTGCTTGTATAAGTCGAACCCGTTCCTGTTCCCCATTGGAAGTACCACTGACCATCTTTTCCAGAAACTGCATTGGGATTGGTCGTATTAGTGTTGACCGTACCATTGAGACTTACCTGGGTTTTCTGCTGACCGCTGATCGCATTGGTAGTAGCGGTGGCGTTCGCTTTTGGCGTTCCGGCGAGGGCCCAGTTATTTAATAATGTCCGGTTACCAGAAGATATGACGGCTGCGTCATTATAGGTACAGTCCAGCGCCATCGGCATATTATAAGTGCCTGCCCCGGGCGCAGTGCGTGCATACATGGTCGATGCGTACGGCGCAGCTGATGCATAGCTGTCCATCTGGAAATAAGTCGGCGCACCACAACCCAGCGGATCGGTGCCGGTATGGCAGGACATGCAGGCTATGCCCGAGCCATTACCCGTTGAATTCAAAATATTCGAATAGATGTAATCGTAGTTATTATTGCCCGCGTTCGCATACCAGGGAGCAACGATCAGCATCCCGGCCAGACATGTCCGTAACAGCCACTTATTGAAAAAACGACTACCTGAAAACATACTCAGTATCCTACTTTTGTCAGGAAAAGCCGCAAGTCTTGTCCTGCTGAATGCTCGCGACGCATAATGCTAAAAGTATATATCTATAGATACAACTAAGCAGCAAATGACAACGCAGGCCTGGCCCGCGCCCATTGGCCGAAGTATACCTTTATTTACCTAAAAAACAATAAGTTATAAATTAATTGCGCGCTATTGGCCGTTCGTCCGCGATAACCGGGCATTACTCAATATTGATATTTGTGTAAAACATCACAAAATGGCAGCATTGCCCGCGAACCATTAAGTCTTCCACCCAGGCATTCTGCATGACTATCAGCGACCGGATACAGATCAGAAATCCCGGCTTTGCCGGCACTTTCAATCGTGCGCTGAAGAATGGCTTTCAGAAACATGCCTCGGACCCACAGGTTCGTCGCAGCCATCTGTTTAATAATCGCTACGAAAATATTTACCTCACCGGGGATGACATCCCTGAGCTCAAAATCCTGCTGGCAGAAGCCATCGAACAGGCAAAAAACATCATTGGTGCCGCAGAACTGCGCGCGGGCTGCTGGTTCAACGCCATGCCGCCGGGCGCGATCACCACGCGACACAGCCACGACGACGATGACGAACTTTTGTCCGGGGTATATTACGTCCAGGTGCCACCCGATAGCGGTGATCTGATCCTTCATGATGCCGAACCACCGACCCGGATTACACCCGTGGCCGGTCAGCTGATCTTTTTCCCACCCGATATCGACCACGAGGTTACCCGCAACAACAGTTCCGAAGACCGATTATCGATCGGGATGAATTTTGGGCCCATGCACGAAGACTGAATACACACGTTTACGAGACCGCCAACCCACCCTGAACCGGCATCCTGGAGCCGCACCACCACGGTCATCTGCAGAAAAAACACCAGAAAAACAAATAGAATGAACTATTTCTCAGACATATGGTTGAATAGCAGTAGCGGGACTTACTATAATTTACTGACAGGGAAGACAATAAATGGCACAAACCTGGCTCAAAGAATGTCCCGGCTATGGAACATATAAAGACAAGGTGCATGTGTTATGCGATTAACTGGACTACACATACTATTACTCCTGAGCAGCCTGTTGTGGGCGTCTGCAACGCGGGCCGAAACCTTTTACCCGCTGGTTACATATCACTGTGACACAGCGGCCGATGCCATCGATATTACCAATACAATGTTGCACGGTGACAAGGGCAAGAGTTTCCATTACTCAGACGCCGACGGTACCTACAGTCCCTGGCAGATGGTGGACACCGAAAAAGTCGACGGCACACGAAAGGTTACCCAGAAAAGAAAAATCGTCAAAACCTGCAAACTCAGCTCGGGCGAATACACCGTTACTCTGGACCCAGTAACATTCTTCAGCGATTTCGGCGACCATTGCAGTGACACCATCTCAGCCGCGGTCACGATAGACCACGTCGATGATGAAATACTGGAACGCACACCTTTCGAAAGCTTTTGTCTTGGCAATGCACCCATCATAAGCAAAATCATCGTATCCGGAAAAACAGGCCGGGTGAAGATAAAGCGCATGCCCAAATATCAGTACTATTAGTCACACATATCCAGCCACTGCAACATACGACTGGTCACCCTGAGAAAAATTATTTCGTTAATCGCTGGCCTGACTGAACACCTGAAACTCTGTTAAAACAGATATACTTCTTAACTGATGAAAACCTGTATATCAGCGCTCACTATCGCACTGCTACTCATTTTCGCCCGAAACGTATTCGCTGGCGCCGAGAACCCGGCTGACAGTCTGCGAGCCACCCTCGACAGGATCAGCGCCTTTCACAAAACAGAATCTCGCCACAACCCTTCTGCGCTCAGGCATTTTATTGAACAGGACATCATGCCGCATTTTTCTTTTCAACAAATGACACACTGGGTGGCCGGTCCTTATGCACGGTATATGACAGCAGATGACAGGAGGGCATTTACAGCACAACTGAGATCAGATTTCCTCAACATGCTGAGCAAACATCTTGGCAGTTTCGACCCGGATAGCCATCTGATTCAAATTGACAAAACACGGTACACACAACCTGATCAGGCCACGGTCGCAGTACACGTGTCTTTCCGGCAACAACAACCGATAACGCTCAGCTTTCGCATGCAGCAAATCAGGCATCTATGGAAAATCGTCGATATACAATCGAACGGCATCAGCCTGATAATGTTTTATCGCACGCGCTACATCAGCCAGTTGCGCGGTTACCAGCATCTGCCGCAATAAAGGGTAGCTAACTGCCTGATATGCCTGAACCTTGCAGATTATCATGGGTCTCTGTTTCCAGAGGGCCGGTCGATAACAGCCTGACCCAGGGGAGGTAGAGACTATGGCCCGGTTACCCGCTAAACTTGGCGACTCACCGCAAGATACTTATGACTGATTCAGCCAACAACCATCAACCCGCCCGTCGCAAGATCAACGGAATATTCGTTTTTGCTGCGCTGATCGCGGTCATGATTTTCGCCAGCTATCAAAGCGCCGTGCCCACCATCGAATGTAACGCCGCCGTCCTTAAAACAAAACCCGACGTGGTCATGCTCGGTGCATCGTGGTGTACATTTTGCAAACAGGCGCGCCGATATTTTAATGCCAACAAAGTGCGTTACTGCGAATACGATATAGAAACCTCAGCTGAAGGCGCCCGTTTATACAATCGTTACAATGGTGGCGCTATTCCTGTCTCTGATTATCGATGGAAAAAAATATACTGGCTTTGACTCCGCCGCCTTCGAACAACTCATGGCTGAAAGAGAAAAAACATGATACTGCGAATCAAACGGTTTTTTGAAAAACATTTTCAAGCTGTTGAAACAGAGGCCGACATTGAACATCGGCTAAAACTTGCAACCACTGCTTTATTGATAGAAATGATGCGCGCCGATCTCGATGTCAGCGAGCAGGAAAAAGCCCGGTTGCGTGAAATACTGGCAACACATTTCAATCTCAACGATACAGAAATAGAAAACACACTGGCAGAAGCCAGCAGGGAAAATCGTGATGCTGCGGATTATTATCAGTTCACATCTGTCATCAACGAACACTATAGCCAGGAACAAAAAATCCAGCTGGTTGAACAGCTCTGGCAGCTTGCCTGGGTCGATGGCTATATCGACAGATTTGAAGAACACCTGGTAAGAACACTGGCCGATCTATTGCACGTACCGCACGGACGATTTATTCAGGCCAAACATCGCGTTCTTGGTACTGAATAACCAGAAGGTCAAAAGAATTTGCCGCGAAATACGCCAGGCACGCAAAGTTAAAACAGTAAGCACCGACCTCTTCGCGTTATTCGCGTACTTTGCGGCTGTCATTTTCCTAAACTTAAAACAACTTGTATTGAATGAGCCATCCAGAGCTATCTCGAAAAAATTCAGAATTATCTGTTGCTGACTCGCCACGCCCACAGACACAAGGTAACATAGCCCACTCAGCATACGCACAGTAAGGCTTCAACCATGAGACTACTTCATACCATGATCCGGGTCGGCAACCTGGAAAAGTCGATTCAGTTTTATACTGAAGTCCTCGGCATGAAATTGCTTCGCCAGAAAGATTATCCCGATGGCAAGTTCAGTCTTGCTTTTGTCGGATATGGCGATGAAAAAAACAACAGTGTGATCGAGCTCACTTATAACTGGGACACAGATCACTACGATCTGGGTGAGGGCTTCGGCCATCTTGCCATCGAAGTGGATGATGTGTATCAGGCCACAGATAAAATTCGTGCTGCGGGCGGCAAAATCATTCGCGAAGCCGGTCCAATGAATGCCGGTACCACCATTATCGCTTTCGTTGAAGACCCCGACGGTTATGCCATCGAATTACTGGCGCCCAAAGCCTGATGTCAGACATACTGGTTGAAAGCCATTCACAACTGGAACGTTTTTGCCAAAGCATTTCGGATCAAAAACTGCTCGCGGTCGATACCGAATTTTTTCGTGAAACCACCTATTACGCCGAGCTGGCTCTGGTGCAAATTGCCGGTGGTGAGCACATCGCCTGTATCGATGTACTCGCTTTCGATGCCCGCGAGCAGCTGGCAGACCTGCTACTGAATCCGAACATCAGTAAAATTTTTCATTCCTGCGGTCAGGACATGGAAGTGCTGTACCAGTATCTCGGCGCACTGCCCGCACCGGTACTCGATACCCAGATCGCAGCGGCGTTTCTGGGTGAAGCCGACCAGATCGGTTACGCCAACCTGGTCGAACAGAGACTTGGCCATGTGCTGGATAAATCCCAGACCCGTACCAACTGGCTGCAACGCCCTTTGAGCGCTAAACAGCTCGAATACGCGGCCGATGATGTGCGCTATCTGGCAGAGCTTTACACCCTGCTGCTGGCCGAGCTCGACAGCAGGAACAGGACTGAATGGTTTTTACAGGATTGCGCCGAACTGAGCACCGGTGCCGAGCGCTTCGCGCCCGATTTTGATAATTGCTGGAAACGTGTACGCGGCACGCAGAGACTCAGCGGCCAGCAACTGGCCATTGTCGATCAGATTGCACGCTGGCGCGAACATCTCGCGATCGAAAAGAACCTGACCCGGCGCAGGGTGCTGCGCGATGAACCCATCATTGAACTGGCGACATCCCCTCCGGACAATGAGCAGGCACTGGCAAACATGCGTCTGCCGCGCGATATAATCCAGAACCACAGCACAGAGCTGTTCCACGCAATCCAGGCTGGTGCTTCCGCGCCTGCCGAAACCTGGCCGGCAAGTCCGAACAATAAGCCCGATGCCGCCTATAAAACATTGCTCAAACAGCTACAGGATTTTGTCAACCAGCAGGCAGGCAACACTGGGCATTGCGCCCAGCATGCTGAGTTCACGAAAAGAGCTGGAGAAACTGATCGCCGGCCAACGCGAACTCAACGTACTCAGGGGCTGGCGTAAAACCTGCCTGGGTGAGGGCCTGCTTGGTCTGATAAACAGCTAACCTGCCGTCTATACCCGATCCTTTAAATGGTGTTAATCTAGACGTCTAGTTTGGCAAAACTAATAAAACAATATCACCTGCCGTACAGAGGAACCCGTTATGCGCTTGTATTTAAAAAGAATTCTAAGCTGCCTCAGCTTATTCGCAGCCCTGACCATCAGCCTGCACGCTTATGCCGAAAACTCCAGGCAATTTGGCGACTTTACAATTCACTACACTGCTTTTCGCAGCGATACTCTGCAACCCGAAATTGCAAAAACCTATAATCTGACACGGCGTAACAACCGGGTGATCATCAATGTTGCTGTCATCAAAAAAGTCCCGGGCACAACAGGCACTGCCGAGCACAGCCAAAGTTGAAGGCCAGGCAAGCAATCTGACAGGTCAGCTGAAAGAACTCGATTTCCATGAAATCAAGGAAGGCGATGCCATCTATTACCTGGCCGAAACCCAGATAAGCAACGGCGAGTTTCTCAAATTCGAACTGAAGGTCACACCTGCCGGCAAAACCGATGCCGCAACCATACATTTCGACAAACGCTTTTTTACCATTAACAGAGTTCTTAACAATTCAATTGCTGAGAATTCCCTCGCCGACGTCAGTGACGGGGAATTCTCAGCATGACCATTTCATCAGGCCGGCATTCTGATCTGCGCAACGTAACGACCCAGTAGAACAACATAGCCATGCTGGCGCGAATCATTATCATCACTATATTCAAATACGTACACGCGGCAGGGCTCTAACCAGCCTTTTTGATTTCGCCGCCACCAGAGACGCTGAATGACTCACCGTGCTATCGAGCAACTGCACGCCCTGACCGGTCACATTCTCGCTGACAATACTGAACCACGATCTCGTGGCAGCGTCGGCTATCCCACCAGAAAGCCACCAGCGCGATCAGTGCAAACATAAATATCAAATCGAGCATCAGCCACAAAACCGCCTGATTTCGACACAATTATCACCAGCGATTACCATCATCCATCGTTTTCCGCTAAAATCGCGCCTACTTTAACCCCTCCACCGGATATGTGTATGCCCGCAAACCAGAAAATTTTTACTCCACAGAGCTCGTACAATTATGAAGAGCTGCTGGAATGCGGTAATGGCAGACTGTTCGGCCCGGGCAATGCGCAATTGCCCACGCCCCCGATGCTGATGTTCGACCGCATCGCGACTATCACTGACCACGGTGGCGAATATGGCAAGGGCGAAATCTATGCCGAGCTCGATATCAAGCCCGACCTCTGGTTCTTCAGCTGCCATTTTCCCGGTGACCCGGTGATGCCGGGCTGCCTGGGGCTCGATGCGATGTGGCAGCTGGTGGGCTTTTATCTGGGCTGGTGTGGCCATCCGGGACAGGGTCGCGCACTCGGTGTCGGTGAAGTAAAATTTACCGGACAGGTATTGCCCAGCGCTGAAAAAGTCAGTTATAACATTAGCATCAAGCGGGTTATCGCCCGTGATCTGACGCTCGGCATCGCCGATGGCAGAGTCTCGGTGGATAACCACACCATCTACACCGCAAAAAATTTGCGGGTAGGTTTATTTACATCGACTGAAAATTTCTAGGGGCGATTCATGAAACGCGTTGTCGTCACCGGTATCGGTATCGTGTCCTGTCTGGGCAATGACCAGAATACGGTACTGGAATCACTGCAACAGGGACGGTCGGGTATTAAATTCAAGCAGTCCTATGCTGACATGGGCATGCGCAGCCATGTTGCAGGCAGCATCGATATCGATGTTGATGCCCACATTGACCGCAAGGCCAAACGCTTTATGGGTGATGCAGCCGCGTACGCCTATATTTCGATGAAACAGGCCGTGCTCGATGCCGGACTGGATCCAGACAATCTGGCCGATCCACGTATCGGTCTGATCATGGGATCGGGCGGCGCCTCTTCGGCGAACCAGGTCGAAGCCGCCGATATTCTGCGCGAACGCGGCATCCGCAAAGTCGGGCCTTATATGGTGCCGCGCACCATGGCGAGCACGGTTTCGGCCTGTCTGGCGACTCCGTTCAAAATCCACGGCGTGAACTATTCCATCAGCTCGGCCTGCGCCACCAGCACCCACTGCATCGGCAACGCATACGAACTGATCCAGATGGGCAAGCAGGACATCGTGTTTGCCGGCGGCGGCGAAGAAGAACACTGGGCGCTGAGCATGCTGTTCGATGCCATGGGTGCGCTTTCGACCAAATATAATGACACCCCGGAAAAAGCTTCGCGCACCTACGATGCTGACCGCGACGGCTTTGTTATCGCCGGTGGCGGAGGTGTGGTCGTGCTCGAAGAACTCGAACACGCACTCGAACGCGGCGCACCCATTTATGCTGAAGTGGCCGGCTATGGCGCGACTTCAGATGGTTTCGACATGGTCGCCCCTTCCGGCGAAGGCGCAGCCCGCTGCATGCAAATGGCGATGTCCACCGTGGATCAGCCTATTGATTATATTAATACCCACGGCACCAGTACGCCGGTGGGTGACTCCAAAGAACTGCTCGCGATCAAAGAAGTTTTTGGCGACCAGATACCGCCTTTAAGTTCGAGTAAATCACTGGCCGGACATTCGCTGGGTGCATCGGGTGCGCAGGAAGCCATCTACAGTCTGCTGATGATGAAACATAATTTTATTCAGGCCTCGGCCAACATCGATAATCTGGATGAAAAAGCAGTGGGCATGCCTGTGGTCACCGAGCGTCAGGATAATGTCACCCTGAATACGGTGTTATCGAATAACTTTGGCTTCGGCGGCACCAACGCCTGTCTGGTATTCAAACGTTATGACTGAGGCGGCGGCCTGACACGATTTTTTGGCCGTCTGGTGCTACACTCAGTGAAATAACTACGCACCGGGCTTTCAGGAATATTGTCTATGAATACTTTTGCACGCATCATCACCAGCTGTTTTTTTGCCAGCCTGCTGCTGAGCCCGGGGTTTGCATTTGCCGATCGCCCCTCCATGGATGTTGACGAAGGCACGCCCCTGCCCCCGCCCGGCAGCATGTCTGAAACCACGGGCATAGACACCAGCTCCACACCCGAAGCGATTCCCGATCAAAAAGAAGAATTCAGGCCCGAAGCCAGCGCCCGGCCAGAAGCAGCGCCAGCAACCCCGGCCGAAAAACCGACGACAACCACGGTCGAGACAAAAACAGGTGATGCGGTCGAAATCAAGCCGGGCGAAACCCTGGGCATAGAACACCTGGGTTTTCCCCGTCGCGGCATGAGTATGGAGCAGGTCAAAGACAAACTCGGCCAGCCGGTAACAGTGGACCCTGCTGTTGGTAAGCCACCGATTACTCGCTGGATTTACAATGATCGCACCGTCTATTTCGAGCGTTCCACGGTTATACACGTCGTAGCTAACAAATAATTGCCAACCAGTCATTCGTTCGCGCTAAAACCGGCTCCGCTGCAGGCACTGCACTCCGCATTCATTGAACGCGCGGGTGTTGACATTACTGGTCAAACGCGAAGACCTGATCGACTCCGAGCTCGGTGGCAACAAGTGGCACAAGCTGAAACATAATCTGCACGCTGCGCGCCAGCAAAATCATCACACACTACTCACTTTTGGCGGTGCATACTCCAATCATATCTATGCCACTGCAGCCGCAGGCAAACGTTTTGGCTTCAATACCATTGGCATCATACGCGGTGAAGCGCATGACACACTCAACCCGACACTGAGTTTTGCGCGCGACTGCGGCATGCGCCTGCATTACCTGGACCGCGCTACGCTACCGCGAGAAAGACACACCTGCCGTATTACAGCAACTCAAAGACCTGTTCGGTGATTTTTATCTGATCCCCGAAGGCGGCAGCAACACACTGGCGATACAGGGCTGTCGTGAAATGGTGCAGGCCATCGACCAGCCCTTTGATTTTATCTGCTGCGCCTGCGGCACCGGCGCCACCCTCGCAGGTATCAGTCTGGGTTTGACTGCACAACAACAGGCTATTGGTTTTGCTGCGCTCAAAGGCGGTGATTTTTTGCGGGATGACATCTCGCGCATGCGCGCGCAGTTTACAGACAAGAACACTGATCAGTGGCAGATAAACACCCATTACCATTTTGGTGGATACGCAAAAACAAATGCCGAACTGATTACATTCATGCAATCATTTGGAAACGAATTCGATATCGAGCTGGATGCGGTCTATACCGCAAAAATGTTTTACGGTGTATTTGATTTAATCAAGCAGGCTTATTTCAGGCCCGGCAGCCGCATCATCGCGCTGCACAGCGGCGGTCTGCAGGGTAATGCCGGGTTTATAACAAACAATAAACAGTCCACAGATGAACGCTGATAAACACAGATAAAATCCAGTCTATATGACTCAGCCTGCATGTCATTTAAGCGTTGCAGGCGAAGAAGAATCCACTACCATTGCGGCATAAGATCATTCACTGGCGTTCAGGATGACACTGCCCGCTTTATGTTCAAATGCGGTTCATTAGATATTGATTTTATATCCGCGTTAATCTGCGTTCATCTGCGGATAAAATTATTTAAAAATCATCAAGCTCTTTCTGCGTCTGTTGTTCGCGATGTTGCTTCGACTGTTCACGAAACTGCTTAAGCAGTTCGCCGGCTTCCTGTTCAAAATTTCCAAAATCGGCGCTCACCTGTGCATTGTCAGCAGAATCCATGCTGGTCTCATCGACACGATTACCGTTGAAGCGAACCACCCGGTTCGACTGCAGGATAAAACTTTTTCGGTACTCAACAAATTCCTGTTTAATCTGTTTTTTATAATCGTCAAATTCATTGTCGCATGTTCTGACTTGCTTCCTGCTGCTGTTTTTTGAAATCTGCAAAATCTTTGAGCTCGCGCGAGATATGCAGCTCATAGTCCTTATCCGGTGATTCAAGCTCAAGCCGGCCCTCTTTCAAAGCGACGCCACCGCCCGCTTTATCGCTGTACACGATAAAAGTAGTGCCACGAATACCGATAGTACTGAACGGCGCATCGATATGTCTGGGTTCGGCGAATACTTTGTGAAATGTAAAATAAATCTTTCCAGCCAGATACGATAACCAGCCGGGCTTCTTAACAAGCAGCCTGCTATTTTCATCGAGCACCGTAAGCGCTCCATCATTGAGCTGCACAACTGCCTTGCCGCCCTGTCTGGTCACAACCGTGTCTGCCTGGTGCACCACGTATTTTGCAGTATCGACTTTGTGCTCCGCACCTTTCTGGTCACGTACATACACATCACCGCTGGCCTTTACAATCTGGCCACGCAGCAGCCGTGTTGTCTAAATCTTCAGCGAGTGAGAATCAGCATGCAACAGGAGTAATAGCGAAATCGCGGCGAGCCGCATACATGTTCGATATAACATGGCAATCCTTCAGGGCTGGTTGACTGATTTTCCGATTATAGCGGATGAGATGGGTCTATCCCTGCTTGCGCCCGGATTTTGCGATCTATATCTCGTTTCTGGTGAATTCTGTCTTTATTTACTGAAGGCACTGATCCCAGTAAGGCGTACCTTCAAACCTTTTTGCAAGAAAATCGACAAAAGCTCTGACACGTTGCGAAAGATGGCGCGTTTTCGGATAAATAGCATACGCATTCAATTGTGGTGGCCGATAATCCGTGAGCAGCGGCACCAGACCACCACGTTCAATTTCTTTGTACGCCATAAATGTTGGCACCATAATAATGCCATGACCAGCGACTGCCGCATCCCGAAGAAATTCGCCTGTACTCGCTTTTAATGAAGTCCTTATTTTTGTCTTGATGATTTCGCCTTCGCTGTCGGTTAAACGCCAGTTCTCAAAGTCCGGTAACAGGGTATACACCAGACAGCGGTGCCTGGCTAACTCATCGGGTGATTGCGGCACCCCCATTTCCTTCAGATAGGCCGGGCTGGCGCACACCACAGACTGGATCGGCGCAAGTCGGCGCGCGATCAAACTTGAATCTGGCAGGTCTGCGATGCGTATCGCCAGGTCGAATCCTTCCTGCATCAAGTCCACTTCGCGGTCGTTAAAATCCAGATCGAATTCGATCTCTGGATGCGACTGCAGAAATTCGTTGATAGCCGGCCCCATATGATAAGGCCAAAACTCGATGGCAAGGCCACTTTCAAACCACCTTTCAATGTGGCATGCGCCTCGGCAGTAGCCAGCTCGGCTTCGAGCACATCTTCCAGAATACGCACACACTGATGATAAAAATCGCGTCCGCTATCGGTCAGGTTCATGCGCCGGGTAGTACGGTGGAATAGCTCCACCCCGAGGTGCGCTTCCAGCTCTTTCAGGCGCCGACTCACCGCCGATTTGGCCACCCCAAGTCGATCTGCCGCGCCACTGATACTGCCAGCTTCGACCACCCTGGTGAAAGCCGCCATGTTCTCAAAGCGATCCATCCTCTGCTCCATTGTTGCTTAAATATGAACAAATAATTCTTATTATTAATGTTTATTCTTCTTTAAGCAACATTAATACTATGCACAACGACAAGGCAAGACCGACGTCGCTGGCGGAAACCAGGCCCATTTGAACAAACCAGACACACAGGAGACCAAACCATGAAACAAGTTAGCCCGTTAATCGCACGTATTTTTCTCGCCCAGATCTTCCTGATCGCAGGCATAGGTAAAATTGGATCCTACGCAGCCACCCAGGGCTACATGGATGCCATGGGTGTGCCCGGCATGTTACTGCCACTGGTCATACTGCTCGAGATCGGTGGCGGCCTCGCGATCCTGCTGGGATGGAAAACCAGCTGGGCCTCGATCGCGCTCGCTGCATTCACACTGGTGGCAGCTGCGATATTCCATCATAACTTTGGCGATCAAACACAGATGATCATGTTCATGAAAAATGTTGCGATTACCGGTGGCTTTATCCTGTTAGCTGTGCACGGTGCCGGGGCATACAGCATCGACAATCGTTCCAGCCACTAGGCCTCTATTCATACGCTCTATATGCGGGGCGAGTTCGCCCCGCTATTTTAATACCAGAGGAGGACATCATGAATGCACCAGCAAGCACCACACGTTTCGTTCCTGCCATGACAGTACCGGAAGGCGCAGGCGTCACCGTGCACCGCGCTATTGGTATCCCGGCGTTACGAAATCATGATCCTTTCATGATGCTGGACCATATCGGCAGTGATAATCCTGAAGACTATATCGCCGGCTTCCCGTCTCATCCGCATCGTGGGTTTATTACCTTCACGTATATGATCGACGGTGATATGGAACACAAGGACAGCATGGGCAATACCGGTAACCTGGGTCCCGGCGGTGCGCAATGGATGAAAGCTGCCAGTGGCGTGATTCATTCAGAAATGCCCAAACAGGAAAATGGTCTGATGCGCGGTTTCCAGCTGTGGATCAATTTACCTGCGGCACACAAGATGGATACGCCCGAATACCAGGAATATAAATCAGATGCGTTTCCTGTGGTTGAAACTCCTGACTACAGCGTTAAGGTGGTCATCGGTCAGTTTGCTGATGCCAGGAGCCCAATAATCGATGACATTACAAATGTGTCGTATTTCGATATACAGCTCAATGCAGGCAAAACCTTCAAGCACTCCTTAGCAGCAGAAAACAGCAGTTTTCTCTATGTGTTCGAAGGTGATGGTCAATTTAATAAGCAGCAGATACCTGTGAAAACGCTGGTACTGCCCGGCACCGAGAACACAACATTCGAATTTACAGCAGGCAATACAGGCGCGCGTTTTCTGTTAGTCAGCGGCAAACCGATCAACGAAGCCGTTGTGCAATACGGACCATTTGTGATGAACACAGAAGACGAAATCAAACAGGCGATACAGGATTTCCAGTCGAATTCGCTTGTCCGCGACCGCGCTACTGTCAATCAGAATAGCGCGTGAACAATGAAGGAGAATTAACACCATGAATGAAAAGTTAAAAAAGGTCAGCGGTGAATTTATTCGCTCAAAATCAAGTTTCAGAAACTGGGTGACCAAAGACGGAAGCGCGGGGCCGACCGGCAAAGGCGGGTTTGCTGCCGAGCCAGGGCGTTATCATCTTTATGTGTCCTACGCCTGCCCCTGGGCACATCGCACGATGATTTTTCGCGCACTTAAAAGGGCTGGAAAACGTGATTTCAGTCTCCGTGGTGCATCCATTGATGCCCGCTGAAAGCTGGGTATTTGGTGAATACCCGGGCGCGACAGAAGATCATATAAACCATGCAAAATATTTATATGAGAATTATCTGGTGGCTGACCCGGATTTCAAAGGCCTGGTGACCGTGCCCGTGCTGTGGGATAAAAAACAGCAGACCATCGTGAATAATGAATCGTCCGAAATTATTCGCATGCTGAATTCTGCGTTCGATGATTTTGGCAACAGCGATCTGGATTTTTATCCGGAAGCATTGCGAGAAGAAATCGACAAGATTAACGATATCGTTTACCACAATGTGAATAACGGTGTGTATCGTGCCGGCTTTGCTACCACACAGAAAGCCTATGAAGCAGCCTTCGATCAGCTGTTCAGCACAATGGATATGCTGGAAGAAAGACTGTCAAAACAACGCTATCTTGTGGGTGAACAGATCACTGAAGCTGACTGGCGCCTGTTTACTACACTGGTACGTTTTGATGCGGTATATTACAGTCACTTCAAGACCAACAGAAATCGTCTGATCGATTATCCGAACCTGTGGGCTTATACACGCGAGCTATACCAGGTGCCCGGCGTGGCGGATACCGTAAACATGGACCACATCAAACGTCATTATTATGGAAGCCATCACACGATCAACCCAACAGGCATCATCCCCAAAGGCCCCGAGATTGATTTTATGTTGCCGCATGGGCGGGAACGATTTTCCTGAATTATTCAACCAGAACTTTATTTAGAGGAGAAGTCCATGCCAGAACCACTGAGCCCACAAAAAAGTCCGTACGCCGTTGATACTGAACAGGGAAAAACCTATTACTGGTGTGCCTGTGGACGAAGCAAAAACCAGCCCTTTTGTGACGGCTCACATCAGGGTACGGAATTCACGCCGGTGAAATTCATCGCAGAAAAAGCCGAAACGGTTTATCTGTGCGGTTGCAAAAAAACCGGTGGCGCACCATTCTGTGATGGCACGCATAATAAATAAGATATCGGGTTTTATCCTGCATTATAAAAGCTAAAAAGCTGAACCACAGAGTCACAGAGAACACGGAGAAATAACTTATAATAATTCAAATATGATTTGACATTATGATAAGTTGACAACCAGAGCCGGTAAATAATTTTTGTTTTAAAAGTTTTTACCCATAAAGATTTTCTCAGTGTCCTCCGTGTCTCTGTGGTTCAGCTTCTGGTTTTATGTTTTTAACCCGATCTTTTCTCTGCGGTTTCGCCTTTCATCAGTTTCGCTTTTTATCTCTTGTTTTGCTCTCAGGCTTCGAGCTCTTCCCAGCGCGCATAGCATTGTTCCAGCTCGTTCTGTTTGATCGTCAGCTGCTCCTGGAAAAGCAGGATCTCCTCCTTAGACCGCTGAAAGAATTCCGGCTGGGTCATTTCCAGTTGCATGCTTTCGATTTCGGTTTCGAGCTTTTCGATGCTCAGCGGTAAAGTTTCCAGTTCGCGCTGTTGCTTGTAGCCGAGTTTTTTTGCCGGTTTGTTTTTACCGCTGCTGGTGTTATCAGATTTTTTGCTGGCGGGTTTGCTTTCACTGGCCGCCATCGACTTTTTCTGTCGCTGCCAGTCATCGTAACCGCCGGGGTATTCACCCACCTGCGCATCACCTTCGAATACCAGGGTGCTGGTGACCACGTTGTTGATGAATTCACGGTCATGACTCACTAACAGCACGGTGCCGTTGAATTCCATCAACAGTTCTTCGAGCAGCTCCAGGGTTTCTACATCGAGATCGTTGGTCGGCTCGTCGAGCACCAGAATATTCGCGGGTACGGAAAACAGTTTTGCCAGTAATAATCGGTTGCGTTCACCGCCGGACAGTACATTGACCGGGGAACGTGCGCGTTCGGGTGAAAATAGAAAATCCTGCAAATAGCCGATGATATGTTTCTGTTTGCCATTGATCTCGACACGATCACGGCCATGCGCCACATTGTCGATCACGGTGGCGTCTTCATCGAGCTGCGCGCGCAACTGGTCGAAATAGGCCACCGATTGCGCGGTGCCGGTTTTGATCTGTCCGCTATCAGGTTTCAGCTTGCCCAGTAATAATTGCAACAGCGTGGTTTTGCCAGCACCATTCGGGCCGATGATACCGACCTTGTCACCACGCATGATGGTGGTGGTCAGATTGCGAATCAGCGGTTTGCCTTCATAAGCAAAACTGACATCGATCGCTTCGGCGACCAGCTTGCCGGAACGCTCGGCAGTGGCGATTTTCATATCGACATTGCCCATCACATTTCTGCGCTGGCTGCGCTCGGCGCGAAGTTTTTCCAGCGCGCGCACCCGGCCTTCATTGCGCGTGCGCCGCGCCTTGATCCCCTGCCGGATCCAGACTTCTTCCTGCGCCAGTTTTTTATCGAACTGTTTGTTCGCCTCGTCTTCAGCATCGAGAAACGCCTGCTTGCGCTCCAGATAGGTTTCGTAATTACCGGGATACGAGGTCAGACGACCACGGTCGAGCTCGACAATGCGCGTCGCCAGCCGGCGCATGAAACTACGGTCATGGGTGATAAACAGCACCGCGCCATTGAAATTCAGAATTTGCTGTTCCAGCCATTCGATCGCGGCCAGGTCGAGATGGTTGGTCGGCTCGTCGAGCAATAACACATCCGGTTCGATCACCAGCGCGCGCGCCAGCATCACGCGGCGCTTCATACCGCCGGACAGCTCGGCGAACACCGCGTCGCCATCCAGCTTCATGCGCGTCAGTACCGCATCGACCTGGGTGTTCAGCTGCCAGGCGCCGGCGACTTCGATTTTGTGCTGCAAACGGTCCAGCTCGTCGATGGCGCGCTCGCTCATGTCGGTGGCCATGCGCTGGCTGGCGTGATGGTAGGCCTTGAGCAACTCGGCGCTCTCGCCCAGACCGCTGGCGACCACGTCGAAAATACTGCCCTGGGTACTGCCCGGCACTTCCTGTTCGAGCTGGGAAATTTTGATCGAAGGCATGAATTCAAATTCGCCTTCGTCTGCTTTTATAGTTGCCCGCGATCAGTTTGAGCAGGGTCGATTTACCGCTGCCATTGCGTCCCAGCAAACTGACGCGTTCGCCTTTTTCAAGTGACAGGCTGACAGCATCCAGTATCGGCGGGCCGCCAAAACTGACACAGACATTGCGCAAACGCAGGATAGACATAAAAGGATGGTAACCCGGTAAAAAGGAGGCGGCATTATACCCGTTGCTGAAAACCGAAACCGGTTTCTCGCATGGTTAAACTTCGATCACATTTCTATGTATATGCTTCGGGCATCAGAACTTGAGTTCTCAGACCTGTATCCACAGACTTATCCACCGATAATGTGGATAAGTCGCAAACACAACAGAATTATTGCTTGTCATCGATCACCGGCGCCAGCCAGCGTTCGACTTCGGCCAGCGGTCTGCCGGTGCGTTTCGCATAATCTTCGACCTGGTCGTGCAATATCTTGCCAGTACCAAAATATTTTGCATCCGGGTGCGAGAAATACCAGCCCGACACCGAAGACGCGGGCATCATGGCAAAACTTTCGGTGATCCTGATACCGGCATTGTCCTCGGGTTGTATCAATGACCACAAAGTCGCTTTTTCGGTATGGTCGGGACAGGCGGGATACCCCGGCGCCGGACGTATACCCTGATAGGACTCGGCGATCAGCTCGTCATTGGACAGTGCTTCGTCTGTGGCATAGCCCCAGAACTCCTTGCGCACGCGCTGGTGCATGCGTTCGGCAAAAGCTTCGGCGAGACGATCGGCCAGCGCTTTCATCATGATGCTGTTGTAATCATCGTGATCGGCTTCAAAACGCGCCACATGTTCGTCGATGCCGATCCCGGTGGTCACCGCGAAAGCTCCGATATAATCCGGCTTACCTGAATCCGCAGGTGCGAGATAATCACCCAGGCAACGATTGGGACGATCCGAAGGTTTCGCCATCTGCTGGCGCAGATGATGCAGCACGACCTGCACTTCGCTACGCGTATCATCGCGATACACTTCGATATCGTCGCCGATACTGTTCGCCGGGAAGAATCCGATCACCGCTCTTGCCTGCAACCATTTTTCAGCCACTATTTTTTTCAGCATCGCCTGGGCATCGGCAAATAATTTTGTGGCTTCCTCGCCCACCACTTCATCCTGCAATATCTTCGGATATTTCCCTGCCAGCTCCCAGGTGTGAAAAAACGGTGACCAGTCGATATAGTCCACCAGTTCGTCCAGCGAATACTGGTCGAAAGTCTTGATGCCGAGAAAACTCGGTTTCGGCGGCGTGTAGTTCGCCCAGTCAAACTTGAAACCATTATCGCGCGCCTGTTGCAGCGTAAATGTTTTGCGCGTCGAAGTTCGCTGCTCGCGTTGTTCGCGCATGGCAGCGTATTCCTGTTTGATCGCCTGCTTGTATTCGACTTTGCGATCACCGCTGAGCAGCTCACCGACGACACCAACAGCACGCGAGGCATCCGGCACATAAACCACCGCATGGTCATATTTGGTATCAATCTTCACTGCGGTGTGAATCCGCGATGTGGTCGCGCCACCGATCAGCAATGGCAGCTCTAAACCGAGGCGCTGCATTTCTGCGGCCATGTGCGCCATCTCATCCAGCGAAGGCGTGATCAAACCGGAAAGTCCGATGACATCGACATTGTGTTTTTTGGCTTCGCTGAGTATGGTCGCCGCGGGCACCATCACACCCAGATCGATCACTTCATAATTATTGCACTGCAACACCACGCCGACGATGTTCTTGCCGATGTCGTGAACATCGCCTTTCACCGTGGCCATTAAAATTTTGCCATTGCTGCGCGCAGTGCCGTCTTTTTCCGCTTCCAGATACGGCATCAGATAGGCCACCGATTTTTTCATCACCCGCGCCGACTTCACCACCTGTGGCAGAAACATTTTGCCGGAACCGAACAGATCGCCGACCACATTCATGCCGTCCATCAACGGGCCTTCGATCACGTGCAGCGGTTTTTCTGCCTGCAGGCGCGCTTCTTCGGTATCCACTTCGATAAAATCGGTGATGCCTTTTACCAGCGCGTGGGTCAGTCGTTCTTTCACCGGCAATTCGCGCCAGGCCATGTCCTTGCTGCTGTCTGCCTGTTTGCCGTCGCCTGCATAATTACCGGCAATTTCCAGCAAACGATCGGTCGCATCATCACGACGGTTCTGAATCACATCTTCGACCGCTTCGCGCAGTTCTTCGGGCAGATCATCGTACACCGCGAGCTGGCCCGCGTTGACAATACCCATGTCCATGCCGGCCTGGATCGCGTGGTACAAAAACACCGAGTGAATCGCTTCGCGCACCGGGTTATTACCGCGGAACGAAAATGAAACATTAGACACACCACCGGACACCATGGCATGCGGCAGAGTCTGTTTTATCGTGCGCGTGGCATTGATAAAATCCAGCGCGTAGTTATTGTGTTCTTCGATGCCGGTCGCAACCGCAAAAATATTCGGATCGAAAATAATATCTTCCGGTGCAAAGCCGACTTTTTCGGTGAGCACCTTGTACGAACGCGTGCAGATTTCCACCTTGCGTTCATAGGTGTCGGCCTGACCGTCTTCATCAAACGCCATCACGATCACGGCTGCGCCATAACGCTGGACTTTTTTCGCCTGTTCGATAAATTTTTCTTCGCCTTCTTTCAGCGAAATCGAATTCACCACGCTCTTGCCCTGCACGCATTGCAGACCGGCTTCGATGATCTCCCATTTGGAAGAATCGAGCATCACCGGTACGCGCGAAATTTCCGGCTCGGCGGCAATCATGTTGAGAAAACGCACCATCGCAGCCTGCGAATCGAGCATGCCTTCGTCCATGTTGATGTCGATGATCTGCGCGCCGTTTTCCACCTGCTGCTGCGCCACCGATAAAGCGTCTTCGTAGTTCTCTTCGACGATCAGGCGTTTGAACATGGCCGAGCCGGTGACATTGGTACGTTCACCGACATTGACGAACAGGGAATTTTCATCGATGTTAAAAGGCTCCAGTCCTGATAAACGACAGGCAACCGGTATCTCGGGAATCTGTCGCGGCGCCTTGCCCTCCACTGCTTTGGCAAACGCTGCAATGTGTTCCGGTGTGGTACCGCAACAACCACCGACAATATTTAAAAATCCGCTATCGGCCCATTCCGCGATATCTTTGGCCATGTCTTCCGGGCCAAGATCATAACCGCCCATTTCATTGGGCAGACCGGCATTGGGATGCGCCGACACATACACTTCGGAAATGCGCGAAATTTCTTCTACGTACTGGCGCAAAAGGTCCGGGCCCAGCGCGCAGTTCAGCCCCATCGACACCGGTTGCGCATGGCGCAGTGAATTATAAAACGCTTCGGTGACCTGGCCGGTAAGCGTGCGTCCCGACTGGTCGGTGATGGTGCCGGAAATCATGATCGGCAGTTCGACACCGTCTTCTTCGAACACCTGTTTTACCGCATAGATCGCGGCCTTGGCATTCAGGGTGTCGAATATGGTTTCGATCAGAATAATATCGGCGCCGCCTGCGATCAGGCCGCGGGTGGATTCGGTATAGGCCTCGGCCAGTTCCTTAAAACTGATGTTGCGAAAACCCGGGTCATTCACATCGGGTGAAATCGAACAGGTGCGATTGGTCGGACCCAGCACACCTGCGACATATCTTGGCCGCTCTGCAGTGCCAACCGCATCGGCCGCTTTGCGCGCCAGTTGCGCTGCCGCCTGGTTGATCTCGTAGCTCAGCGCTTCCATGTCGTAATCGGCCATCGCCACGCGCGTCGCATTGAAGGTATTGGTTTCAATGATGTCCGCACCGGCATTGAGATAGGCGCTGTGGATGTCGCTGATGATCTGCGGCTGGGTCAGCACCAGCAGGTCATTATTGCCTTTGAGATCAGATGGCCAGTCGGCAAAGCGCTCACCGCGATATTCGGTTTCGCTGAGCTTATGGCGCTGGATCATGGTGCCCGTCGCACCATCCAGTATCAGAATACGTTGCTTGAGCGCGCTGAAAAAAGCAGTGAGGCGTGACTGGTCGGGCATAATGGTTCCGGGCTGCATAACAGCGCGGCATTGTATCATCATCGCGCCTGAAATCGTGCCCGGCATAACCCTGCAAAACTATACGATTATGGTCTTGCATCTGACCAGCGCTGACGGTGCTAAAATAAGCGCATGACCATGCAGAACATTCCGCTGTATCTCACTTCCGAGCACGACTGCGGTTATTTCAAAAACCGCAAGGCGACCAGCCTTGTGCCAGACCCTGCGCTTCAAATGACCCAGGCACTGTACAGCCGACTAATCGCACACGGCTATCGTCGCAGTGGCGATTTCACTTACCGACCGCACTGCCATAATTGCGCCGCCTGCCGGCCCTGCCGTATCCCGGTCAGGGACTTCGTGCCCAGGCGCAGCCAGCGCCGCTGTCTGCAACGCAATCACGATCTGGAAACGCGTCTGGTACCTGCGCAATACACAGATGAATATTTTGCGCTCTACTGTAAATACATCAATGCACGTCATGCCGAAGGTAATATGGTGAACCCGAAGCCGGACGATTTCAGCAGCTTTCTTTACAGCGACTGGAGCCAGACCTTTTTTATCGAAATGCGCCACCAGCAGCGCCTGCTCGCAGTCGCGGTCACCGACCCGGTCGCCGACGGTCTGTCTGCGGTGTACAGTTTTTTCGATCCCGATGAACACGCGCGCGGCCTGGGTACGTTCTGCATCCTGAGCCAGATTCAGGAAACCAGGGCACGACAGCTGGATTATCTTTACATGGGCTACTGGATCCGCGACTGCCGCAAGATGCAATACAAGGCCGACTACCGGCCGCTGCAGCTGTTCGATGATCATGACTGGCGGGAACTGGGGGAAAACTGATCAGGCGGTATGCAACAAATACCCTGTATTGATCCGGATTTAACAAAAGCGCTTTATGCTAGGCTAATACGATGACAATGCAATCCACTATTACTCAGAAACTCACCGACTGCTTTCGATCCGGAACACCTGGAAGTGATCAATGAAAGCCATATGCACAATGTGCCTGAAGGCTCTGAATCACATTTCAAAGTCGTGCTGGTAAGCGACAGCTTCAAGGGCAAGATGCCGCTGGCCCGGCATCGCCTGGTCAACGCCGCGCTGGAAGAAGAACTCAAGGGAAAAATTCATGCGCTGGCATTGCATACGATGACCATGGAAGAATGGTTTGCCAAAGGCAATGCACCCGAATCACCGCCCTGCCTGGGTGGCGGAAAAAGCTAAGGCACTAGCCAGCTCGTTTCAATCTCAGCAAACGTATCACCAGCACGAGCAGGGGTGTTGCGTGCATACAAAGATCAAACATATCCAGCGGTCTGGTTAATTCGCCATTGGACAGCATGCGAAGTTTTTCCAGCAAATGCGGCTCCGGGTGAAGCGGTGCCAGCGAGAAAAATACAGCAATCACTGCTAATGGTAACAATGGTATTTTATCGATCTGCTGCAACAGGAATGACATCGCTTATTTCGCCTCATAGTACGCTTTTAAAAAGTCATCGAATGACAGCGTATCCGATTCCTCGATCTGTTTCTGTTTTGCTATCGAATCCTGCGCCAGCTGAGTCAAAAACTGTTCACGTTCGGCACTGATCGCGCGCGCATTGAAATATGCCTGGTGTTCCTGCGCCTTGCGTCTGGCAAAATGAAAATATTCTTCGCCGGTATCGCGCATTTCCTGCAGGATTCGCGCCGATGGTGTCAGCGATGAATCCAGTACTGCTTCGCACTGGCTTTTCAGGCTTTCTGAATAGTGCTGATTGCCGTGTGCAGCATCCAGCAAGGCCGCCACATCGCCCATGGACTCGCAAAGCTCCATGGCCCATTCTTTTAGCCGAATGACTTCGTTACCGCGATTCAATTCAGTATCGGGCGCACGACCGTTATGCGCGACTTCGATTAAATTCATGTCGATCGCATCGATTTCATCAGCGCTGAGTACCGCACTATCGTGTAACAAACAAAACAACATAAAGACTTCGAGAAAATGCATCTGTTCAACACTGACACCCATCGGTTCAAAAGGATTAATGTCGAGCGAGCGCAATTCGACGTACTCTATACCGCGATCGCGCAGCGCGCGTATCGGCATTTCGCCGCGTTGCGGAATCTGTTTCGGGCGTACCGTACTGTAATACTCGTTTTCAATCTGCAGAATATTGGCATTGAGCTGGCGATATTCGCCTTCGATTTTGACGCCGATCCGTTCGTATTCGCTGAATGGCGTGCTGATCGCGCACTCCAGGCTGGCAACATAGGTTTGCAGGCTATCGTAATTCGCCTTGATACCCGCCATGCTTTCCTTGTTGTTGGTGTAACCGATATTGCCCATGCGTAACGAGGTTGCGTATTCTTCAAATGCAGTGCCGTTACTAAAGGAAGACAGGATGGTTGGTTTGCCGTGCAAAAATGATTTGCACACTGCAGGTGAAGCGCCGAACAAATACGGAATCAGCCAGCCATAACGCAGAATATTGCGCACCTGCGCCATGCTGAGTGCGGATTTGAAATCCTGTGGTGTGTCCGTATTCTCATCCACCGACTGCAGCAAAGACCAGAAATCGTCACCGTATGAATAGTTAAAATGAATACCGGCAATCACCTGCATGGTGCGGCCATAGCGATAGCCCAGACCACGACGGTATATTTTTTTCATCATGCCGAGATTGGAGCTACCGTATTCTGCAATCGGAATGCTGTCGCCGCCTTCGACCACGCAGGGCATGCTGCTGGCCCACATCAACTCGTCCTGATTTTTGAGACAGACGAACTTTTCGATATCCGCCAGAAATTCGAGACTGTCTTCCACCGAATCACACGGTGGCGTGATCATCTCGGTCAGCGCTTCAGAAAAATCGGTGGTGATATACGGGTTGGTCAGGGCCGAGCCAAATGCTTTCGGATGCGGGGTCTGGGCAATACTGCCGCTCGAAGAAACGCGAAGGCTCTCCTTCTCCAGCCCTGTACGAGACTGGTTCAGGCTGTCCAGTTGTCCAGATTGTGAAATCGCCGACAGGCGTTTTTCAAGGTTCAGATACAAAATGTTTCCTTGAGCAGAGCATCATCATGAACAACAGTACACTGACGATGAGGTTTCAGAGCGAACCGATTATACACGTTGACTCAGACAGCGATCTTATAAATAAAGTGCGTGTATAGATCTAAAATAATCAGGGCGAAGATTCTGCCTCGAGCAATGCGCGCAGGCGACTGTCGAGCTGGTCACTGCTCTCCTGTTGCAGTAATTTCAGCCTCGGCTTCTGCCGTGCACCGGCCTGCTTCGGCACCAGCCCATAGACAAACTCATAATCCAGCGCTTCAGCCGCGCGCGACATCATTTTCAGGGTGACCGCGCCTTTGGCTTCTTCCCGTTCCAGCACCGAAATACGCGCCGGGCTTACGCCCAGTCGCCGGGCCAGTTCGCGGCTCATCAGGTTCAGCGATTCACGGACACGTTTTATTTCAGTTTTGCTCATGAGGTAAAATTAACATATATATTAAATTAATGCATATATTAATTTATAAAACAGATATTGACCAGGCTAAGGAAACCATTAACATTAGTTTTCGGCAGGATTTCAAAATAGCTGTACAGGAGTTCAAAATGCAACCAAAACATCTACTGCAGATTTCACTCTGCGCCAGCGTAATTTCCACCACTTGTATCCTGGGCACCGCGTCCGCTGCGCCGGTCGTTCTAAACCCCTGGACCCAGGAATCCTACCCTGCAGTAGCAGGCTTCGGTGCCGGTGTCTGGACAGTCTCTGGCAGCGGTGATTCGGTCTTCCAGAGCGTCAACGGCCAGCCCACCATGTTTTACAGTGATTTCAACGCGATTAATTCCGATATCACTGGCACGATACGTTCGAATGGCGGTGACGATGACTACATCGGCTTTGCCCTCGGCTTTTTGCCGGGCGACAGCAGTAATGCCGCAGCGGACTATTTACTGGTCGACTGGAAACAAGGCACCCAGTCATTCAACTTCGGCGCACCCTCTGATATTACACCCGGCTCAATAGCACCTCGCGGTCTGGCGGTGTCTCGTGTCACCGGCCTGCCAACTGCGGATGAGTTCTGGGGACACACTAATTTTGCCGAAAATCCGGCTGGCGGACTGGAAGAACTTGCCAGAGGCAATACCCTGGGTGATACCGGCTGGACTGCCGGCACTGACTACGATTTCAGGTTTGTGTTTCAAAGCAACCGACTGCAGGTGTATGTCGACAATACGCTCGAGATCGATATCAATGGCAGTTTCAATGACGGTCGTCTTGCGTTTTATAATTTTTCCCAGGCAGGCGTGACCTACAGTGCTTTTAATACCGAACCTGCACCACCCAGCGTGCCAGTACCTGCTGCGTTCTGGTTGTTCGGTTCAGGTCTGTTGATGCTGCTGGGCTTTTCGAAACAGAAAAAATCGTAAAAAAGGCCCCTGACGGGGCCTTTTTCATGGCTGTCACTCGGCACGCTGAACTAGTCCAGTACGTGCGAGACCAGACCGTCCGCCAGCTTGGGCTCGAACCAGGTGGATTTCGGCGGCATCACTTCACCGGCATCGGCCACCGCCATCAGCGCTTCCATGCTGGTGGGATAGAGCGAAAAGGCGACAGCCATCTCGCCGCTGTCGACACGTTTTTCCAGCTCGCCCAGGCCACGGATACCACCGACAAAATCGATACGGTTGTCGGTGCGCGGATCGGAAATACCCAGCAACGGGTCGATCAGGTTGTCCGCCAGCAGGGACACATCCAGGCGCTTCACCGGATCGTTCGGGATTAGCTCATCGTTGATATTGAGGCGATACCACTGGCCATCCAGATACATGCCGAACTCGCCTTCGCGTGTCGGTGACACCGCGGCATTTTCAGTTTTCACGGTGAATGATTTTGTGATCTGTTCGAGTAACTCGGTCTTGCTCAGGCCATTGAGATCGGTGATCACGCGGTTGTAGTCCAGAATATTCATCTGGTTGTGCGGATAGATCACCGACAGGAAATAATCGCTGTTACTCTCGCCATCGCTATCGCGGGTTTTCGCCACCCGCGAAGCCGAGGCCGAACGATGATGGCCATCGGCGATATAGATCGCGTTCATCGCATCAAAGCCTGCGGTGATTTTCGCGATCGTGGCATCATCGTCGATCACCCAGAAAGTATGCTGCACACCATCGTCGGCGGTGACATCGACCACCGGCTGGGTGGTCGCTACCTGGGCCAGAATCGCATCCATGTCGGATTGTGATTTATACGCCAGCAGCACCGGCCCGGTCTGCGCGTTCAGCGCTTCGATCTGGCGCACGCGGTCGTCTTCTTTCGCCGGGCGGGTGAACTCGTGCTTGCGGATGCGGTTGCTGTCGTAGTCTTTCACCGAAGCCGCCGCGACCAGCCCGATCTGCGAATGCCCGTTCATGATCAAACGATAGGCGTAATAGCAGGGTTTGTCATCGCGCACCAGAATACCTTCGTCCAGCATCTTCTGCAGGTTCTCGGCCGATTTGGCGTAGACCGCCGGGTCGTACGGATCGGTGTTTTCCGGCAGATCGATCTCGGCCTTGGAAATATGCAAAAAGCTCCACGGCCGGCCTTTGGCGCGCTCGCGCGCCTCGGCGGAATTGAGGACATCGTAAGGCGGCGCCACCACTTCAGCAGCGCGTTCAGGCAGCGGGCGTAAACCGGCAAAAGGACGAATCAGGGGCATAACAATATCTATATGTTTTAAGAAAGCGCGAATTATACAGCTTT
>CAVRHW010000014.1:0-16460 GCA_963721085.1 uncultured Gammaproteobacteria bacterium
AGGTGAATTAATCCGGGTAAATTAAATTCGGATGAACTGATCTGGACAGCTTTACTCGCCCAGAATGGTGAGACTGACCATGCGTTTGTATGGATCGACACGGTGCTCCCACAAAAAAATTCCCTGCCAGAGACCAAGATCGCTCTTGCCCTTGCGCACCGGTATCGAAAGCGAGTCGCCGCTGAGTATGGTGCGGATGTGCGCCGGCATGTCGTCCGGGCCTTCATCCTGATGTTTGAACAGGGGGTCGCCGTCGGGCACCAGTCGTGCCATGAAAGCTTCAAGATCGCTGCGCACGGCCGGGTCTGCGTTTTCGCACAGCACCAGCGAGGCACTGGTGTGCTGTAAAAATATATGTGCAATCCCGGTTTTGATTGATGATTGCGTAATGGCTTCTGCTATTTGCTGGCTAATATTATAGGTGCCGCGGCCAGTAGTAGAAAATCGTAGTTGTGTTTGAAATACCATTTTGGGTCTCGGTGATGTATCGAGGCAACCGAGAGAGTCTAGTTTATTTTCTGGCTGTTTGCGGCCTCAGACACCGGGCAAAGTTGTCTGCCAGGTTTTGCATCAGCACAAACCAGCTGCGCTGGTCACCGGGCTGGAGCAGACCAAGCGCGTCGAGTTCTACCGCGCGAGCATCACTGCCCTGCAATAGAGTGTCGATCAGCGCCGGGCGCACCGGGGCATCATAAACAATACAGCGGATAGACTGTTGCTGTATGAGCCGGCGCAGTTCGCGCACATGTTTCGCGCTGGCTTGCAGTTCTTCGTTCTGGCTGACGCTGCCGAGGTGGTGCAGGCCGAATTCTTTGTCAAAATACTGATAAGCATCGTGATAACTCAGGTAGCTGCCCCCGGGTTTGAGCTGGTTTGCCAGCTGCTTGTGCAGCGCCTTAATTTTCAGCTGCATGCGGTGTGCGTTGTCCATATAGTTCGCAAGATGCTTCGGGTCCAGCTCGCTCAGCTGCGCTGCGATTTCGTTGACCATGATGCCGGCATTATAAGTGCTGAGCCAGATGTGAGGATCCTGCGCTGGATGGTCACCATGCCCGCTCGCGTTATCGGTGCTGCGCAGCGGGAAGGTGTGCAGCTTCGGGTTGTCCATCAGCGCGACGGTTTTAGTGTGGGGCCCAAGGTTGCTCAGCACGCCGGGCAAAAAGGTTTCCATCTGCGGGCCGATCCAGAACACCAGTCTGGCCTGGTTCAGCGCGCGTAGTTGTGACGGCCGCAAACTCGCATGGTGCGGCGACTGTGAGCTGTTCAGCAGCAGTGTGGGCTGCGCTACGCCCTGCATCACCCCCGAGACCAGCGCCTGCAGTGGACTGATACTCGCCACCACATTGGGTGTTTCGTCTGCCTGCGCGGTGCCGATGCCAAGCGCGCATAATAGAAGGCCGAAGCGGAAGATTTGATTGATTGAGAGCACTGTTAGTATCCAGAAGTGTTATGTTATAATATAACATATTATAGTCAGTCTACCCAGGTATTTTAAAGTGAATCAATGCACGCATCAGGGCGAGGTCAGCTGCACCCGGCCGACCTCGGAACAGGTACGCGACCTGCTTCGCCAGGCCGAGCGTCTGTGCGCAGAGCGCAAACAGCGCCTGACCGAATTACGCCGTCGCGTGCTGGAACTGGTGTGCGGGCATAAAAAACCGGTGGGCGCCTACGCCCTGCTCGACGATTTGCGCGAAGAAGGCCGTTCCGCCGCGCCACCGACCGTGTATCGCGCGCTGGATTTTTTGCAGCAACAGGGGCTGGTGCATCGACTCGCGACCAACAATACCTATATCGCCTGCGCGCACCCGGACAGAAGTCACGAAGGTGTGTTTCTGGTCTGCAATGGCTGCGGCTGTACCCAGGAAATTCACAGCCAGGCCATTATCGAAATGCTGCAGCGCAATGCGGGTGAATTTAATTTTCAGGTACAGCACGCGGCGGTCGAAATCACCGGCCTGTGTCTGCGTTGTGGAGCCAAAGCGTGAACGAAGCGATGCGTCGTGGCAGCCTGCTCAGTGCCAGGGGAATCAATCTGAATCTCGCCGGGCGACAGATTCTGAGCAATATCGATCTCGATGTGATGCCCGACAAAATTCTGACGCTGATTGGCCCCAACGGCGCAGGCAAAACCACGCTGATTCGATTACTGCTCGGGCTCTCGCCAATGCAGTCGGGCGAGGTCAGACGCAAGCCGGGTTTGCGCATTGGGTATGTGCCGCAACGCGTCATGATCGAAGATACTCTGCCATTGCGCGTGCGCGATTTTTTGCGACTCGGTGGCAAATATTCTGTTGCCGTCATGCAACAGGCATTGAACGAAGTCGAAGCTGCATCGGTATTCGAAAGCCCGATACAAAAAATTTCGGGCGGTGAAATGCAGCGCGTGTTGCTCGCGCGCGCGTTACTGAAAAAACCCGAACTGCTGGTGCTCGACGAGCCCGCGCAGGGTGTCGATGTAGTCGGGCAACAGGCGCTGTATCAGCTGATCGGTTCGATTCGCGAAAAGCACGACTGTTCTGTGCTGATGGTATCGCACGACCTGCATCTGGTGATGGCGTCCACCGACACCGTGATATGCCTGAACCAGCACGTGTGTTGCACCGGTCATCCCGAAGATGTCAGTGGCCACCCGGAGTATCTAAAAATTTTTGGTGGCACCCTGGAAGGCCTGGCTGTGTATTCACACCATCACGATCATGAACATGATATTCATGGCAATGTGGTAGAAGAAGGTGCTGAGCATGTTTGCCAGCACGATCATGCCCAGGAGCAGCATCACTGATGGAAACATTTATTATCAATGGTCTGTTTGCCGGTGTTGCGCTCGCACTGGTGGCCGCGCCACTGGGTTGTGTCGTGGTCTGGCGACGCATGGCGTATTTTGGTGACACCCTGGCGCACGCGGCCTTGCTCGGCGTTGCGCTGGCAGTGTCGGTGCAGGTCATGCCGATGGCGGGCGTGGTCGTAATTGGCGTGGTACTGGCAGTGCTTTTGTTCTGGCTGGAAAAACAAAATGAATTATCGACCGATACCCTGCTGGGTATTTTGTCGCACACTGCGCTGGCCGCCGGGCTGATTGTATTGTCGATCGTGCAGCGCCAGACACCAAGCCTGGACATGATGGCCTATCTGTTTGGTGACATTCTGGCGATCAGTCGTACCGATCTTTACTGGATGTATACTGGTGTGGTTGTCATTGGTCTTGCGATGTGGCGATTATGGCCGGGATTATTGTCCATGTCGGTGCACGAAGACCTGGCGCGTACCGACGGCGTACCGGTAGTGCTATTGCGTTTTGTGTTCATGCTGATGCTTGCCTTGATGATAGCAATCACTATCAATGTAGTTGGTATTTTGTTGATTACCGCTTTACTGATTATCCCGGCAGCCAGTGCTCGCATGTTTTCGCGCACACCGGTGCACATGGTATCGCTGGCGATCGTGTTTGCCTTGTTCGCGGTGTTTGCCGGCATGGAATCGTCGCTGCGCTGGGATACACCCACCGGGCCTTCTATGGTGGTAGCGGCGGCCGGCCTGTTTTTTGTGGCGCGGTTAGTGAAAACAGCCAGGCAGTCCAGGCGAGTTCGGTTAAATGCTTAGCATGAGTAAGATTTTGGGCCCGATCAATCATTATCAAATAACATTTATGAGTTTAGCGCTATGAATAGAAAACCAATTCAATTGCTGTTGCTTTTTGTTCTGGTACAGGTGAGTGCATGGGCGCAGGCGCAGAACTTTGATCTGGATACCGCGATTACCTATGCGCTAAAACATAATCCCGATCTGAATGCGGCGCAGCAGCAGCTCGATGCCTCGAGCGCGCAGTTACGTTCCAGTCGCGCAGGTTATATGCCCAGCGTAACGGTGTCGACCAGTGCGCGCGTCAGCGACAACCCGCTGGATGCATTTGCCGACAAACTCAATACACGGCAGGTGACCACGCCGGATTTCGACCCGGCCGTGCTCAATAATCCCGGCTCTTCCGATCTGTATTTCACCCAGCTGGCGTTGCGCTGGCCAGTGTATACCGGTGGCCGTGTTTCGGCGCTGGTGGATGCGGCGGAAGCGACCGAGCTCAATCGCCGGTTACAGTATCAGCGCGATCGTGAATACACTGCATTTGCGACCACACGTGCCTATCTTTCCGTGCTGTCTGCAAAAAAAGCGCTGGAGATCGCGCAGGATGCGGTCGATGCTGCGCAGCAACATGCGAATACAACAAAACGACTTGCCAGTCAGGGGCGTATTGTAGAGTCGGATAAACTGGCTGCCGAAGTGAATCTCGCAGCGGTGCAATCGGCACAGCGAACAGGCATCAACGCATTACAAAAAAGCGCTCGATGAATTCAAGCTGACCATTGGTCTCGGGCTCGATACCGAAATCGATCTGTTACCGGCAACAATCCAGGCGCTGGAAGCTGATACCAATGTTGCGGTGTATGTAAAACAGTCTCTGGACAAGCGCAAAGATCTGGCGGCAATACGCGCAGAAATCCAGGCGGCGCAATCACGTGTTGCTGCTGCGCGTTCCGCGCACAAACCCAGTATCAATATTGTGGCCAGCAGTAACTGGTACGACGACAAGCTGGGCCTGGCGAATAATTCTTCCAGCATCATGGGTGTGCTCAGTTTCGATCTTTATGATGGCCAGCGCGATGGCAAAATCGATGCTGCGATGGCGCAGCAGCGCGAAACCCAGTGGCGTTATCAGGCACTGGAACAGACGGTGCAAAAACAGGTGCGCGATGCCTACAATGCATTAGTGGAATCAAAAGCACGTCTGGCGATTGCAGAAAACAATGTCGCGGTTGCGAAACGTGCAGTGACACTGGTTAATCAGACGTTACGGCGAAGGCCGTACCATTCTGCTGGATTTGTTGCAGTCGGAAAAACTGTATACCGGCGCACGCATGGAACTGTTGACTGCGAGGATGAATCTTCAGCTGGCAGAGGTGGCTTTGCCGTTAGCGGCAGGCACTTCAAGCTTGCCGATCGAGGGTGCAAAATGAACAGAGCAATACTATCGAGTCTGGCGTTCGCAGTTTTACTCAGCGCAGGCAGCAACCTGTACGCTGCCGACGCCGGCAATGATCGTGGTCTGCCGGTTATCGAAAGCCATGTCATCACGCTGGATGTAAAGCCGGAAAGCACAAAGCCAGTATGGATCCCGCAGTCATTGCTGGTCAGCCGTGATGCGGTGCCGGGCGTGTTCGTGCTGGAAAATAATCAGGCGCGTTTTCGCATGGTGTTGCCCGGAAAACGCAGTGGAGCAAAAGTTGAAATTCTCAGTGGGCTGTTTGGTAACGAAACACTGTTAAGCGACGACCTTGCTGCCATGCACGATGGCAGTCCTGTCAAAATCATCGAGTAGCGGCGGGAATAATCAAAATGACTGAGCACAATACACCCGATAGCAATACAACTAAAAGCAGCGATAACAGTGATCTGAACATCACCGGAAAAATCGCTGCGTATTTTATCGACAGCAAACTGACCCTGCTGATTATTCTGTTCGCGTTTCTGGTGGGACTGTACGCGTTCATGGTCACGCCGCGCGAAGAGAACCCCAAAATCGTGGTGCCCGCGGCGAATGTCATTATCCAGAAACCGGGCGCGTCCGCGGAAGAAGTGCAGCAGCTGATTATCAAACCGCTGGAATCGATTCTGCAGGGATTGCCGGGCATGGATCACACCTACGGCATGGCGATGAACTCCATGGGTGTGGTCAGCGTGCAGTTCAAGGTCGGCGAAAACAAGGAAGACTCGCTGGTCAGATTGTACGACCGCATCATGAGCAACCTGGATCACATGCCGCCCGGCACGCTACAGCCTTTGATCAAGCCGGTCGATATCGATGACGTACCGATCGTGGTGGTGTCGCTGTCCTGCGACAGCGGTAAAGATTGCGGTTTGCGGCACGTTGCCAATGATGTGCTGGAAAAATTGCGCCGCGTCGAAGGCACCTCGGTTGCGTATGTGCACGGCGGACGCAAACGCGCGATCCGGATCAATCTCGATCTTGCGCGCATGCACAGATATAACGTGACCCTGACCGATATACGTAAGGTGGTCGAAGCGACCAACCTGGATATTCCATCGGGGACTTTTGTCGGTGGTAATCGTATCGCTTCGGTACAAACCAGCGGTATGCTGAAATCGGCGAAGGATGTCGGTGACCTGGTGGTGAGCCTGTGGCAGCACAAACCGGTCTATCTCAAACAGGTCGCCGATATCATCGATGGCCCGGAAGAAATCAGCCAGGTCTCGCGCATCGGTTTCGGCCCTGCATACGAGGGCAAAAAACCTGCGGATTACGAAGTCTCTGCGGTCAGTATCGCGGTGGCAAAACGCGCGGGCAGCAATGCGGTCACGGTAGCGAAAGACGTGGTCGCAGAAATGAACCGCATCCGCCCCAGCGTGATTCCTGACGGCGTCGGTGTGCATATCACGCGCGACGATGGCATCAAGGCCGATGATGCGGTCAACACCCTGATCGAACACATGGCGATCGCGATCGTGACCGTGGTGGTGTTGCTGATCATTTTCCTCGGCTGGCGCGCGGCCTCCGTGGTGACGGTGACGATTCCGCTGATTTTGTTTATCACCCTGGCGGTCGGTTATGTCGCCGGGCAGAGTATCAACCGTATTACTTTGTTCGCACTGATACTGTCGCTCGGCCTGCTGGTGGATGATTCCATCGTGGTGATCGAAAATATTTTTCGACACTATTCCAGAAAAGGCATCAGCCGCATGCGTTCGGCGATCAACGCAGTGAACGAGATTGGCAGGCCGACCAATCTTGCCACCTTCGCGGTGATCCTGGCGTTTTTACCCATGTTCTGGGTCACCGGCATGATGGGGCCGTACATGGCGCCGATCCCGTTCAATGTGCCGGTGGCGATGATCGCTTCCTTGTTTATTGCCTACACCGTGGCGCCCTGGCTGGCCTACCGTTTTCTGAAAGTCAAAGGCCACGAACACGAAGGCGTTGCGCACGAAGGCCACAACGGTATTCTGGAACGCGGTTATGCGCGCCTGATGCAAAAACTGATCAGCAGCCGACTTTCGCGAAATCTGTTTTTTGTAATCGTACTGCTGATGCTGGCGCTGGTGATGATCATGCCGGTGTATCAATGGGTGCAGTTCAAGATGCTGCCGAAAAATAATACCAATACCTTTGTGATCACGGTGGATATGCCGGAAGGCACCACGCTGGAAACCACCGATTATGTCGCGCGCCGCGTGGGTGACGTGGTCAGGCAAAATCCGATGGTGAAAACCTGGGAGACCAGTGTCGGCCAGTCGGGCGTGATCGATTTTAACGGTCTGTTACGCGGTTCCGGTTTAAAACGCGGCCCCAATGTTGCCGAAATACGGGTCAATCTGCGCAATAAACACGAACGCGATGAATCCTCGATCGATATTGTGTATGGCATGCGCCCGGCAATTGCTGCGCTGGCGAAAGAAACCGGCGCCAATATCAAACTGGTCGAAGATCCGCCGGGACCGCCGGTGCGCGCCACCATACTGGCCGAACTGTACGGCCCGGATTACAACAAGCTGCGCGAGATCGCAAAAGATCTGCGCAAGGAAGTATTTGCGACTACCGACGATGTGGTCGATATCGACGATTCGGTCACCGACAGTTTTACCGAATACGATATCGTGGTCGATCGTGAAAAGGCCGCGCTCACAGGAATACCGCCCGCCGATATCGCGGAAACCATCCGTGCCTATGTTGCCGGTGTCGATGTCGGCACCGTACATCTTGCGCACGAAAAAGAACCGGTGCCGATTCGTTTCCGCATACCCGCGGCCAACCGCACCGGGCCGAAAGATCTGTCGCAGGTGTTTTTCAGAACGCCGCAGGGCAGGCAGATTGCATTATCAGAGATCGCGCACATCGAAAAGCGCGAAACCTCGAAACCGATTTTGCACAAGGATCAGCATCCGGTGGTGTACGTCACCGGCGAACTGGCTAAAACCAGCCAGGTCTATGCGGTGTATCGCATGTGGGATTATCTGAACCATCACAAACTGTCCGATGGTGTACAGCTGAAACAATATTTCATGTCGACGCCGACAGGTTCGAATTATGCGGTGCGCTGGGACGGTGAAATGCGCCTGACCCTGGACGTGTTCCGCGACCTGGGCTCGGCTTTCGCGGTGGCCATCGTGCTGATCTATCTGGTGCTGGTCGGTTACTACCGTTCCTTCATGATCCCGCTGATCGTGATGGGCGCGATTCCGTTGACCATCATCGGTGTGTTGCCGGGTCATGCGATCATGCACCAGTATTTCACCGCGACTTCGATGATCGGTGTGATCGCGCTCGCCGGTATCGTGGTGCGCAATTCATTATTGCTGATCGACTTCATTCTGGAAAACCGCCGCGCGGGCCAGTCGGTGGATGCGGCAGTACTGGCCGCGGGTATGACGCGCCTGCGACCGATTTTACTGACCGCGCTCGCGATCATGCTCGGCACCTTTGTGATCGTGTTCGATCCGGTGTTCGGTGGTCTTGCAGTGTCGTTGATATTCGGTACTTTCGCTTCGACTGTGTTGACTTTGTTTGTGATTCCGCTGGTGTATCTGGTGTATGAGCGCATGCTTTTGAAAAAATCAGAAGCGTAAAAAAAAAGCAAAAGCAAAAGCGAAACCGCAAAGACGCAAAGAACGCGGAGAAAAGATTTTGGTTGATAATACTGACATTATATTGACGTCCACACTCACCTGTCCGGAGTGCGGTCACGAAGAAACCGAAACCATGCCGGCCGATGCCTGTCAGTGGTTTTATGAATGCAAGCAATGTGGGGCAGTGCTCAAACCTGAACCCGGTGATTGCTGTGTGTTCTGTTCCTATGGAACCGTGCCGTGTCCATCTATCCAGCAGAAAGCCAGGGGTTGTTGTCAGGTTCCAGCCAGGTAGGTTGGAGTGGTGGTGATCAATACGGCAGTTTGACCGCCCGGGTCAGAAACTCCATAAACGGTGATAGCGCAAAAAATGCTCGGTCAACATCGTCCATGAACTGTGGTGAATCGCCTGTTCTTTTGTTGCAGTGCGCATCGCGAAAAGTGATTTGCGTTTCAGGTCTTCGATATACGGGTGCTCGGGGTCGTAACCGCGCGGCGCTCGTTTCAGGCTGTCGCCATCGATGCCGCCAAAATGATTGATGAAAGTCTGCTGCTGGTTATTCGTGCCATTGCTCCGGGTGCTCGACAATCGCATCGCGAATCAGTGACGAGCACCGGGTTCGAAGGCAACCACAGCCCGCCGCCGTAAAAGATTTCATCGCGACCGAGATGCACATAAAAGCCCGGCGCATGCGCATCCTTGCCTGCTTCGTGGCGAAACTGGCAACCGACATTTTCCTTGTACGGACGCTTGTCTTTTGAAAAACGCGTATCGCGATAAATGCGAAACATCGAACCGCCATGCGGCCGCGAGTCAGCGACAAAGTGCCTGGATATAACATGCAGTCGAGGCTCCATCGCCTCGATGAAATCGCACACCGGATCGACTACAACGTCGTAGTAGCGCTCCTTGTTGTCCTTGAACCATTCGCGATTATTGTTAGCGGCAAGCTGATCGAGAAAGGTGAACAGTTCTTTCGGGAAACCCGAGAAGTCATCCATGCCGGCTCCGGATGTGGCTAAGTGTCTGGTTCAAGATAACATAAAAAAGCCGGGGCTTAATACCGGGCAGATCAGCCGGGAAAAGAAGAATCAGTCCACAGGCCCCTGTTTCATCGAAAATTGCAGCAGGGCGCAATTGGTATTATATTGCAGGCTTCATATCGTCAAATGAAAGACAGAATTCCGTCTTTCACGGATCAGGAGCAGGCTGATGGATGGCGTTTTCACAAAGGAATCAAAAACATGCCTCAGATAATCGAGACATCGACTTCTGTGTATATCAGAATGCAGACTATCTGATATTCCTGCATGCAGTCTAATTCACTGTTAGCAATCAATATGGAGAGTCGTTTTGCTTAAAAGCAAAGAAATAGTAATACCCGAGGACAACCCGTTCCTTAATGATTCACTTAATCGAAAAGAAAGTGCGGAAGCCTTGACAGAATTCGTATTATCAACAGATGACCCAATGGTTGTATGCATCGATGCCCCTTGGGGGCAAGGAAAAACAACATTTCTTAGAATGTGGGAGCAATATCTAAAAAATAACAAAATTCCTACAATATATTTCAATGCTTGGGAGAATGATTTTTCTGATGATGCACTAATAAGCCTTATTGGTGAAATCGGTTCTTCTCTATCTGAGCTGACTAAAAAAGGAGACGAATCAAAGGCAAGAGAATACTTTGAAAAATCTAAAAAAATAGGCATCGGCCTGATAAAAAAGATCAATTCCGGTAGCAGCCAAGATTGCAACTTCAGGTGCATTAGATTTAGACAAGGTAACTGAGCAAGCAATTGCCACATTTGCAGAATCTGTTGCTAAAGAGCAGATCGAAAAGTACGAAAATTCTAAAAAATCTATCCAAGCATTTCGTGATTCTTTGCGCATACTTGCTGCTAGCATTACGGAAGAAGATCCTAAGCCGCTGGTGTTTATTATTGACGAGCTGGATCGTTGCAGACCAAATTATTCTATTGAAATACTCGAAAAGGCAAAGCATTTCTTTAATGTAGAAAACATAGTTTTTATTCTTGGCGCCGATAAGGCGCAACTAGGTTCGTCAGTCAAAGCGATTTATGGTGAAGGGCTAAACGTCAATGGCTATCTTCGCCGCTTTATAGATTTTGACTATCTTCTGCCTCCCCCGGAAAAGGGTAAATATGTAAAAGTGCTGTTCGAGAAGTTTGGTTTTAGAGAGTATTTCTCAAAAAAAACTAATGGAAAATTACAGTATGAGCAAGGACAAGCTCTAAACATGTTTGAAGAACTATTTGATTTGTATAGGTTGACATTAAGAGAGCAGGAGCATTGTTGTTCTTTGCTAAGCTTGGCGATAAGAACAACTCCACATGATTATAAACTTTTCCCATTGTTTTTATGCTTCTTAATCGTTTTTAAGGTGAAAGATCCTGAATCGTACAAGTCACTGTTGAGTGAAGAGTTGCAGCCAAAGGAGTTATTGAAAAAAATTCAAAACATACCAGGCGGACAAGATTTATTAAACAATAACTATGGCATTGCATTAGAGGCTCACATTGTTACAAGCATGCCATACCATCATAACGGGTATGATGAAATTGCTACTGAATACCGCGAGGTTACTGAGTCTGAGTCCGCACAAGAAGAGCAAAAGATGCGCGCTAGTCGAATATTATCAATCATCAAAGATTTTGATTGGAATGGTGGGATTGGCGCTTTAGGTTACCTTGTTAAGAAAATTGAAGTGGCGTCACGCTTTGAAGCATAAATTGCTAACAAAGTCTTTCAGCGGACATAGTCGCTGTCATACCATCTCCGCTGAAGGTTGGCGTTAGGCGTAAAAAGGCATAAAACCTTGTTTATATTACGTCTATTTGGCGAAAGCGCCAACGTACTTACGGAATTTGTTGAATTTTCGCAAGTACGAGGAGTATACTTGCGAAAATTGTAACGGATCCGCAAGTTCCTTATGTTCAACCCAGATAAGCCCTACTATGATTTGCCACTATTGCCACCGGAGCAAGCTCTTGAATCGATCGAGCTATTCAAGGCGTTGGTGCCAGCGTCGGAGGCGCTAGCCAAGCTCTCAGCTACTGCTGAGCACCTACCAAATCAAGCTGCACTATACGAAAGTGTTATTTTACTAGAAGCAAAAGCATCTTCAGAAATAGAGCAGGTTGTTACAACTGATAATAAATTGTTTGGTTCAGAATCACCGCAGAAAGCACCTGATCCTATGACAAAAGAAGTTCGCCGTTATGCTGAAGCTATGCGTCATGGCTGGCTGTCGGATAAACCACTTTGCACAAATGTGGTGGAAGAAATATGCTCGATCATCCGTGATAAACCTGTGCAGGTTAGAAAAGTTCCGGGTACTGCATTAACGCATAGCTCAGGAAAAATTGTTTATACCCCGCCTGATGGGGAAAATTTATTAAGAGATCTATTGAGTAATCTATTTAATTGGATGAATTCCAAAGATGATATTCATCCAATAATTAAAGCTGCTATAGCGCATTATCAATTTGAATCAATTCATCCATTTACCGATGGTAATGGCAGAACCGGTAGAATAATGGTTGTTCTTTATTTGGTGGAACAAAAATTACTTGATGTCCCAGTGCTATTTTTATCAGGTGATATCCTGAAAAACAGAGAAATGTATTACACGCTGTTACAAAACACACATGAAACAAATGATTTTCTTCCATATTTGATGTGGTTTGTACAATTAGTCCATCGTGCTTCTTTACGATCAACATCGTGGCGTTGGTTCGCTCTAGGCGCACAAGCGTGCGCCTGGCACAGCTCGCGCGCATCGTGCTGCTCGCTGCCGAGGGAGGCCAGAACAAGGACATCGCCAGTGAGTTGGGCGTCGGTCGCATGCAGGTGGCGCGCTAGCGTCAGCGCTACGCCGAGGCAGGACTTGCGGGCATCGAGCGCGATCTGCCACGCGGCGCGCCGCCGGTGAAGATGGATGTGGCCCGCCTGGTCGAGCTGACCACGCAGGACAAGCCCGAGGCCGCCACACACTGGAGCACCCGCACCCTGGCGGCTGAACTGGGTGTCAGTGCTGCCAGTGTCTCGCGCCATTGGCGTGCCAACGGGCTCAAGCCACACCTCGTGCACGGCTTTCAAAGTCTCGCGTGGTCCGCAATTCATTGAAAAGCTCGAAGACATCGTCGGCCTGTATCTCTCGCCCCCCGAGCATGCCCTGGTGCTCTGCTGCGATGAGAAGAGCCAGGTGCAGGCACTGGACCGTACTCAACCCGGTTTGCCGCTGAAGAAGGGACGCGCGGCTACCATGACCCATGACTACAAACGCAACGGCACGACCACGCTGTTCGCCGCGCTCAATGTACTGGATGGCCAGGTCATCGCCCAGTGCCAGCAGCGGCATCGCCACAGGAGTGGCTGAAGTTCTTGCACAAGATCGATCGTGAGACGCCCAAGGACAAGACGATGCATCTGATCGCCGACAACTACGCCACGCACAAGCATCCCACCGTACGGGAGTGGCTGGAAAAACATCCACGTTTCCACATGCACTTCACCCCTACCTCGGCGTCGTGGCTGAACATGGTCGAGCGGTTCTTCCGCGACATTACCACTGAACGGCTACGCCGTGGGGCGTTCGCCAACGTACCGGTACTGATCGCCGCCATCGATGAGTACATCGCCCATCACAATACCCAGCCCAAGCCATTCATCTGGACCAAGAGTGCCCGCGACATCCTGCAAAAGGTCATGCGCGCTAATAGCCGGTTAAGTTCTAAACAGAATGCAACACTACGCTAGGGCCTGTTAACGCTTGTATGGTCGTCGCGACGGCGTCCATTTTTTCGCAAGAAAAGGCAGCTCGAGTGCCGTGTAGTCAGGCTACACCAGTGAGCGCTAACGCCGGATTGCGGGAAAATGGCCCTGTCCCTTCGGGTTGCGCCTGAAATCAGGCCATGCGGCAATCATACAAGCGTTAACAGGCCCTAGGAGGTATAACATCGCATCATTATATGATCACACACACGGTGCCAGATCACCTGTAATCGACTTTAAAGGCGCACTGAAGGCAGCGAGAAATGCAATACCTTGGGTTCACCGCAGATAAAGTATTGTGTGTATCGCAATTAATGCGCCATCGAAACATGGAAAATATTAGGATAGCGGCCTTCGCGACGCCGGACTTACCTGAGCTTGTCGCGGTTGAGACGGTAGGTGAAGCTCGGGATTTGATTATGGACCTGGATCTCAACCAGCCACCAGCCGTAGGGATTGATCTCACGCAGCGCGTGTGGAAGACCAAGTTCTCCCAAGCTCCCATGAAATACGATATCGCCCTCGCTGATCCATAACACCTTGGTTTGAACGGTTTCGCTGAAACGCCCCAAGAAACTCCTGACGGACAACCAGGAAACCAAGCAAGCTGGCGAGGCTTTTGTGTTACGATATAAATTGAGCAGAATATATGTGTTGAAGGAGGAATTTCGGCTGTTCGGGTCGTACACCTCGCTCTACTAGGCCGGGCAATTTCTGGATAACTGGCGCACCAAAACAATACGTTCGAAGATCAAACCATGAAGAAGATTGCCCGCATGCTGCGCTATCGCCGGCCCCTGCCGCTCAACTGGTTTCGGACCAATAAGCAGTTGTCCAGCGCAATCGTGTAGAACTTCAACACCAATGTGTAGCTCAGTACCAGAAAAACGTACTGCATTCGTATCTATCATGCGGCTGAAGTCAGCCTGTATCATCCAATTGCTGCTCTACCTAAACCGTACTTCACCCATAGATTCAGCTGACGAGGTGAAAAAGGAATTACATCGTGTGCGCAATATTATTTATGATTCATTGCAAGGAAAACACAGGTTATGCGATCGCAAGTCTCGAAAAGACTTTTTTACAAGCAGCTATAACTGCGGGTTATTCTCCCTCGAACATTCATTTCTCCTATAAAGCCTTGTCTAATCAACCTTCAATATCGTTGCCGGTTGATTTCGACAACAAGCTTCAATATGACTACACTAGTAACACTACAAACCAAGCATATGATTTAGTGAATTATATTAAACAACATCGAATCCAAACCGTTTTCATATTTGATCTAAATTTGGAAAATAAACTGTCTAAAATTATTAAAAAAGCGGGGGTAAACAAATTAATTACTTATTGGGGCGCTCCCATGAGTTCGATCAATACGGGTATTAAATTGCTGCTTAAGAAAAGCGAAGTCGCTTTGAGAAGATACAAACCCGACCTATACATTTTCGAGTCGCAGGCTATGGTTGATTCGGCAACCAAGGGAAGAGGTATTCATCCGTCGCAGGTTAAGCTGGTACGTCTTGGCGTCAATATCGAAAAATACTGTCCTGCCAATAATGACCCCCTTTATCTTTATCAAGAACTGGGCATCCCGCCGCAGAGAAAAGTGGTTTTTTATTCTGGTCATATGGAACCGCGTAAGGGTGTGGCTGTTATCGTAAAAGCCGCGCTCCAATTGGTTGAGCATCAGGGCCGCTCCGACTTGCATTTCTTAATCTGTGGCAATAAAGGCCAAGAAGCGCAATGCTATCTGGACATGCTTAAGGACACAAGAACAAACGAGTTTTTAACATTCGCCGGCTATCGTAATGATTTGCCTATTTTAATGGCGTCATCTTACCTAGGTACTATTGCTTCCACCTACTGGGACTCTTTCACCATGTCCAGCATAGAAATGGCGGCATCAGGCCTGCCTCTTCTTGTATCTGACCTGCAAGGCCTGTCTGAAACCGTGGAAGATGGAGCTACTGGATTGATATTCCCTCCCGGGAATTATGAAAAACTAGCGGATTTAATAGAATATTTAGCGGACAATGAAGAGAAAAGAAACAGCCTTTCCACGGCGGCTCGATTAAGAGCTGAACGCTGTTTTTCATCTAAGACGCAAGTTAATAATTTAGCAAAAATAATCTCGAGCTAACGCCGAATACTGATCGGTAATTTTCTAATATTTGGTCGCGGTGGATTCAAGTTTGAAGTGCGTTGGGCATCATCTTATAACCGTTCAAACCACGCCGTTATTGATCGGCGGTGGTCCGATCTGAGTTCATGCCACACAGATCTCGGGTAGGTCGAGATCCCGCAGTAAACCCATTTTTAAATACCGTTTCGTTCCCCATTGGGTACTGGCAATATGCCGTAGCCTGGCGACTGCCAGTATGAGCGCTGACTTACCATCCGGGAAGGCACCAACACCCCGGGTACGTCGCCGGATCTCGGTAGTGTCAATATTGTTTCGCACATTGATTCAGGAGGTGGCTCCGGTTAATCCTCATGCTGCCGAGTAAACAGCTTCTTTATACATTTCCTTGAGCAGTTTCATGTTCATGTACATGCGGGTACCCCACGTGGTAGCTGAGACATGTCGCAGTCTGGCAGCCACCAGCATCAAGGCAGAGTGACCATCAGGGAACCCCCGCCAGGTACATCTCGATCAGCGCCTCCTCCACTGAGGCCTCCCGGCGTCGGTAACGCTCGATAATCGCCGTCCGAAGGTCTGCTGGCGCAGCTTCGGCACCTTCAATTTCACCTCACCGGCCTTCGTCTGCAGCTTGCGCTCATAGGTGCCTGCCCGCGTATCCCGCCGGGCCTGCGTGCGCTCGTAGCGCGCCGCGTTGCATAACTGGTCAGCCTCGACATCCAGCAACGCGTTCGGCGTATCTTCCACTGAGCCACGAACCAGTTCCTCCAGGTGGTCCCGTATCCGGTTCTCGTCGATTTCAATCACCTTGTCCAGCGTTGGTGTATCCTTCTTCATGGTGGTGGTCTCCTCTCGTCTGGTCATTGGTTGTGTCGCAACTCC
>CAVRHW010000015.1:0-150107 GCA_963721085.1 uncultured Gammaproteobacteria bacterium
AAGACGATTAAACATTCCCGGGGGAATAAAAATGAATCTAGCCAAGGTCCTGAAGTACGGGCTCCTGTTCTTATGTATGTTGCCAGCAGTCGCGAGTGCTGCAGGTGTTAATAGCGGTGACACCGCCTGGCTGCTGACATCAACAGCGCTGGTGCTGTTTATGACCTTGCCCGGCCTGGGTCTGTTTTATGGCGGCCTGGTGCGCAGCAAAAACGTGCTCTCGGTACTGATGCAGTGTTTTGTGATCGCCTGCGTGGTCAGTATTTTGTGGGTGGTCTACGGCTATAGCCTGGCGTTTACTCAGGGTAATGGCTGGGTCGGTGGTATCAGCAAGATGTTCCTTTCAGGTGTTACGCGCGGGTCTGTCAGCGGCAGCGTCCCGGAAACCGTATTTATCATGTTCCAGTTGATGTTTGCCGTGATTACACCGGCGCTGATCGTTGGTGGCTTTGCCGAGCGCATGAAATTTTCGGCCATGTTGCTGTTCAGTATTATCTGGGTCACCGTGGTGTATTTCCCGATCTGTCACTGGGTCTGGGGCGGCGGCTGGTTAGGCGCCAGAGCACAGGGTGGCGCAGGACTGCTCGACTATGCCGGGGGCACCGTGGTGCATATCACAGCAGGTGTTGCTGCCATTGTGACCGCAATGGTCATGGGCAACCGCCGTGGTTTTCCGGAGACGCCGATGATGCCGCACAACATGACCATGACCGTCACTGGCGCCGGCATGCTCTGGGTAGGCTGGTTTGGGTTTAATGCGGGCAGCGCGCTGGCGGCCAACGGAGACGCTGGAATGGCGATGCTGGTCACCCATATCAGCGCGGCCTGTGGCGCCTTCACCTGGGCAGTGATGGAATGGATCAGGTACGGCAAACCGAGTGTGCTGGGTACGGTAACCGGAATGGTTGCGGGTCTGGGCACAATTACACCAGCGTCGGGTTACGTGGGGCCGATGGGTGCGCTGATTATCGGCATCACAGCCGGCATTGTCTGTTTTTACGCGACAGGATTCATCAAGCAACGCCTGAAAATAGACGACTCACTGGACGTGTTTCCAGTGCACGGCGTGGGCGGTATTCTCGGCACCTTCCTCGCAGGCATTTTTGTCTCAGCTAAACTGGGCGGAATTGGCTTTGATGATGGCGTGACCATGGGTTCACAGGTCGGTGTTCAACTGCTCGGCATTATTGCCACACTGGTATGGACAGCGGTGTTTACTTTTATTATTTTGAAAGTGGTCAATGCCATAGTAGGGCTGCGCGTTAGCGATGAAGAAGAAACCGAAGGACTGGATATCAGCCAGCATGATGAACGTGGTTATATCCTTTGAACCTCGGGCTGATGGTATGTAAATGAAACAGGAAGAAGCCGGGATTTCCCGGCTTCTTCTTTGCAGCCAGATAATTTAGAATCGGCCTATCAGGATGATTGAGCAGGTATTCAGATGCGAATAGGTATTGCGATTGTGTTGCTGGTTGCCGGTCTGTCAGCGCACGCTGCTATTTATAAATGGACCGATAATAAAGGTCATGTGCACTATGGTGACAAACCAGGTGGCGCAAGTAATGCAGAACAACTCAATGTTGATACCAGCAATACTGGGATTATGCCTGATGATGCCAGTCGTGATGAAAAGCGCCAGCGTTTACTGGACGCGATACAGGAAGATCGCCAGGAAAAAGAACAGCAACGTACAAAAAGACCAGGCAAAAAGGGAATACCGTCAGCGCAGGTGTGTCTACCTGCGAGATCGCCTGCGTAGTATCCAGGCTGCGTCGGGTGTGTATAAACTGGATGACAACGGCAAAAGGGTTTTTCTTTCAGACCAGGGACGCAAACAGTCGGAAGCAAATCTTCAGCAGCAGATCAGTCAGTACTGTAACTGAGATTTAATACAACAATGAGTGTTTGTCGGGATGTCTAGGTCCGCAGCCGCACGATGACAGAACTCAGGGCATGATCGAAGACCGAATGGCCCATAATCATTTTAGATTTTCCCTGCTCAATTTCATCAATAAATTCGTCAAATGATTTTTCGACGATAATGTCGCCATTGTGATTTACAAACACCAGTTTTGAATCTTCCATGATGATTACCGAGAGCTTTGCTCTGCGGGCGGCCTTGTCTTCACCTATGTATAAATGAAACCACATGCCAGGGGCAATATTAGTGGGTAAGCGTGGTGCGGGTGGGGCTTCTTCTTTAGTCGTTGCAATGTTGATATCAGGAAGGTCTTTTTCCTGCACGATCGCATCATTCTCCATGAGTCTCTGGTTTGCGGATTCTGTTTCTGCTGCATCAAAATGCGCTTTTGCAATCAGAGTTTCATGAGCAAACTTCAGTCCGTCCAGAACGCTTTCAATGTCCTGGCTTGATCGATTGGTGGCTTTCAGAAAGTGGCGCGTGCGGGTCAGTATGGCGTCCTGATGGTACTGCAGATAAGCCAGTTCATCGGCTGTGGTTATTGGCTGGACACTGGCGACGATTTCACGCAAAGCCTCAATAATGGTAATCCACTCATCATTATCTTTTCCATTGGTGAGGTAGTGGTTAAACATCAGTGTTGGCCAACGTTTTAACACCAATGGGTGAATACTTTCCGGCAAGGTTTTTCCTGCTGTTATTGCGCGCAATGCTTTTAGTACAGTATTTCGAGCGTGTTCACGCAAAACCTGCTTTTGAGCGGCTTCTTCTTTTTCACGTGCAAGCGCTTCCTGTTTTTCAATGTACTCGTTTAGCTTATCAAGAGCGTACTGAAAAGTGCTGGTCTGTAATTCGTACTCGTTAAGAATGATAGAAATTATCTGATCCAGTTTGATATATATTTCGTCTTGATGATCTGTTACCCCAAAACCAACTTCAGCGATTTTGTCGAGTAACACGCGCGCTGGATGAGTGTCGTAAATAAAAAACTCCGGATCCAGCATCGAGGCTTTTATTATTGGAATTTGCAGTCGCAGTAATAGTGCTTTTATGGTGTCGGAAATGGCATCATCTTCGATGATGGCATCAAAAATCAGTTCGATAAAATCAATCGTCTTGGATGCGAGCTGATTAATGCGCTTGGTAACAATGCCGCCAGATTTTTTGGCGATCTCATTGACGATTGCACTTTTAATGGCCTCTGCATCAAAATGCAGATCGGAAGGCTGGTCAAATTGCGGCAAGGACTGGACACTGGATAATGCCGACAGAATTTCATCATGGCCAAATGCCTGCGGGGTGCTCGCAGGGAAACTCGGGTTTTCACCAGATGTATCCGTCCCCGGCCTGTGACTGCCAGTCCCCAGGAAATTACCCAGTGTCTGGCTGACCTGCTGCGCTGGCATACCAGCGACCGTGTGTGTATAGGTATTCTGATCTGTGTCCGAGGCAGGTGTGGCGTTCCCTGACTGCGAGCTACCAGCCGTGCCCTGCGGACCACCTCCCGAAGAAGATGATTGTTGCGGTGTTGCCTGGTCTTCGTTCTGGTCCTGGCTGGCGCCACCGTGGTAGAGCTGGCCAGGTGCTGCAGTCATGGCATAGCCACTGCCGATGTTGCCTGACTGCTCCGCGTCACTAGCCTCGTTGTTGCCAGTCAAGGGGGCAGCGTTACTTCCGCCACCGCCACCGCCGCCACCCGAGCTACCCGCATGGCCACCTGCTGTAGAATCAGTGCCTGCGTTTTCGCCACCCGGTTCCCACGCGTTAGCGCTATTACCTGAACCACCGGTGTTGCCCGCTCCTGTTGAGCCAGTGCCTGTGGTGCCTGATCTGGCTTGATGTACATAGCTGGGCCGGCGCGGGTCATAGCCTGCATTTTCATCCATGGTGTCTGAATCAGGTTCATCCACATAGGTGGTGACGCGACGTTTGCTCCGAGGTTTGTTCAACATGGGTATTTTGATTTCTGGCAAAATACCGGCTTCGATCAGCCTGTCATTGATAGCGTCGTACAAAGTATCGAATTTGCTGGCGACATTGTCGTAGAAAAAACTGAAAAGAAGTTTTTTATAGTCAAGATCGAAGTCGTCGCCGAGTGCGTCATCAAACGCCTGGCAAAGGTTGATCGGTGATATCGCTCGCTTTTGAAATATATCATCAGTCTTGAGTGCCAGATACTCGAGTCGTGCTTCCAGATTCGAGATTTGTTCACGGAAGTTACCAGCCGCTCGCTCACCGATATTTTTTACCAGAACCATGTCTTCGATTTCTGAGTGATCGACCAGGCTCAGTTCATCTTCAGCATTGAGTTTATGTTGCTTTTTTTCGGCCTCGGTAACGGGGAAAGGACGCAACAATGGCGTGATGTTATTACTGTATCTGGTTGCGAGACTGGATTTATTTTCTCTCAGCAGGCGCAACCACTCAAAACGAATTATCTGCTCTTTATTGCTGGGGGCATCTTGAGCCATCTCCAGTAAAGCTGATTCAGTCTTATCCAGGTAATTTGATATCAAATCGTGCAGACGCGATTCAATATCATGCTTGATGCTCTGGATAAAGTCAGAATAGTCGCCGCTTGTGTTTTCAGGTGTCATGCTTATTTAAGTCATATCCATTTATAAGATGCGCAGATTCGTCTGCTGTATGAATAATAAGGAGTATAGGTAGCGGATACAACACTGTTGCCCGCGCAGCACCTGTTTTCAGCCGTCCAGCATAAATCTGGGCAGTTGCGCCGCGCCCTGATGAATGCCGGAAGTGTAGTAGCGGGTGTCAAAATCAGGCACCGCTGTTTTCAGCCGATTGTGACCGAGATCAGCTGCGACCGTGGCCAGTGTGCAGCTCCACCATCCTGCCGGGTAGGTACACTGAGGGAAATGCAGGGTTTGTGACTGTACAAAACCGGCTTCGTGCAGGCGTTTGCTCATCGGCTGGATGATGGATTCGTGGTGAATCAGCGGCGATTCGCTTTGTTGCACAAAAATGCCGTTGTCGCTCAGCGCGCGGCGGCAATGCTGGAAGAACTCGGTGGTGAACAGCACTTCACCGGGCCCGACGGGGTCGGTGCTGTCGACGATGATGATGTCATAGCTGCCAGCTTTAGCGTTACGCACCCACTCAATGCCATCGGTGAAGGCCAGCTCGGCACGCGGGTCATTATTAGATTCACAAAGCTCCGGGAAAAACTGCTCTGAAACCCGGGTCACACGCTCATCGATATCTACCTGCTGGGCGATTTCCACTTCAGGGTGCTTGAGCACTTCGCGCAGGGTGCCGCAATCACCGCCGCCAATGATCAGCACGCGCTTTGGCGCAGGATGGGCGAACAGCGCAGGATGGCTCATCATTTCGTGATAGATGAAATTGTCACGCGAAGTCAGCATGATACAGTCATCAAGCACCATCAAACGACCAAAATGCTCGGTTTCGAAGATCTCGACTTTCTGGAATTCGGATTGCTCTTCGTGTAGTTTTTGCTTAATGCGAAGCGAAAATGCCAGCCCGGCATAGTCGGTCACTTCGGTAAACCAGTGCTTGTCATCTATCACAGCGTACTCCTGAATAAGTAAGACTGATTATAAGCCAGGCCAGACAATATCAGAAATACTACGCGCATCGCGACGTTTAATGGCTAAAATACGCGAAATTTCCCCGGAGTGAGACATGAATAACTGGGACATCCAGCAAGCGGCCAGGCTCTATAACATCGGGCAGTGGGACGAAGGTTATGCCGAGATTCTCGCTAATGGCCACCTTGCACTGAAACCGTGCGGAGAAGGCTCGCCCGCGATTGATTTGCCGGAACTGATGAACGAAATTCGCGCTCAGGGTCTTCAACTGCCTGTGCTGGTGCGGTTTCTGGATATTCTGCAGCACCGGGTGCGCTCTTTGTGTGCTGCCTTCAATAACGCCATTTCGCAACAGGCCTATCATGGCGCCTATACTGCCGTGTATCCGATCAAGGTGAATCAGCAGCAGCCGGTGGTTGAAGAAATCATTAACGCAGGTGGCGTGCACGCTGGTCTGGAAGCTGGCAGCAAGGCCGAGTTAATAGCCGTGCTGGCCAATTTGAAAGATAAAAACCAGGTCGTTGTCTGCAATGGTTATAAAGACAGGCATTATATTCGTCGCGCTCTGATCGGCCAGTTGCTCGGCCACAGGGTGTATATCGTAGTCGAAAAACTGTCTGAAGTACGTTTGCTGGTAGAGGAAGCCAGGCGCATGGGGGTGCAACCGACCTTTGGTTTGCGCCTGCGGCTCGCCACTGTGGGTACTGGTAAATGGCAAAACAGTGGTGGCGAAAAATCCAAATTCGGGCTGTCATCCGAGCAGTCGATCACTGTAATCGAGTATCTGAAAGACGTCGACATGTTGTCCTGCCTGAAATTACTGCACGTCCACATGGGCTCACAAATCGCTGATATCGAAGCGATTCGTGGCGGCATTACCGAAGCAGCGCGTTTTTACTGCGAGTTTGTCCGGCTCGGAGCCGACCTGCAAATATTGAATGTCGGTGGTGGCCTGGGGGTGGATTATGAAAGCACGGCCAGCCGCGGCACCTATTCTGTCAATTATGATCTTTCGCGTTATGCCGGCACAGTGATAGAAACAGTGGCCAGGGTGTGTGACCAGGCCGGCGTGCAGCATCCTGATATCATCACCGAATGTGGCCGTGCAATGACAGCGCATCATGCCATGCTGGTGTGCAATGTCATCGAAGCGGAGACTTCGACTGAAACAAACACAACAATCCAGGTTGAATATACCGCTGATATGGAATCACTACGCAACGTGCTGGAGCGTATCAGGGCAGGAGGAAGCGGTTGGCCATAACGAAGCTGACGAGATCATGCGGCTGTTGCAGATCGCATTTACTGACGGACGTCTGTCACTGGAACAACGCGCCTATGCTGATTCCTGTTATCGACAGATACGCCAGATTCAGCATGATGACAAGTCTTTCGCAGACGAAGAAAAGCTGCCGCTGGTCGATAAATATTTCTGTAATTTTTCAGTATTCCAGTCTTTACCCGATGTCTGGGGCCTGGGCCAGGTATTCCCTGTCGTGCCGCTGCACCGGCTGGACCAGCGTCCAACGCGTGATGCTGTGTTGCAGGACCTGACCTGTGATTCCGATGGTCATATCGAAGCCTATCCGGTCAGCGGAGAAATTCGTCAGTCTTTACCTCTGCATGCGCTTAACCAGGGTGAAGAATATTTGCTGGGATTTTTCCTGGTGGGGGCGTATCAGGAAATACTGGGGGATATGCATAACCTGTTCGGTGATTCACATGTGGTGAACGTGAAACTCGATGAAAACGGAGTCGGCCAGATAACCGGTATAGAACGCGGAGATTGCACACGCGATCTGCTCGAATATGTGCACTACGATACAGACGCGTTACTGGACCAGCTGGACCAGCGACTCAACAGCAGTATAGAGGATAAAACCCTGCTGGAAGAGTGCCGAAAGGAGTTAAAAGCGGGCCTGGAAGGCTACTCTTATCATGAAAATTAGGCGATTCGTCGTCATAGATTGCATACTCTAAATATCTAACTATGCTCATAAGAACCTAATGTCGCAGGGAAGCGGTTAACAACAGAGTTCTTCATGAGCGAAACGAATCCTGACAAGCCCGTCATTCTCATTGTTGATGACTCCAAAGTCATTCGCCTTGCTGCCAGAAAAATGCTCGGTAGTGATTACGAAACCATTGAAGCATCAAACGGTGTTGAGGGCTGGGAGCACATACAGAATAATAGCTCTATTTCTGTTGTCTTTACCGATATGCAAATGCCGGAAATGGACGGCATGCAGTTGCTGGCGAATGTGCGCGCATCTGATGACGAGCGTATTGCAGCACTACCGGTTATTATTATCACCGGACATGAAGATAATGAAGCTGCAAAAAAGAAAGTATTTGATAGTGGCGCCACCGACTTTGTTACCAAGCCATTTGAATCCATAGACCTGATCAGTCGTGCAAAATCCTATGCCAAACTCAATCGCCAGGTTGCCGAGCTGGAGAAACAGGTTGGACACGACAAGCTTACCGGGCTGCTCAATGCCAGTAGTTTTGAAGAGCAGGGCCACAAAAGCTATGCATTTGCCCACCGACATAAAACACATATGTCGTTGGTGGTGCTCGAGATCAGTAATTTCCAGAAGATTTTTCTCAGTGCAGGTAAATCAGTAGCGCAGCAAATCATCAGGGCAGTCAGTAAGCGATTAACAGAAACTTTGCGCACAGAAGATGTTGCTGCGCGCACCGGAGTGGCGCGTATCTCTCTTATGTTGCCACTGGCAAATATTACAGACGCACATGACGTTGTGGAACGTATGTTCGAAACCGCGCGTAAACTGGTATTCGATACCGGCAAGGAAAAGCTGCGAGTTGATCTGGTAGGCGGGATCAGCACCGTGAACCTGCATGCGGAAAGCGATTTTCCGACCTTAATGCAACAGGCGGAATCCGCTCTGGCGGATGCGCTGGAAGGCGGCGATCAAAAAATTGTACTGTTCGCCGACGCCGAGCTCGAGACTGGCGCAGAGGTCACAGAAGAAGACATACAACAGGCATTCAAGCATATTCTGCATGGGAATCACTCGCAGATACCAGCAGAGCACCTGTCAGCTGTAGTTGAACGGCTGCAGCCGTTCATGCAATATATAGCTTCCAGGTAACCATCAGCGCCCTGTTTCATCTGGCGCTACGAGCGCATCTTATGTCAGCTGAACTCAAAGGTCTTACACCGCAACAGGCATGGGATTTGTGCCAGAAAAACTCTCGTGCCCTGCTGATCGATATTCGCTCCAGCATGGAATATCTGTTTGTGGGCCACCCCAAAGGCGCGGTTCATGTGCCCTGGATTGACGAGCCTGACTGGGTAGTCAATCCACATTTCGTTACCGATGTGCGCAAGCTGATGCTGGGCGGCGTCACCGAGACCAGCGAAGGTAGCGTGCCGGTAGTACTGATCTGCCGCAGCGGCAAACGCTCGCTGGAAGCCGGAAAACTTTTAATCGCGTCGGGGATCGGCAATGTGTATCACATCGACGAAGGGTTTGAAGGCGAGCTGGATGATGAACACCATCGCAGCACCTCGGGTGGGTGGAGGTTTCACAATCTCCCATGGGAACAATGCTGAGCTTGGGAATGATTCACTCGGCACGATACTGCGTTATTTGATTTTTCAAACGATGCTCATGTACTAAAAGTACACTCCGCTATTTGAAACAATCACACGCCTTGTCTTGCACTCGATTGAATCATTCCTGAAACTTCGGAGTGTGTTCTTGAAACAAAAAGCCCGCTGTCACCCTACGTCATTCCCGCATGTTTCTGGCGGGAATCCATAACACCGCATATTGTATATTCGTTAATTTGGACTCCTTGTGGTTCTGTGGTCAGGTTTTGATGATTGAATGACAGATAAAAAAGTAACGAAAGATGATGCCGAATGGCGTGAACAATTGACCGAAGAGCAGTACAAGGTTGCGCGTCAGGGTGGTACCGAGCGTCCGTTTAGCGGGGCGTATTACAACAACAAAGAAACCGGCATGTATCACTGCGTGTGTTGTGGTGAGCCACTGTTCAGTTCAGATGAAAAATACGATTCAGGTTCCGGCTGGCCCAGTTTCTGGAAACCGGTTGATGAAGAACACGCGCCGACCGAAATTCGTGATACTTCTCACGGCATGGTGCGCGTTGAGGTACGTTGCCCTTCTTGCGATGCGCACCTCGGTCACGTGTTTGAAGACGGGCCACAACCCACCGGCCTGCGTTATTGTATTAACTCTGCATCGCTGGATTTCAAGAAAGAATAACTATTGCCACCGAGGCAAACAGCGGTAGCTGAAGCAGCAACCCGAAGTTGACACAAATTCAGCTGATGGTATCCAGTGGACTTCGTGTACCCTGGCCACCGAGGCCGGCGGTGTGCGTATAGATCATTGTGGTGGCGACATCAGCGTGCCCAGGCAATTCCTGCACTGTTCGGATGTCCGCACCGGACTGCAACAAGTGCGAATAAATGGGGTCAGAACACATATTTTGCTAATATTAGAAAGAAATATGTTCTGACCCCAATTATCGGGCCAGATAATCAACTGTTGGGCATCACAATGACACAGCCGAGTGGAGTCAGCAGGCGTATTCAACAATGTGTTGAACACCTGCAATCAAGGGACTACGAGGGAGCCTTGGTAAATCTTTTTCCCGCGATCGACAAGACCGCGAAGAGAAGAAGGCCGAAGGAAGGTGTGGGCTCGCGGATTCGAGCGTTTCTTGAAGATGAGGAATCGCTCATATCGGCAGTCGCTACGGGCAACGTGCTTAGTGGCATATCAGTGAACGGTGTGAGCATTACAGACGCACTTTACAAGTTTGGCCGTACACCGATCGCTCATGAAGGCGAACTCGACCCGCGCCTCCAGTTCAATGACGCAGGTTCGGTCGAGATAGGTGCGGAGCGCTGGAATCTTCCGTCTGGCTACATAATCGGAATGAGCCTCGCCGTCGTCGCTGCTCCTGAAAACAAGGCAGAGCAAATCCGTGAAGACCTCGGTATCACCTTGTTTGGAAGACAGCTCCGAGTCAACGACCTCTGGGGGCAAAGAGAAATAATTCGTGGCATCATCTGCGAGAAATTTCATGATCCTCGGCTATTCGATTGACCATGAGCCCAACAACCGGTTGGAGCCGACCTCGGGGACGCTTCGCGCCCCATCGGCGGCTCAACCGGGGCGTTATGTGTAAAAGGATAAGAGAATAGAAATGTTTGGGAACCCTAGAGCGCCTGAAAAAGTATTAGAAGATGTAGACACATATCTATCAGACGCTAATGTACCAAACTATGTTGCCACACAGGCTTTAAAAAAAGCTATAAAAGCACATCCAGATAACGCTCAATTAAAAGAAAGACTTAAAGAAATAGAAAAAAGCCAAAACATTAATGCATCTCAATCATCTCCAAAAACCTTATACGGCATTCTAATTATAGCAATAGGGATAATGGGATTAGGTTTTATAATCTCAGCCATATACAACAAAGCTAATTGGCTGGGTCTTGTTTTTGGTATTTCATATATTATTGGAGCAATTATCATTTACAAACAATACAAGAAAGAAAAGTAACATGCTAAAAACACATAACAAGTCACTCGTGCGGGACTCTCGGCACAAAACGCCTCGTGCCCCACGGTTCAGTCGTTATGAGTCAAAGATAATATGAGTCAAGAGGACATAAAATCGCAGGTAGCTAGAAAGGCTCTCAGACTTTGTGAAAATAGAATAAAAAATAATTCCGGAGTAGCGTTACCCGAAATACTTGAGTCTATAAAAGCTCAACTGGAATGGTTGGTTTCATATTTTGAAGGCCGAAATAACGAAAGAGAAAAACTACATGCCATTGTGTTTGGGCACTATGCCGCGCGAGAACTTGATGAGCGTGACAAAGAGTTTGTTGATGCTCTATATAAAGCAAACTACGTTGCATCACAAACGGCAAAAGGTCTAAAAATAGATTTAAGCATCATCGAAAATGACTCATAACAATCACTTCAACTTCGCTCCCTTCGGTCGCCGGACGCTCCTATCGTCGCGCCGGTTAAGTGAGCGTTATGTTTGTAAACATGGACAGACTTATGAATTTAATTAAATATTTATTTTTTGTGATTATTTTAATGTTTCAAGCCTGTAGTCAGGATGGCACACAAACAACAGAACTTGAAGGAGCATGGTCTAGTACATGCTTACAAAGTTTCCCAAATTCAAGCTACGGTATATTTGATTCGGCATCCAAACAAACAATTACAACTTATCATTCTAACTCGGTAATTTCAAAAGTTAACTCATACGCTGATTCAAATTGCACACAACTTGAATCATCGGTTGATGCTTCACAATCTGGTTTATTTGCAAACCCACAAGATCCACTAGTGAGTTTCAAAATAGGCAAAGAAATATTGTCAGCCAATGGGGTTACTGTCAAGCAAATCGACTTCTATACTAAAAACAATGTGATACAGCCTGATATCTATCTTCTACTGAACAACGATACAACATTGTATTTAGGCGTCCCCTGCTCAATAAGCCCCGATCAATGTGTTGGTAATAGACCCACTGAAATCAATTATGCGATTGAATACACAAAAACATAACAAACAGGTATGGTTCGCTCGTGTTGGCCACTGGGACCGCCAGAAAAAGAGGCGGCCCCTTACCCTAATCTATATGGACCTCTATTAATTAACAACTTCGTATTTTACTAATTCATTTTATTCACACCATTCAGTTATCGCTAAGTTGTGATGTTGAGTGAATAGCAATTGACTGCAAATCTATATTCGGCCTGTTGTTGCGTTCTATTACGCTGGCCCTGATGACAATCCGCGCACGTAAGCCTCATTCGTTAGTCGGCTTTATTAGCCCTTAGGGTAACCAGGTTCCTCACGTGGCGGTCAACCGCTTTCATCAAACAATCAGTCACTCATGCAGGATGGTAATCCTGTGCTTTTGCCAGCATCGACCAAATGATGCGTGCATGTTTGTTGGCCAGGGCGACGGCTGTCTTGTTCCACGACTTGCTTTGTTTTAATTGTTCTGCCCATTGGCTTTTGTGGTCACTGCGGTTTGAGGTGTGCATGAGCTCGGATCGTGCACCATGAACCAGCAATGTTCTAAGATATCGATCTCCCCGTTTGGAAATTCTTCCCAGTCGCACTTTACCGCCGGTGCTGTACTGTCTTGGTGTTAAACCTAACCAGGCCGCGAACTGACGACCGTTCTTGAACAGAGCCGCATTGCCAACGGTGGCGACGATGGCCGAGGCGGTTACCGCACCCACCCCCTGGATGTGCGTTAACCGTTCAGCTTGTGCATCTTCACGCACGAAAGCGTGGATCTTTCGGTCATAAGCCAATATCTGCTGGTGGAGTGATTGCAGCCGGTCATACAGCACATCAATCTCTTCCCAGGCAAGGTTGGGTATCGCTTCATGATAGCGCTGACGCAATTCAAGCCAGTCACGTTTCAACCGCTGCACGCCGACAGGTGCAACCACACCAAATTCGGCCAGAAAGCCCCGAATCTGGTTGGCGGTACGGGTGTGCTCGGCCACCATCTGGCTGCGGCGGCGATGCACTAGCAGGATGGCCTGCTGTTCAATGGATTTAACCGGCACAAAGCGCACGTTTGGGCGGCCTGCCGCTTCACAGACAGCGCGAGCATCGTTGCGATCATTCTTGGCGCTGCGGCCACCCGTGCGATAAGGGGCGACGAAGGCTGGATCCATGATGCGAGCATCATGCCCGAGCTTGATCAATGTCCGGGCCCAATGATGCGCCCCCGATCCGGCTTCCATTGCCACCACACATGGTGGTAGATTAACAAACACATCGAGCAACGCCCCGCGTTTCACCGTTTTCTCAAGGACGATCTGCTCTCGTTCATCGACGCCACACAGGGAAAAAATATTTTTGGCTAAATCAATACCGATACGGATAATAGACATAACATGGACCTCTTCTTAACAATTGTTTTTCGCCAATCCATTGTTACCGGCCAATCGCTGGCTGGCAATGGAGAGGTCCATGTCATTCGTTATGTGAAAAGGTGCAATAAATGAGAAGAATAATGATTGCAATATGCCTCATCGTATCATTTCCTTCATTTGCTACAGGGAATTTTAAGTGCACCATCAAAGACGCAGTAAATCTAGAAAAAGATGGTACGCTAAACCATAAGTCGCATTTAGTAACTGGTTATTTAGGTAAGGAGTTTGTAGTAAATCGACAAACAGGTGTTATTACGGGGGCAAACATCATTAATACAATGTCAGGTCAAATGCCTACAGTTTACGACTATCTGCCGGAAGAAAATGGATATAAGTCTTTAAATGTGTATAAGCCAAACAATACCGTAGATTACTTACAAATAAACCAATATGTTAAAAGCGAAAAAAAGCCATTCTTTTTTAGAGGGGCGTTCGGAACAATGGTCTCTGGAACATGTGTAGATTACTAAAATCACATAACAAGGCGCTTCAAGTTGGATCGCTCGCTGCGTTGCAGCTCGCTCCCACTTAAGCGCAACGTTATGCCAATAAAGGAAAGTGACTGCATGATCCTCGTCACCGGGTTTGACTACCAAGAATCCACGAACGCATCCGGCATTCTGGTCAAGTCGCTCATGGATGAACTCACAGAAGAGCTTAATCCTCTTCAGGAAGCGCTAGCTTTTGAGATAATCACTTGTGATGAGACTTCAAGAGAAACCGAGCATAAGACATTAGAGTCGCAGCTAAACAATTTGTTGAAGCGCTATAAACCGGACCTGTGCATCCACACCGGTCAGGCGCCACCGTACAACAAGATCACCATCGAAAAGATTGCAACAAACTCCTTTAGGCGAGAGATTATCGATCCGAAAAGGCCTGTTGCGTACTGGTCCACTCTGCCGGCTACCGATGAATTGAGTTCGCTGCTCCAAAAGAAGGTATTCCCGCTGGTTACTCCTTCAATTGTGGGCAACACACGTGCAATCACATTCTGTTTTCAAGCCTGTATTTCTCTGAGCTAAATGGCGGGTCCCACAAGGCTGGCTTTATCCATATTCCAGTGCTGCCACAGCAAGTAATGAAGGAGTGGCGTGATTCTCCGTACATGCCGCTAGAAATGTCGAGAAATGCGCTCTCGATTATCATTGCCCATGTGGCAAAGTCGTATGGGCATAACCAGTCGCTCAACCAGACTCGTGGCGCTCGGCGCGCCACTCGCAGGTTAGCTATGCGTTATGTAACCGACCTACCCATGAAAAGTACATCACAGAGCTCTGATAATGATCAAATATTTTAAATGGCTAAAAATATATACTTTCATGCCCTTTATCGCTATAGCGATATCTTCCTGCCAATCAGTCAATAAAAATCAAATTATTATTACTCCTGAAGATCGAGCGATTATTAATGAATACACGCGGTCCTGCGCTATATTAGAAACAAAAATAAATAGGCATATTTCAAATGCAAGACAGATGATTGCGTTTGATGAAGTAGGAAAAGTGAACGGAGATGTAAACATTCTTAATTTAAACTTAAATGATATTGAGAAAAATATACAATTATCCTGTTCGAGCAAAAAGAATCTCAATAATATTTTGACCGCTTTGGGAGAATCATTGGCGGATTATGGAAAAAGCATTGGAAGAATATTGCGTAACCGAAAGTTTATAGGCTCTAAAGGCAGAGCTACACTTATACGCTATAGGGACAACGCAAAAGATATGTCAGAATTCTCCGGAGATTTTGTTACATTAATGGAGGCAGCTCCTCCCTACATTTCCCTCCTAAGAAAAAAAGGGGACGGATTGATAAGTAATTAGAGGCTGCTTATATCTCTAAAACATATACACTATTAGTTACATAATAATGAGTAACATATCAAATCACTCAACTTGACTGGTGCAAACAACGCGCCGCCAAGTTAGCTCAACCGTTATGTGAATATGATATGACTTCGACTAATCGGAATAGACAGAAAAAAAACTTCTTTCAGCGCAATGATCGTTTGATTTGGGGCATAGCATTGTTAGCATTAAGCGCTAGAATGATTTATTTAGGACGTATATATAAGTATTCTATAGGGGCGCCTGCCATTACAGCAGATAAATCACCGGTCGAGTTTTGGATCATAATATTTTTCTGCGTGCTTCTAGGCATTGTCGGAATCACGTCACACTTTAAGAGCAAAGCTTTTAATAAGATCGCAAACCATATTAACAACAAAAAACTTTTTAATTTGCACAAGTATCCACACATAACAAGTCACTCGTGTGTGACGCTTCGCGCTAACGCGCTCAGCGCCCCAGAAAAACCCGTGTCAGAGAGCAATTGTTTCTAATATTAGCGTGCAGGTATATTAGAAATAATTGATCTCTGGTGCCTATTATTTTTGTGTAATAAATGACATGGATGCAATAATAGAAGCGGTCTCTGAAATACTAAAATTTATATTATGGTACGTAATATGGAGCATCGTTTTATTTAATTTGGGCCGTGCATTTCTATTGCTTGTTACTGTAGGAAATTATCCGCGTGGTATAAAACTCGAAAATGATATCAACTTTATTTCGAGTGTTGGTTTAGGAGTATTGCTTGTTGCATGGTCATCGTTGGCCATATACAACAACTGGGGAAATATTGTTGCCTAAAACACATAACAACTCATTCAAAGTCGCACGCAAAAGCGCGTGCTGGACGCTGCGCACAAAACGCGCCGCGCCACTTAATTCAATCGTTAAATGTCCGGTTTTCTGGTGTGGCAGATAAGTATTGACCGGCAGCTTCTGGCCGTTAGTAGCTGTTAGCTCAACAAGCCTTATGTGACGGCTTGTTATTTCAAGAACAACAACTGCTATCAGCGCAACAATCCCCGCCGGGTTTAACCGCTTCGATGGTGGCCGATACTACATAGTCTTCTACGCCACGACCCGGCGCCCAGTCCTTGATGAAATCGCGTGATTCGTCTTTGGGTGCGATGCGAATATTTTCATAACCGGTGTCGCGCAAAATGTTTTCCAGTTCGTGTACTAACGAAGCGCCTGCCATGCAGCCTGAGTACAGTTCAAGATCGTTGCGTAAGTCCTCTGGCAGTTCAACGCTGGCCACGACATCGGAAATCGCCAGGCGGCCGCCGGGCTTGAGCACGCGGTACGCTTCGGCAAATACGCGGGCCTTGTCGGGTGAAAGATTGATCACGCAATTGGAAATGATCACATCGACATGGTCATTGGCCAGTGGCAGGTTTTCGATTTCACCGAGGCGGAATTCGACATGATGATACTGGCCTTTGGCCGCATTGGCGCGTGCCTTGCTGATCATGGTCGGGGTCATATCGACGCCGATGACCCGGCCCTGTTCGCCGACTTCTGCGGCGGCGAGAAAACAGTCAAAGCCGCCACCGCTGCCCAGATCGAGCACGGTTTCGCCGCGCTGCAGGCTGGCGATGGCGCGCGGGTTGCCGCAGCCCAGGCCCATGTCGGCACCGCCGGGCACCTGGTCCAGATCATCCTGTGAATAGCCCAGGCGGGTGGATACCAGGGTATTGATCGCTGTGTCTGAGGAGACGCCACAGCAGCTCGAACCCACGCCGCAGCTGGATTCATTATTGCTGGCTTCGGCCACCTCGGCATAGCTGGCGCGTACCTGCTGGCGGATCTGGTCAGCGTTTTGCTGGTTCTGGGATTTGTTGCTCATAGTTCACCTGTGGGATTGGGTTGTGTGTCGGCGCACTGCCGAAAAAATGTTTCAGTTGTGCCAGGGTTTCCGGGTTCACCGAACAATAAATCTGTTTGCCGTGGCGTTGCATTTCGATCAGGCTGGCATGGTGGAGTTCTCGCAGATGGTGCGAGAGCGTCGATGATGCGATATCGAGCTGCTGGTCGAGCTCGCCGACACAGCAGCTCAGCACGTCTTCTGTGTTGCACTGGTTTCCGGGCTCGCAACAGCCGCTGAGCAGATTAAATATCCGCAGGCGGTGTGGATTGGACAGTGCTTTAAACTGCCGCGCGAGCGTGTCCAGTTCAATAGTTTTATAGTTCGACATGTTTCGAATTGTATCCCGTTATATTTATTCTGGCAAGTTCTTTTCCGTGCTTGTTTGCGCTTTCCAGACTGTGATACCGTGCTTTATTGCAGTGGGGTAGATGAATGAGTGACTTATTCAGTGTCGAAGAAATCGATGCCATGTGTCTTGAGCTGGCGGAGCTCAAGCGTGAGCATCGTCGGCTGGATGAAACGATCCATCAATTGCTTGGCTCCACCATGGTTGAAGAGCTCAAGATTAAACGCCTGAAAAAACAGAAGTTACATCTCAAAGACCGGATTACCCAGCTAGAAGATAATATTATTCCTGACATCCTGGCCTGATTCTGGCTGGAAACAACAGCCGGGCCTCCGGTCCCGGCTGCCTGATACCAGAAGCGATTTTAAGGAAATGCCGGTATATGCGGTTCCGTGCCACCAGCTGCCGCAGCCGGATGATGGCCGTACACCATGGTTTCGATTTCTGCCACGCGTCCGGCTGGAACATCTACCATCATCAGAATTTTGCCAGTGCTGATTGCCTGCTCGAACTGATGTATCTGGCTGTTGGGCACAGCAACGCCGATCATGCTGGAAACCCAGGCACCGATACCGGCGCCGGCCAGCACCGCGCCCAGAATGGCGGCACCGCTCAGTGATAAGCTGGCAAAAACCGCGCCCACCACAACACCGGTTACACCGCCGACAGCCAGACCGCGTCCAATGGCCGGGATAAAGTCGCTTTTCTGGAACAGGCTGGCTTCGGGCAGGTCTCCCATGTCAGTGCCTTCTCTGGCCATGACATGGATGTGCCCGGAATCGATGCGTTTGAGTAACAGTTCGTCCACCACGGTTCTGGCAGAGCTGATGTCGGGAAGCATAAAATAGAGTCGTCTCATCACTATCTCCTGTGGTTCAGTCAATATTGAATGAGTCGTTTCGCCAGAGGTGCCCCGAACTGAAGCTGCGGGAGTGCATTCCGGCTGGAACGGCTGGTACCGATAATTCATCATAGGCCTGAATATATGCAGATTTCAAGCACGATTTTTGATGAATTAGACGAAAAATAGACCGAAATCACTTAACATGAGACGGTGTCAGTTGTGAAAAATTCCGATGAAATATTGTTCCGCCTGTGGCGTTGAAGTCCATATCATCATTCCCGAGGGTGACAATCGCGAACGCTTTGTCTGCCCGGCCTGTGGCGTGGTGCATTATCAGAATCCCAAAGTAGTCACCGGCTGTATTCCGGAATGGGACGATAAAATATTGCTGTGTAAGCGTGCGATCGAACCGCGCTACGGCCTGTGGACCTTGCCTGCCGGATTCATGGAAAACCAGGAAACCAGCCTCGAAGGCGCGGCGCGCGAGGCCATGGAAGAGGCCAACGCCGATATGCGCGAAATGGAATTATATTGTGTGTTCAGTATTCCTCACATCAATCAGATGTACACCATGTACCGAGGCCTGCTTCATGAAGGCAAAGCCAGCCCTGGAAGTGAAAGCCTTGAAGTGAAACTGGTGACAGAACAGGACGTGCCCTGGGAACGCCTTGCGTTTCCAGTAATAGTTGCAACGCTGGAGTGGTATTACGAAGATCTTAAAAAAGGAAGTTTCAGCACGCACTATGGTGAGATCCGTAAAACCGCAGAACAGAAATTTGAAGTCGAGCGTTTCAGTTAATAAGACAGGTTTTCAATATCCAGATTGCCTTCGCATTCAGCATCTATTGGCAAATCGAGTACGCGCGCATAAAACTCAAGCTCGGCCTTAAGGCAGGCAATGATGGTGTCGGCTTTTCTGAAACCGTGGGCTTCACCGGGAAATGAAAGATAGCTGGTCGCGATGCCTTTTTGTTTGAGTGCGGTAAACATCATCTCGGCCTGCTCGCTCGGTACGACCCTGTCGTCGAGTCCCTGGAAAAAAATCACCGGACAACTGAGTTGCTCAACATAATGTAGTGGTGAACGCTGCTGGTATGTTTCACGCATCTCAGGATAAGGCCCGATCAACTGATCAAGATAATGCGCTTCAAACTTGTGAGTGTGCCTGGCGAGCGCTTCAAGTTCACCGATACCATAATAACTTGCGCCAGCAGAAAACACGTCATGAAAAGTGAGCGCACACAATACGGTATAACCGCCCGCGCTGCTGCCCTTGATAATCAGCCGTTCCGGATCTGCAAGACCGGCATCCACCATGTACATTGCTGCGTCACAACAGTCTTCGGCATCGCGTACACCCCATTGCCCATAAAGGCGGTCACGATAAGCGCGGCCGTAGCCAGTACTGCCGCTGTAATTAACATCAAGCAGAGAATAACCGCGAGATGTCCAGAATTGTTTTCTAAGATCGAACGCGGCATCGCTACGCGCGGTGGGTCCACCATGGGTAATAACAATCAGTGGCGGCTTTTGCCCCGTGTCGACACCCACATCAGGGTTATGCGCCGGATAATAAATAGCGTGAGCGGTGTCGCCATGGCGTGTTAAAAATTCGATCGTCCGGGGGCGAGAAAAGTATCGTGCATCAAGGTCAATATTCGCGCTTTTGCGCAAAGTCCGGGTTGTGTGGCTGCTTAAATCCAGCTTCACCAGTTGCGCACTGGTATCATCAGCAGCGGCGATAAAACAGGCGTAGTCGGTGCTGGTATTGACAGCTGAAAAACTGTTGTATTCAGTATTGATGGGTACAAGTGTGTTCTGTGCACGGTCGAGCATGCCAAGCTTGTTCTGGCCTTCACTGATATAACTGCAAAGTATCCGATGGTCGTCGATAATGCCGTAACTGCGCTGAGCAAACACCCATTGCGGTAAACCAAATTCCATTTCACAGTGATAAAGTGCGTGGCTTTTCCCGTCGTGGTAACTGTAGATGTTCCACCAGCCACTGCTGTCATCAATATAGTGCAGTCGGTTCGCCGGGGACCATTCCGGCTGGAACGCAGAAACTGATCGACCGCCCGCAATGTGCTGAGCTATGTCAGGACTGCCATCAGCGTCAAAGTCTGCGAGCCAGAGCTCGGCTGCGTCCCACGGCATATTGGGATGGTTCCAGCACAACCAGGCAATCTGGCTGTTATTGGGAGATAGCCTTGGGCTGGCGTAGAAATCATAACCTTGTGCGAGCACTGTTGTAACAAGCGTGGCCAGGTCAATAGCAATGATAGAATTGACTGGCGGTTTGTCGGGATAGTGCTGTTCCTGTATACAAATTAGACGCTGTCTTGCGATATCAGGCACCAGATCCGCGTAGCGTATGTCCATTGTGGTGGATATGCGGCGGAGCTGGTCATCATGGCCCAGGAAATATATGTCCTGATCCTGATCATTGACGAAATATACGCCGTCGTGGGAAACACAATAACTGCCACCGCCGTATTCATGCACCCGGCTACGACAGCTGAAATCTGCAGGGAGGCGGGCTTCGGTCGCGGTTGTGTGTCGCATGATATCGACTCTGCCGCCCTGGTCAGGACGGCGCTCCAGCCACCATAGTTCAGAGCCATAGATGGTCGCTTCGTCGAGCTGTGACGTGGCGTCGGCAATCAGACCACTGCTGATGGGGGTGGGCCAGTTGCCGAAGTTAGAAATATGTCGTTGAGCCATGAGATTTTACGTGAAAAATAAGAATATATTGAGTCATTAGGGCTAATTGGCTGCTATTCTTTAACGATGGATAATCTGTTTCTACAAGTGTTTACGGAAGCGGCTGTATGTCAGCACAGTGGCGATAGCATATGCTAATTAAAATCGCAATCCTCATGGTTATCAGTGGTGTTCTGCTATTCGTAGTAGGCATTCTTATCGCACGACAGTATAGCTTACGTGCGAAATTGCTCACAGCCTTTCTGTTGATTGTATTAATGTCGTTGGGTGCGCTATCGACATTTGATAATTACATCATGACCCAGAATTTAACTCATAGCGCGAACAAATTGCTGGCAGCAACAGCGCTGCAGTACTCCGAACGGCTGGATGATTACAATATAATCAATCGAAAAAGCCTTGCAGCAGAAGCACGTCTTCCTATCCTGGCAAACTTCCTTAAATTTAAAGGTGAAAACCGAGTTTCACGCACCACCGCACTTGAAATACTCAAAGCCTTACAGTCAAAACAAAAAGATGCTGTTCGCTCATACGCATTGCTGGATGAAAATGGAATTAATCTACTGGATACAGAATCACAGAATATGGGCAGTGATGAAAGCAAGCAATTATATTTTAAAGAAGCTAAACAGAGCAGGAAGGTATACCAGTCGCCCGTTATATTTCCTGGTAATAACCAGGCGGTAATGTATTTCAGTTGCCCGGTGTACGACCTGGCCGATCGGTTTTTAGGTGTAATACGTGCTGAATACAAAGCAGATGTGCTGAAAGATTTGATTACAGGGTCTCGTGGCCAGACGGGGCGGCGTTCTTTTGCAATATTGCTTGATCAGAACAACCTCAGACTGGTGCATGGCAAGCGTAGCGATTTGCAGTATACCCTTGCAAAACGTATGAATGAGAATACGCTGGATGAATTAAAGGCACAAAAGCTGGTGCCTGGTAATGCAGATTCAGATAAAGCTGAAACCGATGAATGGTTTAAAAACTTTAAAAACAGTAATGGGCCAGAAAGGTTCTTTAACGGCCGCTATTATGGGCTTGGTACCGACACCTTTTCTTCCGCGATCAGTCAGCTCGACACTATGCCCTGGACCGTGGTGTATGCGCAGGCGCAGGAGGTGTTTTTAGAGCCGGTCGATTTGCAAAAACGTAGTGGTCTGATGCTGGTGGCCATCCTGGCCGTGATTGTTGTGCTTATAATGCTAGGCACGACCCAGTTATTGCTTGGGCCGGTACGGCGTTTAACGTCTGTTGTGCAAAGTATGGGTAAAGGTAATCGCCATGCCATTGCGCAGGTAGAAGCCAATGATGAAATCGGAAGTCTGGCGAGCGCGTTTAATCAGATGACGCAGAATGTCAATAAACTCATTGTTGATCTGGAAGCGGAGAGCAATGGGCACAAATTAACTGCAGATAGTTTGCGCAAGTTATCGCAGGCGATTGAGCAGAGCCCGGTCGCAGTGATGATTACTGACCTGGAGGCAAATATAGAATACGTGAATCCAGAATTCTGTCAGAGGCACAGGTTATAGTGCTGAAGAAGTCATGGGTAAAAATCCGCGTTTTCTGAAATCCGGATACACTCAGGAATCACAGTTCAGGAATATGTGGAATACGGTAAGCGCGGGTCATTCGTGGACCGGCGAGATGTACAATAGAAAGAAAAATGGTGACCTGTTCTGGGAAAACGTTACCATTTCTCCGATAAAAAACAGTGAAGGTAAAACGACCCATTATCTTGCTATCAAGGAAGATATTTCTCTGCGCAAGGATTATGAAGAGCGACTTCTGTACCAGGCAAACTACGATAAATTGACCGAGTTGCCAAATCGCACACTGGCCTATGATCGTCTACAGCAGGCAGTCGCAAATGCAATTCGAGAACACAAGCGAATTGCTATTATATACATGGATTTTGATCATTTTAAAAACATCAACGATACGCTGGGCCATGAGGCGGGCGATAAGTTCCTGATCGAAATGTCGAAACGCTTAAGGTCCTGTGTGCGAGATGTCGATACAGTTGCGCGTTTAGGTGGCGATGAATTTCTGGTCATGATGGCAGAAGTTCGGCAGTGATATTGGAACGCCTGATACCGAGTATATGGAAGCCATACAGAATAAGGTGCGAGAGATCATGCAGACTGGTTTCACAACCATGTGTGATCGAAGATATTGAATTCACAATTACCGCAAGCGTTGGTATTGCTGTTTTTCCCAGAGATGGTGAAGATCCTCACATATTACTGCGTAACGCTGATACAGCCATGTACCGTAGTAAACGCAAAGGGAGCGGCGGCTGCGAGGTGTTCACGCCAGATATGAGTGATATTGTTATCAAACGCGTTGAGCTGGATAACAAGATTCGTCACGCGCTTGAGGATGGTCGTTTCTATCTTAAATATCAACCTTTAATGAACGCTCAGAGTAAAACCATCGTTGGCGCAGAAGCGCTATTGCGCTGGCAGGATGAGGAGCTTGGCGATGTTCCACCCGACATGTTCATACCGCTGGCGGAAGAGAGCGGCATTATAGTTGATATCGGCAACTGGGTCATTGATACCGCCTGTAGAGACATCGGCCGCTGGCAACAAAGCGCGAGCAACAATGATCTTTATATGGCCATCAATCTTTCTGGCAGACAGTTTCGTGGCAAGAGTATCAGTAGTAGTATTTCTTCATTGCTGAGCAAGCATGGTTTACACGGTAGCAGCCTGGAGCTTGAGATAACAGAACGCCTGTTAATGAAAGATGTGCCGGAAGTGATAACCACGATGAACCAGTTTAAGGAAATGGATATCAGGCTCTCGATTGACGATTTTGGTACAGGTTATTCGTCACTCAGTTACCTCAAGCGTTTCCCGTTCGATGTGCTGAAAATTGACAAGGCCTTTGTGCAGGATATCGGTATAGATCCAGATGACTCCGCATTGTGCGAAGCGATTATTGCGATGGCTCACAGTCTAGGACTGGGTGTCATTGGTGAGGGCGTTGAGAATGCAGAGCAGTTTGAGTTTCTGAAACAGCGCGGGACTGAGGTGATCCAGGGTTTTTATGTGTCAAAGCCGATGTTGTATGACGAATTTATTGACTTCGCCCAGTTATCCGAAGTATCAGCAAATAATATAAATTGAGCAAGCCCTGACACTCAGTGCCTGCTGGATCAGTGATTCAGGACTGGCACCTGTCTGCGACGTAAATAGAAGCCGCCTGCAGCAAGCAGCAACAAAACTTCAGGTGAGAATGCGCCGCTGCTGCTCGATGAGCTGCGTGGAGCGACCGAGTTTATGATCGTACCCGGAGTGGTTTCTCCAGAGCCATCAATAACAAACTTCACATGAACGCCCTCGTTAGCTGTGATGCTAATGATTTGTGTGACGCCGGGAGTGTTGCCTTCATAATTAACAGCCGCGATCGGGTTAGGTGACTGGAATGAATAGTCTGTTGGAGGTTCGGTATAAGGCCCCACGCTAGATTCGGCCGTGAATGCCGGGTTGATGGCATCGGCGTGCAGCGTGTAATCGCCCGGTGGCAGATAGATGCTGAAATAACCAGTGTTCTGCAATAGATAATCGGAGACTACGCTGTAGGCGTCACTGGTTAAGGTGTTAGTAACCCAGATATTAGCGCCCCGAACAGGCTGGCCATTGGTGTTAACAAAAATACCGTTGATCTGTCCAAACTGCGAGTTGATATCAGAGCTCGGGTACAGCGCAGATATGGCCGCAATATCATCGACGTGCAGTGTGCTTGAATTCCGACATAATACAGGATACATCAGGGGGTATTTATCAAGTGTCGTTGTAGAGCAGGCAGTTCCAGTTGTGGTTTCAGTATTATCGATATCAAGCTGGCTATGATCGAGACCGATAAAATGTCCCAGTTCGTGCGCGATTGTCTTGATAATATCGCTGTCAGACAGCGATATGCTGCTGCCTGTTAGTGTCGTCTTGCCATTGATTACGATAAAGCCTTCTTTATACAATCCTGTGCCGGCAATATACGTTGAAGCTGCGAACCCGGCGATATAGTTGCTTTGGCCGCTACCGAATAAATCATCGATAATCGACCCATCATCGTCGTATACCACGGGGTTCAGGTTGTCGCTGTTAACGGCCGGGTTATCCTGTGGCTTATCAGGTATGTAAGTGGCGTAGTTGCTGCCGTCGACATCCACGGGCAGGTCATTGCCCTGAGTCAGTATCACGCTTGAGGTTGCGACATTGTTCCATAGTGCAAATGCCTGTCGCACGAGATCATCTGCCTGAGAATTAGTATGTGACCCCAGCGTGCCAATATCGAAGTTAAGTGTCACTGTGGCAGGTGAATAATGAACCGGGGTGTGCCCATCAACGGCCAGTGGCCCGCCTGCGTAGGCATTGAAGCAGACAGCTAGAGTCAGAGCCGAGAATAGTAATTTTCTAAAAGCTGACATATTAATGTCCACTCAGCGTGCGCACGTTTTGCAAAAAATCACTCAGCGTGGTTGTGTCTGGTTTAGGGGCGGTGCGCAAAGCCTCGGCGGAATTTGCTGTGGCTGGCGCAGCGTTGCTATGCCATGGCCGCGCACAGTTTTATTACCACTGGCATCGGTATGCACATCATAACTGCCCTGGCTCAGGCCAATCGGGCTGGCAAAGCCCAGCCGCGAAGCTTTCGGCAGGAACACAACATATTCGGCATTCACGGTAAAGCGCGGTACACCGTAGATTCGGGTGACCACCTGGCTTCCAGGTAAGCGGCCACCGATCTGCTTGACGGTATAGGTGCCGGTATTCACACCCTTGATCGCATTCAGTACTTCAAAAGTGGTGAAAGTGGCCACGCGCTGGCTGACGTCGTCCACTTTGACTTCGTTGCTGAGCACCCGGCCATAAAAAATCACAGCGGCGCTTTTCGCCATGTGGTCAAGCGATACGGGCACTACTGTAGTGGCAAAACCGCTGTTAAAAGTCAGCAGGCAGAACAGAGCGAAGAGCGTGCGTAACATGTTGAATACCAGTAAGTCTCTGGGCCACGATTATACTGTTTTATGGCTATATTGTGCTCGGTTGGCCGATATTCGGAGGATTTTAGTCGTCGCAGGGCTGGGTCTGTAAGCGGCCAGCAGCGAGTAACTCATCGAGAAAGCCGAACGACTGCATATCACGCATCCGCTGAGGATAAAGAATGCCATCGAGGTGGTCACATTCGTGCTGGATCACCCGGGCGTGAAAACCTTCGGCGATAACATCGATGGTACCACCGCTGGCATCAAAACCGGTGTAGCGAATACGTGAAAAACGCGGCACCAGGCCGCGCATGCCGGGCACGCTGAGACAGCCTTCCCAGTCGTCTTCGCTGCGATCGTCGAGCGGCGTGATCACCGGGTTGATGAGCACCGATTTTGGCAGTGCGGCCGCATCGGGGTAACGAGGGTTGTTGTCGAAACCAAACACCACCAGGCGTTGATCGACACCGATCTGAGGTGCAGCCAGGCCGACGCCGGCTTCTGCCTGCATGGTATCGAACATATCGGCAATCAGCGCATCGAGTTCGGCTGAATTAAAATCGGTCACCGGTTTCGCGATCTGCGAAAGGCGCGGATCCCCCATTCTTAGTACGGTTTTGACGCTCATTAATGTGCTGGCTACCTGTGTTAATATATCAATTCTAATTCATTGGATCTAAGCCGTCATCGGCACTGGTAAACGACTATGCAAGGCCTCACAGAAGAACAGAAACTGATTGTTACCCAACGCGTTATGGGCGCGGTCGACGAATGGGGCCTGTCGGGTGAGCAAATACTCGCGGTGCTGGATTTTCCTGCAGGCGAGCGTTCTCGCCATTTGCAGAAATACCGTAAGGATACTGCCTTTCCTGATGAGGACTCGATCTACAAGCGGGTGATTCGACTGATGGGTATTATCGATGCCCTGCGCACCACCTATCCGCGCAATGCGGGTATGGGCAAACGCTGGATGAATACGCCCCACCGTCGTATGAATAACCGCACCCCGGTGCACACCATGCTGGAAGATGGTGAAAGCGGCGTGATTGCTGTGCTTTCTGAACTTGATTGCGCTTACGCCTGGGAGCTGAGTGGCTCCAACCGTTAAGCTGTTATCGCTGACCGATTCATCAGCCGAATTTGTATTTGAAGGCCGCTTCGATGGCGGTGATGTGATCTGGCAGTGTGAGTTATACACACTGGCCAGCCTCGCGCAACGCAGCCGCCAGAGTAGCCAGCGTCAGTTTATCGAAATCCAGTCACAGCCTGTTTCTCAGCAACAGGGCAAACCTGTATTACAGATCATGGTTGGCCTTAATGTGCCAAAGATTGATGCCGCTGTTATCGAAAAAACCACGATCATGATTCGCAATTACAAACGGTTGCAAACCGGCCGCCATGAATACGGCGAACGATTTGAATTCGTGATCGATTAAACCATCCTTATATTGCCTGATGAATCGTATACCTAAAGATCAATCACAATGGTTTTGCTGAGCGAAACCTTATTGGCATCAATGTCAGGCTGCATTTGTTCGCAGACTTTCAGGATAGACAGCATTGCCTGATGATTCGGATCATGTTCTTCCAGTATGTCGATTTCAGATCGTAAATAAAGTAAAAGCTCGTGAAACTCTTCGCTTTGCTGCTCCGGTTTTAAGCCACGAAATTCGTCAGTAAAATCCAGATGCAGCTCGCGTGAGCCGTCATTATTATCAATCAAGTCAATTTTGAGCGGGCCTTCAATTTGCATAACGTACTCGTTTAGTGTCTGTGTTTTTTGATCAGGTCGTAGGCGGTCTGAATTTGCTGAGATTTTTCAGTTGCCAGTTTCATCATTTCTTCGGGCAGGCCTTTGGCCACCAGTTTATCAGGATGGTGCTGGTTCATTAAACGCCGGTAGGCTTTTTTGACAGTGGCATCATCGTCTGAGGCCTTCACGCCGAGCAGGGCGTAGGCTTCTTCCAGTGCCGAGGTTTTGCTTGCCTGGCTGCCGCCGGTGGCGAAATGAAAAAATTGTTCGATTTGCTGGCGTGAGAAACCAAGCGTATCGGCAATACGGTATAGCAGGTCTCTTTCCGCCGGATGTATTTTTCCGTCAGCGAGTACCGTGGCCACCTGGATTTCGATAAACATCTGTATCAGGTTGCGTCTGCCGTGACATTCGTGTTTGAACTGTTTCAGGACCTCATCCAGAGGGAAACCGGGCTGCTTGCCTTCATTGAATAATTTGATGGCGGCTTCACGTTGCCGCGCATCAAGCTGCATTTGCGCCATAATATTTCTGGCGGCGGCGATTTCGTCATTACTGACAACGCCATCTGACTTGGCGACATGCCCCATGATAGAAAAAGTGGCGGTGAAAAACGCGGCCTGCACGCGTTCGGTATCGCCAGGTGAAAAAGCGTGCTGCCCGGTCAGATTGATGCCGACATCAAAATTTCGACCCAGCGCTGCACCCAGCATGGCGCCGAGTGGGCCGCCGAGCATATAACCGAGAGCTCCTCCCAGGAGCGTGCCCCACCAGGCCATCAGGAGTGTAAAAAGGCAGCAAATATCATGGTGCCAATTCTACATGTAAAGTCGGAATTGCGCAGACATTGTTATGAAGCGTGTGAAGCTGTGGCGTGGAGTCAGGCCTGTAATTGTGCAATCGCAGAGCGTAGCATATGCATGCGTTGCTCAAGTGAATCCACTTCGAGCAAGGACTGTTTCACCTTGTTCGTTACCGGCAATAAATACGATAATTTGTTGCAGACGTCAGCGCAGTTGTTGTAGTCGAACTGCATTTTCAGACTGGCAGTAAATGGGTGTAGTTCGAGATGCCTGAGTGTATCAACCAGGTCGGAATATTCTTCGAGCAGTGCTGACTCACGACTGGTGTCATCGTGAAGTGTCCTGACATCGGCCATCAACAGGCCATCATGCTGGGCGCATGGATTGGATACCTGCACGCGGTGTTGTCCCTGTATGGTAATGCCCAGCAGGCCATTGTCGAGTGCTTCCCAGTCAGTGATGGTCACATAGCAGCCAATGCTAAAAACATCCGGTTGTTCCCCGACTTCTTTCCCTGCGCTGATAAGAACGACCACAAAGCCCTGTTCATTTTGTAAACTGGTTTTTATCAGGCGCAAATAACGTTGTTCAAATATCTGCAAAGGAAGCGTGCATTCAGGAAAGAGTACGGTGTGCAGTGGAAATAGTGCGACGCGTTCAGTTTGCTGCTCAGTGCTCAAGACTCGACCTGATGGGCAATAATTTTACGGCGATAATCCTGTGCTTTCTTGGTGTCGCCTGTTTTTGTCAGATAATCAATAATGTGCTGACAGCTATCGATTGTCAGGGCGTCCGACAGGTCCATTGCCATTTGTAATGCAGAAACACCTTTCTCATCGCCCGCAGTTAACAGTAGTCGCCCCGCCTCGTAGCATACTTTGGCATCCAGCGAGTTGGTCTTGAGTATCTCGTTGTAATATGGCAATGCTTTTTCCAGCGGAATATGTTTTTCTATCAGGAGCAGATATTCGCGTGCTTCATCATTCGATAGTAATCCCTGCACCGCCTGGTCGTGCAAAATTTTCAGGCGCGCTTTTTCTTCCATACCGCGTTTGTAGCGCATAGCCCATATGCTTTTATTTTTTAGATACCAGATGTTATCCATCTGTTTCTGGATTTCTGAAAAAGCCTCACCCAGAAAATGTTTTGCTGCATTATCCGTTTTGCTTTCAGGAACGACAAAGTCATCGTAGCCTACGGCCAGCAGGCGCTCGCGTAAATTAGGTACCGTGCTATCGATGTCGGGAACGCGTGCTATCTCAGCTTCATAGAGCGATCTGTGTGCTGGTTTTGTCCAGAGATTTATTAATGACCATTCCCATAGCGCTGTAGGGTAAGTAAGGTGGCCTGGCTTCGGTGAATGCCTTGTTGTTGAGGACGGGCCAGAAACTTTCGTTTAGATAACGCCGTTTAATGGCATGCATAGCGATAACATCGGCAACATTATTGGGCGGTGTTATATCAAGCAGGCAGCTGTCTTTAACAAAACACTCCTGGCGAATTGCAGGCGTTACACTGATATTAAAAAAACCGGCGTATGGCACAAAAAAGAGCCGGAGCAAAGCAGTGCCTGGCTGCCAGCTTTCAGCGTAGTACGAGGCATATTGTTGCCAGATAAAATTGAGATACATAATACGCCGCAGGTAATTGCGTTTACGAAGCGCAAGATGACCGATTTCGCGGGCCAGTAAAAGTTTGAGATGCAGTGGTGACATGCAGGACATCACCGGCAGGCCGATCAACAAAGTATTGATGCAGCCAGTCGGTAATCCGGTTTTTGGTGTGCAGACTATCTGAATTGCAAACCTGGTGTTTAATTTAACATGATGAATCTTTGGCGCACCGTAGGTTTTGCAAAGTTCATCGATGCGATCGAGCAGTACCGGAAAGTCTTTACGCAATAAGGGTCGGCCGGGTGGCAGCGGAGGACGGGCTTTAAAAATCTGCAGGCTCTGGTACAGGCACAGTGCGCTGATCACTGGCAAAGAGGCAGCCAGTATCCAGTCAGATAATTGCCAGCTGGTAAAGGATGGGTTATGCCAGACATGGAGGCCCAGCAATAGCAACGAGCACACCGCCAGCACAGGAAACAGCAGCAAAAAGCCGACAGCCGATGGCCGCCAGAAACAGTATAAAGCCGGAGTATAGCGGCAGGTGCTGCAATTGAAAGCGCCTGCATGCGCTTCTGCCATTGTTGCTTTAAAAATAACATAAAAAATTTCAGTCCCTGTTGTGTTTCATTGCGGTGTGCCGCTCACAGCCGCTATTTAGCAAGTCATAGTCCAGATAGTATAGTATTGATTTCAGGAGGTTTTCAGCCAATGCGGCGAGATACAATCGCAATCGTACAAAATTACAGGCACGACGTGGTGCGTGATCTGGCCTGGGCGATAGCGAGCCCCCCTCTGGTGTTGTCGGATAGCTCCGATTGCGAGTGGTTCGACGATATCTGGTACCAGCATCGCTACCACGATTCTGCAGACTGGCTGCAGACGCTGGATCAGGACCCGGCGCCCTTACAGGCGGCGGTGGCCGCGCAAAAAGACCGGCGGCTGGGCAATTATTTTGAAACCCTGTGGGCGTACTGGCTGGAAGCAAATCAGCGCTATGATTTGCTCGCACGCAACCTGCCGATCCGCGAGGGCGGCGATACTCTGGGTGAGCTGGATTTTATTGTCCGGGATAATCTGAATGGTCTGAATTATCACTGGGAAGTAGCGGTCAAGTTCTATCTGGGTGTGGCCGATACCCGCCAGCCGGGTAACTGGCACGGGCCGGGCAGGCGTGACCGCCTCGATATCAAGCTCGAGCACCTGCGCGAGCGGCAGTCACAGATGTGTCGCCTGCCGCAGACACAGGCGCTGCTGAGCGAGCAGGGGATCGATATCGCCGGTTGTGCGGTGATTCTGAAAGGCCGCTTATTTTATCCTCATGAGCAGCCGCAGCCGCGATCCCCGCAGGGAGCCTGCGACAGCCATTTGCGCAGCCGCTGGTTCCGGCTGGCTGATTTCAGGGCACAGGTAAAAGAAACGACTGGTTTCATCCTTTGCTGGGTTCGGGCTGGATGTCCGAGCACAGCATGCCTGCTGACTGCCGGGGGCCGCTATCGCTGGCGAGAGCTGGAAGCGGCGATCGAGCAGAACGAATATCGCCTGCCGCTGTGTCTGGCCAGGATCAGCGGTGACCGGTATTCGCGCCTGTTTCTGGTACCCGATGACTGGGACCAGGCATTATGACTGGCAGAAACTTTCTGATGAGCGGCGCCTGACAGGCCGTATCGGCAAGTATTTTTGCGAAAGATTGCATATAATCAAGGTCATGAACATACAGACGCTTGAATACGGACTTGATGCAGACCAGATAAAGGATCTGCTGGCACGATACCAGATCACGCCTACTCGCCAGCGACTCGAAATTGCGCAGCACATGTTTCAGCGCCCGCAGCATTTGTCCGCAGAAAAAATTCTCGAAGGTGTCAATCGCGACGGGCATCGAGTTTCCAGGGCGACGGTGTATAACACCATGGGCCTGTTCGCGAGCAAGGGCCTGGTGCGCGAAGTACTGATAGACCGTGAGCGAGTGTTCTATGATTCTAACAACAGCGCTCATCACCATATTTATAATCTCGATACCGGAGAATTATACGATGTCGATGGCGCATCGCTCGAGATCGGAGACCTGCCGGGGCTGGCTGAAAATTTAAAAGTGGTTGATACTGATTTGATCATTAGAGTATCGCAGCGCCAGGAAAAATAGTCTGTCAAAAAATCTATGGCAATAAAAAAGCCCGGTGACCGGGCTTTTTTATTGCCTGTTAGAAAACAGTTTAGTCAAAATCGCTGACCAGAGAGTCTCTGATATTGTCTGCAAGCTCGTTGTGTGGCTGTATTTTTCGTGTTCCACGCCTGCGTAGATCGGCTGCGCCCTGCTTCGCAGCATTAATCATGTCCGGGCTGAGTTCGAAGCGTAAAAAATGCACGGCTGATGTTTTGTGTTCATCATCGCGCGACAGATCTTCATCAGCGATCGGGAATACCTTATCGAAGCCTTCGACCTGCATATAGGTCACATCTTCAATGCCGACAAGTTCGCCCAGCATTTTTCTGCGCTCTTCGATATCGTCATACTGGATCATCATGGTGGCTTTCCAGTTACTGCCGTCGGGTATCAGGGGGTTGTAGGCTTCAAGTTCTTCTTCAATTCCAGCGGCTTCAAAAATCTTTTCAGCTTTCAGTATTTCCTGAACCTGATATTGCATGGTGAGTTTGTCTTCAAACAGTAGCAGTAAATGCTGACCGATTTCGACACGACGATCTGTCCTTGTGGGCCATAATCTTTTTGCGAAATTCGCTTCGAATCTCGGCATATTTTTCCAGGGTATACAGCTCGGAGCGTTTTAATTTAGACATAATAATGCACTCATATATCGTAGGCTTTGCGCAGCAGGCTAAGTGGATGCACGGGTTCGCTATCATCGCCCAGCCCGGCTTCGATGTGGTGTGCCGCCATTGCGCAATCGCTGGTGTAAAAATCGGGGCTGGCTTCTTTGACTTTATTGACTACCGGGCGGCAAATTTTCATTGCCGTGTCGTGAAATTCGGTTTTGAAAGTATAGGTACCGTCATGCCCGGAGCAGCGCTCGATAGTGATAATTTCGGTATCAGGTATTAACTGCAGCGCATCGCGGGTTTTCATGCCGATATTCTGTACCCGCAAATGGCAGGCAACATGATAAGCCACCTTGCCCAGCGGTTTTTTGAATTCGGTATTTAACAGGCCTTCCTTGTGGCGCAGCATGAGATATTCGAACGGATCAAACATCGCCTGTTTCACCTTGATGACATCGGCATCATCCGGGAACATTAATGGCAATTCCTGTTTGAACATCAGGGTGCACGAAGGTACCGGGGTCACAATGTCCCAGCCGTCATCAATCAGTCTGGACAGTATCGCAATATTGTTTTGTTTCGCGCGCGCGACCGATGCCAGATCGCCCAGTTCAAGTTTTGGCATGCCGCAACATTGCGTGTTCTGAGCAAGGATGACAGGAATGTTATTGTGTTCAAAAACCTTAATCAGATCTTCGCCAATGTCGGGTTCATTATAATTACCATAGCAGGTAGCAAACAAAGCGACTTTGCCAGTGGTTGTTTGTGTGGCCGTGGCTTCAATTGTTTTTGCTGTGCGTTTATGCACGCGCTTTTTCAGCGTGTTCGAGTGGTACTTTGGAAGCAGCGAATCCTGATGAATCCCCAGCGTACTGTCGAGCAGTTTGCGCGATGTTTTGTTTGCGTTAACTGCATTGACTGTTTGTGTGATCACCGGAATGCTGGCGAACTTGCCCAGCGCATCGGTCGACGTGATTAATCGATCACGTGTTTTGACATCGCCTTTTTTAAACTTGATCGCTTTGGCGCGCAGCATTAAGTGCGGGAAGTCTACGTTCCATTCGTGCGGTGGTACATAAGGACATTTGGTCATGTAACACAGATCGCACAGATAGCAGTTGTCGACCACTTTCCAGTAATCGGCTTTGGCAACACCGTCGACTTCAAAAGTGTCTGACTCGTCGACCAGGTCGAACAAGGTGGGAAAAGAACCGCAAAGGCTGACACAACGGCGACAGCCGTGGCAAATATCAAAAACGCGTTCGAGTTCTTCATAGAGCGCGCTTTCATCCCAGAACTCGGTTTTCTCATGACCCAGCGGGTGGCGGGTCGGTGCTTCCAGATTGCCTTCTCTCATAGTGTCAGCCGTGTTAGTGAGCCAGAGAACACAGAGCCGGCGATACACCGGCTCTGTTTTGTTTCACCTGTTGATTCAGATCAGGCGTCGAGTCCGTCCAGGGCTTTCTGGAAGCGGTTGGCGTGTGAACGCTCGGCCTTGGCCAGAGTTTCAAACCAGTCCGCGATTTCATCGAAACCTTCTTCGCGAGCGGTTTTAGCCATACCCGGATACATATCGGTGTATTCGTGGGTTTCGCCAGCGATGGCTGATTTCAGGTTGTCACCTGTCGGGCCGATCGGCAGGCCGGTGGCCGGGTCGCCTGACTGTTCGAGATATTCCAGATGGCCGTGAGCGTGGCCGGTTTCGCCTTCAGCAGTTGAGCGGAATACAGCGGATACATCATTGTAACCTTCAACATCGGCCTTGGCTGCGAAGTAGAGATAACGGCGGTTGGCCTGTGATTCGCCTGCAAATGCGTCTTTCAGGCTTTGTTCGGTTTTGCTGCCTTTCAAGTTCATGGTGTCTCTCCAGTGGTTGTGTAAATCAGAATCGGTGGACGCAAAGTCTACACCTTTTTTCTTTAGACGTAGTCTAAACCCGTCATTTTTGCGGGTCAAGCCGTGATTATTACCGCGTTCCGGAGCGTAGCCAGGCCGGGAAGATAACCAGGGTTTTCCTGCACCGGCAAAGCCGTTATCCTTGTCTGATTTTTCCGGAGAAGAGCATGGTGCGAGAAGTTGATGTTGCCATTATCGGCGCAGGTAGTGCTGGCCTGTTCGCGCTTTCGCAGGTGCGTAAAAAAACACACAACTTTGTGCTGATCGATGGCGGAGAGCTGGGCACGACCTGCGCGCGCGTGGGTTGCATGCCATCAAAAGTAATGGTGCAGGTCGCGGAGGATTTTCATCGCCGCAAGCTTTTCGAGCGCGAGGGGATCGATGGTGCAGATGAGCTCTCTCTGGACGCGGCGGCAGCGCTTGAACATGTACAGGATTTGCGCGACATGTTTGTCGACCGGACGCTGCATGTCACCGATGAGCTAGACGAAACGCATCTCATCGATGGCTATGCCAGGTTTATTGATGTTCACACGCTTGAAGTGAACGGCGAGCAGATTCGTGCTGGAAAAATTATTATTGCGACAGGGTCGACACCTGTCGTGCCTGAGGCCTGGGCAGATTTTGCTGAACAGGTATTAACCACAGACACGATTTTCGAACTGGAAGAGCTGCCGGCTTCGCTGGCGGTGATCGGACTGGGTGCGATCGGGCTGGAGCTCGGCCAGGCGCTCAACCGACTGGGGGTGCAGGTGACCGCAATCGACCAGTTAAGCTGTGTCGCCGGCCTGCAGGATGAAGTGGTGAACCAGCAGGCGATTGATGCCATTGGTAAAGAACTTCCTCTCTGGCTGGGCGAGCCGGCGCAACTGAGTGCGCAGGACGGCAAAGTCGAAGTGCTATGTGGTGAACAGAGCGCGGTAGTGGAAAAAGTACTGGCCAGCCTGGGCCGCAAACCGAATCTGGAATCGCTGGACCTGGAAAAAACCGGCGTGACGCTGGATGCCAGGGGCATACCCGAATACAACCCGCTGACCATGCAGCTCGGCGACCTGCCGATATTCATAGCAGGGGATGTCAACGCCGATCGTCCGGTACTGCACGAGGCCGGACACGAAGGCCGGGTGGCAGGCTATAACGCAGTGCACCAGCCCGTGGTCGCGTTCAGGCGCAAAACTCCCATGGGGATTACCTTCTGTGATCCCAATATCGCTACAGTGGGTGCGCAGTTAAATGAACTGGATGCAGAAAGCATTGCCATCGGCGAGATACAGTTCGGCCCGGTAGGGCGCGCGCTGATCATTGGCAAGAACCGAGGTGTGCTGAGAATTTATGCCCGGCGCAGCGACGGACGCCTGTTAGGGGCTGCGATGGCGTGTGTCAAAGGTGAACATCTGGCGCATCTGATCGCCTGGGCGATACAGCAGGAACTGACGGTGTTTGATATGTTGAAAATGCCTTTCTACCACCCGGTCATCGAAGAGGCATTGCAGGCGGCTTTATACGATGTGCTGCACCGGCTCGATGTGAAGCAGGAGCTGGTCGAGCTCGAAAGAGCCTAGCTCTTCAGGCCAGGCTTACGGCCAAAGAGACCAAGTACACCCAGGCCCGAGACAAACAACAGGGCCGGTAGTGGCAAAGGGACAGTGGCCGGGAACTGCTGTTCGGTGTACATGCTGCCCGCGAGCGAAAGCGCCGGGCGCGAACTGTCACCGAGCAGGACCGAAAAACTGGTGACAGGGGTATTGCTGCCACTGAGGCCAAAATTATCCAGATCGATCAACGACGCTGTCAGGTTGTAGATGCATTTCTGGCTGCTGGGGTCATAGTTGGCGGAGGAACTGTCGCAATTCTGCGTGGTGTACACCACTGTCGGAACAGGAGTGAATGTCGGGGTATAGGATCTGGTGATACCGTTGATCACGACGCTGAAAGTTGCATTGTCACCGACAAAGAACAGGGCCATGTCATCGCCCGCGCCGTTGTAGATCGGGAGTGCTGAAGTCAAGGTCGACAAAAGCACTGGAAGTGGTACTGAACGCATAGGTCGCTGCACTTGTATCGGTAAGCGCCGCACTGAGTTGAGTAGCGTTGATTATGTCTGCCGATGTGGTCGAAGTGGAATCGTAAAAGTTACCATAGCTGAGGCTAATGGTATCGGCAGTGGCAGCCATATCGATACCACTGACGGATATACCGTAGGCTGCGGACGAAGCCGCAGCGAATAGCAATCCAGTAGCCAGGCTCAAAACTTTCATCACTTCAAAACTCTCATTTTCATTTTTAGAAATTGGTGCCGGGCGAACCGCTCGGTGCTACACCAGGCCCCAGGGTCGGCGGAACATGTGTCGGCGCAGGTGTAGGATTCAGAGAAACATCTGTCGCGCTGTGCTTGTTCAGACCGTATACAGTATTGTCATTGGGCCTGAAGTGAATATTGGCAGAGCGGTTATTAACAGCATTGTCAGGTAATGCGACTGGTCCGCCAGCGGCAGGCTCAATTCCCAGTCCCCATGAACCCCAGCTGTACATGGAGTCCACGTATTTATCTGCTGTCCTGGTTTGTTGGTTGTCTGCTTGCGCCGCTGCGCTTGTCAGCAGAAGAGCAATCGCACACAGACAAGCTGATGCTTTGTTTACCAGTTTCATAGATTTCTGCACATTTGGTTCTGATTTAGTTACATTTTGATTTTAGTTATACAGTATCTATGCCAATTTCATTGAAGACATTTATATTCAACGCCTTAGGCATAAACCACGGGTACATTATACTAAATAATCGAGCTGGATAGCCGAGTTTTTATAAGAGTGTAAGGTTTTACCGCGGCCAGCTCCGGAAAATAACAGCGGATTTTAGTCTGGCGGCTAGTTCTGGCTGTTGGTGTGAGCTGTCAGGCGACCGAGTATTAAAAAATTAATGAATAATATCAAATGCTTAGTCATATCACATATGACTAACTTGTAGGTTTAGCTCGATTGATCGACGTTTTTTTGAATATTAGAGAATTGTAATATATATCGACAATAGTCGAATTTAATTACACAATTTGTGTATAAATAGATCGAAACCTGGCCAATCTTATAAAATTGGTTATATTACAACCAAAATGATGTCGATTTATTTTGCACAAGTTTTGTGGGTGTTACTGGAAGTAGCGCGACAGGTTCGCGGAGACCAGATAGCGTCGGAATTCAAAATCATGCACATTTGATGTGTTTCTGTCTGCTGAAAACTCCAGATTGAACGTCCAGTGTTTCAATATCCCGCTACGTAGATCACGGTTGTAACCCAGCGCGTACAGCGATTCATTTTCGTCACGCTGTACCAGCGCGGTTGGATCGAGCCCGACATATTTGTAGTGGTGGTGGTTGAGGTGCAGGTAAACCGCAGCCTGGTCCGAGAGTGCCGCAAAGCTACTGAAATACAGCTCGGTGTCATCATAGCTATAGCCAGCATCATTGGCCTGGTTCTGGTGCTGGCGGAAGCCTGCTTCGAGGCCGATCTGGTTATTATGGACCAGGGTGTTGTATCCGGAGCCAAGCATGGTTTCGGTGCCGTCGCGTCCGAAATCGCCGGGCTGGTCGTAATTATGTCTTGTGTATGAGCCTTCGAATTTGAGATTGCGGTAGTGGCCCAGGTCGAAAGTGACAGCCGGATTGATCGAAACGAATGCGGCCAGCTCTTTATTGTCCAGCAGAATCTGATCCACTCTCAGGCTGACATTTGACCGCCAGCGCCCATGAGCATACATCGCAGGTCCCGAGGCGACACTGATCACGCTGTAGTCATATTTCGTTGTTTTTGAATAGTGCGTGCTGCTCAGGCCAACCTGGGTAAGCCACTCAAAATAGGTGGCTGTGCCGTCAACATTCACAGGCGCTTTCAGTCTGAATCGATCCGACATGCTGAGGTCGATGTGCTCGCCGAAAGAAGAGATTTTCTCAGCGGTGCTGATGCCAGTCACGGGTGACAGGCCGGCTCCAGGAGTGGCATTGATGTTTGAATTCTGAAGTGCTCCAGCATTGACGTAATACGACACGTGATGCTGTGAAGCCGGTTTGAGTTCGTCACTGTTTACCTGGCCAAGATAAGCAAGTATCGAAAGCTTGACGTTTTCGGGTGTGGATGGATCATCGAGTACAATCTTGAATTCGCGTAGTGCATCTTCATAGCGAGCAGCCTGGTTGTAGGCCACGGCCAGCTCCAGTCGAACACGATTCAGGGTTGGCTGGCTGTTGAGAATAGTTTCAAAAAGCTTGATGGCCTGAAAAGTTTTGCCCGAGTCACGCGTCTCTATCGCCTGCTGAAATATTTGTTGCAGGTCGTCAGAGCCGGGTGCAGCCAGAAGCTGAACAGGGGAAGTGACACTGGCGAAGAAAAGTGCGCAGGTGAGGGCTTTGATATTCACGATATTTTACTAGCTGCATCCATTAGTCAAGTTGCGTATTATACCCACCAATGCGAAAAAATATGCAGTTAATAGCGGGGCTTGTCCTCTCGCTTGTGATATCAGGCGTAACAGCGACCACAGCCACGGGCGGCAGTGAAAAGCTGTTCGGATATCGAGAAGTTGTTAACACCGACCTCAGTTTGTTCCCGCAGTGGTTGTCGGTGCTGGAGCGGCATATAAAAGAGACCACGCCAAAGGGGAGCTGCGAATCGACAAAATTCAATCAGTGCCATTTGAAAGAATGGCGAGATTTTCTCGCGAAACTCAGACCACTGCCTCCGGCCGAACAGATTAAACAGGTCAACCTTTACGCGAATAAAAAGCCCTATGTGCTTGATATAGAAAATTATGGGGTTGCTGATTACTGGGCAACACCACTGGAATTTCTGGCGCATAATGGCGATTGCGAGGATTATGCGATATTTAAAATGCTTTCTCTCAAGCAGCTGGGATTTCCTGTCGACGATATGCGCATTGTGATTGTGCAGGACACTAACCTGAGAGTGGCGCATGCGGTGATGTCGCTGAAACGGAATGGTGATATCCTGATTCTGGATAACCAGATTCCACAGGTGATTTCGCATAAAGATATTTTTCATTATGTACCGGTCTATTCGCTCAACGAAAAACACTGGTGGATGCATCTGCCCAATTAAAGAAATGGAAAACAAATAACGTGAAACAGAATCGCCCGGTCATTATTGCTTTTTCACTACTGCTTTTTTTTGTGGTGGCGGGAATATGGTCGAGCAATGAATATGCGGCGCGTGAGCAACAACGCGACATCCAGGGCTGGGGCAGCAGGTTATCGGTCATCGCGGAATCACAAAAGCGGGCCGTAGAGTCCTGGTTAAAAGCACAAACCACGAATCTGCAGGAGCTGGCAGAAAACCCGTTATTACAAATACTGCTGAGCATCAGAGAGGAGCCGAAGTCACGCACTACTGAGGCAGAGCGCGGCCAGCTGGCGCATCTGAAAAATTTAATCACCGCTACTGCGAGACGATCGGGAGCATTTTCAGACCCGCAACGGATAAAAGCAAACCAGCAAACTCGGTTAAACGAAGGTGTGGCTATTACCGACGATAAAGGCGGTTTGTTACTGGCGACACAACAGTTTCCAGCGGAGGATGAGCACATTCACCAGGCTGTGCAGCTGGCAAAGAAAAAAGGCCGCGCAGTCGTTTATGGCATCTACAGCAACGAAGAACAGGAGCCGCGATTATTGCTCGCAGTGCCAGTGAGTGCGGTGCAGATGAACCCGGGTGCGAAAGATTATACCGGTGCGGTTGTGGCGGTAATTAATCCACAAAATAATCTGTATAAGATTCTGGAGCAACACTGGCTGACGACCGAGACAGACGAAACATTGCTCGTTTCCGGCGATGAGTTTAGTACCCGCTTTCTTAGCCCGCTGTCAGGTAAGTTTAAAATATTTCATACGGTATCGAGACAGAATAAAGACCAGGCGGTCAATTTTGCCAGAGATCGTATCGGTGATTTTGCGTTAAAGCATGATTATCGTGGCAAGCAGGTGCTGGTAACCGCGCGTAATATTGCGAATACGAACTGGGTGCTGGTGCAAAAAATAGATGCCAGTGAGGCGTTGCGAGAATCCCATGCGCATCAGAAATTTATTCTTACCGTATTTACACTCGCAGTTTTTATTATTGGCGTTTCCTTTGTTGCAATATGGCGACATGCAACCAGCGTGCGCTTACAAAAAACCACGGAAAGCCTGACCGCAAGAACTTCACTGTTAAATTCGGTCGGCAACAATATTAGTGATCATATTTTCCTGCTCGATAAGCAGAACAATATACTTCTCGGTAACGCGTCATTGTCTCACGCGCTTGGCGTCAAGGTCGAGGACATCAAGGATAAGACTTTATATCATTTCTTCAGTGCGGATGTGGCTGCGAGCCTGCTGGACTTGCGTACTCAGATGGGTACAGATGGTACAAGTTCGCGTGTTATGGAAATCAGGATTGGTGAAGATAATTATATCTATCATGTGTCGGCTACCGCTTTGCAGGAAGGTGAGTACAGCGGTTCAGCATTGTATGTACTGCATGACATCACTACCATCAAACGCGCCCAGGAAAAACACAACCGCCTGCTGGAAGGTATTATTTCCACGCTGGTTCGCGCGGTTGACATGCATGATCCGCATTGTGCGCATCACTCGGAACGCACACGTGAAGTCGCAGTCGCAATCGCAACCGCAATGGGCCTTGATGCGGAGCGCACCAGGGTGCTGGGTACGGCGGCGCAGTTAGCGAATCTTGGCAAACTAAATTTGCCGCGGGAATTACTGACAAAAATGCAGCCGCTGAGTAATGAAGAACAGGCTGCGGATGCACAGCAGCGTGCTGGATACGGTCAATATTCTAAAAGGGCTTGAATTTGACGGCCCGGTGATCGATATCATTAGCCAGAAAAATGAATACCTCGATGGCAGTGGTTACCCTGGGGGCATCAAAGGCGATGCGATTCTGACCGAGTCAAGAATACTGTCAGTGGCGAATGCCTTTGTTGCGATGTCGAGTGCGCGTGCATATCGACAGGGCAAGTCGGTGCGTGAAGTGCTGGATATTTTACTGGCGCAGGCCGACAAACGTTATGACAGACATGTGCTGGCAGCGTTGTTTTATGTGGCTGAGAATCGTACTGACTGGGATAGCTGGCAGGTGGTTGGTGATCCGCAATAGTGGTGGGTGCTGACGCCTCATAAAAAACGCCCGCATTGCGGGCGTTTTCGGTTCACTGTCGAAAAGGATATCGAAGCTTAGTAATCGTTTCTACGCGGTGCGGTGTAACTACCGCCACCTGTCGCCAGGAACGGCGGTGTTCGACCCACCAGTGACTCGATGATCTGTAGCTCCAGGTCGGTATGATTGATAAAAGGCGCCGGCCTGATATTCCGACCGGGTTGTTCGTTCGTCAATATGTAGCGTGGCGCATTATGGTGATGCGAGGTGATGGTTTCCCGGCTTTGCTTGTCTTTATCAGCAAACAGATCCACCACACCGTAACAGGTGCAAACATAGGACTGTTCTGGATCGGTTTCGACATAGATGCCTGTGCCACGAATACCGATGGTCGCATTCGGAGTGTACATCTGGTGTTTGGTTTTTCCGAAGACAGACAGCAGTTTCCCGGTCACCAGACGCAAGGCATTAATCACTACACCACCGCCGGACATCTCAAGATGGCTGTTGCTTCTGAGGATAAAAGCGTCTTTTCCGACTGCGAAAATGATGTGACTGCGGTGCCCGGTATTGATCACATCGCTTGCTTCAATTTTGGTGTCCATGGTCGCCTGGCGGCCATTGACAGTGACATCGCCAGCCATGTCATAGATGGATTTGCCAGGAATCAGAACCTTGGGTACCTTACCCATGGCCCACACGGGCTGGATAATGCCTGCGGTACCTGTGGCTGCAAATAAACCGGCGGTCAGCGCGCGGATCAGAATCTCGCGCCTTGGGTCGTCTATTTCGTCTTTCGGTTTCCTTTTCATGGTGTCGTCTCTTTGCAATTCGGGCTATATTAAATTAAATCCAGCCTGGGTAATACCGTCAATGTTATTACATTTAAGCAGATTATGGGGGAAATACTGTGAACTGACCTGCAAAACGCGGGGGTCAAAAAAAACTTGATTATCAATATCTTTACGGTGCAGACTAGGCCTGCCGTTTCAGTAACACAACCGGACTGTCATATAAAAATGAAACTCCTGAAACGTATATCTCATATAGCCGTACTTTTCATATGCTGCCAGTCACCTTCGCTTTTCGCCGGTGACGATACCTATGTCGATCTGGATGCCACTCTTGGCCTGGATAACAATGTGACGCGTGCGAATTACAAATCTGACATTGAACGCGATAGCTTCCTGTCACTGGAAGCGAACTTTAACAGCGAGATTTTTCGTGGCCGAACCAGCCTGCTAACAGCACATGCGCTGCTCGCGACCGAGCAATTCAGGACTTTCAGGGGGCTTTCAAATTATTCCGCCGGTGCTGATGCGACGTATACATTCGCCTTTTCGGATGGGTTTAGTGCGCCCTGGTTTGCAGTCAATGCCACTTTATCGCGTCACAGATTTTGATTCTAAATTACGCGATAGCAACTTTGCCGCTGGCAAGTTCACCATGGGCATGCGTATTGATGATCTGACCGATATGCGCGTGGGCGTGGGTGCGCAGTCTCGTAACTCGGATGGCCTGTGCATTTGATAACCGAAATACCTTTGGTTTTGCCAATCTTGATCTTACCGTGGGCGCCAGGCAGACGCTGTATTTCACCTATCGGGTGCAGACGGGCGATACCTTTTCCACCTCTTCTCAGTCAAATATCAGCCTGCAGTGCTGGATGCGGCGGGTGCTGCTAACTTGAAATAGATGATGTGTTTACCGGCAAGCGTAGCTACAGGCTCGATGCGGTCACGCAGATGCTCACCATTGGCTACAACCATGGACTGGACGAGCTGCGTTCTTACGATATCTCTGTGCGTTACCTGAGATCCAGAACTAAAGTTGACCTTGAATACCAGGACATCACGGTGCGTGCCGGTTATTTCCAGCGTATAGGCATTGATCTTTAGCCATTATTTTCAGGTGCACGACAGCTGGATTTATTGCACCACGCTGATCAGTAGCAGTACAAAAACCACCAGTGCGGCTGTCAGCAGCAGCACGGTTCCCCAGTGCTTTTCCTGTGCCTGTCGGCTCTTTTCCATGGATGCCCGTATTCCTGGATAGAGCAGGTAGATCATCACCAGCGTGAAGATCGTAAAAGCAATTTTTTCCCACAATGGCATAGATCTGCCCTGTTGTTAAACTGGTTTCATTTGATCTGATAGTGTTTTTCGATGGCTTCGACGATGCTCCAGTGGCACTTCAAACCTTTTGGAAATGTCACCATGTCACCGCTTTCGATGGTCACCACGTCGCCTGTTTCAGGTGTGATCACCGCCTTGCCTTCGACGATGTAGCAGGTTTCGGTTTTGTCGTATTCCCAGTCAAACTCGGAAACATCTTTTTCCCACAGCGGCCAGTCCTCGACATATAAAACGTCAAGCTTGGCAGGTGAAACTCTGTGTTCGATAACAATGTGGTCCATTGGCTATACCAGGGGTGTCTGTAAACCGTGATGTTAGCAGCATCGCGCACTCAGTGCATGTGACAGGCTGTGACCGCTGATGTTGCGCGTGAATCCAGTATAATCCCCGGCAATATTGACCCGCTATACGAGCTACGTAAACCATGGCGATAGAAAATATGAATCAGAATAGTCAGTGGGCATTTTCAGTCGACCTGCCCGATTTTGAACAGCAGGTGATTCAGGCGTCATATCGGCAGCCAGTGCTGGTCGATCTCTGGGCGGGCTGGTGTTCACCCTGTCTGGTGATCGCACCCGTACTGTTACAGCTGGTCGAGCAGCACGCCGGGGCACTGCTGCTCGCCAAGGTGGAAGTCGATAGCGGAGAGAATATGAAAATCGCCGGGCGCTATAAAACAAAAGGCTTTCCGACGGTGATTTTGTTTGATCAGGGCGAGGAGCGCGGGCGTTTTACCGGTGCGCAGTCGCTGGAGTTCATCCAGAAATTTCGTTTCCGAGCACGCGCTGCCGCGTTGAGGCTTGTTGTGTCTGTTATTCAGGCGCTGAATAGCTGAATATCGATGATGGTGTACATGCGAGTTCTGCTATCGGCATCTGCGGTTGCAGGTAATGCCAGCGTGAGCTCGGCATCCAGTTCTTTTCCCAGCAGCATTTTTCCCATCGGTGAGTCCATGCTGATATAGCCTGCAGCATGGTCGAATTCGTCCGGTCCCACGATGCGGTAGCAGTGCTCCTGGTCCTGTTCATCGAGCAGTCGCACCCAGGCGCCAAAATAGACCTTGTCGGTGTCATCCGGGATCCGATCAACCACGGTCATGCCTTCCAGTCGCTTGCGCAGATGGCGCACGCGACCGTCGATTTCGCGCAGTTCTTTTTTGCGATAGATATATTCCGCATTCTCGGATCGATCGCCTTCGGCCGCAGCTGCTGAGAGCGCGCGCGTGACTTCGGGGCGGCGTTTTAGCCAGAGAAAATCCAGCTCTTCCTGAAGTCGTGCTTTGCCTTCAGGTGTTATATATTTGGAGCCCACTGGCTGTGGTGGTCGATAGCGTCCCATGAGAAATATCTGTGTCTGTTCCAGAGTTTAATCAATTGCCGGACTGGGCGCACTGGCTGGCGCAGGATGCCGACGGCACCTGGTGGGCATTTGAACACGAACCGAACCTGGCAGATAGCGTATGGTACGAAAATGAAGTTGGGCGTTCACTCAGGCTGGGGGCGGGCCTCATCCCGGACGACTGGACAAGCAGTCTGAAAAAGATTTAATGATATTAAACATGTAATTATGATAGAAACATGATGTACTATTTCAATTGTGTGCTATAACTAACACTATACATTGCTATTAACTAAGGTGTATAAAGGATAACCAGCGGCAGGCTGGGCTTTCAGGATGAGGTGCAGTGTTAGAAGGGGCGACTGGCATCAACGAATAGCGATGCTGGATGCTTCAACAATAATAAAAAAAGAAGGGCAAAAAAATGCAAAAAAAATATCTTTCTCAGGGTGCAAGTGCTCGTATCAAACAAACTGGCCAGGTGGTAGAAATTAAGCAGATCAGCGACCACGGTGTCGCGCTGGTTAAATTCAAGACCGGTGGTCAGTACATTCTGCTGCAGGATCGTCTGGAAGGCATGGACGAAAATCACGTAGAGACCCAGCACTAAGTCCGCTCCAGTCAGGCTTATACCTGTTCCTCGGGCATCTGCCCGAGGAATAAAAAACTTCAATCGCTGTTTGCTTGACATTGCTCCTGCATGGGAGTGTATTAGAAGCTGTATCCGTGGGCTAACCCGGATCGCAGCGAGATACTCAAATATGCGAACACACAGCCAAAAAACCAGCCAAAACACGAACAGCGAACGCCGTAAACACTGGCGGGATCGACGTACCTTTCCTGATCGACGAAACCTCGAACGACTTTCACATAGCAGCTATGATTGCCGTAGCGGGGTACCGCGTCGGCAGTCTGATATATCGGGCGAACTCGCCGAAGGCGATATCTGGTGGAATTCCGGCCTGTTCTGAGAATCGGGTTTTCAGCAGAGCGCTTAATGTGCCTGCTGTATTTCAGTGGGTGAGCGCGCCGTTTGTGACATCGTTTTGTGAAAATACACCATTGTCCAGTATCCAGCCCGTAACCAGTTCGGCCGGTGTGATGTCGAAGGCGGGGTTATATACCGCTGCCTGCTCGGGTGCCCACAGGCATGTGCCAAAACTGCCGCTGACACCACGCACTTCATTTTCATTGCGCAGTTCGATGGGTATCGCGTCACCATGGTCGCAATTCATATCGATGGTGGTGCGCGGCGCGACCACATAAAACGGAACATGATGGTGCTGTGCCAGCACCGCCAGCGAATAGGTCCCGACCTTGTTGGCAAAATCACCATTGCGCGCAATACGGTCTGCGCCGACCACAATCATGTCGACTTCGCCTTTGCGCATCAGGCTGGCCGCCATGTTGTCGCAGATGATCTGGTACGGCACGCCCGCGTTCTGCATTTCCCAGGCAGTCAGACGTCCTCCCTGTAACAGCGGCCGGGTTTCGTCTACCCAGACGCTGATATTTTTGTTTTGTCTGTGCGCGGTCACGATCACCCCGAGTGCGGTTCCGATGCCGGCAGTGGCCAGTCCGCCGGTATTGCAATGCGTGAGAATTTTCGCACCGGGTTTTACCAGTGCTGCACCGTGTTCTGCCATGGCAGCGCACAGCGCGACGTCTTCGTTGAAAATAGCCACAGCATCCGCTACCAGCACAGATGCAGTAGCACCGTTATTGATCAAGTTTTGCAGGCGATCAAGATAATTCATCAAATTAACAGCGGTGGGGCGTGAGGCGCGCAGGGCAGCGATGGTTTTTGTCAAACGCGTATTGTCATCACCGCGTGCAGCGCAGTGACCCACCCAGAGCGTGGCAGCAATGCCTAACAAAGGCGCGCCACGTATGGCCAGGCCCTGGATCAAATCGATTAAATCGTTTTCATCGGCGCATCTATGCCACAGTTCTTCGCCGGGCAAACGGCGCTGATCGAGTACCAGTAGTTCGCCCGCTTCGTAACGCAAGGCGGTTGAGCTCAGGTCTTGCATCATCGGAGTATTAATTTTCCAGTGTGGGGAAAATAGTGGCGATATCGTCGCCGGTGAAATGCGCGACCCAGCCATCGGGATTATTGAACAATCGGATTGCGGTAAATAGCGGATTCGGGCCCATATCAAACCAGTGTCGCGTGTTGGCGGGCACCGATATCAGGTCGTCTTTTTCACACAGCAATGCATAAACGCGACTGCCGATGTGCAACACAAATAAGTCCCTGTCCGCGTACAAAAAAACGCACTTCGTCTTCGCTATGGCGATGTTCTGCAAGAAACTTGTTTCTGAATTCAGCTTTTTGCGGATGGTCGGGGTTCATGCTCACCACGTCGTAACTTTGGTAACCCTGTTCCGCGACAAGTCTGTCAATTTCGGGTTTATAAGCAGCGAGTATGGTTTCGTTGTCTGCATCCGCGTCGAGCGCATTATCGGTATGCCAGCGTTCGAACCGTACTCCGGCAGAGTCCAGTTCGCTTTTAATGGTTTCGAAATCGCTGCTTTGTAAAATGGGGTTCTGCGGCCCTGTTTGCTGATAAATTGTGAGAGAACTCATGCTATCACCTTTATTGTTAGAGCTTAATGTCATCGAAATCGTGTGCGATCAAATGCGAGTCAGTCCGGGTATTGCTGTCACGAACCAGTTGTATGGTTTGCATGCCCGCCTCGCGCGCTGCGTCCAGCTCGTCTACGATATCAGACAGAAACAGTATTTTATTCGCCGCGATGCCGATACTGTCAATAATCCTGCGATAGGATTCGGCATCACGCTTGTGGCCGATACGGGTATCAAAATAGCCCGTAAATAATGGTAACAGGTCACCGGCATCGCTATGACCAAAAAGCAGCTGCTGTGCCTGTACCGAGCCACTTGAATACACATACAGTTTTATTCCGTCCTGATGCCAGGCGCGAAGCTTGCGCGCAGCATCCTCGTAGATGTGTCCGGTAAAATCTTTTTCCGAGTAACCGTGCTGCCAGACCAGTCCCTGCAGAGCTTTCAATGGTGTCGCTTTGCGGTCCTCACGTATCCATTGCAGAAGAATGGCGATCACGCGTTCTACATCGGCATTATTCTCACCCGCTTCGTGCCTGGTGGCTTCCAGAAGTTCCGCAACCTGACTGTCATGTTCGTGCCGGCGTACAAATTCGGGCAGCATTTTGCTGGCATAGGGAAAAAGTACATCGTGCACAAAAGCAATCGAGCTGGTGGTGCCTTCGATATCGGTGACTATGGCTTCGATGGTCATGTCTGTGACAGCGCTATTTTCCTGGAGCAGGCAGGAAAATAAAAATTCGAAGCCTTCAATATGACGTCGTGCTTCGGTAATATCGCGGCCCCATGCGTAGAGACCGTGGCCGCGTACCACCAGACCGGGTTGTGTTAGTTCACCTGCGTTGAATTGCTCCGTGACTCGATCGGCCAGTTCGGGAATATCCTGGGTGTTATTGAATACCGGTACACGAATCGCAGGTTCATGGCTGGAATTGCCGTGCAGGGCTTTTTGCATTTCATAGCCGCTGATCTCTACATACTCGTTTACAAGGCGAGACAATACAGTGGCATTGACCGAGTGCGTATGCAGCACCGCGCCAATACCGGAATCCAGCTGGTATAGTCGGGTGTGCAGCGCAGTTTCAGCGGAAGGTCTGTGATCGCTGTTGATCACCTCGCCGTCAAACGTGCATTGAATCAGATCGGTGACAGCAAGTTTTGATTTGTCGCAGCCCGAGCGTGTGATCAGACAGCTTTGCGCATCAAGCCGAGCTGAAAAGTTGCCGCCGGTGGCAAGGCACCACTGGCGTTCTCCAAAGAGCTGGCAGGTTTCAACCAGTTGTTGTGCGAGTGTATTCATGCGCTGAGGTTTGATGGCAAAGCGCAATAATACACGTAAACCGGCGACAAACGCAGATCCGATTACGGGCATGGCTACGGGATTGACAGGGTAGCCATGCCCGCATTCTAGCCGGCCGCCTGGGTTTTCTGCTTGCGCGTGATCAGCCACCAGAACACAATCGCGCTCGCAGTGAGGCTGAGCACGATGGTCGGGCTGCTGGGTAAATCGGCCAGGGTTGAAATCACCAGCCCGGCAGGCATAACCAGTCACGCCGCACAGATACGCCAGCATCGTTTTTTTCTTGCTCACCTGCATGCGTTGCACCGCCAGGGCGGGAATGATCAGGCTGGAGAATACCAGGTACACGCCCACCAGCTGCACCGATGAAGTGATGGTGATGGCGAACAGCAGATAGAAGCCGATATGTGAACGCGATTTTTTGAATCCGAACCAGATCGCGAGCACAACCGCGTACAAAATCAGCGTGGTGATCAGCTGGCTGTTGCTCACCCAGAGAATCTGTCCAGCAAGCAGGTCTTTCAGATGTTCGCTGCCGTGTGGATTATTGGTCAGCAGCAAGATACCGACACAGGCGGACACCACAAATGACACGCCGATAATGGCTTCCTGTATATCTGGCCAGTTGCGTTCGGTCCAGCGCAAAAAACCCGCGCCCAGAATAGCGCTGATGGTGGCAAAAACCTGTATCAGCAAATTGTCCGGGTGGTCAAACATGCTGTGCGCATAAATCACACCGACACCGGCAATTTGTGCAATCGCCAGATCGATAAAAATGATACCGCGTTGTAATACCACCATACCGAGAGGCACATGGGTGGCGATCACCAGCAGTCCAGCGATAAAGGCCGGACCAAGAATGGATAAATCAGTGAGTTCAAGATGCATGATAAATGTCCAGTTGAATCGTCGCGCCGGTATCGCCGGCGCGACGATGTTATGTTGACCTACTTGCCGACCAACGCATTAATGGTGTAATCGAACAGATCAAACAGATTTTTTACCTTGTCATTACCGCCCACGGTAAATGGAAGCTCGACCGCCCTGGCGCCGGTTTTTTCCGCCAGCCATTCCGAAGCGCGTGGACTTTGATAAGCCGCGTAAGCAATGGTGTGAATTTTTTTCTGTTTTACAGTGTTTATTAATTCAGCAAGATGCTCGGTGGTCGGTGGAATACCCGGTTTCGGCTCCAGGAATGTGGTCATGTCGATGTCCAGCCAGTCTGCCAGATAAATCCAGCTATCATGATAAACGGCGAAGGATTTGTGCCTGATCGGTTCGGCTTCTTTTTTCCAGCGCGCCATAGCGGCAGACCAGCGTTTGCTAAAACGATCGTAGTTCGCCTTATAAACTGCAGCATTGTCAGCATCCAGTGCTATCAGACGCTTTTCGAGTGCGGCCGCCACCAGCGCAATATTTTCCGGGCTGGTCTGGATATGTGGATTGCCTTCGGCGTGCACATCGCCCTGGCTGCGGTCTACGCTGGCCGGTTTTTCCAGCAGCTTCACATAATCGGATGCCATGAAGTAACCGGGTTGGCCGAGTTGAACATTGTCATTGCCGGCTCTTCTCAGCAGTACCGGCAGCCAGCCGATTTCGAGTTCAGCGCCGTCGCACACGAGCAGATCGGCGCGGCGAAGTTTTGCTATCAAACTGGGGCGCGCTTCGATGTGATGCGGATCCTGCTTGCCATTGGTGGCTGCATATACTGTGACGTGGTCGCCGCCCAGTTCTGTAGTCAGCGAGGCCCATTCCGGTTCGCAGGCAAAGACTCGAAGATCGGCATGTGCTGCAGCCGTGGACAGCAACAGGACCGCTGAGAATAGTGTTTTAGATAATTTCATGTGTGTGCTCCTAGAACTGGTGCGCCGGGTGTGAACCCAAGTGCAAAGGTGTATTGAACGAACATCTGGTTATCGCTGATGCTTGTCGACTGGTCATGATTGAATTGCAAACGGATACGGCTGAACTCGGATGCTTTCCATTGCAGCATCGCGCTGCTGCGTTTTGGATCGCGCCCACTGATCAAGCCGATGTCGTTGAGCACCGTGTTGTCGTTGCCGCTGTTGCTTGCGCTGAGATGATCCAGGCGGACGCCTGTCGACCAGCCGTACATGAACTGGTACACCGCCTGTGCGTACCAGCCAGTCTGGTCACCGTTGTAGCTTGACGAATTGCTGCTCGCGATATCGGTCACATTGCCGTCCTCGGTGCGTTTGAACATTTCGCTCTGGAAGTGGAAGTTGCGATCCAGCTTGTTGCCATTCGGTGCCCATTTGTACACCACGTGCAGTGCATTGATTTTGCTGCTGCCGGTAAAGGTATTGGCATTCACGTCTGTGCGATCATTGATGCTGCCGTCTTGCCAGTGGGTAACGCCGACTTCCCAGGAATTGCTGATACCGACGTCGCCGCCGACAGTGAACTTGAGCGTCGATGCGCCGATGCCACCATTCGTGTTGCCGCCGCCAGGGAACGCATTGCCGCTCAGAGCTTCGGCGGTGAACTGCATCAATAAATCGGTCGGCAGGATGTAGCTGACCTGCACGCCATCATCCTTAAGGGTGTCGCCAAACAGGGCGCGATACATCAAAGGCGCGTCGGTGAAATCCCAGGTGTGCGCATGATGCGAATTGAGATAACCGAACGCTGACAGGAAGCGTCCGAATTTCAGGCTTACGCCATTACCTATGGCCTGGGTTTCGGCAAAGGCCTGCTCCACCGATGATGCACCGTTGGCAAAGGAAAATGTCGCCACACCAAAAAAGTCCTGGTCGATATTGGAATACATGGTGATTTCAGATTCGCCGACCGCAAAGCCAGCAGGATCAAGCCCGGCATCTTCTCCCAGCTGGAAACCGGGTAATTTATAGTTGGCAACAGCATTGTTCTGTGAATAGCTGCTGTAACGTCCGTCGAGTATCAGGCTGACCTGTGGATTGTATGCATTGCTGGCTGCTATCACGGGTGGTGATAGCACAAGCGAAACAGCACCCGCTAAAAATATTTTTTTCATGTCTTTTCTCGTAATAAGTTTTTGAGCAGGAATAGCCAAAGCAACGGGTATGCACACATAGGTGTGCATACTCAGAAGATTCGAGCAATACCTGATTAAAGAGTTAAACGATCAGGACAAAGATGGTGGTGCGCGGGCCTGGTAGTGAGTGGAGGTGATGCCTGGCAGAATGATCAGCGCAGATGCGCTGGTGATGCTGGCAGTAAAAACCGAAGGAATCTGTGCGATGTGCGATAACAGCGCGTGTGAAGCATGCGCCAAAGCTGATAGCGTCAGGCAATAACCGTAATGTTTGGCGTGAAACGGGTGTACCGATGCGTGCACCTGCGACGCAAACTGCCCGGCGTAGAGCAACACGCTGAGTAGAATGATCAGTAACCGAGTGCGCTTTAAATTAAACACTGTGCCTGAGGGAATAATATTGACGTGCGAGTGTAACATTAGCGCAATATCAGGTACAAGAGTGCGGGTCAATGCCTCATTAAAGCAGCTTGCATTGCCGCTGGATACTGATAACTTAGGCGTCCAGTAATCAAGATAAATGAAAGCGATGAGCGCTGTTGATAAAGACCAGCTGGTGACGCACCTGCGACAGATATTGCCCGCAGAGTGTGTGCTGCACCAGGAAGAAGACCTGCGCCCTTACGAGTGCGATGGTCTGTCCGCCTATCGCGAACTACCGCTGGTCACCGTGTTGCCTGATACAGTCGAGCAGGTGCAGGCGATTTTGCGCTATTGTTATCAGCACGAAATCCCGGTGGTTGCGCGTGGTGCCGGTACCGGCCTCTCGGGCGGTGCGCTGCCGCATGCGCAGGGCGTGCTGCTCAGTCTGGCGCGCTTCAACCAGATCATCGACATTGATGCCGAGCGGCGGGTCGCGCGTGTCCAGCCCGGGGTGCGCAATCTGGCGATTTCCCAGGCGGTGGAAAAGCTCGGCCTTTATTATGCGCCCGACCCATCTTCGCAAATCGCCTGCAGCATTGGCGGCAATGTTGCGGAAAACTCCGGCGGCGTGCATTGCCTGAAATACGGGCTCACGGTGCACAATATCCAGCAACTCACCATTATCACCATCGAAGGTGAACTTTTAAATATCGGTGGTGGAGGCCTCGACAGCGCAGGGTATGATTTACTCGCGCTGATGACCGGTTCCGAAGGCATGCTCGGTATTATTGTTGACGTCACGGTAAAATTATTGCCAGTACCGGAACGTGCCCAGGTGATGCTTGCTGCATTCGATGATATTGCCAAAGCCGGTGCTGCGGTGGGCGATATTATTTCCGCCGGCATTATTCCTGCCGGGCTGGAGATGATGGATAAACTTGCGATCCAGGCAGCGGAAGATTTTGTTCACGCCGGTTATCCGCGAGATGCAGAAGCGATTTTGCTGTGTGAGCTCGATGGTACCAATGAAGAAGTGTCCAGCCATGTCGCGAAGGTACGCGAAATATTAGATCACAGCGGCGCCACCGAAGTGCGCACCGCAAAAGATGCGCAGGAACGCGCGCGTTTCTGGGCCGGGCGCAAGGCGGCATTTCCTGCGGTGGGCAGGTTATCACCTGATTATTACTGTATGGACGGGACCATTCCGCGCAAACATTTGCCGCATGTGCTCAGCACCATTGCCAGTCTTTCAAAAGAATACGATTTGCCGGTAGCGAACGTGTTTCATGCCGGTGATGGTAATTTGCACCCGTTGATACTTTACGATGCCAACAGGCCGGGTGAGCTGGAACGCACCGAGGAATTCGGTGGCAAGATACTTGAGCTCTGTGTCGATGTCGGTGGCAGCATCACCGGCGAGCACGGTGTTGGCATGGAAAAAATTAACCAGATGTGTGTGCAGTTCAAAGCGCTGGAACTGAATCAGTTTCACGCGATCAAGCACGCGTTTGATGAAAGGGGTTTACTCAATCCTGGCAAGGCGGTACCTACATTACATCGTTGCGCAGAGTTCGGCGCTATGCATATGCATCATGGCAAGCTGCCATTCCCCGAGCTGGAAAGGTTTTGAAAATATTTTATGAGTGATACCGCGCAACACATCCAGCAACAGGTAGAAGAAGCCTGTCATGAGTCTAAAGCCGCTGGCTATTGTCGGTGGCAACAGCAAGGCGTTTTACGGCAATGCAGTCGTTGCTGAAAAACTCGATGTTTCACAACACACCGGCATCGTGGAGTACGCGGCCAGTGAACTGGTGATTACTGCGCGCTGTGGCACATCTCTGCGAGAAATTAATCAGGTACTGGCAGAACACAAACAGATGCTGGCGTTCGAACCGCCACAGTTTGGTGATAACGCGACTATTGGCGGAACTGTCGCCTGTAATTTTTCCGGCCCACGTCGCGCCTATGCAGGCGCAGCACGTGACTTTGTGCTTGGTTGCAAAATCATCAACGGTCGAGGCGAGGCGATGAGTTTTGGTGGTGAAGTGATGAAAAATGTCGCCGGTTATGATGTTTCGCGCCTGATGGCGGGCGCCATGGGTACTCTGGGTGTGATCACGGAGGTTTCACTTAAAGTGCTACCGCTACCGGAAACAGAAATCACTGTGGTGCTGGATTGTAGCGATGTCAAAGCACTGGAAAACATGCATCGCTGGTCGCGCGCGCCGTTGCCGATCACAGCGACCTGTTATGACGGTGATCGCCTGTTTGTGCGTCTTGGTGCCAGCGAAGCAGCGGTGGCTGCCGCGCGTAAACATATTGGTGGTGAGTTATACCCGGCCGACACAGAATTCTGGCACAAAGTACGCGAACACCGGCACGCATTTTTCGAGAGCAATAAATCATTGTGGCGTTTGTCCGTGTCATCGACTGCGGCCCCGATGAAACTCGAAGGCAAGTTTTTCTACGAATGGGGCGGCGCGCTACGCTGGTGTGAAACCGATGCCGGTGCAGATGCGGTGCGTAACTATGCAGCTAGCGCGAACGGCCATGCGATATTATTTCGTGGCGAAGGCCGGCAGAAATTTCATCCGCTTGAAGAAGGCCTGCTGCACATCCATCAAAAACTGAAATACGCTTTTGATCCACAGCATATCTTGAATCCTGGCCGCATGTACGTGGATGTGTAGCGCAGCCGATGCAAACTAAACTCAGCGCAGAATTTATCAACAGCACGCAGGGCCAGGAAGCCGACAGTATTCTGCGCAGCTGCGTGCATTGCGGTTTCTGCACCGCCACCTGTCCCACCTATCAGTTGCTGGGTGATGAGCTTGATGGTCCGCGCGGCCGGATTTATTTAATCAAGCAAATGCTCGAGGGCAGCGAGGTCACTGAAAAAACCCGCAACCATCTTGATCGTTGTCTCACCTGCCGTGCCTGCGAAACCACCTGTCCTTCGGGTGTGCGCTATGGCCGCCTGGTCGATATCGGTCGCGAGATCGTAGAGCACAAAGTCCCACGCGGCATGATGGACAGATTTACACGCTTTCTGCTGCGCCAGATTTTTCCGTATCCCGCACGCTTTGGATTTTTGTTGCGCATCGGCTGGTTATTTAAACCGCTGTTGCCGCGCGTGCTGGCAAAAAATATTCCGGAAAAACAAAAAGCCACTGCATGGAAGACACAAGCACGCGCTCGAACCATGCTGGTGTTGCAGGGTTGCGTACAAAGCGTCGCGACACCCAATACCAATGTTGCCAGCGCTCGCATACTCGACCACCTTGGTATTGAGTTGATTGCAGCAGATGGTGCAGGCTTGTTGTGGGGCGGTCAGTCATCATCTGTCCGCCAGCGAAGAAGCGCTGGATTTCATGCGCCAGAAATATCGACGCCTGGTGGCCACACATCGAACAGGGCGCGGAAGCCATCGTGATCACCGCCAGTGGTTGCGGTGCGGTGGTAAAAGATTACGGTGTTTTATTGCAGCACGATGCTGCCTACGCAGAAAAAGCAAACAAGGTCAGCGCGCTGGCAAAAGATATCAGCGAAGTGCTGATGCACGAACAGCTGCCGAAAACAAAAACCAGAACCCGAGTTGCCTTCCACAGTCCCTGCACCCTGCAGCATGGTCAGCAGCTCGCGGGCGTGGTCGAAACTATCCTGCAAAAGGCTGGCTTCGAATTGTGCAGCATAGAGAACGCCCACCTCTGTTGCGGCTCTGCCGGCACCTATTCCATCCTGCAGGCAAAACTGTCGCAACAGCTTCTGAAAAACAAAGTGCAGGCGCTGCAGGCAGATCAGCCCGACATCATCGCTACCGCTAATATCGGTTGCCAGTTGCATATCGCAACAGGCGCAAGCACGCCAGTAGTGCACTGGGTAGAATTACTGGCTGCAAATACCTGAATTAACCAGGGCGCTTTAAAAGATATAATCTTGTAATATACAATTAGCGATAAAATATACTCAATGCAGGTGCCATTAAATATTCACGGTTCTGTAAAACGAGTGTCATGAATCGCTTCTAGCATACCTCCTGTCCGACACTGATAGCATTTGTTCCGAATGTGTATTGGTTCTGGATTTCGTTTTTATATATGCATTCACTTGTAATTAAAGAACAGGAGAGCAGTTTCATGAAAAAATCAGTTACAGCATTGGGTCTGGCGGCTTCACTGTTCGCTGGATATGCCCAGGCAGATGCGCCGGTGCCATCACTCAATCATGTTTTTGTCATTATGATGGAGAATCGCGCCTATGATCAGGTCATCGGAAATACCGATGCACCGTTTATTAATGAGTGGGCACAAACCGCCAATCTGGCAACGAACTACTACGGTGTGGGGCATCCCAGTCTGACAAATTATCTTGAACTGGTTGGTGGTTCTAACTTTGGTATTACCAACGACAATGCACCCGACTGGCACGGCGCAAATCCGATGCCCAACTTGAATGAACCCATTGCGGCCACTGGCACAGATGCAGAGACGCCAGCGGCAATCGCACCTTTCGGCGTCGATATTCCGGCCACAACGTATGTCGGTAAAACAATAGCAGACCAGCTGGTTGCTGCTCACAGGCGCTGGAAAAGTTACCAGGAAAGCCTGCCGGATACTGGCGCGGACAATGTCAACTACAGCGACGGTGATTTCTCTAATCTGAGTAATCTGTCCAACGTGGCGGCGCTGTACGCAGTCAAACACAATCCGTTTGTTTATTTTGCCAATGTTCAGGAAAACGCTGATCCTGGTAATGGTTTAAGTAATTCAGTTGGCTTTGACGGGCTCCATGGTCTGTACGCCGATTTGAGATCAGGTAGAGTGCCAGATCTTTCTTTTATCGCGCCTAATCAGTGCCACGATATGCATGGGCTCGGAAACAGTACTGCTTTCTGTACCTATTCGACATCGACGCTGGTCCAGATGAGCGATGCGGCTTTGAAGAAAATCGTTACAGCGATTAAGGGATCACCAGCATGGAAGCATGGTAATAACGCTATTGTCGCTGTATGGGATGAAAACGACTTTGGTCCTGAGCCAAATCGTGTTGTTGCTATTGTCGACACCAGCTATGGTGTTCATGGCATCACCAGCAATACCCCATACAGCCATTTTTCAATGCTGAAAACACTGGAAGCAGGATTCAGGCTTCCCTGTCTGAACCATGCCTGTGATTCTGATGTTAATATCATGGACGATATGTTTAGAACAAAACGTGGTCGCCACGACGATTAAACAGGACGGAACCCTGCGTGATACCGGCCCCGCCATCTGGCGGGGCTTTTTATTTACACTATGCATTTTAGTATCCGTTGTCTAAGATAGTGATGCATAATTATTTCAGGGCGCACAGATGATGATTAAAAAATTACAGGATGTCTTGCACTCAGAAATCCCTCTGACCAGGGCCATCGGTATCGAAGTGGTCGAATATAATGAGAGCGGTTTAACGCTTTCCGCTCCGCTGGAAAACAATATCAATCACAAAGCCACCGCATTCGGTGGCAGTCTGTACTCAGTTTGTGTTCTATCCGGCTGGGGCCTGATCTATTTGCTGTTGAAGGAGCAAGGGCTGTCTGGCCACGTAGTCATCCAGGAGAGCAGCACCCGGTTTCTCAGGCCGGTCACAACGAATATAATTGCAAAATGCGCCTTTGAGTCAGCCGATCAATGTGAAAAGTTTATCCGCAGCTACCAACGAAAAGGCCTGGCAAGAATCCGGCTGCAATCGCGTATTGTCTGCAATGACCAGACGAGTGTATTATTTGAAGGCAGTTATGTAGTGCATAACCGGGGCCAGGAAACCTGAGCGATTACTTATACAGCCCTGCTGCCTTGATTGCATGGCGCATGTGTACTACATACAGTCAGGCACTAATTGTGGAGACAATCATGCGTTTAATCGGACTTCTGGTGACCCTTGCGGTCGTCGGCTATGTCACCTACATGTATCTTCAGTCTTCGAACATGACAACGGCTAACGGTGTTCAAACAAAGCCTGCCGAATATATTGATCAGGCGCACAAGAGTGTTGATGCGATTGATCAGGCAATGAAAAAACAGCAGGCGCAGATGGCGGGGCAGAAGCAGGAATGACAGGATAAAACTAGTGCAGTTTGTTCAGTTGTTGCTGTGGATGAATATAAGTAATCGCTATCAAATAAAAGCCAAAGTGTGATCCAGTTCAATATTTTTTCTATAAGTGGCTAGTTACTGGTAAATTGCAATATTGCTGAAGCGTATTTTATTGTAAAGTCTTAACCGGTTGTGCTCAGCACATCCGCATTATGGTTCTGGACGAGCCTGATCTGGTCGGGGCTTCAAAGCAGTCCAGTGGATGAATAGAGCCTTCTCTATTACATGATAAATGCCCTGACAAAAGGAGTTTGAAATGAATATAAAACACATTGCGTGTTTCGGCGCACTAAGCCTGTTTTCGACCTGCTCACAGGCCACCGTGGTTACCTACAATAACCTGCCTGACCTGTTCGTGAATCCAGGTCTCAAAACCACCTACGATTTTGAAACCCTCACAGGTTTTCCGTCCTCAGGCGGCACGTTTGCCCACATTGGTACATTCAATGGTGTGAATTTTGATGCTAGCGCCTTTAGCTATAGTGGAGCGATTTCGGGTACGCAAACCATGACAGGAAGCAACGACAGCTTCAGTGCCGCAAATATTGATTTTTCAGGTGTGAGTGGCAATGTAGTCGGTCTTGGCTTCTGGGGGCTGGATCTTACAACTTTTGATAATGAAGCTATTGTTCTTGATGTTAATTACAGCGACAGCAGCTCTCAAAGTTACAACGTTACGCTCAACGGTGATGCTATGTTTACGCCCGAGTATTTTGGCCTGTACAGTAATGATACCAGTCAGTCGATCACCAGTATTTCTCTTTACGGTACGGATGACACGGGTGCGCAGCGTGCATGGTTGATTGACGATCTGACCGTGATTACAGCGGGCTCTGTACCGTCTGTTCCGGTACCCGCGGCGGCGTGGTTGTTTGGCTCAGGACTGGTCGGTCTGGTCGGAGTAGCAAGACGTAAGAGCAAAGCATAACCAGATAACCGGCATTGCCTCGACAAAAGCGGCAGCCATCGGGCTGCCGCTTTTGTTTATGATGATTGTTTGCATGCCTTGTCGTTTTTACTGTTGCTATGGTCGCGTAGAGTTAGTTGACCGGCTGTTGTCGACACAGACTGGCGTACATGGTGATTGCCAGCAGACCGCATGCAGCCATCACGCTGACCATGGGTACGAAAGTACCATTGTGCAGCAGGCTGGCCACGGTCCCGGCGATAGAGCCGAGTCCAAAGCGGGTGGTACCGGTGAAAGCGGAAGCGGTGCCCGCCAGCTTTGGAAACAGCGACATAAATCCGGCAATGGCATTACTCATAATGAGTCCGTTTAAACCGATATAAAAGGCTGTGGCGATCACCAGCAGCCATAGCGGTGGATGCTGTAACTGGCTGGTGCTGAGCAATAACAGCGATGCCAGAAGCATCAGGGTAAGCCCGAAGCGCAGCATGCGTTCAGCGCCAAAACGAGTGACCAGTCGTGAGTTGAGGAAATTGAGAATAATCAGCATCATTACGTTCAGACCAAACAGCAGTCCGTACTGGTTCGGCGCCAGCTCGTAAAGATCGATGTACACATAGGGTGAGGTGACCACAAAGGTCATGATCCCGGAGAAGCTGAGTCCGGCGGTGAGCAAATAACCCATGGCGACCGGGTGTGTTATCAGCTGTTTGTAATTACGCGCAATAGTTGCCGACGTGAAACCGGTGACGGTTTTCGACATGCAGGGTTTCCTGGATGACGCGGGTAAATAGAATGATGCCGATAAGTGCAATACCTGCGAGCGTAATGAAAACCCAGTGCCAGCTGGAATGCGTAATAATAATGCCGCCAACCAATGGCGCTACCAGTGGTGCGGTTGCCATCACCAGTATCAGAATGCTCATGGTGCGCGCGTATTCATCTTTTTCAAATACATCGCGCACCAGTGCGGGAATAGTCACCGCAACCGATGCGGCGCCGAGCGCCTGCAGACAACGCCCGATCATCAACCAGATAAGCGTAGTTGATGCTGCGCAGACAAGACTGGCGAAAATAAACAGTGCCAGACCACCAATGATGGTGCGACGTCGTCCCAGTACATCCGATGTGGGTCCCAGCACTAACTGCGCAACGGCAAACACGGCCAGGTAAGCGGTGAGCGTGAGCTGCGCTGTTTCGATAGAAGCATGAAGATCCAGCGCGATGGTGGGAATGCTCGGCAGATACATATCAATAGCAAAAGGCGTCAGTCCTGCGAGAAGACCTAAGGTGATGAACACCAGTGGATGAAAACGCATAGCCTTTCTCATGTAGATGCTGTCAACATTTATATGACAGTAATAAAGTTATTACAGAGCGCAGCGCTCTGTAACAGCATGGTGGTGCGCGCATCGGCGCTAGCGGAAGTATGTTGAGTTCAACCAGCAGGCAGAGGTGATGACTAGTGTGATCGCCAGGGATCTATGGCTGCATTTTAGATAACGTTATTCTTATCAGGTGGCAGGCGTTTTTTGCTGGCGGCGTTGATCCAGTTTTTTCATCGCGTCCTGGATCGACTGATTGAGCTGCTTCAATTTTTCACTGACCGATTCGCTAAGTTCCTGCGATCTGTTTTGTACAACGTCGTTCAACATGTTCACGCCTTCGCCCAGCGTTTTTTTCATTTGATCGACACTGCCATCCATTGCGCTGGATAACTCTTTCAGCATATTGTTCAGGTTCTGTTCCAGTGAGCTGGTCGCTGGTGGAATGTGTGTTTCATTCACGTCGACTTCCCATTGCCCATTTTCTAATACCAGTACCGTATCAAACTGGGCCGAGCTATTGCCGGTATTAATAATGGTGGTCACAACGGCGCGGGTATCGGTGAGGGCTACTGCATTCAAAGGTGTTTTCTCATTGGCCGGAAGTTGCGCGTATTGATCGAAACTGTGTTTGGTGCTGGAAGACACCATGGATCGGGCTTTGGCGTAATCACCTGCCTGCATGGCCTTCCAGTATTGTTGCGCGACATCTTTTGGATCGGCTGCCTGCATACAGCCGCCGAGGAGCAAACATGCAGCGAAGGTCAATATTTTTTTCATGGTTATATTCCAGTACTTTGATGTGTTGTTACTGAACAGTCTGGATGAACGCGGAACCTAGTTAATGGTGCTTGCGTTTTTTTCATCGAGCAGTTCCTGGTTGTCATGCGCATCCAGAATTTTTTCAAAAATATCCAGCTCGTCATCTTCGCCTTCTGCGAATTCATAGCTGCCGGGATCGGCGCCCATAATCAGTTCGAAGTTGTTGATCGCGGTTTCCAGCTCGGGATTAAACTCCAGCGCCTTGATATACATGTTGCGCGCTTCGGTCAGAAACAGGTCACGAAAATCTGGATCGCGTTCGAGGCGTTCACGAGTTTCAGCTTTCTTTTCTTCGCTAAGAGGCATGGTATATCTCCGTTTATTTTTTGGCAGCGTTGAAATGCTGCAGGGCTTTACCGCTGTCGATGGCTTCACGAATTGTGTCAGCAGCTGCTTTCAGGGTATCGTGTTTCTGTAAATGCCAGAGCGCTATGGCGCCGGCGTAGACCAGTGCATCATAAGCCATGCCGTGTTCACCACCGAGTGCGGCGAGTCCGGCATCGGCCGCCAGTCTGGCTGCCACTTCGGCATCGAAAGCTGCGCCGACATCATCGCTGGCCGGACGTGGTGGCAGATCATCGGGCAGCGGAATTGCGCGCAGTTCCTGCTGAATCCCGATGCTGGCAGGATCGAAATCCTGGCCCTGTTCTTCACCTTTGTCGTGATAATAAAAAGCTTTGCCGGCCTGGCGCAAGGAAGGAATGATGCCGCCTTCAACACCGCGCACCAGCACGCAGCTGTCAAAACCCGCGTGTCGTGCCAGCATGGAATACACATGCGTATAGGGTGCGTGCACATAACCGGCCATGCAATGCGTTTTGAGTTTGCCGCTGATCGGTTTGCTCAGGGTTTCGACCGTAGTGATCGCCTGGCGTTTGACGATGTTGGCGCGCAGAGCGGTCAGATTATGCAAAGGCGGGCAATAGGATTTTTGATCGACATAGGCCCAGCCGATGTTTTTATCAGCAATCTGCGCAGCCGCGGCCTGTACGCTGAGATCCACCGGCACACCGGCTGCTTTCAGAACACGATGATGAGTGATACCAAATTTCGGGCTCATGGTTTCAGCACCGTGCGACACGGTGGGCACACCCACCGCGGCCATCACTGCTGGTAAAAATGGAGACACCGGCAGACTGCGGTTGTAACCATTATAGGGATCAGACATGTCCAGTACTTCGTCGACATCGGCTGTGACCGTGGTGCTGACATCGCGAATGCCTGAAAGCAGGCCTTTGTTTTCCGCATCGGTTTCGCGTTTCATGCGCAGCGCGATTAAAAACACCGCGATCTGTACCGGATCGATTTCTCCGCGCAGTACTGCAGCCATGCCGGCACGGGCTTCTTCTTCGGCAATGTTCTTGCTCATGTCCGGGCCGGTGGCGATGCGCTGGATAATCGAACGCATGATGGTCTTCGAATCTTTTTGTAACAGCTCTTCTACTTCATTACTCATTCTGGTGTCCTCTCATATCGCTACGAGGATATCGTCGCCGTCGAGTTTGACGGCATATGTGTTAATCGGGTCTTCGGCGGGTTCATCGAGCGCCGCGCCGGTTTTCAGATCGAAGCGGCTGCCGTGCAGTGGGCATTTCACGCAGTCTCCATGCAAGGAACCTTTTGCCAGCGACGCGTCTTCATGGCTGCACATGTCATCGACCGCATACACCTGGCCGTCGACATAGGCCAGGCACAGGTCCTTGCCTTCATGCTGCACGCGCAGTAGCCGACCAATGGCGAGGTGGCTGAGACTGGCGAGTTTTACGAATGGCTGGGACATGGCGCTCGGATCTGATTTCGGGTCAGACATTTTAGCGTATTCTGATATGAGGTGCGATGTGCCGGTGTGGGTGGGTGAAAACCCGCAGGCAGGTAATGAAATGCTAGATTGTCTGCCAGCGTGCAGGGTTGCGGCGTTGATGTAGCACCGCTAGTACCGTGATACGAGACTGGTGTGTCTTGAAATAGATGGCATATGGGAATTTGCGGCATAAAGCTCGGCGTATTCCTGACAGAATGGTTTGATATATTTCCGGATTTTGTTCAATTTTCGTCAGGATGAGTTCTATTTCGCGAATGAATGTAGCACCAAGCAGACTATTTTTATCTGCATACCATGTGTAAGCATGATTGATGTCTGCCTCTGCTTCCTTGCTGAGTAATAACATGTGGTTAGCCAGAGCATGCGTTTCTTTACTTCTGCCCAGGGGGAACCGGAATCCGGATTGGCGTGGTATGCCTTGAGACGAGAGTTTAGTTCTTGTTTGTGCCATTCAGGTATCTCAACAGATTCTGGCAAATCTGCTATGGAATCCCACAAGTCCTCGACCAGTTGAATACGGTCATTCACAGGCATGGCAGCGATTTCAGCAGCGGTCAGGTTTTTCATAGTGACTCCCAAATCCGTTAGTTACAAATCCTAGCATGAAAATCAGCAATCAGCCCAGCAAGGTTTTTTTCGCCTTGTTGAGCTGCGCCGCAAGATAATCCGAACCGCCACGATCAGGATGCACTTTTTGCATCATGCGTTTGTGTGCACTGATAATGTCTTCGCGTGTCGCGCCGGGCTTGAGCCCCAGGATATCGAGCGCTTCTTGCTGTGACATGGTGTTGTTTGGCTGTGCCTTGCGCTGTTGTCCGGCACCATTCCCGGATGCCTGGTTTGACTGGGTTTGTTTGTAAAAATGGCTGAGCATGGGTAAATATTTCAGCAGATTTGGCACTGCACGTGTCAGCATCGCGATGGCGCCACCGATGACCGCAGTGATCGCATTGAGATGGCCGGTGATGCGCGAGCAGCGCAAGACCGCCGAGTACGCCCCAGACGATCGTGGTCAGTACCAGTTTTTTGCGTTGCTGCTCATTGGCCTCGTTAAATTTGTTCCAGACGATGAGGCCGATCGCAATAATCGTAATCAGTAAAACAAGGCGTACCATGATTAGATATTAACCGGCGAGCGCGTGTTTCACGGTGCTGCCAATCTCCGCAGGATTGCGTACCACGTGCACACCGAGCGCTTCCATCGCGTTCATTTTTGCTACCGCAGTATCCGATTCGCCGGAAATGATCGCGCCCGCGTGACCCATGCGACGTCCCGGCGGTGCCGACACGCCCGCGATAAAACCAATCACCGGTTTGCTCATGTTGTCTTTTGCCCAGCGCGCAGCATCGACTTCCTGCTGGCCGCCGATTTCACCGATCAGCACCACCGCGTCGGTGTCAGGGTCATCGTTGAACGCGCTCAATACATCGACAAAGTTGGCGCCATTGATAGGATCGCCGCCCACACCCACGCTGGTCGACTGGCCAAAGCCCAGCGCGGTCATCTGCGCGACCGCTTCATAATTTAATGTACCCGAACGCGATACCACACCGATGCGCCCGGGCATGTAAATGCTCGCAGGCATAATGCCCACCTTGCACTCACCGGGAGTGATCACGCCCGCAGTGTTGGGGCCGAAGATAATCGCATCGTGGCCGATCAGATAACGTTTGACCCGCACCATGTCCTGCACCGGAATACCGTCAGCGATGACCACAATCATTTTAATCCCGGCCTCGATGGCTTCGAGAATCGCATCGGCGGCAAACTGCGGTGGCACAAAAATACCGGACACATCCGCGCCAGTTTCACGCACTGCATCCGACACGGTATCGAACACCGGCAGGTTTAGATGTTTCTGTCCGCCCTTGCCGGGCGTGACGCCACCGACAATATTGGTGCCGGTCTTAATCGCTTCTTCCGCGTGGAAGGTGGCGTGCTGTCCGGTGAAACCCTGATAGATCACGCGCGACTGTTTATTGATAAAAATACTCATGCCAGCGCCTCCACTGCCTTGCGCGCAGCATCATCTAGATCTACTGCGGTGATAAACGGCAGACCGGAGTCGGCAAGAATTTTTTGCCCGGCTTCAAAATTGGTTCCTGATAAACGCACGATCACCGGTTCTTCGATCGCCTGTTCCTGCATCGCCTGCACCACGCCGGTGGCGACCCAGTCGCAGCGATTGATACCGGCAAAAATATTGAGCAGGATGACTTTCACGTTCGGGTCTTTCAGCACAATGCGAAACGCATTGGCGATTTTTTCCGGTGAGGCGCCGCCGCCAACATCGAGAAAATTGGCGGGCCGGCCGTTGTGAAAGCTGATCGCATCCATGGTCGCCATCGCCAGACCGGCGCCGTTGACGATACACCCGACGCTGCCGTCGAGCGCGATGTAATTCAGGCCATGGCCGGAGGCCTCGACTTCTTTCGGGTCTTCTTCGTCGAAATCGCGGTACGCGGTAATCTCGGGAAAGTTGTGCACCGCATTGCCATCGAATGACATTTTCGCGTCCACCGCCATCAGTTTGCCATCGGCGAGCACCGCCAGCGGGTTGATTTCGGCCATCAATGCATTTTTGTCGCGGAAGCAACGGTAGAGTTGTCGCATGATGCGCACCGCCTGTGGCATCAGCGCCCCGGTGAGGCCCACGCGCGCGGCGATCTTGCGGCACAGGAATTCGGGCAGACCGATCGCCGGGTCGACCGCTTCGCGGATCACTTTGTCAGGCTGGGTGCGCGCCATTTCTTCGATATCCATGCCGCCGGACGCGGACGCGATCACGGTGATGCGCTGGCGGTTGCGGTCGATGATCAAACCCAGATAGAACTCCTGTTCGATATCCTGCGCGGCTTCGACCAGCACACGCTGCACCAGTCGGCCTTCCGGCCCGGTTTGCGGGGTGACCAGATGCGAGCCGATGATGTGATCGGCATGCTGGCGGACTTCATCGATAGAATTCGCGATTTTGACACCGCCGCCCTTGCCGCGGCCGCCCGCATGGATCTGGGCTTTGACCACCCAGCGTTCACCACCGATCTGCTCGGCAATGATGCCAGCGGTGGCATCGGAATCGGCGACCCGGCCTTCGGGCACGGGTAGCTGGTAGCTGCGCAGCAGCTCCTTGGTCTGGTGTTCGTGAATGTTCATGTCTGTCTCGGCTGTGTAATGCTTAATCTCTGGTTTCAGGCATGGGTCCCGATCTGATCGGCTTTTTTCACCAGCACCTCGGCCTGGCGGATCGAGGCGGCGTCGATCATTTTGCCGTTCAGTGAAACCGCGCCTTTGCCTTCGGCCGCGGCCTGTTTCATTGCAGCCAGGATCGCGCGTGCGGTGTCGACTTCATCTTTTGCCGGCGAGAACACTTCGTTGGCGAGCTCGATCTGGCTGGGATGGATCGCCCATTTGCCTTCAAAACCCAGCGCCGAATCCGAGCGCGCGACAGAAAGATAACCTTCCTTGTCTGCGATATCACCAAAAGGCCCGTCGATCGGGCGCAGGCCATACGCGCGGCAGGCGACCACCAGGCGTGACATGGCGAAATGCCACTGATCGCCCCAGTGCGATTCGCGCACGCCGTGTTCATTGGGGTGCGTCAGCAAGGTGTAAGCCGGGTTGGCGCCACCCATATTGGTGGTGCGGGCCTGGGTGGACGCGGCGTAGTCGGCCACGCCGAAATGCAGGGCTTCCAGCCGGTCCGGACAGGTCTGCGCGATGGCTTCGACATTGGCCATGCCGAGCGCGGTTTCGATCAGTGCGGTCAGGCTGACCGGGTCATAGCCGCGTGCCATTTCGATCTGGCTCATCAGGGTGGCGACAAACTCCAGCTCGGCAGGCTTGCCGACCTTGGGTACCAGCAGGGTGTCGATCTTGTCACCGGCCTGTTCCATGACATCGATGATGTCGCGATAGCACCAGGGCGTGTCCAGGCCATTGATACGAACTGAAATCGTGCTTCGTGACCAGTCCAGGTCGTTCAGTGCGGCGATCGCATTTTTTCGCGCCTGGTCCTTGTCGTCGGGAGCGACCGCATCTTCCAGGTCGATAAACACTGCATCCGCACCGCAGGTCTGGGCCTTTTCGATCATTTTCAGGTTACTGCCGGGGACAGCGAGTTCGCTGCGGTGAAGTCGGATCTGCTTTGCCATAGTGTTTACCGTCTAAAGACTTATTCCGAGGTTGCTGGTGTGGTGCGTATAAATACCAGACTACGCGACCAGATACAAACGCAGTTTGCATAGACCGAATCTGAGATGGCGAACTATGACAAAACAGTCATGTCACAGGGCAGCAATAAAAGCTGTTCTAAATTCATGACTCTGAGGAAATAACGATGAAGCTAAAACAAGTGATGGTATTCACGGTTGCGCTGGCGCTGGCGTCAGCACCTGCCATGAGTTCTGCTTATGAAATAAATAGCGCCAAATTTTATGGTGGGGCCGGACTTACTTTTAACACCCTGGGTATCGGAAATGCGACCGGATTGCAGATTTTCGCAGGTTATAAATTCGATGCAAAAATCAACACCGATATCTCATCTGCGATTGAAGTGGGTTTTATGAATACCGGCAATTTCAATAATCGCTATTTTGGTGGCAGCAGTTCGGCGCAGGGTGTATGGGCATCACTGGTAGAAAGTGTGCCGGTGACCAATAAGATCGATGCAAACATTCGCGCGGGCGCAGACTTTGGCGATGATGATGGTTTTCTGGTAGGTGCAGGGATGGGGTATCACATCGACGATAGAACAGATTTCAGAACCGAGTATGTGGTGCGAAACAATATCAACAGTTTCCAGTTTAACGTGCTGTTTCATTTTCGCTAACAGCAAAAATCAACTGCCAGCAGGCCATCCTTATGGCTTGCTGGCGAAATAGTTTTTTGACTGGATGATCCCGGCAATAATTAAAATGATCAACCAGGCGAGCAGCATACTGACAATGGTGTGACTCAGGAAATGGTCGCCGATGAGCATTTTGTAAAGACCGATGGCCCACCCGGTTGTCATGGCCAGACTGGTCGCGATGATTTTGTTTTTTCTGGTTTTAAACAGAAAAAACACAGACAGCAAGGCAAAGCCACCGCTGGCATGTGCCGCAGGGTAGCAGCGCTGTTCTTCTGCCGGCCGGGTGCCGGCCGGGTAGCTATCCAGTACGCCGACATAAGGCAGTTGGCCATTAAAGTGAGTGATGTCTTTTGGGCAGGGGGTGTTGGTGACTGCCTTCAGTCCGCCGACCACAAGAGGCACTAACAGGCACGAGAGTATGACTATCATTAAACCTTGCTTATAAGCTTTAATAACGCTGTTCTTTCTGAAGGCGACTACTACGACCGCGAGCACTAATACCGAAATAACAAAAAAGCGTTTTATGCCATCGTAAAGGATCAGTTTCGGTAGTGCCTGGTCTCTGTCAACAAGCCACTGCTTCAAGTCGGCGTTGTAAAAAAAATCCTGCACCCACAGGTCGATGCTGGTCCAGTGGAAAAGCAGGACCGTAAAGGCGATCAGAAATGCCGTGGCTGCGATTTGTTTAATTTTCATGGCGATGAATTATATCAAGCGACTTGTCGTATGCCGTTGTTTTAATTTCCAGCAGACCAAGAATGGTGTGAAATAAATTATCATGACTAAAGTGTTCATTTCGTCTTTTTTTCAGTTCTGTGTAATTCACTTGCTGGCGAAGACCAAAACTATCACTAAACCACATGATCGCAGGTACATGCTTCTGGACATCAGGCGCGATGATATAAGGCAGGCCGTGTAGATACAGGCCTTTTTCACCCAGAGACTCGCCGTGGTCACTGACATAGATCAGGGTTGATTCGAAGTTGTTCTTATTGCTGTCGAGCAGATCAATAGTCCTGGACAGAAAATAGTCGGTATATAAAATAGCGTTATCATAAGCATTATCAATTTCTTGAGTGCTGCATTCTTCAAGCTGGTTGGTCTCGCACACCGGTTTGAATATCCTGAAATTATCAGGATATCGTTTGTAGTAGGCCGGCCCGTGGTTGCCCATCTGATGCAGTACAATAAAAATGTCACCCGTCGGGTGATTATTAATATAGGTCTGCACATAGGGCAGCATCCCGACATCCCGGCATTCCGGGTTGCAGATCGGGTTGTTATCGGATGTCCTGAAATTTACATGCGGTACCCGCAATGCAACGCCTTTGGAATCGGAATTATTGTCCAGCCAGAGCACATTGACGCCAACACGCTGCAATACATCAAGAACATTTTCGGTATTGTGCGAATCTGATTTGTCAAAGTCTATCTCTGCCGTCACCGGAAAAAATACACGGCAGTGAGTAAGCGGTGGATGTGCCGCAGGACCAGAAGTTGGAGAAGCTGACAAGATTCTTTTTTTCCAGATAGGGATTGGTTTTTCGTTTATAGCCATTGAGAGAGAAATGGTCTGCACGGGCGGTTTCGCCGACCACAAAGATTATCAGTTCTCTGTTTTTGTCCGTTGGCGACCGGGTGGCGTCTTCTGCGATCCGAACAAGTTCGCCGGGCGGTGTTGCAAAATGCTCGGACACGTATTTATTTATTGAATAAAGATAAAAAACAGGGTTTTCATAATATCTGAGCGGCTTATGTTCGCGTAAAAAAGAGGCATAGAAGTCACTGAATAAAAAAATAGCGATCGCTGCAATGCCACATGCTCCAGCAACTAGTTTAAGGCGCGATAAAAGTTCACCTTTTATAGAACTGGTAGTTGATTCGTGTTTTGTAGATTACGACAGATGGAAGTATGCCAAGCAGCAACAGATACAGCACAAATTGTAAACTGAAAAGATCCATGGCTTCGGCAGGATCTGTTTTGATGATGTTATCGATCATGGTGCTGTCGATAACGACATTATATGTATCCATGAAGTAGGCGGCACCGGCTGAAGCGATGAGCACTACTATTAACACCGGTTTGATACTGTGCCTGAAACAGATTAGCGAAAAGAACGCAGTGGTAATGCACGCGAACAAAACAGCTAGCGATATCAGGAAACCAATGTTTTTGCCATCGGCAGGGTACACTTCGATCACTTTGGAAAAAAAAGTGATGTTGTAAAACAATATAAGCAAAGCTGATACCAGGATGATCAGTTTTGTACTCGAAATAGATTTCATGAATAACGGGTTGATTTTAAATCAGTGGTAGACAAGCAGGATTGGGTATCTGGTGTTGGCTGGCAGCGCTATTGCGGCGGTTCTCAAATCAGCAGGTAAGTATACATTATATACGGAAATCGGGTGATTTATTTTGATTCAGGCGCCACAGCAGGCTGCCCGTGGGCGCTGGCGCGGACGACCAGGCCGGGGTTTTTCTGAAATGCGCTTTCGATCTGGGGGTCTCGTCATAGATATACTCCAGATGCATATGACCTAGGGTTAGCCCGAGTCTACTCGCCGGGATATGAGCTGTTATATTCATCTGGCGTTGGCTAGTCGCTTGATACGCATATAGAGTTTTCAACTGCGTTTTGTACTAGCCATGAAATGCAGTTGTATTGTGATATGTAAACAGCAAAGTTGCGTTATGAGTAGTTGAAAGTAAACATCAGTATTTCATGTTGTAGTAATGCACGCGTTATTTATCGTTGACTTTGCCTGACTTAAATCAGAGAGCCCTAATATTTATGGGCGATCGTTAATCCAAGGAGAAAACCAGATGCTTCGAATAATAAAAAAGAGCCGTACACTGGCTTTGATTACAGCAGTCGTTGCTACCTCTGTTATGAGTACTGCTGCCATAGCTGCCAAAGATGTTGGTAAGGGCCATGATCATCGTACTTTTTATGCAAACGGCAAGATTGATTACGGCAATATCAGTGATTCATACAATTCAGATCTGTCAATGTACCTGGCAGGCAATCAGTTCATGGTTATGGAAGACCTCATTGGCGCGTTTCAGAAAAAGAATCCTGATATCAAAAAAATATTTGTAGAAACCATTCCACCGGGCCAGATACTTAAAGGCCAGCTTCTTAAGCAGGGCAAAATTGCTGGTAAGAAAATTTCCAGAACACCAGATCTGTTCGCCAGCGTCAATGTCAATCATCTTAACAAGCTGCACAAAATGAAGATGATGGATAAATACATGGTGTACACACATAACAAGCTTGCGCTTGAAGTGCTGGAAGGCAACCCAAAGCACATCAAGGGACCAATGGACCTGGCGCGCGATGATGTTGTGGTCACTCTGCCGAATCCTTTGACCGAAGGTATTTTTAAATTTTATGGATCGCAGATGCTGAAAGATCTCGGCATTTATGAAAAAGTCACTGGCAATGCAAAATGCAAGAGCTGCTGGGCGATCAAGGGCAAAACCTGGTTTACTTCACGGCATCATCGTGAAACACCGCTGCGCCTGCTTGCTGGCAAGACCGATGTTGGCCTGGTATGGACCACGGAAATTATTTATCAGCGCCAGATTGGTCGCAAGATCGAAGGTGTAGATATTCCGGCTCCATATAATATGGGCGACAAAGTGGCTTATGCAATCGGTGCTCTGGATAAGGCACACAATGCGAAAAATGCTGAGCGTTTCCTCGCCTTCCTGGCTACCGACGAAGCCCAGGATATTTACGCAAAGCATGGCTTTATCAAGGCAACAAAGGAAGAGCTGGAGCTTAAGCCATTGCCTTCAAAGAAAAAGTAAATCCTGATTTACTTTCGATGATAGACAAAGAAGCCGGCAAACACTGCCGGCTTCTTTGTTATGGGTGGCAACAGATCGGGTATAAAACCGTACAGCGCGAAACTTTTTAGCGAATCCGATACGCCGAATGGCAGGCAACGCAGGCCGTGGTGAGATTGGAAAGCGATTTATAGGCCGCCAGCAAATCACCCTCCTGTGCTTTTAATGCGAACTGGCTGGCTGCTTTGTGCATATTGGTGCCCGCTTCCTGCATGCCTTTGGGCATAAATTCGGCCATGTGCTTTGCATCATGACTTGGCAGAGAACTCATACCAAGCCGCTTTTCGGCGATATCGGCAGCATCATCCATTTTGTTGTTCGCCAGATCTTCCATTATGGCATTGAGTGTGGCCAGGTGATCGCGCATGCTGGTCAGCATATGGTGCTGCATCATTTCTGGAAACTTCACCAGCTGTCTTGGGTCATTATCAGTAGCCGATACGGCGAAAGAGGATAGCAAAAGCACGACGCCTGTAAACTGAACTAGTTTTTTCATTAGAAGCTGGGCTCCATCGTTATATTGACGCCTGAATATACAGGATTTGGCGGAGTCGATACAATTTTGAAATCGCGCTGCTTGCGAACTGGGCACATTGTATTTTTGTGCTGACTCATTATCATCTAGCTTCTCCACCATCTCATATTTGCGAGGGCTTCACTTATGTCCAGCAAGATATCACTTTCTATTAATGGCCAGCCCCACACCGTGGACGTTGAACCGGACACGCCTCTGCTGTGGGTGCTGCGGGACGAACTGCATTTGAATGGTACCAAGTTCAGTTGCGGCATCGGACTGTGTGGCGCCTGCACGGTGCTGATGGACGGAACGCCGACCCGTAGCTGTGTGTTGCCGGTGAGCGCGGTGGGCAGCAAGCCGATACAGACGATCGAGGGCCTGAAGACCGCGGGCGGCCTGCACCCGGTGCAGCAGGCCTGGATCGATGCCGATGTGCCGCAGTGCGGATACTGCCAGTCGGGGCAGATTCTGTCGGCGGTCGCGCTGCTCAACAAACACCCGAAGCCGAGCGATGAACAGATCGACCAGTCGATGACCAATATCTGCCGTTGTGGCACCTATCCGGAGCTGCGCAAGGCCATTCACCTGGCGGCAGGCATGAAGGAGGGCTCGAAATGAAAATCGAAAACATGAGTCGTCGTGATTTTCTGAAAACCGGGGCCATCACCGGTGGCGGACTGGTGCTGGGTTTTGCCCTGCCCACGATCAACAAGGCGCTGGCGCGGCAGGTCGGCGAGGCAGACGCGACTTACCCGGTGGCCGCCTGGCTGCAGGTGGACCAGGCCGGCCTGGTGAAACTGGTAATTCCCTGTTCTGAAATGGGCCAGGGTTCGCAGGCATCGCTGGCGATGATCCTGTGCGATGAGGCCGGCGCAGATTATTACACGCTGCAGGCGTTGAACCCTCCCAACAACGCATATTCAATAACCCGATGTTCGGCATGCAGGCGACCGGCGGCAGTACCTCGGTGCGCGCCTGGTGGGTCCCGTTACGCGTGGTCGGCGCTACCTTGCGCGAGATGCTGGTGGCCTCGGCAGCAGAGCAGTGGAAGGTCAAACCGAGCGAATGCACCACGCAGGACAATTACGCGATACACAAACCGTCCGGCAGGAAGCTGCACTTCAGGAAGCTGGTCAGCGCTACCCTCGACATGAAACCACCGGCAAAACCGAAACTGAAAGACCGCAGCGAATACCGTTACATCGGCAAACCTTTAAAGCGCATAGATACCCCGGCCAAGGTCAGCGGCGAAGCGCAGTTCGGCATGGACGTGGTACTGCCCGGCATGCTGATCGCAACGGTAAAACAGTCGCCCGCATTCGGCGGTGAAGTGGCTTCCTACAACGAAAAGGCCGCGCTAAAAGTACCTGGCGTGAAGGCGGTAGTGCCGGTCGATAATGGCATCGCGGTGGTGGCGAAAAATTACTGGCAGGCCAAAAAAGGCATGGATGCGCTGGAGGTCAAATTCAAGGGCGGTAAAACCCGCGGCAAAGATACCGCGGCTATCGAAAAGCAGCTGCAGGATGGGCTGTCAGACGATAAAAATGCGCGCATTGCATATCAGTAAAGGTGACCTGGCGGCTGGCAAGTCGGCAAAGAACACTTACCGCATGAAGTACAGCGCGCCTTATCTGGCGCACGCCACCATGGAGCCGATGAATGCCACCGCGCACGTCACCGATAAATCCTGCGAACTCTGGTTACCGACACAATCGCAGTCGCGCTCGGTGCAGAAAGCGGTAGAGCTCACCGGTCTGCAACCGGACCAGGTGAAACTGCACACTACTTATCTGGGAGGCGGTTTTGGGCGTCGCGCCGAAACGGATTTCGTGGCGCAGGCGGTACTCGTTTCCGAAGCGGTGGAAGCGCCGGTGAAACTGATCTGGTCACGCGAAGAAGATATGCAGCATGATGTCTACCGGCCAGCGGCTGCCAGCGCGTTCGAAATTGCAGTGGATCACGAAGGTTATCCGCTGACGTGGAAAAACCGGGTATGCACTTCATCGATACTGCAACGCTATGCGCCGCAGTGGCTGCACGACAAGCCCGACCGAACCATGACCGAAGGCGCAGCCGAAACACCTTACAATATCAGCGAACCAGCTTACCGACGTGGTGCAGATTGATAATGGCGTGCCGGTGGGTTTCTGGCGTTCGGTCGGAAACTCGTTGAACTGTTTTTTCCTGGAAAGCGCGCTCGACGAACTGGCGCACCATGCAGGTAAAGATCCTTACCAGTACCGTCGTCATCTGCTCAAGGATTCGCCGCGTGCACTGAAGGTGCTCGACACGGTTGCGAAAACGGCGCACTGGGATAAACCGATCGGCAAAAAACGCGGGCGCGGCATTGCACTGACAAACTGTTTTGGCAGCTATGTTGCAGAAGTCGCCGAAGTCTCGGCAACCGCCGATGGCTTCAAGGTAGACCGGATTGCATGTGTGGTGGATTGCGGGCTGTACGTCAATCCCGAAATCATCAAGCGGCAAATGCAAAGCGCGATTATCTTCGGACTGACCGCTGCGCTCAAAGGCAGGATCAATTTCAGCGATGGTGCTGTGGTCGAAAGCAACTTCAACGATTACCCGGTATTGTTAATGAGCGAGATACCCGAGATCGAAGTGGTGATAATCGAAAACAACGAAAGCCCGGGCGGGTATGGCGAACCGGGCACGCCTTCGGTTGCGCCCGCAGTTGCCAATGCAGTATTTGCCGCCACTGGAAAACGGCATCGAAGTTTGCCGTTGACCCTGTGATTTAATTTAAGGGCGTATCGGTTTTTTCTGCGATGTCTGGTCTGGCTGCGGAGCTGTTGCTGTGTATCAGCAGCGGATCGACCACGGCTTTAAGTCTGGCTTCATTCCATGCGGGTTGCTCGGCTTTCCAGCCGTCGTAACGCAGGATGCCGTCGCGGTCGATGACGAAACTCACCGGGATACGCCACATACGGCCATAGCCGGTGGCGGTCGAGCGATCCAGCAAGCCCACAGGAAAGTGCAGTTGCTGCGCAATGGCCCTGACCTTGTCCAGGCCATCGCTGTCGTCCAGGCTAAACCCCAGTACTTCGAGACCCTGATCGCGGTGAGCTGCGGCGTAACGCGACAGAATCGGCAGCTCCTGCTGACAGGGTTCGCACCAGGTCGCCCAGAAGGTGAGGATGACCGTGTGTCCGTGCAATGCCCGGGTGCTGATGCTGTGGCCGTCCAGCGTGACCAGCGTGGCGGGTGGTGCGGCGTTGTCCGAGCTGAAGTTCGTTAGCGCGCGCCAGTGGTGCCGCGAACAACAGAGCCAGGACCACGCAGCCGGCAAGCAGCGTGTTTAACCCGCAATGCCACAGCGCAATGCTAGAACGCATGGGACAAACCCAGGGTGGCGGTCCAGCGCGGCGCCAGTTGCCAGCCGGTCAGATTTTGATATACAGGAATCTGTACAAAGCCATACAGCTGTGTGTCCTTTGTGCCGAGAAAGGACAGGCCCGGGCTCAGGTAGAGAAAGGTGCCGCCCGAGTTATCGACATCGGCATTGCTGCCCGAATCCTGGCTTCGATTGCTCAGATTGAACTGTAGCTGCGGCACCCAGCGGGTCTGCGTGATATAGCGTACGCCACTGCTCAGATTAAAATAATTGCCGGGGCGATAATCGAATCGACTGGCCACCGAAAACTGGTAGTTGATATGCGCGAAGCCATCGAAATCCTGGCTCAGTGCGCGGTAATAATAAGCGCCCAGAATCAAATCGGTGCTGCCGGTGCCTGGTTGCAGACTGGTATCCAGTGCATCGCCCGCAGCGGGTCCGGAGCTGAAATTCACCGCATCGCCATACTGCCCGCTGGCGAATTTGATGCCCAGCTGAATACCCAGATTATGGGTCGGCAGAAATCCCTGATAATTACCGATCAGTTTTATATCGCCCAGACTGGAACTGCTTGAACTCGACAGTTCCGGCGTTGCGGCAGGATCGTATTCACCGTAGGTGCTGTGATCGCGGATGACATAAGGGATTTGCAGACTGACGCTCCAGCTTCGATTCGGGGCATAGCTCAGGCTGGTGGTCGTGTAGTGATTTTTTGTTTGATGTTCAAGCTCGTTCCCCACAGGTACGACCGAAGCTGTGCCGGTGTCGTGGCGTAACTGATCCTGATTGATATAGTCGTATTGCAGGTTCAGGCGCCAGCCGGTCTGTGTGGAATATCCTGTCGCTGCATCGGTACTCAGGGTGCAGCCGCAGGTCGCACATGCCAGCGCAGATCCGCCGGGTAACAGCAGCGCGCCTGCGGTGAGCAGTGCAAGGGTGTGCTTGGATAACATCAGTACATAACCTCCAGGATAAAAAAATAATGTGCCGTGCGCATGGAGGCGTCTCGTTCAGATTCATCTGCGATGAGCTGGCGCGAGCCACAGTCCTGTCATACCTGATCTTTGATTGCGTCGAGGCGGCAGCTTAGCAACTGAAAACCTTGATGAAAATGCGACATTATGTCGCACGGTTCTGGACCCCGGGCGCCTGTAACCGATAGTGAACAATGCGCTAGAATGGCGGTTCCCAGCCGCCAGGCTCTAAGCCGTGACTGATTTATCACCGCGGGTTCGCGCAGAAACTTTGCATGCACCTTGTCGAGGGATACATATATAAGAGGTCTATCACATGCCAGACGCGTATCGCACGCAAGCACATGTTCCAGAGAAGGCTGATCTGCACCGGTTATTTATGTTACGTAATGTCGCCATCGTGGGACAGATCGTCACTGTTGCAGTCGTCGTGATGATTCTGAAGATACCGCTACCGTTGGCCGATATTGCCAGTATTATCGGTGCCGTCATTGTGTTCAATGCGTTTCACCTGGTGGCATCTGCACCAGAGCTGGCAGGTGAGTCACCCGGTTTTTTTTGCGCAGTTGCTGGTTGATGTGCTGGCTTTGTCCGGCCTGCTGTATTTCGCCGGGGGCGCAACCAATCCCTTCGTGTCATTATTTTTGATACCTCTGATTATCTCTGCCACCGTGCTTACCAGTGCTGCTACCTGGGCGCTGGCGGCGATCACTATTTTTAGTTACAGCTTGTTGATGCACAGTTACGTGCCGCTGCCGCATATGCATATGGATATGAGTCAGTTTGGTATGCACGTGATCGGCATGTGGCTGGGCTTCGTGCTCAGCGCCGGGATCATCGCCTATTTCGTCGTTGGCATGGGAAAAGCCCTGCGACAGCAGGACCGCGCGCTCGCGCTTGCCCGTGAACACTCCCTGCGCGATGCCCAGCTGGTGGAACTGGGTACCTTTGCGGCCAGCACCGCGCACGAGCTGGGTACACCGCTGGGAACCATGGCGCTGATTACCGCAGAACTGACAGAAGAATATGGCGACAACGAGCCGGTGCTGCGCGATCGGCTGAGTGTGTTACACGAGCAGATCAGTCGATGTAAGTCGGCGCTGTCGACGCTCGCCGTATCCTCGGGTGGGGTGCGCCTGGTGGGGGGTGGCGCCATGGCCGTGGACGGTTATCTCGACAGTCTTTTTGCCGACTGGCAGCAGGCCAATCCGGACAAGTGTGTGCAGACGCAGTGGGCCGGGGTACAGCCTGCGCCTGCGATTCTGGTGGACCGAACACTGAGCCAGGCGATTGCAAATGTGCTGGATAATGCCGCAGAGGTGTCACCGCGTATTGTGGAATGGGACGCGTACTGGGATACGCGCGAACTGGTCATGGAAATTCGTGACCGTGGGCCAGGCATCACCGATGAAGCCCGACAGCATGTTGGTAAGGCACCCTACACAGAGAAACCGGAAGGACTTGGGCTTAGGTCTGTTTCTGGCGCACGCGATTATCGCTCGCTTCGGCGGTTCGGTGACTTTGTCCGATCGTGATGGCGGCGGTTGCTGCACCCGGGTGCTATTGCCCTGCACACAACTGGCGACGAGTGTGTCATGAGCAAGGTGATGCCGATCGATGAAACAGAAGGCACCCTGCTCATCGTCGATGATGATGCCGGCTTCAGCGATGCCTTGCAGCGTGCGATGCAACGTCGTGGTTACAGCGTGGTGTGCGCGAGCGATGAGGTCGCCGCGCTTCAGGCCGCTGATGAATTTTCGCCCGAGTATGCACTGGTCGATCTTCGCCTGGGACAAACATCGGGACTGTCGCTGGTTGAACGGCTGGCGAAAGATGATCCGGGAATGCGCATCGTGGTACTCACCGGTTATGCCAGTATTGCCACTGCAGTGGAGGCAATCAAGCTGGGTGCTGTGCACTATCTCACCAAACCGGTTGAACCCGATGAAATTGTGCAAGCGCTGGAGCGCGATCAGGGTGATGCGGACGCGGCACTGGCCACCAAACCGATGTCAGTGCGCAGACTGGAGTGGGAACACATTCAACGCGTTTTGATGCAGCACGACGGAAATATTTCGGCGGCGGCGCGCACACTCAAGATGCATCGGCGCTCGTTGCAACGCAAGCTTCAGAAACGTCCCTCGCAGACATAAGTACACCACTGCGGTTCAGGTTAAGAAATATCGAGCGCCATGGTTATGTTCGCTCTTGAATAGACTGGATGTTGCCCGGTAGCAATAGTTTTAAAACCGCACTTTGTATACAGGGCAATGGCGACATCCAGTTTTGTGTTGGAAACCAGAAATACTTTTTTCGCGTGCAGCTCCCGGGTTTTTTCTAAACACACCTGAATGAGTTGTTTGCCATAGCCCTTGCCCTGATGGTCGGGCGATACCGCCATTCTTGCCAGCTCGTAAATATCATTGCCATGATTGAACAGGGCGCAGACACCAACCACTTCGTTATCCAGCGCCAGACTAAAAATATAACCGCCATCATCGATCACTTTCTGCGGATTGGCGGCGAGCTGGCGGTCGATGTCTTCAATTTCGAAATAAGTGCTAATCCATTCTTCGTTCAGGCGAATGAAGTCGTCCAGGTGTTCCTTGTTGTTTTCAAAAATGTCTAGTTCGTTGTGCATAGTTAATCGAGGATGGTATCGATTCGATTGTTAAAAACCATGCGCATACATGAGTAACATGAGGATCAGCAATGTAACAATCCAGCCCACGACGTATCGAAGCATTGCTCGCTTTGCTTTTTCTTTTTCCAGCCAGGTGCGCGGATGAATACCCTTTAAAAAGAAAACAATCTTGCTTGCCAGGTTGACGCATACAACGTTTATCGCAAGCAGCAGACCCGCGCCCATCGCAAGCGCCGGGTTTCCATCTCCGAGCATAATCCCCAGCGTCGCGGCAGGCGGCAGTAATGCCACGGCGACCATTACGCCTACCAGTATCCCTGATAGACCTGTAGTCAACGACAGTGCCGCCGCTGCACCTGACGCAAGTGCCAGCAAAATGGAGTCGAGGGAGGCGTGGGTTCGCGACATGAGTTCATGGCTGGTCAGAGGTGATGGCCAAAGCGCGCCAAAGACCGCTGACAATGCGACGGCCAGCAAAATGCCAACGAAAAGGGTATGGGCCGATTTCCGCATCAAGGCAGCATCGCCCAGGGCGGTGCCAAGGCTTAACGCAAGATTCGGCCCCAGCAGGGGCGTGATAACCATTGCACCAATCACGACGGCAATGTTGTTCTCGATAAGCCCGATGGTGGCCACGATGGTGGACAACACCACCAGCAGGTAAAAATTCAAATCAAGCCGTGCGCCTTTCTGAACATCTTCATAAAGCAGTTCTCGCGCAGCCGTTGCAGAGTCTTCTTTATTTTCTTCCTCCTCAACCAGCTTGGGCAAGGACGCCTCAACGGATAATACTACGATGTGAGTAGTGGGATGAGCGCCCAGCACGGTTTGCAGAGTGTCGAGAGCCAGTTGAAGATGGTCATCATTGATCAGCATCCGCATCTGTTGCATGCCATCTTTGCCCACGACGCCGAGCCTGAAATCCATTGCATTTGCTTTCTCAGCGATGGCCGCGACAACATCAGAACTATCAGCATCGGTGGTTATCTCGACGTATTTCATTGTCATAGTTCCTTGACGAACATTGTAGTCGTGGGCCTAATGTTCGCGGACTGGAGTCAGGGGCTTGAATTCAAACCTTAACTTATCCGTAACTCTTTTAAAGAGGCGAAGGCGCTGCTATTACTTATGTCTGGATTGATGCTCAACTCAAGAACAGTGACTGCCGGAAGGTCTACCTGATATTCTTCAACTTCACAGGTTGTGTCTTCAGGGTTGAAGTTCCATTGCTGTCTTACAATTTCCCGGTACGATTGACCACCGTCCGCAGACCAGCGCAACACATATTCCTGCGTACGTTCAATCTCTAATTCTTCAAACTTCAAGCTGATCCACTGCAGCTTCTGAGGATTATCGAACACAAGCCTGATCGTCTGTTTTCCCTGAGCAGAGGCACGCCATCCCGAGCCTTTGCCAGGCAGCAGTGCAGACTCGACTGGAAATGCTTCTTCCTCTGAGGTGACTTCAACGACCGCAATCTTCTCGATATCCAGCCATTCCTGATCAGAATCAATCTTTTGCTTCTCATCTAAATTGATAATTCTTTTACGCATCAGGATGTCTCCTATGTTTAATCAATCGAGTCTGACCCTATCGATTTTTAGTAAGTAGCTCGTATGCTAACCCATCGTATAATAAGCGAGCTTTTTAACTCTGAAAGCAATAAATGCCTTTCTAATGCTGCTTATCTGCTCAGAACTTTTCCATGAATGCGCTTTGATCAACGCATTTGCATAGCGGTCTACGGTCGTGCTTTGGAATTCCATTCCACGAAAGATCAGATCTGCGTTTATTATTCGCCAACACTATCTTGCGAATCAGAGACCATCCAATAGTGCTGATTTAAGTGCTCGGACATTTGATGATCAATGTTTTACGCGATAGCAATGAGTTAATGGCCTGTTTCTATTGCTGATTTTGCGGTCGGAGAGCTTCGAAGTATCGGCAACATGTTCCAGTTAATCATGCACGCTCAAGTGCTTGACAATAATCACGTCAGCGATATTAGCTGCTGGTTCATATGTCATCGCTGTGTCACGGCTTAATGTGCTGCCACCCAAAGCAATGAATTTCAATAGTACTCATGGCAGCCTCCTATTTTCGCTGTGTAGTAATGAGTGCGTTAATGACTGGCTGCAATATCTTGAACTAGTTAAGACGATTGTTGAAGGCAGCACCTGCGTTTACTTAACATTGCTGCCCAATGACTAATCGCTATGATATTTAATGATCTCTGCACATTCAGGCAGAATATTCTGTAGCGATCAGAATCTTGTCAATACTTGGCCATTATTTCCCTTATTATTCTGTAGCTCTACTAGATTTTAAGTGCGAGGTGATCAAAATAATCTGCTCAATCAGAGAGTGACTTATAACTTCTAATAGGTGCTACCAAAATGCTGGGCTGATTTCAAAAACTATATGGGTATTGATTATTATATTCTGTCATGGTGCCAATATGCCAATTTATTTGCATTGTGCCATATGAATAATATAGCTCAATTCAGTGAAGCTCTCAATTTCTCATAATTTAATACGTGCACATATGGTTTATGTGCCGACAGGAAATTCGCTACAAAGTCTATGCTGTCGAATCTTCATATTTCAGGCCTCACATAAGTGACTCACTACGAAAGTCTAAGATCACCTGCCAAGATGAGCATATAATCTTGCAATTCGATGCAATAGTTGATTTGAAAGAGTGAAGATCAAACATGACGCTCTCCATTTAATTAATATTGATACACTAAAAATTGATTACTCTGCCAGGCGTATATCTGTTACCATCAAAAAGTTTTTCTCCCCGTCCTCTGCGTCTCTGTGGTTTCGCCTTAAGCTTCTAGCGTTATATCAAGCATTCGCATATTTATCCCGCAACTCACGCCGCAGTATCTTGCCCACATTGGTCTTGGGTAATTCATCAACAAAAACAAACCGTCTCGGCACTTTGTAATTCGTCAGCCCTTCGTGGCAGAAAGTTTTTAACGTGCTCTCGGTAAGCGCCGGATCTTTTTTGACAACCACAGCCATCACCAGCTCACCGACGGAAGGATCGGGTATACCAATCACGCCCACTTCGGCGACACCGGGGTGTTCGGCAATGTAGGCTTCGACTTCGTTGGGGTACACGTTAAACCCGGAGACCAGGATCATGTCTTTCATACGATCGACGATCTGTACATAGCCGTCTTCATCCATGAAACCGACATCCCCTGTGTGCAACCAGCCATCATTGCTGAGTACATTGGAAGTTTCTTTGGGTCGTCGCCAGTATTCCCGCATGACCTGCGGGCCGCGGATGCAGATTTCACCGGTTTCGCCTAACGGCAACGGGTTCCAGTCACTATCCTGGATCGAAACTTCGGTAGACGAAATCGGCAGGCCGATCTTGCCGTTGTATTCTTCCAGGTTCATCGGGTTGATACAGGCAGCGGGTGAGGTTTCGGTGAGGCCGTAGGCTTCGACCAGCGTGGTGCCGGTGATTTCTTTCCAGCGTTGTGCTACCACGCGCTGCACCGCCATGCCGCCACCGAGGGTGACACGGTAGGTAGAGAAATCGATGTTTTTAAACTCGGGGTGGTTGAGCAGATGATTGAACAGCGTATTGACACCGGTCATGGCATCAAATTTTGTATGTTTGAGTTCTTTGACAAAACCATTGATATCGCGCGGGTTGGTGATGAGATGGTTTAGCCAGCCGTATTTCATGAAGGTCAGGCAGTTCGCGGTGAGCGAAAAAATATGATACAGCGGTAATGCGGTAATGATGGTTCCCGGTTCAGTGCCAACCGCATCTTTGATCCATATAGAGGCCTGCAGCATATTCGCCACCATATTTCTGTGCGTGAGTACAGCGCCTTTGGCGACACCGGTGGTGCCGCCGGTATATTGCAGGAAAGCGATATCATTGTGGTTGCAGGAAGAGCTTTTGAAATCGTGTTGTGCACCGAGCTCGAGCGCCTGCTTGAAGTTGACCGAGCCAGGTAAGGAATAGGCGGGCACCATTTTTTTGATGTACTTGACGACAAGGTTGATGGCGAGGCTTTTGGGGAATTTAATCAGGTCTCCCATTTTGGTGGTGATGACATGTTTGATTTCGGTGTCGGCGATGACCTGCTGCAATACATGGCAGAAATTATCGACAATGATAATGGCTTTGGCGCCAGAGTCCTTGAGCTGGTGTTTAAGTTCGCGCGCGGTGTACAGTGGATTGGTGTTCACCACGACCAGGCCGGCACGCAGGATTGCAAAAATCGAAATCGGGTCCTGCAACAGATTCGGCATCATCACCGCAACGCGGTCGCCTTTTTCGAGCTTGAGTTCGTTTTTGAGATACGCGCCCAGCTGTGCAGTGTAGTTATCGAGTTCGGCGTAGCTAATGGTGGTTCCGAAATTGCAATAGGCCGGGCGTTCGGCGAATTTTTTTACATGCGTGTCGAAAATATCGCCGACCGACGAAAACTCCTCCAGTGAAATTTCTGCGGGCATACCTGCCGGATAACTTTTCAGCCAGGGCTTGTCGGTCATTACGGTTCTCCTTGATGATGCATGCGACAAGATTACCGCCTCGAGCTCTTAATTGCATCATCATCATTCGTATATAAGACTTACATTATTAAAGAATAATGTGATTGAGGCTGATTTAGAGCAGGTTTAATTGTGTCGCCACCATAATGATAGTTCAGGGATGTAGGTAATCAGCAATAGCCAGATAATCATCAGGCTTAAAAATGGCAGGGTGGATCTGAATAGTGTCACCACCGATTTGCCAAAACGCTGGCTGGCGATGAACAGATTAATGCCGACAGGGGGTGTCGAATAACCGATTTCCAGGTTAGCAAGAAAAATCACGCCCAGGTGTATCGGATCAATACCGTAGCGGGTTGCCAGCGGCAGTATCAAAGGCACCACGACGATGATGGCGGAAAAGATATCCATCATCGCGCCGACCAGCAGCAGAAATAAATTCAGTATCAATAAAAACTGCAGCTTGCTGGAAATGTGGGTTTCGATCAATGCCAGCAATTTCATCGGCAACTGGGCATCGATCAGAAGATTGGTCAGACCCAGTGCCACCAGCAGAATGATCAGCAGGCTGCCGACCAGAATGCAGGTTTGTATACACAGAGAGTAGAGCTGGTTATCGAGTTTGATCTCTCTGTAAACCACCGTTTCAACAAACAACACGTAGGCCGCGGTGACCGCAGCCGCTTCGACGATAGAAACATAACCACCGAAAATACCCCAGACGATACCGACCGGTAAAAACAGGTCCCATATCGCGCCGTGCGTGGCGCTGATTAATTTTTTTAGTTCAAACGGGTGGCGAATGGCTTTGGCCTGTCCGCCGCGCAACATGCTGTAGCTGGCAAGAATCAGTAGCAGTACCAGGCCGGGCACAATGCCGGCATAAAACATCTGGTCGATGCCAACACCTGCGACGATACCGTAGACCAGGATCGCCAGGCTGGGTGGGAACAACAGGCCCAGTGAACCCGAGGTGGTGAGCAGACCGAGACTGAAGTTTTCACCATAGCCTTCGCTTTTCAGGATGGGATAAAACAGGCCGCCGAGCGCGAGAATGGTGACACCCGAAGCACCGGAAAAGGCAGTAAAAAAGGCACAGGCAGACAGTGCCGCAATTGCAATACCGCCGGGCAACCAGCCCAGTGCTGCACGGTAAAAAGAGGCGAGACGCTGTGGCGCGCCGCCACCGGACATCAGCACCCCGGCGAAAGTGAACAGCGGAATCGCGAGCATGCTGGGTGAGCTCGCCAGCCGGTTCATTTCCACGATCAGAATGTTCGGCGTGATATCGCTGGCAAAACTTGTCAGTACGCCGCCTGCCGCGAGCACGGTAAACAGCGGCGCGCCGAGCAGGGCAATAATGATCAGCAAAAAAACAGCGAGCAGCATCACGATGTTTTCGGCCTGAAGCACAACATGATGAAATGAAAACTCAGCAGCGCAAAGCCCAGCGGGTACATCAGGGTAAAAGGCAGGGCCCAGCGTTCGTTGACTGGTTCGTACCGCCACTCGTCAAGGCAAAACTGCACCGCGTAATAACACATGACCGCGCAGACAATCGCGGAAAACACCGCAACAGGAAAGCGCAGTAAAGACAGCTGACGTTCAGATAATAAAGGTGTTAGTGCATCGATTTTGATGTGGCGCATTCTGGACGTGGCCAGCACCGCTCCGAACATGCCACACATCACCAGCAGATTGCGCGTGATGACTTCGATTTCCGGATAACCGAAATCAAAAAAATCACGCAACACAATTTGTAACAGCATAAGCGCGAGCAGCAACAGCAGGCTGCCAGCAGCAAACAGGCTTTCTATTCGGATCAGGGTACGTTCGACAGCGTGTAACCAGCGCATACCTGGCGTTATTTCTTGTCGGCCGGATGTTGCCTGCGATAATCGCTGACCAGCTGGCGTGCGCGATTAAAAAAGTCCGCAGAAATGTAATTGCTTTTGACGAGATACGCCGCGGCGCGATCACGGATGTCGTATAACTGCTTCAGATCGGTCTGGTTCCAGTCCCAGAGAAACTGGATACCGTTTTGTTTCAGTATCGCGATGCTTTTCCGATTTTGTATGCGTGCGTCATCGCGGATCCGGTCGCTCGCGCGCTTACCCGTGTCTCTTAACATCTGTTGCAAATCAGGCGGCAGTTTGTCGAAAAAACGGTTGCTGACAACCAGCCCGCCGATGCCATTGGTAAAAGGAATTTTGGTGGCGTAATTCAGCTTGCTATACCATTGCAGTGCAATCGCGCCGAAGGTTGAGATGTATACCGTGTCGATGCTGCTATGCGCGGATGATAGCTGTGCATACACATCAATAATTGAAAGCGGTACTGGTGAAATATCCGCAGCGTCAAAAAAAGCTTCACCCAGCGGGTCACCCTGCCATAGCCAGATACGGCTCTTACGAACATCGTCAATGGATTCTATTTTGTGTTTGGAAAAAATACGAATAAAGCCGATTTCGGGCCAGCCCAGCAACTCAAAACCATTTTTACGGAAACCCCGTTTGATGTCGGGCATTAACTGGTCGCGTACATAATCCGATTCGTCGGTATTTCTGAACAAAAAAGGTATTTCGAGCACGCGCGCTGAAGAATAGATTCGACCGATGCCGTAGCCGGTGAACATGCCACCCTGCAATTCATTCAGGCGAATTTTGCGCAATACATCGGGTTCGTCACCCATGACGCCACCGGAGTACATTTTTATTTTGATGCGCCCCTGGCTTCTGGTCTCGACTTCTTTGACCCAGTTATCGAGAATTTTTGACCAGGCCGTACCCGTGGGCATCAGCGTAGCGAATTTAAGAGTATAGGTTTTGGCGCTAACAGATTGCAGTGAAAACAGTAAGCAGCAGAACAGGAGCAGTCTTAAAACCATTCACTTTCCTTCCAGCTTTTGAGTAAATGCGCAGCCTTGCGTTTTGCGATTTTATTGATCAGCGCCAGTTCAGGGTAAAGATCATCGGGCGCATTTACAATTCGGGTGAGTCGTTTAACAAAATCATCGTGGTCGAGTTGCTGGTGTGCCAGGTATTGCGCCTGCAATAAATCGGGCATCAATAATTTATTGTGAGTGACCGCGCGTGCGCGGTCAAAAAATTCACGTGATTTTTTGAAATTGCCGCCGAGTACGGGAGAACGACTGCCGTAGTACACGCCGAAGTACATGTCTGCGCCACCATAATAATAATCTTCTTCCAGATCGAGAACGCGTTGCATCAAAGCGGTAGGGCGGGGCAGTTGTGCCAGGCTGGCAGCGCTATCACGATGCATATCGATCCATTTCGCCCAGTTGCTTGCGGTCCAGAACATGGCGGGCACATCGCTTTTGGTCATTTTGCTGACCTGTTTTTCAAAATCGGCGATGGGTGTGGTTCTTAGATTATGTGCCCCTTCGAGCTCCAGCGCCTTGAGACCATGATTTAGTCCGCGAGCATAAAACGATGCGGCGCGTTGCGGGTTAGTGTCTTCATTAAATCCAAACGCCAGACCGTAATAGGCCTGCGCTGCATAAGTATGCAGTTTGACATTGCCTGGATCAATATTGATCATGCCCTCGAGCATTTCGATGTTGGCGGGAATCGACTGCTCTGCAAGCTGAAGGTCGGTTTCGCGATTGAGCGCGTCTATGCCGCCTGCAATCATTGGGGTCGAGGCGCTGACCAGCATCTTGTTGAAAGAGCAGGCGCTCAGCATGACTAGCAGGAATGAGATACAGAATATACGCACGCAATATTCTCCATGAAGACGACTGTGCGGGAACAGCTGTTGCTGCCGCCAAGCATAACTTAAAATCTCGTGAGTTTCTCTTATTAAAACCGCCCTGAATAACCGCTGTGCAAAATCACGGGCTTATTTCAATTCCATCGCCATGGCTTCAATGTCGTGGCGATGCAGAGCATCAAGATTGCGGTACATCTCGGTCGTGCTGCGAAATGGTCCGACACGTACACGATACCAGTTCTCACCGCTAACCGAGACTTTCTGGATGCTGGCTTCAAAGCCCAGCAGTGCCAGCCTGGCCTTGAATTTTTCAGCGTCATCCGGGTTGCGTAATGAACTGACCTGCAGAATATATTGTTTTTTGGCCGTCGTGGCACTGCTATCAGCAGAGCCTTTGTTTTTTCCCGGCATCGTGGTTTCGGAATCCGGGATCAGTACTTCCAGTTCGGGCAGGATCGTGTAGAAATTGAACTTGGGTTTTTTGGTTTTTTTGTCGTCTGGTTTTTTATGATCAGGCTTTTCTTCTGTTTTGGCACTGGTGGTTGTGTGCAGCTTGTTCAGCTCCTGCTGTACTGCTGTACCAAAAGAGGGGTGATTGTCCGGCTGTTTTGAGAGATACACAATCAGGGTTACAAACAGACCCAGCGCAAGACCGGAAACAAACCAGAGAAACCCCGGCATCGGTTTTTTTTCACGACCATTACCGCGGCCTTTGTAATCGGATGGCATTACATGCTCTCAGGCGCGCTAACGCCGAGTAGTTCAAGTCCATTGCATAATACCTGACGCGTAGCGTTGATCAGGTTCAGTCGCGCATCACGCAGTTTGCTGTCATCGACAATAAATGCGTGCGCATTGTAATAACTGTGAAATGCATTGGCGAGATCGCGACAATAATGCGCCAGCGCGTGTGGTTCGGCATTGACCGCAGCTTTTTCCAGCGTGTCTGGATATGCGGCCAGCCTGGTGATCAGTTCGTTTTCGTGTGTTTCAGTTAGCAATTCAAGATTTGCATTGCCTGCTGGCGACATCGTGCACCAGGTTTTTTTCTGCAAGCTGTCGCATCACGCTGCAAACACGCGCGTGTGCATACTGAATGTAATACACCGGATTGTCATTGCTCTGCGATTTTGCCAGATCAAGATCGAAATCCATGTGCTGTTCGCATTTGCGCATCACGTAAAAGAATCGCGCCGCATCCTTGCCCACTTCTTCGCGTAATTCGCGCAGGGTGACAAAGGAGCCCGAGCGTGTCGACATCTGGATGCGTTCCGCGCCACGGTACAAAATGGCAAACTGCACCAGCAGAATATCGATCTTGCTGTCGTCCTTGCCGAGTGCGTGCATTGCGGATTTCACACGTTTCACATAACCGTGATGGTCCGCACCCCAGATATTGATCAGGCGATCATAACCGCGCTCGAACTTGTCGAGATGATAAGCGATGTCGGATGCAAAATAGGTCACCTGCCCATTGTCGCGTACCACGACACGGTCTTTTTCGTCGCCGAAATCGGTCGATCGGAACCACAGTGCTCCTTGTTTTTCGTAAAGCTGTCCGTGGTCTTGCAGTTGCTTGATGGCCTTGTCGATCAGACCACGTTCGGCGAGTGACTGCTCCGAGTACCAGTTTTCGTAATGCACACCAAATTCTTCGAGGTCTTCGCGGATGTCATCGAGAATGGCGTCCAGCCCGGCATCGAATACCGTGCCGTAGTCGGAGGCCAACAGTCCGCGTGCGCGTTCAATCAGTGCATCGATGTGTTCGTCCTTGTCGCCACCGTCGGGTTCGTCCGGCGGGATGCCATCCATCACGGTTCTGGCATCGCGTACCAGGGCATCGCCGTGCTCCTGTTTCAGGCTGCGCGCGATATCGTAAATATAGTTTTCGCTTTTGTAGCCATTGCTCGGAAAAGGTGATCTCGATGCCGTTTTCCTGCAGATAGCGCAGCCAGACACTGACCGCGAGAATATTCATCTGGCGGCCGGCATCGTTGACATAATATTCGCAGTCGACATCAAAACCGACCGCGCGCATCAACGAAGCCACGGTAGCGCCGTAAGCAGCACCACGACCGTGACCGACGTGCAAAGGGCCGGTGGGATTGGCGGAGACAAATTCGAGCTGGATTTTTTCACCCTTGCCGACTTCGGAGCGGCCAAAGCGTTCGCCCTGTTCCAGAATCTCGCGGATGATATCGAGTGCGGTATCGCTGGTCAGGTAAAAATTGATAAAGCCCGGACCGGCAATTTCGGTTTTTGCCACGGCTTTATCCGCAGGCAGGGCGGCGACAATTTTTTCGGCCAGCGCGCGCGGCGCCATGCCCGCCGGTTTGGCCAGCGCCATCGCGATGTTGCAGGCGAAATCACCATGGCTGAGATCACGGCTGCGGGTGACCACGATCGAAGGCGAGATTTCGCTGCCGAGCACGCCTTCGTGCTGTAACTGGGTGATGGACTGCGCTAGCAGGTTTTCTATTCTGGTTTTCAAAGGATTTGCTATTTACGGCTTGCAAGTCAGGGGCGTGAGTTTAACAGCGAACAAACGGCAATGAATAATGAAAAATTAATAATGAATAATGGAAAACCAGAACCAGACCAGGATTTGAGCCGTTTTTTTACTTTGTTCATTATCCATTATTAATTATTCATTGCTTCTCAGTATGTGTCGTACGGATCCACATCCAGCGACCAGCGTACTGCACGCGCCTGTTTCAGTGCCTGCAGCTGCGGCAGCCAGTACTGCAACACCCGGTGCAGCGGTTTGCGATCGCTGGCCTGTAGCATGATCTGGCTGCGAAACCGCCCGGCGCGGCGTTCCATCGGTGCTTTCACCGGGCCAAAAATAGACAGTCCGCTAGTGTCCATGGTGCCGAGCAGTTCGCGCGCCGCGCGCATGAAGTTGTCACCGGCCTGCTGTTTCACTGCTTCGCAACGCAGCATCACCAGGTGGCTGAACGGCGCCAGCGCAGCCTGTTCGCGTTCTGCCAGCGCGGCTTCGGCAAAACCTTCATAGCCATGGTGCAACAGGGTTTGCAACAAGGGGTGGTCGGGATGGTGGGTCTGGACGATGACCTCGCCGGGCTTTTCCGCGCGCCCGGCACGCCCCGCGACCTGGATAATCAACTGCGCCAGGTGTTCGGCCGCACGAAAATCGGTGCTGTGCAAGGACTGGTCAGCATCGAGCACCGCCACCAGGGTCAGGTTGGGAAAGTCATGGCCCTTGGCGAGCATCTGGGTGCCGACCAGAATACCGCTTTCACCGCTGTGCGCATCGGCCAGTTTTTCCTGCAGACTGCCCTTGCGCCGCGTGGTGTCGCGATCGATGCGGCTGATCGTGGTCTCGGGGAACAGGGTACGCAAATGGTTTTCGATGCGTTCGGTGCCGGCACCGATGGCCACCAGTTCGCTGCTGCCACAGTCGCCACAGACCAGCGGTGCCCGGGTTTCTGCGCCGCAGTGGTGGCAGTGCAGCTGTTGTTTGTGCTGGTGATAGGTCATGTGCGCATCGCAGCGCGCGCATTGTGTGGTCCAGCCGCAGGCGTGACACAGCAACAAGGGCGCAAAGCCGCGCCGGTTGAGAAACAGCAGCACCTGGCCCTGGTTCTGTAAATGCTGCTTGATGCGATCGACCAGCAGCGCGGACAGGCCTTCTTCCAGCTTCTGTTTGCGCAGGTCCATCAGCTCGATGCGCACCTTGCGGCTGTTGCCCGCGCGCTGGCTCAGTGTGTGCAGTTCGTAGCGCCGGCGCGCAACATTGTGCAGGCTTTCCAGCGAAGGCGTGGCCGAGCCCAGCACCACCGGGATGTTCGCTTTGTGCGCGCGCACCAGTGCGAGGTCGCGCGCGTTGTAACGAAAACCTTCCTGCTGTTTGTAGGAGCCGTCGTGTTCTTCATCGAGCACGATCAGACCGAGCTCGGGCAAAGGAGTGAAAATGGCCGAGCGCGTGCCGATCAGCAAGCGTGCTTCGCCGCTGGCGCAGGCCTGCCAGGCGGCGAAGCGCTGGCTGTCATTCAGCGCCGAGTGCAGCATCGCCACCGGTACTGAAAACCGTTTTTGAAAACGCTGGCTGAGTTGCGGGGTCAGGCTGATTTCGGGCACCAGTATCAGTACCTGTTTGCCTGCTGCGAGTACCGCTTCGGCCAGCGCCAGATAGACTTCGGTTTTGCCGCTGCCGGTGATGCCGTGCAGCAGATGAATTTTGTGCTCACCGAGGTCGGCCCTGATTTTGTCGACGCTGTCCTGCTGCTCGCTATTGAGCTCGGGCGCTGAATCGTTGTCTGCCAGTGCCGGCGCGAGTGCCGAACGCTGTTGTTCGGTCGCCAGGTTTTTTTCCAGCAGGGCGCGCATCGCATTGCGCCAGTTGTCGGTGAGTGCATTGAGCTGATCGGCATCGAGACCTTCAGGGTGCTGGTTTAACAATTGCAGCAGCTGCAGCTGTTTGGGCGCGCGTTTCAGTATCGCAGCGATGTCGGTATCATCAGCCTGTGCTGTCGCCTGCCAGTGACTCAGACTGATCGCGCTATTGTCCCGGCCTTCGCGCAGCTGCGGCAGGCAGGGCGGCATTGATGACTTCACCCAGCGGATGATGGTAGTAGCCGGCGGCCCATTGCAGGAGTTCGAGCAGTTCGCTGCCCAGCACCGGGACTGCATCGAGCACTGCGAGCAGGGGTTTCAGCTTGCTCGCTGGGTAATCGCTGTGACTGCGCAGTTCGAGCGCGAGGCCGACCAGTTGCTGTCGCCCGAAGGACACCCGCACCCGGCATCCCGGGCGTATCTGCTCAGGATCGATCACGGCCGGGATCAGATAATCAAAACTGCCGTACAAAGGTGTGGGCACGGCTACGCGGAGAATGCGTTTCTCAGCCGGGGATGCAGGCGGCTGATCGGTCTTATGACTGGAGGTGGCAGGCTTCATTCGAGCTGGATTCAGGTCGGTGGCGCAGATGTTTGCTGAGTTCAGAATGGCACGATTCTACCCGTCTATGCAGAGAGTGTTTGAAATTTCAGCGAATAACAGCACATGTGCTCAAAAAGTGTGCATCGCACTCGAAATGGGCCTCCAATCCTGTGGATAAGTCTGTGGAAACTCGCTGCGTTGCTGGCCGAATCTGAATCGAGCTTGTGGATAAATATATTATGAAATATTTTTTTTTAAGATATTAGTTTAGTTTAATCAATGCCATACAGGACATGACACTGGTATTACAGAATAAAAACAGGGCTTCGAATCACATAAACAGGCTTGACAAATGCATGTGTATAACTGTCCATCTGGATTTAATCGGGTGTTCCAGGTTAAAGCTCATTCTTAACAAAAAATTTAACTAACTCATGGTTAAGTCTCTAAAATCTCTGGAAGAATCCAGACTTACTCACATTTTCTGTGGATAACTCTGTGGACGGTTTCATTTTTTGTTCACAAACTATGTGAAAAAAACGCTAATTTGTTTGATTGGACAAAATTTAACCACTTATGATAACTATATATAAAACATATTGTTACAAAAGATTTATAGTCATTTTTGGGGGCATAAGCGACTCAAAACCAGTTCAGGATAAGAATATTAGAGTCTTATAAACTGCTTGTGTAAAACTATTCTGCTCACCCTAGGCAGAACAATGAGTTAGCCGAATGTACCGGATGCTGGCGGCAGCAGGCTCGAGCTTTGTTAAGCTATGCGCATGGATCTCTGGCAGCATCTCGAAACACAAATCTCCCGGGTGAGCGGGCGAGCATTCAGTCTCGCCCGGCATCAAAATATCGCTGGCGGCTGTATCAACCAGGCGAGCCGTATTGTCGGTACTGATCAGTGCGAATATTTTATCAAGTTTAATCGCGCGGCCTTGCTGCCGATGTTCGAAGCCGAGGCACAGGCGCTGAGTGAAATTGCCAGCAGCCAGAGCGTGCGCGTGCCACAGCCGGTTTGCAGCGGTGTGCATGGTGATCAGTCTTATCTGGTGATGGAATACCTGCCGCTGTCGGGACGTGCGGATATGGCATTGTTTGGAGAGCAGCTCGCGGCCATGCATCGCAACTGCGTGCCACAGTTCGGCTGGTCGATCGATAACACCATTGGTTCAACCCCGCAGCCTAATCAGCAGTCACATGACTGGATTGCTTTCTGGCGCGAACAACGCCTGGGTTTTCAGCTCCAGCTGGCAGCGCGCAATGGTTATCGTGGCGAGTTGCAGCGCAAGGGTGAGCGACTGCTGGCTGATTTCCCGGTTTTGTTCGCCAGCTATACACCGCAGGCCTCATTGTTACACGGTGATTTGTGGAGCGGGAACTATGGCGGTCTCGCGGACGGTGAGCCGGTAATATTTGATCCGGCCACATATTACGGAGACCGCGAAACCGATCTGGCGATGACCACGCTGTTCGGCGGTTTTGGCCGGGATTTTTACGCCGCTTACAATGCTGCCTGGCCGCTGGATGCAGGCTATGCGGTGCGCAAAACCTTTTACAACATCTACCACATCATCAACCACCTCAACCTGTTCGGCGGCGGCTATCAAAGCCAGGCGATCAGCATGATCGATCAGGTGCTGGCAGAAATTTGAAAAACGAAACTACACTAAAAGCGAAACCACAGAGGCACAGAGAACACAGAGTAAAACTTGTGACTGTTAAAAACTAAAGATTAGAAGCGAAACCGCAGAGACGCAGAGGTCGCAGAGTAAAACAGGGCTATTGTTAAAGGAGGATGGCTTAGATTTGAATTTGACTGATACAGCTTTTACCTAAAAATCTTTTCTCCGCGTTCTCTGCGTCTCTGCGGTTTCGCTTTAAGTTTTGGCCTTTAACCAAAAAAGTTTTCCTCTGTGTTCTCTGTGCCTCTGTGGTTCAGCTTTTAGATTTTTGTTTGTGCCCTTGCCATGACCGCTTCGATAAATGCATGCAAACGCGTCATCAGAGTCCAGCTCGCTGTCTTCGATCACGGGCAGGTCGGGGTAGTGCTGGCAGAGCGCGCGTGCGAACAGGCCGCGGCTGGATTCGGTCACACAAACTCCATCGATGAAAACAGGCGTCGAGTTGAGACCGCAGCTGGGTGAGCGGCTTTTGAAAACAAAGCCGTGGATATGCTCCAGCGCTGGTAAACGGCGCTTTGCGAATTCAATGATCTGCCCGGTGACATCGAGGCCGGGATCATCACGCCCGGTCATGCGCGGTTGCGCGATGTTACCGGTGAGCTGTACCGGTGGGCGCGGCACGCTCATGCCGGCTTCGACCTCCGGGCACACCGGTATTAACTCAAACATTGTGGCCAGACTGTCGATCACGACTGAACTGGGCTTGCTGGCTGCATCGTAGCGCACAGGATCGCCCAGCAGGCACTGGCTGACACCAAGGCGGGGTTTATTGTTTATTGTTGTCGAATATTTTGACACTTAATATTTATATAACTAATTGTTTTATATTGATAATTAGTTCTATTCGCTGAACCTGGCTGGATTAAGCTACGAGTAATAGTGCGATATTACCTTGAATTTGCGAATAAATCGTCGAATATGTTTACACTTTATTTTTTTAAAACCGAGGTTATTTTATAAGTATATGATTATTATTAAAAAACATGAATGGCCTGATAATTGCATTGTACTGATAACCAACTATTAATAACAACCCCCGTAGTGATACGGAAAATGCCTTAAACAAGGAGTGAATACAATGTTTACATACAAACAATTAACCCGGATGTTGGCTGTGCCAGCACTGCTTGGCCTGGTCCTGGTAGCGCCTGCCCAGGCGGCCACCATTATGGACAACTATGTCGGTTCCGATGCGCATGGCCGTGGCGATGTCATCGGTTCGGCTTCGGATTTCAATATCATTTCGATGGATGTGACGGTGTCCGGTACTATGCTGAACGTGAGCATCAATACCAATTTCGCGGGCAAGGGCGACAATGGCCTGTTTGCTGCGGATACCTATAGTGGTAATGGTATCGGCTACGGCGATTTATTCCTGAGCAGCAGCTGGAACCCATACGGCACCGCGCCGTACTCAGGTGACAATGCCAGCAATGGCACCGTGTGGAACTATGGTTTTGCACTCGACAATCGCTACATGAATGAAGGGGCTGCGGGCACGGGCACACTATATAGCCTGAATTCCGGCAATAATCTTACCGATACTCTGCTGAGCAATGATTTCATTTCGTGTACTACTAACTGTATCTACCGTGATGGTCAGGCAGTCGCAGTGAATACTGGCAGTGCAGGCGTGAGCGCATTCAACAGCGGTACCTGGTCCATCGATACTTCTACCAATACGGTGAATTTTCAGCTTGATCTCGCCGGTACCGGTCTGCTGGGTTCAAACATCGGTGTGCGCTGGGGTATGACCTGTGCGAATGATGCGATTGAAGGCAGTGTATCCACCGTACCCGTACCTGCTGCAGCCTGGCTGTTCGGTTCAGGTCTGCTGGGGCTTGTCGGTGTAGCGCGTAGAAGAAAAGTTTCATGAAGTAAGTCTCTCCGTGGAAATATAACGCCGGGCTACGCTTACCCGGCGTTTTTTTTGCATTCTAAAACCAGATGGTTAAGGTTTTGCTGCCAACTATTTCTTCGCACCCATTTTAAATGCGCGTTCGCGCGAATGCTTTTCTTCCACCGCGCGTTTGCCCGCATCCCAGCTCGGCATGGTTTCGGGCCAGCCGAACATGTGCGCAGTGAGTACATCGCACAGGGCTTCAATGTGCGCTGGATTATCGTTGAGCGCAGGGATATAGCGATAGTGCAGGCTTCTGCTAATGCCTGGCAATCCATTGAAAAGCGAGGGAGCGCTTTATTTGTAGTTACCGGATAAATTCAAATGAGCTAATCAGTTGATAGTTAGAGTATCGCGCACTAAATTGGTAGTATCGGGCAAACAGGTTAGGGACTCATGATTAAGATGAAGTGTGTCGTTACATTGTTATTGCTGGTGTTGCCGGGTCTGGCCAGATCGCAAAGCCACTGGTTGGGTGCGACACTGAGATGCAAAGTCAATTTGTTAGATTCGTCCGGCTGGTAAATCCAGCAACTGGATAACCTGGCGGCCATGATAATTCCTTTAATCACTCGCAATATTAAAACTTCCCGCCTGATTGTTCTGAAAGCGCTGCTTTTAAATCTCAGCATGCTGGTTTGGGCTACTGGACTGGTTGTTGTGGGCATAAGCTTCACTGGACAAGCTTATGCGGTCACTGCAACTGCAAGCCCGTCGCTCTGCGTCAACGATGCCAGCATTGGCGTAGCAACAGGTAACTGGACCGGGCTGACCAATGTTGGCACACAGAACAATGTTTATGCACAAGCCTCTGTTGCCAATAGCGACATAACCAATTACCTGAAATGCACCGGTTACGGCTTCAGTATTCCAGCGGGCGCAACCATTAATGGTATTACGGTTGGGCCATGGTTAAATGCGTCGTTTACGATGTATGACAATGCGATGCAACTGGTCAAGGGCGGCGCGATTCAAGCAACCAACCTGGCCACCGGCGCAAACATCCCGAATGGCGGGGGCAGCTTTGCTGCGACCCCTACACAATTTACATACGGTGGCAGCACCAACCTGTGGGGCAATACCTGGACAGCAGCCGATATCAACAGCGCTAATTTCGGCGCGGCGTTTGCAGCGCAACGTGGCGGCTTCGCAACCACACAGCAGGTCGGTGTCGATGCTATGCCGATCACCGTTGACTACACCCCATCGGCGGGCGGTGGCGGAGGTGGTGTCAGTGGTGGCTGTAGCACCAGCGCTGTCGGCAGCGATACCGTGGTTACCTGTACTGGCGATGGCGGCATTACCATTCCTTCTGGCGTGACCAGTGTGCGCTACCTCGTGGTCGGCGGTGGTGGCGGTGGTGGCGGCAATACCGGAGGCTGGGGATCCGGCGCTGGTGGTGCTGGCGGCGTGTTGCAAGGCACCGGCTTTGCAGTGACAGGCGGTGCGACCTATACCGTCACTGTCGGTGCCGGAGGCAGCGGCGGCACAGGTGGCGTCAGCCTGGGCGGCAACGGCGGCGATTCGACGTTTTCCACACTGACCGCCATCGGTGGCGGTGGCGGTGCCACCCAGGGCATCAGTAACAATGGCGCCAACGGTGGCTCCGGTGGCGCCGGCAGGGGAAACGGGTCGGGTGGCACGGGCACGGCAGGACAGGGCAATAACGGGGGTGATGGACTTGCGAGCGGTAGTTCTGCTGGTGGCGGTGGCGGGGCAGGTGGCGCTGGTGCGAACGCAGTCGACAGAAACGGTGGCAGTGGTGGTATCCCCGTGTCCGACAATATTACCGGCGCAGCCATAACATATGGTGCTGGCGGTGATGGTGGCGGCCGTGACAGTGGTTACAGCGGTGGTAACGGTGCTGCCGGTGCGCCCAACAGCGGTGACGGCGGCGACGGTACTCCAGGTCGTGGCGGCACCACCACCGGTGGCGCAGGCGGATCGGGTGTTGTCATTATTCGTTATACACCCGCTACGGTAAGTGTGTCATCGATCAATCTTGCCAGCAGCAACCCGACAAGTCCTGCAACCTCGGTTTCCTGGACGGTGACATTCAGCACCAGCGTGACCGGGGTAGATGCCACCGATTTTGCACTGGTGCCGGCGGGCAGTGTCACCGGTGCATCCATAACTTCGGTAACCGGTAGCGGTACTACCTGGACAGTGACTGCGAATACCGGTAGCGGCTACGGCACATTGGGTTTGAATCTGGTGGATGACGACTCGATCGTCGATGGCAGTGGCAATAAATTAGGCGGGACAGGTGCTGGTAATGGTAATTTCACCGGGCAGGTTTACACCATCAGCGCCATCCCGGTGCTGGCCAATTACCGCATGGATGAAGCGAGCTGGAACGGCACAGCGAATGAGGTGGTGGATAGTTCCGGCAACGGGAACAACGCCCAGTCCTTCAATAGCGCCAGCACCGATGGCACTACGCCGGCCATCGCCGGCAACCCGGGAACCTGCCGCTACGGGGTAATCGATAACGGTACTTCCATCACGCAGGGATATATCCAGACCCCGCTTCCAGACCTGACCAGCGATTTCACTGTCACCGCCTGGATCAGAACCACCAACAATACCGCGAGCGGACAGCGTATCCTGATCGACGATCAGAACAACACGGTGGCTATGGCATCAGTCTGGGTGATGGCGGCGCAGGGAAAATCCGATTTTATTCGCGCGGCATTGCACCCGTCATTCTGGATTCCACTTACACCATCGCAAACAATACCTGGTATTTTGTTGCTGCAGTTGCCGACATAACGAACCGTAAACGAACTATCTACGTGTATAGCGCTGCAGGAACACTGCTTGCCAGCACCAGCGATGCCTCGGCTTTTACCGGTACATGGGGAACCGATGCCGGCCCGGTGTCAATCGGCGGTGAGACGAATGCTTCAGGCGAATCTCCAGCATCTTTCCATTTTCGCGGCAACCTTGATGAAGTAGGTGTGTATTCGACCGCACTCAGCAAAACTGCGTTGGACTCGATTGCGACGCAGACCCATGCCTGCGCATTTGCTGCACCAAACCACCTTGAGATCCAGCATCCATCGGGCACTGGCCTGACGTGCACGCCGAGCACGCTGACCATCAAGGCCTGCGCCGATGCAGCCTGCACCACGGCCTATACCGGTGGCGTCACCGGCACCTTGAGTGCAACCGGCACTCCGACCGTGAACTGGTCCGGCGGCAACAGTTTTTCCATCCCTGCTGGCAGCAGCACGGTAACCAAAAATGTACAGGTGACTACGCCCGGCAGCGTGGTATTCGATGCTGCCAGTACGCCTGCAGCTACTTCCGCCACCACCTGCAATTTCGGCACACCCGGTTGCACCTTCACTGCATCAGATACCGGATTCCTGCTCAGCGCACCCAATCACGTAGCAGAAACACTGCCGCACTGACCGTGCAGGCAGTAAAAAAAGCCGATAACAGCCTGGTATGCGTGCCCGCTTTTGCAAATACTGCCAAAACCGTCAACCTGAAGTGTGCCTACAGCAACCCTGCTACTGGAACGCTGCCGGTGCGGGTCGGTGGCACCGCACTGAACGCCGCCGGCAACGCAGCGGCTGCCTGCGATGGTAGCGGAGCCAATGTTTCGCTTAACTTTGACGCGACCGGAACCGCCACGCCCTCGCTGCAATATGCCGATGTCGGCCAGATGAATCTCACCGCCAGCTTATACAGGTACTGCAGGTTCGCTGGATGCGGGTTTGAGCATGACCGGCTCAGCATCATTCATTGCTGCACCGGCATCATTTGCATTCAGCGGTGTTACGGCCGGGCCGATAAAGGCAGGTAATCCTTTCAGCGTGACCGTATCGGCACTGAATAACGCAGGGGCCGTTACGCCTAACTTCGGCAAAGAGATCCTCGGCGGAAGGTGTGACCCTGACTTCCAGCCTGGTCACACCTGATCCCGTGACATGCCCTTCTGCTGTCAATCCGGCTCTGGGCAATAACGTGATTCCCGGTAGCGAATTCGGTGCGGGCGGAATGGTGGCTGATGCCAATGGTGTGGCGACTGTTAATAATCTGAGCTGGGGTGAGGTGGGCAGTATCACGTTGTCGGCGTGACTCTGACGAGTGGTTACCTGTTATGTTGGAACTCCCACCAGGGATGCATCTAACAATATCCTGACGGCACCGGTACCAGTGCGACCGTAGGCGCATTCATCCCCGATCATTTCGATACAGCCGTGGTGCCGACAGCGTCACTTTGCCTATGCCATGCCCGACCGGATTGACCTGCCCGACCTTGTACAACGGATTTGTTTACTCCGGACAAGCGTTTAGTATGCAAGTGACCGCCAGAAATCTGGCAGGGGGCACGACCACCAATTACAGCAGTGTTTATGGTCTGGCGAACAATGTCGCCATAAGTGCGTGGGATGCGCTGGGGAGTTTAGTCGCGCCAACCGGTGCTGGTGCTCTGGCCAACGGTACTCTGGCTTCCGCATCGTTCGTCAGCGGGGTGGGCTTGACGAATACCCAGGCCTATACCTTCGACGCCTCGCCCACTGCGCCAACCGATATTTTTCTGCGGGCGGTGGATACGGTGAATAGCACGGTCACCTCGCGGCGCTCAGTTCCGGCAACTTCTGTCGAGGGCGGAGTCAAGGTGGTGAGTGGCAAGATAGCGATACCCAATGCGTTTGGCTCCGAGTTGTTACCGTTGCCATTGACCGCCACGGTGCAGTACTGGGATAACACGGACTGGGTGACCAGCACGACCGATGATATCACCCAGTTCGACACCAATCTCAGCACCTCAGGTGGCAACCTTGTTGTGAACATTTTGAACGGCCTGGGTGGTGGACTCAGTGTGGTTTCACCCGGTGTAGTGACAGTGACGGGCGGGGCCAGTACATTCACCTTGAATGCGCCCTCGGTAACAGGGAGTGCCGATATCAGCCTGAATGCGCCTGACTACCTGCTTGCGGGCAGCAACGGTGCAGGTATAAATCCGAGCGACCCTGCGCGGGTAACATTCGGTATTTTCAAAGGATCAGACAAGATAATTTATATGCGTGAAGTTTACTGACAAACTATTTTTTCGCACCCATCTTCAATGCGCGTTCGCGCGAATGCTTTTCTTCCACCGCGCGTTTGCCCGCATCCCAGCTCGGCATGGTTTCGGGCCAGCCGAACATGTGCGCAGTGAGTACTTCGCACAGGGCTTCAATGTGCTCTGGATTATCGTTGAGCGCAGGGATATAACGATAATGCAGGCCGCCGGCATGAAGAAACACTTCACGATTTTCCATGTCGATTTCATCCAGGGTTTCCAGGCAGTCTGCGGAAAAACCCGGGCAGATAATGTCGACTGCTTTCACGCCCTGCGCCGGCAAGGCTTCCAGGGTTTTGTCGCAGTACGGCTGTAACCAGGGTTCGCGACCAAAGCGTGACTGAAACACCACCTGCCATTCGTTATCAGCCAGCTGAAGATGCTCGGCGGTCAGGCGCGCGGTTTTCTGGCAATGACAAAAATAAGGGTCGCCACTATCGAAATAACGCTGTGGAATTCCATGGAACGAAAACAGCAGTTTGTCGCCGCGCGGATGTTTTTTCCAGTGTTCACGAATGCTGCTGGCCAGGGCTTCGATATATTTCGGATGATCGTGATACTGATTGATAAAGCGCAGGTCGGGTAGCCAGCGCCAGCCAGTGAGTACCCGCGTGACTTCGTCGAACACCGAAGCGGTGGTGGTGGCAGAATATTGCGGGTACATCGGCAAAATCACGATCCGTCTTGCGCCAGCCTTGCGCAGTGCTTCCAGCGAACTGCGGATCGAGGGCTTGCCATAACGCATGGCGAGGTCGACCAGCAGATTGCCACGAAAACGATTTTGCAGGTGTTTTTCGACAGCGCGCGCCTGCAATATCGAAGTGGCGATCAGCGGTGAGCCCTGGTCGCTCCAGACTCTGGCATAGGCGCGCGCTGAGCGCCGTGGCCGCAGCCGTAAAATAACGCCGTGCAGCGCCAGCCACCACAGCCAGCGCGGGGCTTCGACCACGCGCGGATCCCAGAGAAATTCAGCCAGGTAGCGGCGCAGAGCAGAGGGCGTGGGTTTGTCGGGCGAGCCCAGATTAACCAGCAAAATACCGAGTTTTTCTTTGGCGCCGTGTTGATAAGATTCTACTTTCACAAAATGATGCGGGTGTTGAGTGAAGCGCCTAGGGTGACAGATTCGTATGCCGCGCACAAGATGTACGCTGCACCATAAAGATTCAACAGCCGAGGTGATTGCTGTAACATACCGCCACTTTGGGTCGACCCGTATTTGCTGGAGTTAATATGCCAATCCGACTGGCAGTGCCAAACGAAATTTTACCCGGTGAGCGCCGCATCGCGCTGGAGCCCGGCGTCGCCAAGCGTCTGCTCGGCATGGGTGTTGAAGTCTGCATGGAAAAAGGCGCCGCCCTGTCCTCGCATTTTGCCGATGAAGCTTTCGAAGACGTCAAGCTGATCGATAGCCCGGCCGCGCTGTACAAAGGCGCCAGCCTGGTGTTCAAGGTGCAGCCGCCGACACTGGAAGAACTCGATATGATCGATGACGGCGCGGTCATCGTCAGTTTTATGCAGCCGCATAAAAATCGTGATCTGATGAAAAAAATGTGCGCGAAAAAAATCACCTCACTGGCGATGGAACTGGTGCCGCGTATTTCGCGCGCACAGTCGATGGACGCGCTGTCCTCACAGGCGGCGATCGCGGGTTACAAGGGCGTGCTCATGGGCGCCGATCTGGCCAGCGTGTTTTTCCCGATGCTGACCACTGCGGCAGGCACCATTCGTCCGGCACGCGTGGTCGTGATCGGTGCCGGCGTCGCCGGGTTGCAGGCGATTGCGACTGCGCGCCGTCTCGGTGCCGTGGTCGAAGCCTACGATGTGCGCTCGGCCACCCGCGAACAGTGTGAATCGCTGGGCGCCAAGTTTATCGATACCGGGGTCAAGGCCGAAGGCGAGGGTGGTTATGCGCGTGAACTCACCGCCGAAGAAAAACAGCAGCAGCGCGATGTGCTGGCCAAACATATCGCCACTGCCGACGTGGTGATTTCCACTGCTGCGATTCCGGGTCGTCCATCACCTAAAATTATTGATAAAGACATGGTTGCGAACATGAAAGTCGGTGCGGTGATCGTCGATCTGGCATCCGAAGGTGGTGGTAACTGCGAACTCACCGTGCCCGGTGAAACCGTGAACTTCGAAGACCGCGTGACCGTGCATGGCCCTCTGAACGTGCCCAGTCAGGTGCCGATCCACGCCAGCGAAATGTACGCAAAAAATTTATTCAACCTGGTGTCACCGTTCATTAGCGAGAGCGGTGAACTGGCGCTGGATTTTGAAGATGATGTCATCGCCGGCTGCGTACTGACGCGCGACGGTGAAATCATTCCCGAACAATACAAGGCGGAGCAATAACATGATCGAAGGCTTTACTGCGCTGTATATTTTTATGCTTTCTGCATTCACCGGCTACGAAGTCATCAGCCGGGTGCCGGTGATTTTGCACACGCCGTTGATGTCGGGTTCCAACTTTGTTCACGGCATCGTGCTGGTCGGGGCGATGATCGCACTCGGTCATGCGCACGGCACACTGGAACTGGCGATCGGTTTTTTCGCGGTCACGCTGGCAGCAGGCAATGCGGTCGGTGGCTATTTCGCTACCGTGCGTATGCTGGATATGTTCCAGATCCGCAAAAAAGACGATAAAGGAGCGGCCGCATGAGTCTGGTCATCGATATCGTATATTTTCTCACTGCAGCGATATTCATTATCGGCCTGAAACAGATGTCTTCGCCGGTGACTGCGCACCGCGGAGTGGTCTGGGCCGGTGTCGGTATGCTGGTCGCTGTGCTGGTTACCTTCGGTGCACCCGATATCAGGATCGGCTTCAACATCAACCTGGTGTTGATGGTGTGCGCGATCGCGCTGGGTTCAGCGGTGGCCTGGATTTCGGCGAAAAAAGTTGCGATGACCGATATGCCGCAGATGATCGCACTGTACAACGGTATGGGCGGCGGTGCGGCGGCGGCGATCGCAGCGGTCGAGCTGGTCAAACTGTCCAGCGGTGGTGAAAGCCATGGCATGGTGGTGCAGGTGCTGGCGGTGCTGGGTGCGTTGATCGGGGCGGTGTCGTTTTCCGGTTCGGCGATCGCGTTTGCCAAACTGCAGGGCCTGATGAATAAAACGCTGCGTCTGCCTGCGCACCAGATCATCAATATTGGTCTGTTTATCGCGGTGTGTGTTACCGGTTACTGGGTCGCGACCGGTGCGCCGGTCAGTCCCGAACACGTGCTGCTGTTTTTCGCCATTGCGGTGGTCCTGGGTGTCATGGTCACGCTGCCGATCGGTGGTGCTGATATGCCGGTGGTGATTTCATTGTTCAACGCGCTCACCGGTCTTGCGGTCGCGTTCGAAGGGTTTGTGTTAAACAATGCGGCGATGATTATTGCCGGTACCGTGGTCGGCTCTGCGGGTACTCTGCTCACCCAGTTGATGGCGAAAGCGATGAACCGCCCGATCTCGAACGTGCTGTTCAGCAGCTTCGGCAGCGACGGCGGTGCGGCGGCGGAAGAAGACATCGCAGGCAGCATGAAAGAAATTCAGGCCAACGATGCGGCGATCATGATGGCCTATGCCTCGAAAGTGATCATCGTGCCGGGTTACGGTATGGCCGTGGCGCAGGCGCAGCACAAGCTGAAAGAGCTGAGCGACCTGCTGGAAGAACGCGGCGTGACAGTGAAATACGCGATCCATCCGGTTGCGGGCCGTATGCCCGGTCACATGAACGTGCTGCTGGCCGAAGCCGGGGTCGATTATGACAAGATTTTCGATCTCGACGAAATCAACGCCGACTTTGCCACCGCCGACGTGGCGCTGGTGATCGGTGCCAACGACGTGGTCAATCCGGTGGCGCGCAGCAATCCGGACAGCCCGATCTATGGAATGCCGATCCTGAACGCCGATAAAGCGATGAATACCATCGTGATCAAACGCGGTAAAGGTTCCGGTTTCTCCGGTATCGAGAACCACCTGTTCTATGCGGATAATACCCGCATGCTGTATGGCGATGCGCAAAAAGCGATCTCTGGCTTGATTAGTGGCGTCAAGCAGTTATAAGCTGCTGCCTGCAAGTGTCTGATTGCGCAACATAAGCGCGGGCTGATGCAGGGAGAAACTCCTGACGCCCGCCGGTAGTTCGCATAGAATCAGACGCAGACAAGCTAATCCGGGAGGAAACGATGCGGAGCATTCTGGTTCTGAACGCCAAAGGTGGCTGCGGCAAGAGCACCATTTCGACCAATCTGGCCAGTTATTATGCCTGGGAGCTCGAACAGAAAGTCGTGCTCGCTGATTTCGATCCGCAGGGATCGAGCATGGCCTGGCTGGAAGCGCGCGGCGAAGAATGGCCGCCCATCGAAGGGGTCGCTGCCTGGAAAGACCCGGTGAAACCCGCTCGTGATACCGATGTGCTGATCATGGATGCGCCTGCCCGGGTGCACGGCCCCGAACTTACCCAGTTATTGCGTCGTGCCGAAACCGTGCTGTTTCCGGTACTGCCGTCCCCCATCGACATGCGCGCTGCTGCTACCTATATGGAAGAACTGCTCAATGCCGGTCGAGTCGAACGCAAAGAAGTGAAAGTGGGCGTGATCGCCAACCGCGTGCGCGAGAACACCATCATTTTTTCCGAGCTTTACGAGTTCATTAAAAAACTCAAAGTCCCCTATGTCGCCACGCTGCGCGACACCCAGAATTATATTCGCGCCGAAGAACGCGGTGTTGGTATTTTTGAAATGGCGCCGTCACAGGTCGCGCAGGATATCGAAGACTGGGAGCCACTGGTAAAATGGCTGAAGAGTAAACGCAGTCAGCCCTGATCGTATCGAGTTTGTTATCTGGTCATCATCGTGGCTGAACTTTATACCCTGTTCGCATTTTTTATTGGTGGGCCGCTGCTGATCATTGGCTGGATCTGGAGCATGGTGGTAGCAAAACAGACCAGCACCCAGTGGTTTCTCGCCATGTTGTTTTTGTTTGTGTTCGCACTGCCTGCCTTTGCGCTTGTGCACTGGTCACGCATCAAGGGCCCTTTTATCGTTTCAATCATCGGTGCGTCGTTGTTACTGGGGACAGTGCCGCTGGTTGTCTGATTTTATATTTCACGTTTCGCAATTCGATAGTCCTTTCAGGTTTTTACTCATGATTCAATTATGTTCGTAGCATCGTTCGCTTAGCAGAATTTAAACAGCGCTTTAGCGATGGTCTGAGCGAGATGCTGATGCCGGATGCGCTGGGTGCTTACATCCTGGTGCTGGCGAACAGTTTGCAGGCAGACGATTTGCGCGCGCAATTATCACCAGGATTGCAGTCAACTTTCCTGGAACTCAAAAAGGCATTTAAAGGAAATACACTCAAGGCAACAGCAGATGATATTGCGGTGTTTGAAAAACTGCTGGCACTCGATCCCGATAGCTTAACTCTGACCCGGCGTATCGAAGCAGGCGACTGGTTGCTATTGCTGAATACGATTCGTGGCCTGCGCCCGGCGCGCGCTGCCAGACAGGTCATTACCATTTGCAGCAGCCATTTAACTCAGAAGGATTTCAGTTTAATAAGCCGTTTTTACAACCGGAAATTCTCTGGCAGGGCGCTTTAAAAAATGTTCAGCTACGCGTGCTGTATAACAAGTTTCCGCTGGCGCCATACCATTTGCTGATAGCACCTGACCCGGAACATGGGATGCCTCAATATTTAACTCGTGAATATCATCAGCTGGCCGCCGAGCTTGTGGTGCAGCAACAAAGCGTGTTGCCCGGCCTGTATCTGGGATATAACAGTCTGGGCGCGTACGCATCGGTGAATCATCTGCATTTTCACGCGGTGATACGTGAGCGTGAATTGCCTGTGGAAGCTGAGCACTGGACCCATCGTGGAGGAACGCGCGATTATCCCCTGTCGGTCAGATTGTTTGATTCGATTTCAGATAGCTGGGAATACATTGAAACGCTGCACGCGGCAGGGCAAACCTATAATGTGCTCTATACCCACTACGGCATTTATCTACTGGTGCGCAAAGCGCAGAACACGGTCGAAGTGCCTGTTTGCATGCAGGGTGCCGGCTGGCCGGAACTCTGTGGTGAGGTCGCGCTGGCTGCAATGCCAGAAGACATGAACACTATCGCAGCGCAGATTACCGAGGGGCTAAGCCTGTTAAGTGTGAATTAGCTGTTCGGTGGATTACAGCCAGGCGCCAAGCTCTCCCAGCGCGGTCGAAGATTTCAAATAAGGCTCATCCTGCTCGAGAGCCAGTGTTTGCACCGTGGCTAACAATTTTTTTAACGGCCAGTTTTCGATATCACTTTTGTCGTCCGGATAAAAATTAGCAACATGCCCCCACATGTGCAGCAGTGCATTCTGGATACCGCCTGCGGATGGTGTCTGACGAAGTACCGCAGTGAGTTCATCGGCCAGTTCAGCATAGGGCGTACGTGGCGACATACTTGCGACCCGCTTGCCTAAAGTTTTATACAGCGCATTATCGCGCGCCATGACAGAGTACTTGTGCTGGCTCCAGAGCTGCTGCGCGTTTTTTGGCAGCGCGATGCGACCGCATTCTTTATCAATATACTTGTTTCGAATCAGCTCGAACTGCACGCCTGGAACATCAATGTAGGTGTTTGGCCACTGCCCCGGGTTTGCGCGCAGGCTGACTGGCGATTTATCGTGATAACCGCGCAGAAGCATTTCTGCAGACAGCAGTCGATGACGTTGTCTCAGCGCCCAGCCATAGCCGACCCAGCGCAGGGTTTCCGGATGGCGCGAGTAACCTTTTTTGTTGTTTTTAAAAATTGACACCATGCCGTGCAGCTCGCGATGTTCGCCGAGCAGACTGGCACGATTTAAATAGCCGGGGTTGATGTCCCAGATTCTCACGCTTCCCTGTACTCGCCAGGTTGTAGCGACTGCAGTTCCCATTGGCCAATCTGTGCGCGTATTAAACGCAGCGCAGGAAAGCCCACGGCTGCGACCATGCGGCGCACCTGGCGGTTGCGACCTTCGCGCAGTTTGATTTCAAGCCAGCTGGTGGGAATGTGCTTGCGTTCACGTATCGGCGGATTGCGCGGCCAGAGGTTTTCGGGTTCGTTGATGCGTTGCGCTGTTGCGGGCCGGGTGGGGCCGTCGTTTAATTGCACACCCTCGCTCAGTTGCTGCAGGGCCTGGTCGCTGATTTCGCCTTCGACCTGTACCCAGTAGGTTTTTTCCATTTTGTGTTTCGGGTCGGCAATACGGTGTTGCAGTCTGCCATCGTCGGTGAGAACCAGCAGGCCTTCGCTGTCGCGATCGAGCCGACCGGCAGCGTAGACATCTTTCACCTGGATATAATCCGCGAGGGTTGGGCGCGATTCATGGTCGGTGAACTGGCACAGTACGCCATACGGCTTATTGAACAGAAGGATACGGCTCATGTGGCAGAGCGATACTCAGACCGATTGCAGATTGAGCCAGCGTTCGCGGCGGCCAGCGCCGGCGTTGAGTCGGTCGAACATGCTGTGTAATGCATCGGGACAAATGCCGGTCCAGCGCAGGTCGTCTTTCGGGCCTTTGAAATCGGCATCGGTGATGATGGTGGTGAGCAGTTTGTTCAGCGGCAATATGGCCTGGTGTTCTTCCACCAGTTTCTGGATACGCGCCGACCGCGAAATTTCATCTCGGAAATCTTGCTGATATTTTCGATCACCATCTCGATGCTGGGATATTTTTTCAGCAGGTTCGAGGCCATTTTGTAGCCCACGCCCGGGATGCCCGGGATATTGTCCACCGCATCGCCGGAGAGTGCGAGCAGGTCAGCGATCAGCTCCGGGATCACGCCGAAGGTTTTTTCCACATCGCGGTAGTGCATGATTTTATCGCGGGCGAAATCCCACCAGATATCGCCGGGTTTGAGCAACTGCGCCAGATCCTTGTCCGCACTGAGGATGGTGATGGCAAAGCCCTGGGCGCGCAACCGGCTGGCCAGGGTGCCGATGATGTCATCGGCCTCGAAACGATTGCTGGAAAAGTCAGCGATCCCGGCAGCGCGGCAAAAATCGCGGCAGTGCCTGAACTGGTTTTTAAGCTCCACCGGGGCGGGTGGTCGGTGGGCCTTATACAGCGGGTACAGCTCGCGGCGGTAGGAATGGGTCTGCTTGGCGTCGAAGGCGCAGGCGATATATTCAGGCTTTTCCAGCGCTATCAGCTGGTGCAGAAACTCGGTGAATCCGTAGATCGCATTGGCCGGCTGGCCATCGGCATCGGTCATTTCTTCCGAATACGCATGCCAGCCGCGAAAAATATAGATGCTGCTGTCGACCAGATAGGCGCGTTTTTGTTGATTATTGGTATTGTGCCCGAGCATGGCCGCATTCTACTGGAGCTGGCCTGAATGTGCATGAATTCTGGAAATCATGAAATCCTCTGAACAGGCGCCCGAACTCGGGCAAGTCAGAACAGAACAGCTATAGTAAGGGGTAAGAAGCCCAGAGGCTTCATATAATGTAACCGGATAATGTATTATCTGACTCCCGGCCCTGGCCCGCAAAATAAAAAAAAGAACTCAAAAATGCCCGAAATCAGTAAAAAATCCATCATTGAACTTTCCAAAAAAGGCAGTCGATTGTTTCGTAGCGGTGATTATGAAGCTGCGCGTGCGGTCTATCTGGAAGCGCGCGAAATCGACGACGAGAACCTCTACGTGTTATCCGGCCTGGGTGACGTGTACCGCAAACTGTGTGATTTTGAAAAATCCGAGGAATGTTACCAGGCGGTGCTCAAGCTGGATCCTAAAAATGTATTTGCACTGCGCGGCGCAGGTGATGCGCTACGCGGCCAGCTGAAACCACAGCAGGCGATTCCGTTCTGGCTGCGCTATCTCGAAATCAATCCCAAAGACAGCCATGTCATGGTGCGTATTGCAGACGCCTACCACAAGCTGCACCAGACCCAGGACGCGATCGATTTTTACCAGCAATCACTCGCCATCCGTCCGCACGACGCGTTTGCTCTGCTCGGTCTGGGCAATGTGTACTACGCCGAGCACGATGACATGAACGCACTGCGTTGTTTCGAAGAGCTGATGAAATTTAATGAAACCCATAATGTCGTAGTGATGACCATGACGGGCAATATCTATCGCCGTCGCAAGGAGTTTGATCGTGCGATGGAGCAGTATCAGCACGCGCTGGACCTGGATCCAAAAAATAATTTTGCATTATTCGGTATGGGTGATTGCTGCCGCGGCAAGCTGGATCTCGACAAGGCCGTGTACTGGTGGGACAAGATACTCGAGCAGGAGCCGGACAACCAGGCCCTGTGGACGCGTGTCGGTGACGCGCTGGTGAATCTGGACAGGCTGGATGAAGCGGTTCTGCATTATGAATCGAGTTTAAAGAGCGGGCATGATATATACGCTTTACTGGGCCTCGCGCGGGTCAAGGTCAAGCGCGGGAATTTCTCGCAGGCACTGCAACATTGTGAGCGTGCACTTTCGGTTGATGAAGATCATCCGCGTGTGCTGGAAGAAATGGCAAAGATTTACGAGTTAAACGACGATGCGGCCGCAGCTGCTCGCTGCCGGTCCAGGATCAAAATAGAATAGTAAGAGAATGTTATGATTGATGCCGTGCTCGTGCAAAAAGCGTCCAATGCCACGTCATTGAAATATGTGGCGGCAACCGTACCGCCACACCACCACTGTGTGACAGCTGTCACAACACACTATAAATTATGACCTCGCTCAGCCTGGCGAGTATCGTACTGGCACTGACTGGTATCTGGCTGTGTATTATTGGCCTGAAACGATTGTTCGCCCGCCGCCCCCTGTCTGCACTCAATTTCGAATTCTCCGGTCTGATATTTCTGGCGGTGGCAGCCGCCGCATTTATTCTGGCATCCAATTTATATTTATATAATCGACTGGACTATGAAGCGCCGGTCGCCGAAATTCAATTTACAGAATTATCACCACAGCATTTCACTGCTGATTTACAACGCGGCGAAATACAACAACAGTTCGACATGTGGGGTGATGAGTGGCAGCTTGATGCGCAAATGCTGCTCTGGCATGGATTCGCCAGTGCGATCGGGCTCGATCCACAATACCGTTTGCATCGTTTGAGTGGGCGCTATACCAGCCTGTCAGACGAACGTGAAAAGCAGCGCAGTGTGTACGCGCTCAGTGAAAAAGCAGATGTTGATCTCTGGTTGCTGGCCAGTCAGCACCAAAGCTGGTTTTCATGGCTGGTCGACGCGTCTTATGGCAGCGCGGTGTATCTGCCAATGAGCGACAAAGCGATTTATCAAATTAGTATCAGCCGCACCGGCCTGATTGCACGCCCGATGAACGCGCCAGCAAAAAAAGCGGTGAGTCGCTGGATTGGTTTGTGATAAATACCAGCCAAGGAGTTTCCGGCGAATGCGATCATCGCCAGCGATGTCAGTGCAGCGACACGCGCGTATGTCATGGTGTGTGCTTAGTCGTTAAGTGGCTGCGTCTTTTTGACGAGAGCGCAGACGTAGCACGAAATATCCCAGACCTGCCGAGGCAATCGAACCTATGAGAATACCGAGTCTGTCATCGACAACAAGTTCAGAATTTGTTTGTTCAAAGGCCAGTGAACTGATGAACAGACTCATGGTAAAGCCGATACCACAAAGACAGGCGACACCATAGAGCTGTAACCAGCTCACGCCCTGCGGTAATTTTGAAATACCCGATTTAATCGCCAGCCAGGACAGTCCGAAAACGCCGATCTGATTGCCCAGAAACAGAGCGACGGCAATGCCCACGGGTACAGGATGCAACAAGGAATTCAGTGACATGCCCTCAAATGAAATGCCGGTATTGGCAAATGCGAACAAAGGCAGAATGCCATATACCACAGCCGGATGCAGGTCTTCTTCCATGCGCTCTAGCTGGGTTCTGGGTGCTCTGGCAGTTTTTTGAAAGGAATAAAAAAAGCAGTGATCACGCCAGCCAGAGTGGCATGCACGCCGGATTTGAGTACCGCGGTCCAGAGCACAATACCAATCAATATGTAAGGGGCGAGTGCCAGCACGCCTTTGCGATTAAGTGCGTACAGCGCCAGCATGGCGACCAGTGCGACCAGCAAAGAATACACGGACAAATTGGATGTATAAAAAATGGCGATGATGATAATAGCGCCAAGGTCATCGACAATCGCCAGCGTCATGAGAAATAACTTGAGCGTATTGGGTATGCGGCTGCCGAGCAATGCCAGTACCGCCAGCGAAAAAGCGATGTCGGTTGCCGATGGAATTGCCCAGCCTTGCATCGCAGCCGGGTCGCCCCAGTTGATGATGGAATAGATAATGGCAGGAACCGCCATGCCACCGATAGCGGCGATGATGGGCAGTACTACGCGCGCGGGTTCCGATAACTCGCCATCAAGAAGCTCGCGTTTAACTTCCAGCCCAATCAAAAAAAAGAATATCGCCATCATGCCGTCATTAATCCAGTGCAACAGCGATTTGGCGATTTGAAAACCGCCAATTCTTATTTCAACCGGCGTTTCCAGTAATGCATCATAAAATTCTTTTGCTGGTGAATTCACGACCAGCATCGCCAGCACGGCTGCTACTAGCAGTAGTATGCCGCTGGAGGCTTCCAGGCGTAGAAAATCGCTTATAGATTTTAAAATCATGGATAGACTTGTTCGCTATCGTGGGTATTGAACATGGCTGCGTGGGTCGACAAACGCACAATGCTTAAATACTACACTACCAGAAAATACCGCGGATGGTGCAATGTAAGTCGAACAACTATTTACTGCGCCCGGCTTTGAAAGCCAGAACCACCAGATAATGACCGCGATTAAAACCAGGCCGAATATGTTGAGTATAAGCATTAGCCGTTATTCCCTGAGTGTTGTGCGGTATTGATATAACGCAGGCGATTGGCATTGCTCACCACGGTCACCGATGACATCGCCATTGCAGCACCCGCAATCATCGGGTTGAGCAATAAACCCATCACCGGATATAAAACACCCGCCGCAATGGGGATGCCCAGGCTATTATAAATAAAGGCGCCCAGCAGGTTCTGTTTGATATTGCGCACCGTGGCTCGTGAAATCATGATGGCTTCGGCAACACTATATAATGAGCCGCGCATCAGCGTGATGTCGGCGCTTTCGATCGCAACATCGGTGCCGGTGCCAATGGCAAAGCCGACGTCCGCGGTGGCCAGTGCAGGCGCATCGTTGATGCCGTCACCCACCATGCCTGTTATTTCTCCCTCCAGCTGCAACCGGGCAATCTGGTTGGCTTTTTCATCGGGCATGACTTCCGCAATCACGTCATCAATGCCAACCGCACGTGCAACCGCATCTGCAGTGACCTTGTTATCACCGGTCAATAACACCACTTTCAAGACCTGCCTGTTTGATGCGTGCAATGGCGTCTTTGGAGTCTGATTTGATCGGGTCGGCGATGGTGATCACCGCAGCTGCTCGACCATCAATGGCGAGATACACCGGGGTTTTGGCTTCGGCTGCGCGGCGTTCGGACTCTTCGAGCAATGCCTGAAGGTCGATATTGTTTTGCTGCATGAGTTGTGTTGCCCAGCAATACCTGCTGCCCATTGATGGTTGCAGTCACGCCCTGGCCCGACACTGCGCTGAAAGTTTTCTGTTTCATACAAATTTAAATCACGTTGTGCTGCGGCTTCGGTAATGGCGATGGCGAGCGTGTGTTCGGAGTCCGGCTTCGATACTGGCGGCCAGGCGCAGGCATTCATCATCAGTTACAGGCGATAGTGATAACAGGTCGGTGACCGCAGGCCGACCTTCGGTGACGGTGCCGGTTTTATCGAGCACAATCGTAGTGAGTTTGCCCGCACGTTGCAGTGCATCGCCATTGCGAATCAGAATACCCGACTCGGCCGCCTTGCCGACACCGACCATGATTGAGATCGGTGTTGCCAGGCCCAGCGCGCAGGGGCAGGCAATAATCAATACACTCATGGTTGCGACCAGCGCATAACTAAAACCATGTTGTGGGCCAAAGTTCATCCAGGCGAGAAAAGTGAACACCGAAATAATCAGCACGGTGGGCACAAACACCGAGGCGACTTTATCCACCAGACGACCAATCGCGGGTTTGCTCGCCTGCGCGGTGCGCACCATCTCGATGATTCGCGCCAGCGCGGTGTCTTTGCCGATACGGGTGGACACGAATAAAAACGAGCCTGTTTTATTGATCGAGCCTGCGACCACGGTATCGCCGACATTTTTTTTAACCGGCATGGGTTCACCGGTGAGCATGGATTCATCGATGCTCGATGCACCATCGATCAGTTTGCCATCGACCGGTATTTTTTCGCCGGGACGTACTCGCAGTGTTTCCTGAAGCCCGACCTCTTCGATAGGGATATCGATTTCTTTGCCATCGCGGATCACGCGCGCGGTTTTGGGTTGCAGCCCGATCAGTCGCTTGATGGCTTCGGAGGTTCTGCCGCGCGCTTTACTTTCCAGCGCAGAACCCAGGCTGATCAGTGCCAGAATGACCGTGGCAGCTTCAAAGTACACATGGTGCACTTCGGGCGGCAGCATGCCGGTGAACAGTACCACCAGCATGGAGAACAGCCAGGCCGCGCCGGTACCGAGCGCAATCAGGGTATCCATGTTGGCATTATGGACGGTTAATGATTTCCACGCGCCGGTATAATAATGTTTGCCGGAATAGAACATCGCGGCCAGCGTAATCAGTCCGATTACAAACCAGAAACCACGATCGGCGACCGTGCTCATGCCCGGAAGTATGTGTGCCATGTCCGCGAGCATCAGGGGAAAGCCGACCAGTGCTGCGACCGCGGACTGTTTCATCGACTGGTGGTAATACGCCATATCCTGCTGTTCTTTTTCGGCGATCTGGTCGGCTTCGCTGGCGGTCAGCTCGGCTGCATCGTAACCTGCCGCTTTCACAGCCTGAACCAGTGCATTCGCATTCACCTTGCCGCTGACGGTTGCGGTGTGTTCTGCAAAATTGACCGCAGAAGAAACCACACCGGGAACATGGCTGAGCGCGTTCTCGACCGTGGCGACACAGCCCGCACAGCTCATGCCCGAAATGGATAAACGAATACTCTGATCAGACATGGGGGCGCCTGTTGATTATTGCGCTTCGCTGGCGTGGTAGCCTGCGTCTTCGACCGCCTTGATCAGCTCGGCGGCCGAAACATCACCGGTGACGCTGGCGCAATTGTCTTCCAGGCTGACAGCGGTCGAGGATACGCCGGCAACAGCATTCAGGGCCTTGTCCACATTTGATACGCAGCCCTGGCATTTCATGCCGGTAATGGATAGTTGATAGTGTTGCTCTGACATAGTGCTTACCTCCTGATATTTATCATTTAGCCATGGTTGAATACTAAGACCATACCAGCGTCAAAGCATTACAAAATTTCGAATATTGTTTACAGAATTCTGGACGCGGTGATTACCACGGTATCGGAGCTTAATCGGGGGACTGTAACTTGTCCAGCGGGCGACGCTGTTTATTGTCCTTGAGTTTTTTGAAGGCGCTCGGTGTCATGCCGGTAACCTGCTTGAATTGAGCACTCAGGTGCGCTGGACTGCTATAGCCCAGTCGCCAGGCGATTTCGCTCTGGCTAAGTTCATCATAAACCAGTAGTTCCTTGATCCGCTCTACTTTTAGTTGAATAAAATATTTTTCAATGGTGATGCCTTCAACCGATGAAAACAGGTGGCTGAGAGATGAGTAGTCGTGCCTGAGTCTGGTGGCAAGGTAGTCAGATAACCTGATGTTATCCAGATTTTCTGTGCCGCCGTGCGTGAGTTCTATCAGAGCGGTTTTAATGTGTTCGATCAGGGCCTGCTTCTTATTGCTGATCAGCTCAAAACCTAGCGGCTCGATCGCCTGTTTAATATTTTCGATTTCAGCTGCACTCAAGGTCTGATTATCAAAACGGACCTCGCCCATTAACACGTTGGCTGACGGATAGCCGAGAGCGTCCAGTGTGTTTTTGATCACCAGTACACAACGATCGCATACCATGTTTTTGATATTGAGTTTCATCGATCCTGTTTTCTCGATTGCAAGTCGCAGATTGGCATGGTCGCTATCTGTTTTCAATACACCGCGTCAACAGGCGATCGAGTTGATTAGCAAATGCCATGCGATCACCCTGGCTCAGGGGAGGTGGGCCGCCGGTGTTGACACCGCTGGAACGCAGGGTTTCCATAAAATCACGCATGCTTAGCCGTGCCCTGATGTTATCAGCTGTATAGAGTTCACCGCGTGGGCTGAGTGCCAGGGCGCCAGCTGCAATGGCCTCGGCAGCCAGGGGGATATCACTGGTGATGACTAAATCACCGGCGTTGAGCCGCTTTACAATTTCATTGTCAGCAACATCAAAGCCAGCGGAGACCAGCACGAATTTGATTAGTGCTGAACGCGGTATCTGTACAGGTTGATTGGCCACCAGGGTCAGGTGAATACCGGTGCGTTCTGCGGCACGGAACAGAATCTCCTTGATCACCACCGGACAGGCGTCGGCATCGACCCATATATTCATTTGTGATGGTTTAGCAAACTAGCGGTGTTTAACGGACACGTTTTCAGACAAAGCCGTTGGCGAGATAGAGACTGACTACTATACCAAGTGCACCGACGATGCCATTTACAATCATGCCTGCGCCAATCGTATATCCTCTGGGTATATCGTTTGGGGGTATCATTTTTAGTATGCGCAGGTGCTGCCATATTGAGAAAAAAGCAATCACAGACGAGAGCACAACGAATGAAACACCGACAAAAAAGGAAAGGTGGCGCTGGAGTACGTGTAGTTCGTCACGACCGACAATTTCGAGGAACAGGCCAAAGCGTTCAACCACGAAGCCGAAGGCCATCAGTGAGATGCTGGTACGGTTCCATGCAAGCAGGGTACGCTCTGCTGCAAAAAGAACTCTTGGATCATAAGTCTCAGACATAGTGCTCACGTAATACAGGTTGTGCCCATTAAGTTAAGAGGGTAGTTGAAAGATTGTATCATTACTATCCAGCCAGGCAACCAGCACATCATAAGGCATGGCTTTGCTCATCCAGAAACCCTGTCCATAGTCGCAGTCCATATCACGAAGCAGGTTCCAGCTATCCCGTTGTTCTATGCCTTCCGCTATGACTTCAAGCCCAAGAGCATGTGCCATCTGTATAGAGGCCTGGCAAATGGCGGAATCATTTTCGTTGCTGTTTATATCCAGAACAAAAGACTTATCGATCTTAAGTTCAGACAGCGGGAGCTGTTTGATTTTCACAAGTGATGAATGACCGGTGCCAAAATCATCTATAGAAAAGTTAATACCCAGCTGATGCAGTTCGTTTATTATTGCTCCGGTTGCGCCCAGATTAGACATCATGGCTGATTCAGTTATTTCAAAAACAATTTTATCGGGTGAGATTGAATATTGATCCAGTAGTCCCTTGATCTCATCGACAAGTTTCGGGTTGGCCAGGCAGTATGGGGAAATATTGATAGAAAGACGTTTTATTATTCCATTATTAAGCAAGTTTGAACATTCCTGGATGGATCGTGAAAGGATAGTGGACGTTAGCGAATTAATCGATCCGACTTCTTCAGCAAGCCTGATAAATATCTCTGGCGAAATAGTGCCCAACGTTGGATGTTTCCACCTGGCCAGCGATTCGACTCGAATTTCTTCCGGGTGCTTCATGTTAATGATCGGTTGATAGTGAGGAATGATCAGGTTTTTGCTAATCGCGCTGCGTAGCTGAGAGATAAGGTGTAGCTTCTCTGTAGTCGCTTTGTGAGTAGCTGTGTCGTATATACCGATACCTCGTCGATTTGCTTTGGCGGTGTACATCGCTGATTCCGCGTATTGAATTAATGCGTGCTTGTCAGTGGTGTGTTCTGGAAAGCTGGCGATACCAATACTGCAGTCAATGCTTATCCTGCTCGAGCCAATGGCTATAGGGCTGGAAATGATCTGTTTTAAATTCATCGCTATTTCATGTGCTCTTGCAATGTCAGTGTCGGGCAAAATAAGCACAAACTCATCACCTTCGAGTCTGGCGAGTAACTCATTCGATGCATGATCGGTTGCTTTGTACATTCGGTTGGCGACCCTTTGTAACACAAAGTCGCCTACCCGGTGCCCCAGGCTCTCATTGATTTCCTTAAATCTGTCAAGATCGATGCTGATGAGTGTCAGTATCCTGTTTTTATCGCAAGATGAACCGACGTCGTTGAGTACTGAGTTAGTCAGATAATTTCTGTTTGGAAGGTTGGTGAGATGGTCATAGTTCGTTTTATATTCAATGGCAGCGATGTTTTTTTTGCGCTGGGTTATGTCTCTGGCAACAGCAATAACCATGTCACCTTCTTCTATATTGACGCGCTTCATGCTGAGCTCAATCCACCGTGATTTTCCCCCGGGCGGATTTATTTGTGTTTCGAAGAATACTTCCTGGTTGTTCAGTGCGCGTTTGAATGATGATTTAAAATAGTCGATTGAGTCAGGGTTTCCAAGTAATTCTGTTATGGGGATGCGGTTATTATGTTGCGTTAAAACTTCTTCAGAACTGCCTAGCCATTGCTGGGTCATTTTATTACAGGTAAGAAACTTCATTTCATCGCAAAGCACAAATATTGCATCGTTTGCACTGTCAAAAAAGGCCCTGAGAAGGTCGGAATAAAACTGGGCATCATCATTTTTGCTTGTGCTGTTTGACATGTTTTTTATGTTAGTAGAATGATTCTAGACACGACGAAAATAATGGACATGCGATACCCCGATCAGAGTCGCCAGATGTTGAATAGTAAGACACTCTACTGAGTATATTGCAGTTTTTCGATAAATGGCGGAATGGGAGCGATTCTTATCTGAGAAAACCGCGTGATATGTATATGTGTCAGGTGTGACTTGCGCGCATGGAGGCTATTTTACTGACAGGGTTTTGTACCCATGAAGTGCCTGATCGGGTGGGTTTATTCGTCGTAAAAAACAGCGCGGCCTCTGCCAGCATCCTTGGCACGGTACATGGCAATATCGGCTTCATGGATTGCTGCTTCAGGGTTTAGTTCCTCGAAACCAAGAAGACGTATACCGATACTGGCGCCTACATATAAGTTTTTGTTGTGGTAGCTAATCGGCTGGCTCACCAGGTTGATCAGTTTCATAGCAATCCTGAAAGCTGTGTCGTGTGCTTTTTGTCTGTCTACATCAAGATGGCTGATGTAGATTAGAAATTCATCGCCTCCCAGCCGTGCCACAACGTCATCAGCGCGGGTGATCGACGCCATGCGCCTGGCAACTTCGATTAACACCACATCGCCTGCGTCGTGGCCATATTTATCGTTCACGGGTTTGAACCGATCCAGGTCAAGTAACATAAGTGCGCCATACACTTTATGCCTGATAATACTGGCGACGGCCTTTTGTAAATGCTCAGACAGAAGTCGTCTATTGGCCAGCTGAGTTAAAGGATCGATATATGCCAGATGGTTAATTTGAGAAATCGCTTCATCACGTGCACTAACAAAAGGCTTGATGACCCAGAGATAGATGACGGGAGTGGAGAGCAGGGCCAGTAGCGCGGCATCGAGCGCGCTTTGCGAATACGCATCAATTTCATGAGTAACAAGATTGAGCGAAAGCATGATCACGAACTCGACCGAAGAAACAATGATAATAATGCGAATCAGTATCTGCTTTATGGAAAGTGGCCTGGTGACATTCTTATAGTTATTTGCATCAAGCATGTTTTACGCCGGCTGGCTAAGGGTAATCCTGGCGCGTGGGGCGAACAAGGATATCGCTGACATGCACATGAGGCGGCTGTGACACAATAAAATGGATTGTGTTTGCCACATCGTCTCCGTATAGCAAAGGACCGAATTTTTCATCAAAAGTATCCAGCATTTCGTCGTTGTATCCGGCAACTGCCTGAAATCCACTGACCACAACACCCGGTTCAACGAGTGAAACGCGAACGCCTTTTGGCCCGATTTCCCGGCGCAGACCTTCCGCCAGGGAGTGGACCGCAAACTTGGAAGCGCCATACACGGCGCTGAAAGGCGAGATGTGCCGCCCGACCACCGAGCCGATGATCACTATATCGGCGGCCGATTCGGGATAAGCAGTTTCCTGAGCAACAACCATTTTCTGGGCGGCGCGTTGCAACAGAGCAAGCGTACCGCTTACGTTGATTTTTAGAACATCCTCGAATTGCGACAGGTCAGCATCCTTGACCGAGCCACCAAGACCGCGCCCGGCGTTGGCGACAACTATATCAGCCGCTTTGCCAAAGTGATCACTGGCAGAGATAAATAGCTGGTCGAGCACAGCGTGGTCTGCCGCATCACCGGGCACTGCGCAAAATGCAGACCCCAGCTCCTGTTCAAGCGCAGCCAGTTTTTCAGCGTTGCGGCCATTGCCGACCACGCCATATCCGGATGCAATGAATTTTCGTGCTGTAGCCTCGCCGATGCCAGAGCTTGCACCGGTTACAATGGCAATACGTACAAATTGATCAGGCATAATGCTTACCGTTTCATGTGTGTATCTGGAAATGGGATTATCAACCCATGTGACATACCGACATGCGGTGTTTTTTCAATTAACAGGACCCTGCTTCCCGGATCCTGACTCGGATTTTTCTGTTTTAATACCTAGCCGGTAGGCATCGATAATACCACCTATCCAGCAAAGGGTAATAATCACAGTAATATTACTCATTAGTTGCCCCTGAGAATTCGATGAAGATTTCGTGACCAGATCGGTGATGGTGGCAATGTCCGGTGGTATCGCGCTACTCTGTATTTGAGCAAGTATTTGCGATGCCTGCGCTACCGCGCCTGAAATCAAATAATAAAGGCCTGCGCAGGTAACGCCGATGAGTGCGGCGCCCGGGAAGTACTTTTTCAGGTAGATATGTCCCGCGCCAGGAATGACCAGTGCTGATAACAAAGCTGCCTTAGTCGACTTTTTCATAAAAAATACCTGGCGCAGTGATTTTGTTTCTCAGGTCCGGATCATTGATGAATCTGAAACGTTACCGACGTAAGTATAGGCTGCTGACGGTGTCAATGTAAGAACTGACCCTGCCATATTGTGTTTGCGAAAAGCCGGCGAACTGCATCGGGTATCTATCAGTCACTAGATGACATTCTTTTATATATGTATTCACTAACAAAACATATTGCCATGATGCTGATCGCCAGCACGACACCGGTGCGGTTGGAGGAATATTGCTGTGCGAGCAGAACCATCAGAGCGACAAAGGCCAGAACAAAGCCCGTAAATGGAATCGCCTTGTGTGCTTTTATTGAACCGGCCAGTTTAAAACCGGTGTAATTAACAAAGGTAAAGACCAGTAGAAACCCTGCGCTGCCGGCAGTGGAGATGCTTTCTAATTTCACGGTGTTCACCAGAACCAATGTCAGTGTGGCTGTTATTATCAATCCGACAGGGTGGTTCCAGAACTTGCTTGTCAATTGATGTGGAAGCTCGTCATCTTCTGCGATTTCGAAACTCACCCTGCTGCCTCCATATAGCGATGCGTTGATTGCTGAAAACGTCGAAATCAATGCAGCGATCGTAATGATGGTAAAACCCATCTGACCAACCATGGGTTTTGCAGCTTCCGCCAGAACATAATCCTGCGCGCGGGCAATTTCGGAAAAAGGCAAAGAGCCTACCGTAACTGCAGCGATGGTAATGTACAAAACAATCACAAAAATAACGGAGTAATAGTAGGCCCTGGGAATATTTTTTTCAGGATTGCGTATATCCGGTGCGGCGTTAGCAATCAGCTCAAATCCTTCGTAAGCCACAAATATAACCATGCCGCCGGTAATAAGATTGATCGTGCTTTCCCAGTGATGCGGGGATAACTGAGCCAGGTTTGAATTTCCGGGCAGACCGTAAAGTCCAATGGCTATAAATGCCATTAAAATTATCAGCTTTACGATAACCGCAAAGGATTCAATTTCTCCAACCACATTTATGCTGTAGTAATTGATCAGAGTCGCAAACAGTATGATTGCGCTGGCATAGATATGAAAATCAATGGTGCTGCTATGGGTCAGGCTCAATAAATTCGGTGCATATGAGCCAAAGGCGGATGAGTAGAGTGATAGCATAATAATATAACTCACCCACAAGATATTATTGAGACCACCGCTGAAAACAGACTTGCCAAATCCCTGATTGATAAGCCTGACTGTTCCGCCTCTGTCGGGAAAGGTCAGCGATAACTTCGCATAGCTGTATGATGTAATCAGCGCCACAATACCCGCCATTAAAAAAGCGATCGGTGTTGCGCCTTTGGCCAGTGAAACAGCCAGTCCCAGTACCGCAAAAATGCCGCCGCCAACCATACCACCGATACCAATGGAGATAGCGGCTATAAGTCCTATCTGTTTATTCATTCAGAAACCGCTACAGGCGTGCCCTGATGAAACAGGATTTTCCAGCCATCCTCTGATTTTTGCCAGAGCGAGCTTCGCAATGTGTCCACGGGATGTTTGCCATCGTGTCTTGCTCGATACGTGACCAGGGCCAGATCAGACGAAAGTGGTTTCAGGTCAAACTGAGAGATATCGAGGTCACGAGATTGTGCGCGCATCGCAACCAGTGCCTGCGATTTATTGTAGACGCGACCTGAACTGCCGAACTCGATAAAGTTGTCAGCCAGAAGCATGGCGGGGTCTGCAGAGTTCGAGGTGCCTGAATGAACAAGACTCAATTCAAGTTCGCGTAACTGCTCGGTCAGTGAGACATCGGGTTTCATACGAGCATCATGGTGGATTTGTGCCAGATCTGGTTATGGACTAGCCTGAGTGTAGGTGCTGTATAACGCCGGTCAAGCCATCAATCACCATCTGTGTTCCGATAACCGCTATGATCAGACCCATCATGCGCGTGATAACGTTTAGTGCGCTGGTGCCAATATAGGTCACCAGTTTTTCTCCATAGATAAAAAGCACATAGGTGATAACACAAAGCACGGCGAACATAAGAATGGTCACGATGACTTCCATAAGGCCGCCACCTGCGGAGAAATTCATCGCAGTGGCGATCGTGCCGGGGCCGGCGAGAATGGGCATCGCCAGGGGAGATACCGCCACGCCTAGCGCAGTCTCGCGAGATGTCTTGTTTGTCATCATCGCTCGGATGCTGAACGCTGGAGTGCCTGCCCTGTAGCATGTGAAAGCCGATGAAAAAAACCAGCAGACCACCGGTAATCCGAAAAGCGGGCAGGGTGAGGCCGAACAATTCAAAGATCACCTTACCCGCGATCGCAAATAATGAAACAATGACAAAAGCCAGTAACAGCGATCTGTGATGCGACAGCAGAAGTGGTCTTCAAATCATCATCACTGGTAAGACCAATAAAAATCGGAACATTGGCGATCGGATTCATAATGGCAAAAAAGCCCATGAATACAGTCGCTGCATGAAGCATTGTTGCGTTCATATCATTCCCACCTGAGTGGCACAGGCTTAGTACTCGGCTTCGCGAACTATCGGCATGCCATCCGTTTCCCAGCTGACAAAGCCCCCGGAAAGATTGAGCACGTCTTTGAACCCCATCATTTGTAATACTGCTGCCGCCATGGCGGAACGACCGCTGGTTGCGCAATAAAGCACAACCTGTTGATCGCGACCACCAGACAAGGGCGGGTAGTGTTTGGGGTAGCCCGGGTCAGCGGCCGCTTCAATGATACCGCGTGGTACAAGATGCGCACCTTCAATGTGACCGTGCTCAAACTCGGAAGGTTCACGCACATCGAAAAGCAGGAAATTTTCTTTTGCATCCAGTTTGGCCTTGAGCTCGGCGGGTGAAATTTCTGTGATGCAGGATTTCGCTGCACGCACAAAGTCCATCAGACCAACAGGCTGCTCAGGTTTAAACAGGTCGTACATAATAAAGTATCTCCAGCATGGAAAAAAACGTCGTCAGGGTCGCTTCGTTGGTTTTGAGTTTGAGCGTTAGTATAAACGACTTGATTTTTCCTTCAACAGCGTGATTTGAAGGGCAATTCTGAAAAGGTACAGGAATCGCTGTGTAAGGTTTGCTAGATGTTGATTTCAGCTTCTGCAATCACTTCTGTTTCGGCTTTTCCTGCGTTTATCCATTCGACAATGCAGGGCTGATTTAAAACACTTTTAACGTAGGCTTTTTCTACCCCGGAAAGCGGAATGTTATAGCCATGAAATCGAAGCGCGACAGGCGCATACATGGCGTCGGCAATTGAATAGGTCCCGAATAACCATTCTCCATTATCACCATACTGAGACCGGCATTGTTGCCAAAGTTCTTTGATTCTGGTGACTTCGCTCTCGGCTTCGGGCGAAAGCGCGAAGTTTTTGAACCGCTTTCGGCAATTCATGGGGAGTTCGTTTCTTACATTATAAAAACTGGAGTGCATTTCACAGCTTACAGAACGCGCCAGCGCACGGGCATTCGGATCCTGAGGCCAGCCTTGGGACGCGAGATATTTTTCGGAAATGTATTCCAGAATAGACAGTGAGTCCCATATCAGCAGGCCGCCGTCTTTTAGAACAGGTACTTTGTAGTCAGAATTATATTCTGATAATTCCTGATTTGTTGTGTCAGTGAATAGCGCGATCCGTTTTTCAGAAAACCGGATCTGGTTCTGTTTAAGAAAGACCCATGGCCTCAGGGACCATGAAGAATAATTTTTATTTCCGATGATTAATGTTAAGTCCATTATGTCATTGCTCGCAGGCGTAGTGTCTAACCACCGCTCAGCGCCTGAAAAATATACATTATATCGTTGTCCTCAACACGGTCGGATAGCGTTTTCCTGTCGATCACCAGGGCGTCGTTGATGCTGAGGTTTACATGTCGACGCAGCGCGCCCTGCTCATCGAGTACGTAATCGCTGAAACCTGGGGCCATCTCGTTGACTGCGTGCAAAATGTCAGCAACTGATCCGGATGATACAGTAATCGTCTGGTTCTTCAGCTGCGGAAAAAACCGGTAAAGATGTTGAGTCATTTCAACGGTAGGCATGGAATTCAACCAAAGCGCACAGAATACACCGGAGGTAAATTATTACCGAGACATTGCCAGGTTTCACCGCGGTCTTCTGACAGGTACACATTACCGGTAGTGCTGCCAAAGCACAAACGATCACCCGCCACGTCCAGGCTGTGTCTCAAAACAATGTCGTAGGCGTTTTCCTGTGGCAGGCCTGTACGAAACGATTGCCAGGTCTGGCCACCATCGCTGGTGCGAGCGACAAACAGGCCGCCATCAATCGCCATCCGTTCCGAATCCGCTCGCGCCGGCACAACCCATGCGGTGCGGCCATCCTGTGCATCTACTGCGACCGGAAAACCAAAATGCACACCGGCTTCCGGCCGGCTGACCTTTTTCCAGTTCAGTGCGCCGTCATCGCTGTAAAAAACACCGCAGTGGTTTTGTTGCCAGAGATGGTTCGGCTGCCCGGGGCAGCTGGTCACGAAATGCGGGTCGTGCCCCCACGCGGATTCCGGGGTCGGGGTGTAATCGTTGGTCATACCGCGATTACGTCCTGTCCAGGTCTGGCCGCCGTCCCGGGTCTCTATCACACCGGCAGTCGATACCGCGACATGAACATGGCCGGAATCCTGTGGATCCACAATAATGGAATGGATGCCAGGTTCGAACACACCATAATCAACACTGGCCGGGGTCCCGTTCCAGCAGTTTTCACTCGTGGCTTCGCCGGCGAATAAATCGCCACCACGGCTTTCGTGGTTCCACAGTGGTCGGTTGAGATCCCAGTTGTCACCGCCGTCATCGCTGACAAACAGGCCGCCGGGGATGGTGCCCGCATAAAGTCTGCCGGGCTGGTTCGCATTGCCAAACGCAATGTTCCAGATTTTGTACACTGTGGCATCTGCATATTCAGGCTGTGCGGCAGGGGCCTCCGGATCAAAATCCGGAACAGGCAGGTATTTGACAATATAACGCGCGCCCCTGGGGTATTTTAGCGACAGCACATCCTCCCAGGTTTTACCATCGTCACGAGACCGCGACAGCTTCGGCCCCCAGTGACCGTGATCGAGTGATGACCATAAGGTGCCATCGCGTGGATCACGCGCCGCGTAACAAACTGGAATACCGGGATGAGAGATCGGGCGAGGGCGCCAGCTGCCATTGATCTGATCGAATATGACCGTGCCCTTGCGAGTGCCTAATACGATTATGTCAGACATTGGATTCTCCCTCCTGTGTAATGTCAATCCATCTATCTGCCGCGACACATAATATTAACGATAACGTGTGCCAGAGAGCAATCGCTGCTAATGCCTAACAGCAATTAGCTGATTTGGTGTTCCTGACGCAACAGGTTCTAATCTTCCGGGCCCACCCAGAATAGCGGATTATGGGCTACCTCCCAAAGATGACCATCGGGATCTTTGAAGTAACCACTGTAACCGCCCCAGAACACCTTCTGTGGACTTTTGACCAGGACGGCGCCGGCATCGACTGCTTGCGACACGACCTCATCGACTTCTTTTTCAGAGCTCACATTGTGGGCGAGCGTAAATGATTCGAAACCGTTTCCTTCCGACGATACCGTCGCATCTTTTGCCAGGGCTTCTCTGCCGTACAAACCTAGCCATGTACCCTTGAGGGTAAAAAATGCGACCTCCGGTGGCGATTCCATTCTGGGAAAACCTAGTCCCTTCTCATAAAACTCGATAGCCACAGAAAGATCACGAACACCGAGTGTTACCATGCTGATTCTTGGTTTCATTGTTGGAGTTTCCTGCTTTTAAGCATAACCTTGTACACCACCAAAGATATTAAGATGTCTTTTATCTGCTTAATATCAAATATTATACTACCCCTTTCCACTACGATAAATTTCACTGGAACAGTCTCTGTCATAGATGGGTAAGGATTATTCCTTATGGTTAGTAACATTCCGAGTTATAGCCAGCGGGGACAGTAATATCGAAATTGAAGATGCGGGCGGCACTACGCCGCCCGCAATTTCACATTACAACTCGCCTGCTTCATCGACATCGCTGATCCAGTACAGTCCTTTGCCACCGAATGCACAGGAACTTCGAATTTCATCCAGCAATGAGTGCGCACGTTCGTTCTCGATGATCACATCAACACGCACCTGGGGCACGTAACCGACCACGCGGTCACGCGTCGACAGGAACGGGTCGTGTTCAAGCTGGCTGCTGTGCTCCTCGACGTGGCTGAACAGGAAGGTTTCCAGTTGCAGGCCACGCAAGCAGTCTGCCAGTTCCTGTTGCAGCGACGAGTGCACGACCATAGAGAGTTTTTTCATGACTGTACCTCCACGCTGTTATCTTTGTTGCCCGTAAGTTTCGGGGCCTTGTTACGTTTAATGTTTCGTTCCAGGCGCTGCTCGCGCTTCTCCTCCAGCCACGCATACAGCGCCGGCAACAGGATCAGCGTCAGCAATGTCGACGTCACCAGGCCACCGATCACGACAACTGCCAGCGGACGCTGCAACTCGGACCCTGGCCCGGTTGCGGCAAGCAGTGGCAACAGGCCGAAGCTCGCGATGAGCGCGGTCATCAGTACCGGACGCAATCTGCGTTCGGCGCCCTTGCGCACCGCTTCCTGCACCGACAGGCCACCCTGCCGCAACTGGTTGAAGTAGCTGACCATCACCACGCCGTTGAGTACCGCAACGCCGAACAGGGTTATGAACCCGACCGACGCCGGCACCGACAGGTACAGGCCCGATGCGTACAGCGCAACGACGCCGCCGATCATTGCGAACGGAATGTTCAGGATAATCAAGCCGGCCTGCAACAACGAACGGAACGTGGTGAACAACATTACGAACACCAGTACCAGCGAGATCGGCACCACCAGGCCAAGACGCTTGGCTGCACGTTGCTGGTTCTCGAACTGGCCACCGAAGGTCACGTAATAACCCGAAGGCAATTCGATCTTGTTCGCGATGCGCTGACGCGCCTCGTTGACAAAACCGACCACGTCGCGCCCCTGCACGTTGGCCTGGATGACGACCAGCCGTTTCGCTGACTCGCGTAAGATCTGAACCGGGCCGTCGACTTCGGTCACGTTGGCAAGCGTACCCAGTGGCACTCTGCTGTTATTACCAACCGGTACCAGCAGCTTTCCGATGGCATCAATCGAGGTACGGTGCTTTTCTTCGTAACGCAACAGCACACCGACACGGCGGCTGTTCTGCAGCACCTCGGTGACTACGCGCCCGCCGACCGAGGTTTCAACCAGCCGGTTAATGTCCTCGACGTTGACACCGTATTTCGAAATCACTTTCTGCTTGATGTCGATTTGCAGGTACTTCTGCCCGGTGATCGTGCCACGGATCACGTCGACCGCGCCATCGATGCCTTTCAACAGTCCCTCGATCTCGGTCGCCTTGCTCTCAAGCACGTCGAGGTCGTCGCCGTACAGCTTGATCGCCATCGCCGAGCGCACGCCGGTCAGCATTTCGGACACGCGCATGTCGATCGGCTGGCTGAACGCGTAATCGACGTTGTCGAAACGCGCGAGTTTTTCGCGCAGGTTTTCGTGGAACTGTTTCAGCGAAATCTTCCACTCCGAGCGCGGCTTCGTGATCAGGAAGTTGTCGGTCTGGTTCAGTCCCATCGGGTCCATGCGCAGTTCGTCGGCACCGGTGCGCGAAGTTACGCCGATGACTTCCGGCAATTCCATCATTGCCTTCTGAATCGACGCGTCCATCGCGAGTGACTGCTCGAGCGTGATGCTCGGATCTTTTTCCATCAGGATCACGGTATTGCCTTCGTCCATCGTCGGCATGAACTCCTTGCCGATATGCGGGAACAAGGAAGCGGCGCCAATCAGTGCAATCAATGCCAGACCCACTGCCATCTTGCGCTTACGCAGGGCAAGATCCATCACCGGCAGGTAGACGAATTTCAGCACGCGCATCAATCGTCCGTCGGTTTCACCGGCGTGCTCGCCCGTACCGGAATCACCATCAGCTGGCGGATGGGTTTTCATGAACAGGCTCGCCAGCACCGGGATCACTGTCAGTGACAGCAGCAGCGAACCAAGCAATGCGAAGGTGATCGTGATCGCGAGCGGCGCGAACATCTTGCCTTCGAGACCGGTCAGGCTGAACAGCGGCAGGAACACCGCGATGATGATCAGGATGCCGGAAATGACCGGCGCGGAAACTTCCATCACCGCGCGGTACACCAGGTGCAGTCGGCTGACGCCTTGCGGTGCACGGCTGAACTGCGAGTGGATGTTCTCGACCACGACCACAGCGGCATCCACCAGAATACCAATCGCGATCGCAAGCCCGCCGAGCGACATCAGGTTCGCCGATACGCCGAACAGCTTCATCATGATGAAGGTGAACAGCACCGACAATGGCAGGATCAGCGCCACCGTCAATGCACTGCGGATATCGCCGAGCATGATGAGCAGCACCAGCAGCACCAGCACCACGGCTTCGCCGAGCGCTTTTTCCACCGTCCACACCGCTTTGGTAATCAGTTCGGTACGGTCGTAGAACGGCTCGATGCTGACGCCTTTTGGCAGTAGCGGTTTCAGAGTTTCCAGCGCATCGCGCGCGCCTTCGACCGCGCGCAGGCTGTTCGCGCCCTTGCGCAGCAGCACCAGGCCGGTGACAACTTCGCCTTCGCCATTTGAGGTTACGCCACCATAGCGCGTCATGCTGCCGTTGCGAACTTCGGCGACATCACGCACGTGCACCGGTTTGCCGTAGCGCGTCAGCACGGTTATGTTGCGAATATCCTCGAGATCGTGCAGCTTGCCCAGCGTGCGCACCAGCAGAACCTCGTTATTGCGGTTGATGCGATCACCCCCGGCATTGCGGTTGTTACGCTCGATCGCACGCTCGATATCGGAAAGCGTCACGCCGTGTTCGACCAGTGCATCCGGTTTCACCACGACTTCGTAGCTAAGTACCTCACCACCGAGCGAATTAACGTCAGCGACGCCATCGACCTTGCGCAGGTGCGGACGCACCACCCAGTCCTGCAGGCTGCGCAGTTCCTGGTTGCTGTAACCGTCGCCCTTGATGCGGTACATCAATATCTCGCCCAGCGGTGTGGTGATCGGTGCGAGTCCGCCTTCGATACCAGGCGGCAGCGAGTCCCATACCTGGTTCAAACGCTCGTTGACAAGATTGCGCGCGAGATAAATATCCGTGCTGTCATCGAAATCGATGACGATCACACCGAGCGCGTACTTTGTTGTCGAACGTAGAATGGTCTGCCCGGGTATACCCTGCATTTCCATTTCAATCGGGAACGTAATGCGCTGCTCGACCTCGGTCGGCGACATGCCGGGGGCCTTGATGATCACCTGCACCTGCGGTGAGGAAATATCCGGGAACGCGTCGATGGGCAGGTTTTCGAATGACCAGTACCCTGCCGCGGAAATGCCCAGCGTCAGCAGCACGACCATCATGCGTTGCACCAGTGAAAATCTCAGGAGTGCTGCAATCATGTTACAGCCCTCCCGTGTTGTTGGCCGGTTGATAAGCATCGGCCCCTGTGATCATCGTACCCGCGTATAGCCGAAGGTCGGCCAGCTCGGTCCGCGCCTGGTAAAGCAGGTTCAGGTAGTTCAACTGCGCTTCGAAGTAAGTATTGTTCGCGTCCACCAGGTTCAGCATATTGAGTTCACCACTGGTGAATCCGCTGCGGGTCAGCTCCAGCATTTTCGCCGCCGGGGCCAGTACCTTGGTGCGGTACTCTCTGGCCTGCTCAACAACGTGATGCAGATGTTCGTAGCTGCGCTGAAGATTGATTTCAAGGTCGCGCCGGATGCGCCCCAGCTCGATGCGCTGCTCGCTGGCACGGTAATTCGCCTTGCTCACCGCTGCGCTCTTACGACTGTGAAGCGGGATCTGCACGTTGACCATGACACCGTACACATCTTCGCGGCCACTGGTGAACGTATCCCGAGACCGGAACAGGCTGAGTGTTGGGTCTGCGAGCTGGCTGTTGCGTGCCACGTCGACCTGGCGCGTTGCGGCGACCAGTTGTTGTTGCTGACTCACGAGTTGCGCGTGCGAATTCAGTGACGCAAACAGACTGGCACGTTCGGGCATGACAGTGACCGGTTTCAGTTCGGTGACAGTCGCGGCGCGGTCGGTTTTGATACCGAGCAGGCGAGCGAACTCGCTCAGTGCTTCGCTGTATCTGCCTTCGGCACTGCTGGCGGCCTGGCTGGCTTCCTCGCGGATGATTTTCAGGCGCATTTTTTCCAGCGGTGTCAGGTAACGCACCACGACGCCCTTTGCATTTTTGCGGCTCAGCCGTTCCAGTTCATCAGCCAGTTGCAGCCGCTTTTGTGCGAGGGACATTTCTGCCGCCGCCAGTTGCAACTGGTGAAATACTTTCGCCACTCGGTTCTGCACCAGCAGGGCCTGGTAATCACGCGAATATTCTGTTGCACCGAGCCAGGCTTCCGCCGCCGACTTCTGGTACTTCATGCGCGATAGCGGGATCGGCTGGCTGATGACCACGTCGGTGAGATCATAGCCGCCGCTGCTGTCACTCTTGCCCATCTTGTTATCGACACGAAGTTCGATACTGGGGTCGGGCCACATTGACGACAGCTTGATATCTTCTTTGCGCGCGCCGATTTCGGCGAGCGATTTTTTCAATTCCGGCGCGGTCAGCATTGCCTGACGCACGCTCGCTTCCAGTGTCCACGGCTGCGTTTCCGCATTCGCAGAGACAGCCACGAATAGCACTATCAGCGCCACGAAACGTGGTCGCATATAAAATGAATACATGATTCAACTCCAGGTTGCGAAACCCTGTGGTTACACAACCGCTTTTCAGCGGGCAGGCCCGCCATTAATTAAAGGTAAAGGGGAAAGCTCAGGAGTTGAAAACGGGTGGCGCGCGCAGGGGTGGCGTACCATGAAATGCGAGACGGACAAGACGGGGGGATATGTCGCGTAGACGACCGGTACAGTCGAAACGGCAACAGGCAAGGATCAGCGCGGCGAGCAGGAATACTGCCAATACCACAAAGCTGTTGAACCCGCTCTTCAGCACGCCGTTGTGGCTGATGTTAACTTCATCGCTGTTCTGTGCAACGGCGAATTTGTCAGCGAGGGTGCTGATATGAACCGCTGAAGATGACTGCTCTACTGAAACCGAGGCATCACCTGCGTGGATGTGCAGATCCACGGACGACATGAACAGCAGCGCACTGATCAGGTACATGATCAGCATCAGTGTCTGGTTCTGTTTACGGAATCGGTTCATCGCTCTACTGTGTGGCCAGAGTGTGGTTATTCAAGTGCGTGGCACGTCGAATTCCTGAGTATATTAGTATTTTCTAATATTTTACGCAACCGGGTCAGCGTGTTATCGAATTAACACCGGGCCAGGCCCGGCATCGTCTGGAGCCAGAAACCACAACCGAGGCTGAAAACCAGGGGGCGTGCAGCTGGAAAGCCCGCTGGATCAGTGAGGTCTGTTTTCACGCCTGGCAGATAAAAATAGTCAAATAGCGGGGTATTTTTGCTTATAAAGGAGTAAAATTCGCGACCTTTGTTTAAACCGAGCCCTTGCTCAAGAGTACTTGCTGTGACTACCAAACTTCGAAATATCGCCATTATTGCCCACGTTGACCACGGTAAAACCACGCTGGTGGATGAACTGCTGAAACAGTCGGGCACGGTCGATACCCGGGTGGCCATGGATACCTGTGTAATGGACTCCAATGACCAGGAAAAAGAGCGCGGCATCACCATTCTGGCGAAGAATACCGCGATCAAGTGGAATGACTATCGCATCAATATCGTCGACACCCCCGGACACGCCGACTTTGGCGGCGAAGTGGAGCGCGTGCTGTCGATGGTGGATTCGGTGCTGCTGCTGGTGGATGCCCAGGAAGGCCCGATGCCGCAGACCCGCTTTGTCACCCAGAAAGCCTTTGCCATGGGCTTCAAGCCGATCGTGGTCATCAATAAGGTAGACAAGCCGGCCGCGCGTCCGCACTGGGCGCTGGACCAGACATTCGATCTGTTCGACAAGCTGGGCGCGACCGACGAACAGCTGGATTTTCCTGTGATTTACGCCTCGGGCATCGGTGGCTATGCCGGTCTCGAAGATACCGTGCGCGAGGGTGACATGACCCCGCTGCTGGAAGCAATTGTGCAATATGTGCCGGCACCGGATGTGGATGAAAACGAGCCTTTCCAGATGCAGGTGAGCTCGCTGGATTACAACTCCTATGTGGGCGTGATCGGTATCGGCCGGGTGAAACACGGCAAGGTGAAGCGCAACCAGGTGCTCACCCTGATCGATCGCAAAGGCAAGGTCCGCACCAATGTGCGTATGCAGCAGGTGCTGGGTTTTCATGGCCTGGAGCGCATCGAAGTGCCCGAAGCCAAAGCCGGTGACATCATCTGTTTTAGCGGCATCGAAGGCCTGAATATTTCGGATACGCTGTGTGACCCGGAACACGTGGTGGCCATGCCGCCGTTGTCGGTCGATGAGCCGACCCTGAGCATGATGTTCCAGGTGAACAACGGTCCGCTGGCCGGCAAGGAAGGCAAATATGTCACTTCACGAAATATCGGTGATCGTCTCGAACAGGAGCTGATCCACAACGTGGCGCTGCGCGTGCAGCCCGGCGAAACCGGCGATAAATTCCGCGTTTCCGGACGTGGCGAACTGCATCTGTCGGTACTGATCGAAAACATGCGCCGCGAAGGGTTTGAGCTCTGCGTTGGTCGTCCCGAAGTGGTGATCAAGGAAATCGACGGCCAGCTTTGTGAGCCTTACGAACAGCTGACCGTAGACGTGCCGGAAGAATCACAGGGCACGGTGATGGAAAAACTGGGCCAGCGTAAAGCCGAGCTGAAAAACATGACACCGGATGGCCGCGGCCGTGTGCGCCTGGACTATATTATTCCGACCCGTGGTCTGATCGGTTTTCGTACCGAGTTTTTGACCGCGACTGCGGGTAATGGTCTGATGTACAACGTGTTCGACAGCTATGGCCCCAAACTCAACACCAATATCGGCCAGCGCAGCAAGGGCGTGCTGATCTCGAATGGCGCGGGCAAGGCTTTATCGTTCTCTATATATAACCTGCAGGAACGTGGCAGCATGTTTTTGTCACACGGCGATATCGTTTACGAAGGCATGCTGGTGGGCATTCACGCACGTGATAATGACCTGGTGGTCAACCCGCTGAAAGGCAAGCAGCTGACCAATATGCGTGCCTCGGGCTCGGATGAAGCACTGACATTGACCACGCCGATCAAGATGACACTGGAACAGGCGCTGGAATTTATCGATGATGATGAACTGGTCGAAGTGACACCGCTGTCGATTCGTATGCGCAAGAAATTACTCACGGAAAACGAGCGCAAGCGTTCGTCCAAGGTGGCATCTTAAAGTCATAAAATGGTCAAAAAACAGACTATCGACTTTTAGAATCCTCGGGGTATAATCAAGAGGCTCAAAAGAATCAGGCAATATTTATGTTTGCCGTGTAAGAAGTCCCGCCGTAGCGTATCTTCCTGCAATTCATAAGTAATTCCGTCTTTGGCACTACCGCCCTGACCGGCAACGATTAATTTTTAATACAGGTTATAAAAGATATGGCTACTACCACTGGCACAGTTAAATTTTTCAACGAATCAAAAGGCTTTGGTTTCATTACACAGGAAAACGGAGGCCCTGACGTATTTGTTCATTTCAGTGCAATCAAGGCTGACGGTTTCAAGACCCTGCGCGAAGGCCAGAGGGTCGAGTTCGAAGTCACTCAGGGTCAGAAAGGCCCGCAGGCTGAAAATGTAATCGCCGTATAAGTTCGACCGCTTTTTAAACGTTTCTAAAACGTTGTCTGCGAACGTCGCCCGATTTCTTCGGTGCGGCGTTTTTTTTGTCTGAAAAATCGAAAACCAGCCTGTCATTCTGATCAGCGTTTTGAGCTCAGAACAATCTGTGGTCACTGAGGTATGAGATCCTTCGCTGTCGCTCAGATGTACTGTAGACTGGGGCGAGGAGCAAGCTCAAATCGACGGCTGAACTGGAGTGTGGGTCTAGATGGATTTCAGCAAACCGATATCTTTTTGCACCAGCGCGGCTGAATTATGAAACAGGGTGGTTTCTTCGTCGTTCATGTCCAGACTGATGATCTGTTCCATGCCATTGGCGCCGAGTACTGCAGGCACGCCGATGGCCAGATTGTGATGGCCGTATTCGCCTTCGAGCACACAGACCGTGGGCAGGATCCGTTTGCGATCATGCACGATCGCATCGACCATTTTTGCCACTGACGCCGCAGGCGCATCGTAGGCGCTGCTGGTTCCGCGCAGGGCCAGAATCTCGGCACCGCCGTTGCGGGTACGTTCGACAATCTGGTCGAGTTTTTCCTTGCTCATAAAGTTGGAAATCGGAATGCCCGAGATAGTCGTGTAACGCAGCATCGCGACCATGGTATCGCCGTGACCGCCGAGCACCATGGTGCTGATGTCCTGGGTGGCGTAGCCGGTTTCCATGGCGATAAAGCTGGCCATGCGGCTGGAATCGAGCACGCCTGCCTGACCGAAGATACGATGGCGCGGCCAGCCGGTTTCTACAAACGCGTGGTAGGTCAGTACATCGACTGGATTAGAAACAAACAGCAACATGCTATTGGGCGCGTGTTTGAGCACGCCTTCGAGAATCGTATTGGTGATGGCGACATTACTGGCCAGCAGGTCGGATCGTGACATGCCCGGCTTGCGCGGCAGGCCGGCGGTGACCACGATCAGTTCCGAGTCTTCGAGCAGGGCATGGTCGCTGCCACCGTAGAGCCGGGTGTCGAAACCATACAGCGGCGCGATTTCCTGGATATCCAGCGCCGCGCCTTCAGCAGCACTCTGGCGAACATCGAGCAGCGCAATCTCGCGGCACATATCGCCTGCGGCAAGAAACTGTGCGGTGGATTCGCCGACCCGGCCTGCGCCGATGATGCTGATTTTGTTCATGTTTGAGTCCTTCCCGTTAAATTCGTCTGCACTGTTCCAGTTTAGTCGCTGTTAGCGATTTCATGTAGTTTGTGGCGGTTATCGATGTTTACTTAAATACTGGCCGCGAATGACGCGAAAAACGCAAAAGGACATATGCCCCGGTTTTATTTATGTATGCGATGTTTGTGTATTGTGCGGCCTGTTTATAAAACAAGCAGGTTATCCGGGTGGCGCAGTTGCATATAAAAGCGGTTCTTACCCTGCCCGGTTTTGGGGTGCAGCCAGCCGCGCACCCGGATGTTTTTATCCTTGAGCGAGATCAGCCAGCCGGGTTTGAAATTGCCTGCATCTCGGTCTCGAACCTGGATGGCAAGACCGCCTTCGAGGTCCAGCCAGATGCCGTGGCGGGAATGGCTGGTGTGCAGCACCCGGCCGTGGACGATATGAAAGCCAGTGCTGCGGCCGGGTAGTGTGCCGATCGCCCGGTCACGGTATTTGGGATGGCTCCAGATTTTTATCCCCGCCTGTCGGGCGCGGGCTTCGTGTTGTTGAAAACAAAAGCTAAAACGTACATCCGGTGGCGTGGTGTAGGCGATGGCGAGGCCGGCATCGATCATATCGGCCTGGACGTTGTCAGTTTTATCGAAAAACAGATAGGCCAGGGTGCGGCCATATTTGTCTTTTTTTGCAGTATCGAACACCAGCCCGACCCGGTCGTTGTGCTGCTGCACCAGAACGCGCAGATAATCGCGCGCAGCGATGCCGAATGGCTGGGCCCGATGACCATCGCGGGCGAGTTCCGGGGCGTCGATGCCGATCAGCCGTACTCGACGGCCATCGGTCAGTCGCAGGGTGTCACCATCGTGGACATAGCGCACCCTGGCGGTCTCGGCAAACACCGGGGCGGCACAGCTGCTGGAGGCGCTGACAGCCGTGCTGGTCAGGCTGGCGAGCAGACCCAAAAGCAAAAAAAGGCGCTGAAAAGCGCCTTTTTTTATGTGCAAAAACAAGGACAAGCTTATTTTTTGCTGCCGAAGCGCTTGTTGAACTTTTCGATCTGGCCCGCGCTGTCCAGCACTTTCTGCTTACCGGTGTAAAACGGGTGGCACTGTGAGCACACTTCGATGGTCATGTCGCCTTTGGCGTAGGTCGAGCCAGTGGTAAAGGTGTTGCCACAGCTGCAGGTAACGCTAAGTTGCTTGTATTCTGGGTGGATTTCCGGTTTCATCTGGGTTTCCTCGGGGAAACGGGGTTCGAAAAGGGTGAGGATTTTACCCGCTCACCCCTGGATAGGCAAGGTGTATAATTAACCTGCTGGGAGTGCTTATTTTGTACAGTCGCTGGTTTTCTGTTAAAAAGCAGGGAGGATCACGGTGGATACGGAGCCTTTAAAAATGAAATCGACAATAATCTCCATGCTGGTCGTCCTGGTGCTGATGGTGGCATTGCCGATGATCTTTCTGGGTGATCACAAATTGCCCGATCTGTCCGGATTTCATCTGGCCAGGCCGGGCGCCTCCGGTGGCGTCAAGCTGTCCTCAAATATCTCAGACGTGACCACCGACAAGCCGGTACATATCTATCGCTGGCGCGATGCGCATGGAATATTGCAGCTCAGCAACACCAAACCCGAAGGCGTGAACGCTCAGCAGGTTGACCTCAAACCGAATCTTTCCAGCATGGATCCTGTAAAACCATTGCCGGACGACACCTTCGCAACGACAAGCAGTAAGAATACAGCTTCAGCAGCCACCAGCTCCGAGCTGAGCAATCCGTATACCCCCGATGGCATGAAGCAACTGGTTGAGCAGACGGGTGAGCTCAAGAAAGTGCTGAGCCAGCAACAGGCCGACCAGGAAAAACAGATCGACCAGATGCTAGGCAAAAAACACTGAGCCTGGTCTGTAGCTAAAAGCTAAAAGCGAAACCGCAGAGACGCAGAGGGCGCAGAGAAAACGCTTATTAATGTCTTTTAGTGACCGTCATAGCCACGCAGAAGGCGGGAATCCAGCTGGTTTTAAACACAGAAAGGAACGCTATGGATCTCCCGTCCTTCGTCTGGGATTTGAAAAACAAAGCGATACTCTGTGCATGGCATTGTATTCTTTTACCTCGTGCTACCTCTGTCAGTCTCTGCGGTTTCGCTTTTAAGGTGTTTTAATATTAAATCAACTTTTCCAGCACGCTGTTCAGAAAACGAAAACCCATTTCAGTGGTTCTGATCCGCGCATCATCAATCACCAGTAAATCTTTGTCGATATGCGCGCAGGCGTCATCCAGTACCTGACGCGGCAGCCCGGTGCGTTGGGTGAATAATTCGGTTTCCACGCCTGCGGGTAAGCGCAGCGCGTTCATCAAAAATTCAAACACCAGTTGGTCGGTATTGAGCGTGGACTCGCCGGAGAGCGCATCGTTGTTGAGTGCATGACTGATATAGTCCTGCGGCTGACGACGTTTCCAGCGGCGCTGAATGCGTTGATGCTCTGGTGCGCCGAGCTTGCCGTGTGCGCCCGCGCCGATACCGAGATAATCACCGAATCGCCAGTAATTCAGGTTGTGCGCGCAGGGGCGTTGTTGTGAATACGCAGACACTTCGTATTGCTGGTAATGGTTTTCAGCTAGTAACTGCTGACAGGCTTCCTGCATGTCCCACATCAGTTCGTTGTCAGGCAACGCCGGCGGCTGTTTGTAAAATAATGTATTGGGTTCCAGCGTGAGCTGGTAGTGTGAAATATGCGGTACTTCAAAGCTGCAGGCGGTGCGCACGTCCGCTATCGCCTCATCCAGTGTTTGCTCGGGCAGGGCAAACATCAAATCAAGATTGATGTTTTCAAAACCGGCACGTTTTGCTGTTTCAATCGCTGTGCGCGCTTCGTCGCCATCGTGAATACGCCCCAGTCGTGTGAGCGCGACCGGGTCAAAACTCTGGATACCAATCGATAAACGATTGATGCCTGCACTACGAAAACCGTTGAATTTTTCCTGCTCAAAGGTGCCGGGATTCGCTTCCAGGGTAATTTCGATGTTATCTGCAAAACCATAGCGTTGATTTACTTCATCAAGAATAGTTGCCGATGCTGTGCGCAGAAAACAGACTCGGTGTGCCGCCACCAAAAAATATACTGTGCAGTTCGCGTGGCCCGGTGAGTTGCTGCTCAGCATCAAGATCGCGCAGTAACGCGCGTACGTATTCGGCTTCGTCAATGTCAGTTTTAGGCTGGTGTGAATTGAAGTCGCAGTACGGACATTTGCGCACGCACCAGGGGATATGAATATAAAGACTGAGCGGCGTCGCCTGATAATCTGGCATTGATCAATGATGGATGTGCATGCGGCGGTTGAGCCACATCAGCAACAACAGACCGGGAATAGCAGATAGTGAGCAGAAAATAAAAAATGTGGGCCAGCCAAGACTTTCCGCAAGATAGCCTGTGGGTGCGGCCGCGAACACGCGCGGGATGCCCATAAAACTGGTGAGCAACGCATATTGTGTGGCAGTGAATTTTTTATTGGTGAGGCTGGCCATAAAACCGATATAGGCTGCTGTACCAAGACCCAGGCTGAGATTTTCAAATGCAACGACAGCGGCCAGCAGTGCTTTGCTGTGACCAACCAGTGAGAGTATCGCAAAACCGGCTGTTGAGGCGCCCTGCAAAACGCCAAACCAGAGCAGGCTGGCATAAATACCGATGCGCATGATCAACACTCCGCCGAGCAAGGTGCCGCCGATGATGGCCCAGAAACCAAACAATTTGCCGATGAGGCCAATTTCTTCGGTGCTAAAACCCAGGTTGAGATACAGCGGTGTGGTCATCTGCGTGGCCATGATATCGCCGATTTTATAAAGCAGAATGAAACCTAAAATAGCAAAGGCAGGTCACGGTTAAAATATTCGAGAAAAGGATCGAAAACCGCTTCTTTGAGCGTGGTTGGATGCCCCTGTTGCATTTCGGGTTCCTGCGCGTACACCGTTCCAAAAAGACAGCAGGCCATGGTGAAGGCCATGATTAAAAATACATACTGGTATGGCATAAAGTTAGCCATGATTAAACCGCCACTCGATGCCAGCAACATACCCAGTCGGTAACCGCTCACATATAAAGAAGCCCCCATGCCCTGTTCATCATCGCTCAATGATTCACGGCGATAGGCGTCGATCACGATATCCTGGCTGGCGGAAAAAAAACTCAGTAACAGGGCGGCGAGCGCGGTCACGTACAGCATGTTTGCAGGGCTGGAAAATGCGAGCAGTGCAATCGCGCCGGTAAGCGCGGCCTGCCAGATCAGCAGCCAGCCGCGCCGTCGTCCGAGCAATCCATGGAACATAACGGTCCATAACAGGCGCCCAGAGAAACTTGAGCGTGTAGGGCAGGCCGACCAGTGCGAACAGACCAATCGTTCCTAGATCAATATGCTCCTGTACCATCCAGGCCTGCAGTAAGGAGCCAGTAAGCAATAATGGCAGGCCACTGGCAAAACCCATGATGAATGACACCAGCATGCGTCGGCTGAGTAGCGCAACAAAAACCTGACGCCAGGATTTTTTGTGCTGTTCCAGTTCGGGTTGCTGAGTCATCTAGCTGAGCTTGAAATCGTAATCGATGATCAACGGTGCATGATCGGAAAAACGTTCCTGTTTGTAGATGTCTGCTTTTTTCACCAGCGGTTTCAGATTGGGCGTGATCACCTGATAATCGATGCGCCAGCCGGTGTTGTTGGCCCAGGCCTGGCCACGGTTCGACCACCAGGTGTATTGATTCGCTTCCTGGTTGACCACTCGAAACGCATCGACAAAACCGGCTTCGTCGAACAGCACATCCATCCAGGCACGTTCTTCGGGCAGGAAACCGGAGTTTTTCTGATTGCTTTGCCAGTTCTTGATATCAATTTTTTTGTGTGCAATGTTCCAGTCGCCGCAGATAATAAATTCGCGGCGCTTGCGACGCAGACTTTGCAAATACGGCATGAAGCGTTCCATAAAATCAAATTTCACCGCCTGGCGTTCTTCGCTGGACGAGCCCGAGTGCATATATAAGGAGATCACGCTGAGTTTTTCGAACTGGAATTCGAGATAGCGACCTTCGATATCAATATCGTGCCAGCCCAGGCCTTCGATGATTTTTTTCGGTTTCACCTTGCTGTAAATCGCCACCCCGCTATAGCCTTTTTTGACCGCGTCGTGGTAGTGGCAATGATAACCTTCCGGGCAGAATATCGGGTCGCCGAGCTGGTGCTCCTGCGCCTTGGTTTCCTGGATACAGATGACATCGGCATCGACTTTTTTCAGCCAGTCAAAAAACCCTTTTTTGGCCGCTGCACGGATGCCATTGGTGTTGGCGGAGATGATTTTCATAGCGGTGCATCATACCCGTGCTGTCACATGTGTGCCAGCATCGTTATACTCTACAAAAGTCTGAATAATTCCATCCAGGAATTCTCAGACCACAAAAACCTAAAATGCGATTTCAGGTTTTCTTCATTTTCAATGGCATGCAGCCATTGAAAATGGCGGCACATCCATGTGCCGCGGAACCTTTGCCAATGGGAAACAAAGATGCACAAATATAAACAGCAATTTATCGAGCTGGCGCTCAGGCACGAAGTGCTGCGTTTTGGTGAATTCACCCTCAAGTCGGGCCGTATCAGCCCGTATTTTTTCAATGCCGGCCTGTTCAACACCGGTGGCGCACTGGCCATGCTGGGCAGTGCCTATGCCTCGGCGCTGGTGAGCCATGGGATCGACTACGATATTCTGTTCGGCCCGGCCTACAAGGGCATCCCGCTGGTGGCATCGCTCGCAGTCGCGCTTGCCAGCGAACACGGTATCGACAAGCCGTATGCATTCAACCGCAAGGAAGCCAAGGACCACGGCGAAGGCGGCAATATCGTCGGTGCTGCGCTCAAGGGCGATGTGCTGATCGTTGATGATGTCATCACTGCGGGCACCGCGATCCGCGAAGCGGTGGATATTATCGAAACCGCAGGCGCAAAAACCTGCGCCGTGCTGATCGCGCTCGATCGCCAGGAAAAAGGCCAGGGCGAGCTGTCCGCGATCCAGGAAGTGCAACGCGATTACGGTATCGACGTGTACAGCATTATCACCATGACCGACCTGATCGACTATCTGGCGGCGAATGGCAAATCCTCAGAACAACTGGCCGCGATGCACGCCTATCGTGAGCAGTACGGGGTTTAAAAACATTTCATCCACAGATGACACAGAGAACACAGAGAAAAATTATTGATGTTGTATCTGCGTTATTTCCGCGAAGGCGGGAATCCAATGTTGCAATCAAGGGTAAATTGGCCCGCCTTCCGATAGGAACAAAGCAATACTTAGCAAATATTTTATTACTCCGTGTTTCTCTGTGTCTCTGTGTGACAATTTTGAGCGTTTACCCAATAATCAACTTCACCCCAATCAGCAAAGTCACCAGCTCGAAGCTGCGTTTGATCAGGGTATTGCCCTTGACGATGGCGAGGTGCGCGCCGAGATAACCGCCCAGCACCGAGCCGAGCAGCAGCGCGGGTATCCACAGCCAGTAAATATTACCTAGCATGCCCAGGGTGATCGCGCCGGTGGCGTTCCAGAAAATGCCCACCAGCACCAGGGTGTAGGCGACCGCGCGGCTGTAGTCCATGCCGAACCAGCGCACCAGCCAGAGCGTGGCGAACAGGCCGGTGCCCGAAGTGAGGGAGCCGTTGAGAAAACCGATGAAAAACAGCACTGCGCCGCCGATCAAATACCCGATGCGGTCGCGGTGCTGCGGCCGGTAGTCCTGCCCCAGCCTGGGCGATAAAAATGAATACACACTGAGACCCAGGGTCAGCACCCCCAGCGCGATTTCGGCCATCCGCCCCGGAATCTGGAGAATGACGCTGGCGCCGATAATCACTCCGGGCACGCCGCTGGCGATCATCAACAACGCAAAACGGCGTTCCAGCCGGTTGCTGCGCAGATGCCGCACGGTGGCACCGAGACCGAGCGCCACCGTGGCCACCTTGTGCGTCGCCAGCGCGAGCCCGAACGGCAGGCCCAGAAAGATCAGTGCCGGTAGCTGGATCAGCCCGGCGCCGCCACCGGAGAGCGCGGAAAATATGTTCGCGATCAGGGAAATAGCGAAAATCAGCAATTGTTCGAACATTTACGGCTTTTGTCCGGTCGGAGGCCTGAGAGCAAGATGATGTTGCATTCTGCCACAGCCGCGATACATGTTCTGCAGTCGAGCGGATCTCTGTCTATACTTGAGTACGAACAATTCGGGAGTTAACTCATGCAAAAACGTTTCTGGCCCCTCTTTATAATTATGGGTGCCTTTCTGGCAGCACCGGTGCAGGCCAAACTGTACAAATGGACGGATGATAAAGGAGAAGTGCACTACGGTGACAGCATTCCTGCGCAGTATCTGAACAAACAACACGATGAGATGAACGCAGCAGGGCCAGACCGTAAAACAGGTCGTCCCGGAAAAGGCCGAAGCCGAGCGCAAAGAGGCAGCGCGGCAGGCGGAGATAAAAAAAGAAAAAGACAAAAAGCTGGCGGCAACAAAGGCAGCGTGATCGAGTGTTACTGGACACCTATACTACGGAACGCGATTTGATCGCAGCACGCGATGCGCGTTTCGAAGCAGTGGACTCTCAGATCCAGCTTTCCGAATCGATCATAGACGATTCGAAGAAAAAGCTGGAATCCAGCCAGAAGCTGGCGGATTCGCTGAAGAAACAGGGCAAACCGATACCAGAGACATTGACCGCCAAGATAGAGCGTGAACAGAGCCAGATTGCTACCCAGGAAGATGTGAAGCAGAGTCGCGTCAAACAGCGCAAAGATATTGCCGATCAGTTCAACGGTTACATCGCACGTTTTCGTGTACTCAAGCAGCAGCAGGAACAAATGCGCAAGGAACTGGAAAAGCAAAATCAGTAATCAGCAGATAACGAATACCAGTTAATTTTTAATCAGCGTACCCACGCCTTCATCGGTGAGCAGTTCGAGCAGCACAGAATGCGCGACACGGCCATCGATGATGTGCGCGGTTTTCACCCCGGATTTAACCGCATCGGTGGCGCAATCTACTTTGGGTAGCATGCCGCCAGCAATGGTGCCGTCGGCAATCAGTTGATCGATATCTTTGAGCGTCAGCCCGGTCAGTGTATCACCCGCTTTGTCGAGCACGCCGGGTGTGTTGGTCAGCAATAACAGTTTTTCCGCACCCAGCACACTCGCCAGTTTGCCTGCGACAATATCGGCATTGATGTTGTAGGTTGCCGCATCATCGCCAACGCCGATCGGTGCGATCACGGGAATGAATTCGCCTTTGTCGAGCATGTGCACGATGGCAGGATCAATCGAGGTGACTTCACCAACGTGACCCAGGTCGATGATCTCGGGCGCATCCAGATCGGGTGTTTTGCGCGTGACGTGCAATTTTTTCGCGTGAATCAGGCCGCCGTCCTTGCCGGTGAGGCCTACCGCGTGACCGCCATTGTGATTGATCAGGCTGACAATGCTTTTGTTGACCAGGCCACCGAGCACCATTTCCACTACGTCCATGGTTTCGCTGTCGGTGACGCGCATGCCATCGACAAATACCGATTCCTTGCCCATCTTTTTCAGCAGCTCACCAATCTGCGGGCCACCGCCGTGCACGATCACCGGATTGATACCCACCTGTTTTAACAGCACGATGTCCTGAGCAAAGCTGGTCTTGAGTTTTTCGTCGACCATGGCGTTGCCGCCATATTTGATCACGATGGTCTTGTTGTTAAGGCGTTGCAAATACGGCAGCGCTTCTGCCAGTACACCGGCTACATTTTTTGCGGATTCTTTATCCAAGTGCTGCTCCAGAAAATATCAGGGCATGAAGAGCGGCTATTTGACAACAAAGCCGGGGTGGACGCAAATAACACTGCGTCAGTGACTGTCTGCATGAGTGCTGGCTGTGGCGATGACCTGGTCGGTGGTCTGTTGCATGCGGTGGTAGTGGCTGCCTTCCCAGTAGATCTGGCCACAGTCGCGGCATTGCCAGAAGTGGTCGTAATGGCGGCGGGTCATGGGCTGGAGCTGATCAATAATATCGGCCTTGTTCACCGCCACCACCTCACCGTTGCATTTTGTGCAGCGACCAAAAGGTTCGATGAGTTTGTACAGATCAAAACGCCGCATCACTTCGTGGAACTGCGCCATTGGCTCGGTGGCACGTACAAAATAACCGTGATCGATAATCTTGCGTTTCAGTAAAGCGCGGTCGCGTGTCAGCAGGATGCGTTTTTGCTGCGCGGAAATGTCGGCAAGCTCGGGCATCGTCAATAGTATTTTCGTAAAACGTGTCAAAACCAAACTGCCGCAAATAACGCGCCAGCCGACCGAGATGACAGTCGAGCGCAAAACGAATGACTGGTGGCAGGGGCTTCGCGCAGCCTGAGTTCAGGGGTGATATCGAGATTTTCAAACACCGGGTAGACCGCGATGCGGTCACCGTCGGCCACCAGATAATCAAAACCCACCGCCTGGCCGTTGACCAGAATTAGCTCGACCTCGGTGTGGGGAACACCCTGTGATTCAATCAGGTCCTTGACCGAGGTGTTGCGCGTCAGGTTTAAGTCATAGCTGCGCTTGCGTTTATCCGCTGGCAGAAAATCATTCAGCGCTGCATAAAACCGTAATTCAATGTGACCCTGCAACCCGAACTCTCTGGATGTTAAAAAGGAAGTTGCAGACTGCTGTCCTGCTTGAGCAGTTCCTGTTTGAATTTTTCCTGAATTTCATTCAGCGTGTTTTGATTGTTGGCTTCAAAACGCAGCACCAGGCTTGGTGTGGTGTTCGAAGGTCGAATCAGTCCCCAGCCATCGGCGTAGTTGACGCGCATGCCATCAATCGTTATGACTTCGGCATCGCCAAAGTCTGAATTCTGTTTGAATTTGTCCATGAAGGTATAGTGCGCGCCGTCCTGCTCAAACTGGATTTGCAGTTCGGGGGTATTGAATGAATCGGGTAGTTCGGCAAACACTTCTGATGAAGGCTGGTCACGCTTGCTGATAATTTCCAGCATGCGCGCTGCGCTGTACAGGCCGTCATCAAAACCAAACCAGCGTTCCTTGAAAAATACATGGCCGCTCATTTCACCCGCAAGTTCGGCGCCGGTTTCTTTCATCTTGGCCTTGATAAATGAATGCCCGGTTTTCCACATCAAAGGTTCGCCGCCCAGACGGGAGATTTCTTTCGCCAGGTTGGTGCTGGACTTCACATCAAAAATAATCTGCTGCACCGGGTTTGCGGCTGAGCACATCGGCCGCGTATAGCATCATCTGGCGATCGGCCCAGATAATGTTTTTTTTGTCATCGATAATACCGACACGGTCGCCATCGCCATCAAACGCAAGACCGATGTCGAGATTGTTTTTTTCAATGCAGGCCTGGATGTCGGCCAGGTTTTCCGGGCGCGAAGGATCCGGATGGTGGTTGGGGAAAGTCCCATCGACATCACAGAACAGTTCGATTACTTCACAGCCCAGTTTGCGAAACATATCCGGTGCAAGAAAACCGGCTACACCATTACCGCAGTCCACCGCAATGCGCAGCGGTTTGGCCAGTTTGATATCACTGACAATGGTATTCACATAATCGGGTACCACATCCTGTTTGGTATAGTTGCCTGCGCCGCTCGCCAGTTTGTCTTCAACAATACTGTGATACAGCGCCTGAATGCCATCACCATAAAGCGTGTTGCCCGCGATCAGCATTTTCAAGTCCATTATATTGCGGTGGATTGTGGCTGCCGGTGACCATGATGCCGGTACCGGTTTTGAGTTTGTGCGTGGCGTAATACAGTACCGGTGTCGGCGCCATGCCGATATCAATCACATCGCAGCCGCCTGCACGCAGTCCTTCGCTCAGCGCTTCGGACAGCATCGGGCTGGACAGTCGACCATCGCGACCGATGACCACGGTTTTCTGTTTTTGTTTGAGCGCTTCGGTGGCAAAGGCACGACCAACCGCGCGTACAGCGTCCGGAGTGAGTGCGGTTTCGACTACGCCGCGAATATCGTAAGCGCGAAAAATATCCTGATTAATGTTTTTCATTTGTGTATCTGCTGTCTCTAAATTAGTAATAAGTGAGCGTGCTCAACTGCGACCGGATGAACCAAAGCCGCCGGCACCTCTATGTGATAAATCAAAATCTTCGACCACTTCGAAGTCGGCCTGTACCACCGGCACAAATACCAGCTGCGCGATGCGATCACCGCACTCGATGGTGAAATCATCCTTGCCGCGATTCCAGCAGGAGACAAATAACTGGCCCTGATAATCCGAATCGATCAGACCGACCAGGTTTCCGAGCACAATACCATGTTTATGGCCGAGGCCGGAGCGCGGCAGAATCACCGCAGCGAGTCCGCTATCTTCGATATGAATCGCAATGCCGGTCGGGAGCAGTTCGGTCTGGCCGGGCTTGAGTATTAATGTGTCATCGATGCAGGCGCGCAGATCCATGCCGGCGGAACCGGGGGTGGCGTGTTCGGGTAGTGGAATGGATTTTCCCAGGCGTGGATCGAGAACCTTAAGCTGTATTTTTTTCATGCTGCTTCTTGTTGTAGTGATGCGCGATCAGCTGGACCAGCTGTCGCGCGATACTGGTTTTGCGCGCACGCGCCAGGGTTTGCTGCCCGTCCTGCCAGAACACCTGCAGGGTATTGTATTCGCTGCCAAAGCCGATGTCTTTTTTGCTGACATCATTGGCCGCGATCATGTCGAGCTGTTTGCGTTCGAGCTTGTCGCGCGCACTTTGTTCCAGTGCTTCGGTCTCGGCAGCAAAACCGACCACGAATGGACGTGGTGTGCTGCTCGCGACCGTGGCCAGAATATCGGGGTTGCGCTCCAGTTCGAGCGTCAGGTCGCGCATCGTGCTTTTTGATTTTATGTTCGGCGATCTGTTTTACCCGGTAATCTGCGACCGCAGCGCTCGAAATAAAAATATCGCAATGCCGGGTTTGCTGTTGCACCGCGGCCAGCATCTCGGCTGCAGTTTCAACATCGATGCGATTCACATCGGCAGGCGTTTCCAGGGTACACGGCCCGGCGATCAGGGTGACGTCTGGCGCCTGCTTCACGCGCGGCCTGTGCCAGCGCAAACCCCATGCGCCCGGAACTGCGATTGGCGATATAACGCACCGGATCGATCGGCTCGTGCGTGGGCCCGGCAGTGATCACCAGGCGCAGGGTCTGCAGCGCGCCGGTATTGAAAAAACCGGCGAGCGCGGTCACCAGCTCATCGACTTCCAGCATGCGGCCTTCGCCGATTTCACCGCAGGCCTGGGCGCCGCTGGCGGGGCCGAACTGGCTGTAGCCACGAGCATTTAAGGTCGCGCAATTGTCCTGGGTCGCGGCATCGGCCCACATCACCCGGTTCATCGAAGGCGCGAACGCGATCGGTGCGGCGGTCGCCAGGCACAGCGTGCTGAGCAGGTCTTCGCCGCGGCCCTGCGCGAGGCGGGCGATGGTATTGGCGCTGGCCGGTGCAATCAGCACCGCATCGGCCCAGCGTGCGAGTTCGATATGGCCCATCCCGGCTTCGGCTTTTTCGTCCAGCAGCTGGGTGTGCACCGGGTGGCCGGACAGCGCCTGAAAGGTCAGCGGGGTGACAAACTGGGTTGCGCCTGCGTCATCACCACGCGCACTTCGGCGCCGGCATCGCGCAGCCGCCGGGTCAGGTCGGCGCTTTTATAGGCCGCGATCCCGCCGCTGATGCCGAGCAGAATATGTTTGCCAAAGAGTGATTTGTGGGCCGGGTTCATGCGCCCAGTTTAGCAGATTCGACCCTGCGGCTTTACAGCCCGTGGCTGGCTGGGTACCATTTAATTTCCACAGTATTCAGGGATGAATCATGACAATCACAGACTGGCCGGTCGAAGAACGCCCCCGTGAAAAACTCCTCAGCCGCGGCGCCGATGCGCTTTCCGATGCAGAACTGCTCGCGATATTTCTGCGCACCGGGGTCAGCGGTCTCACCGCGGTTGATCTCGCGCGCGAGCTGTTATCAGGTTTCGGCGGATTAAAGCAACTGCTTTCGGCCGGCGAAACCGAGTTCTGCCAGCAACACGGCCTGGGTCGCGCCAAATACGCCCAGCTCCAGGCAGTGCTGGAAATGGCGCGGCGCCATCTGCTGGAAGACCTGCAACGCGGCGATGCGTTGTGCAGTCCACATCAGACAAGAAACTATCTCAGCGCGCAAC
>CAVRHW010000016.1:0-46549 GCA_963721085.1 uncultured Gammaproteobacteria bacterium
GTATCACTGCCGCCTGGTTTGCGCTCATGGCCACGTTTGCACCCTCTGCCGCCGCCTCAAATGACACCAGCGGTATATCAACACCACGCCAGTGCATTTTACCTAACAGCCATTGCGGCGCATTATCGATTTTATCCACATCACGCAAAGAAACAATCTCGGCCAGAGCAGCGTTCGGCACCACCACATTCTCGGTGCGCAAAGTAAGTAAAACACATTTTATTTTCTTAGGGTTCACAGTCCTATCCGATTTCAGCCAGCAGGCTATTAATATTCTGCATCAATTCTTCTTCCTGATAGGGCTTACCCAGATACTGATTAACACCGATATCCATGGCTTTCTGTTTATGCTTGGCACCAGTACGCGATGTAATCATAATGATTGGCAGATCTTTGAGTCGATCATCGTTTCGTATATAAGTCGCCAGCTCAAAACCATCCATGCGCGGCATCTCTATATCAAGCAGCATCAGATCTGGTTTATGGTCCTGTAAAATATTTGTCGCATCCACGCCGTCTTTGGCGAGCAGCACCTTGATGCCATTTCTTAGTAGAATACGTTCCGTAACCTTGCGGATGGTAATCGAGTCATCGACTACCATAACAGTGGTCTCTGCCAGCTTCGCGGGCGCAGCAGCAACCTCCTGTTCCTCGACTATCTGCGTAAACAGATTTTCACCCACAACCAGTGCCGACATTTCCAGAATCAACACCACGCGGCCGTCAGCAAGGATAGTGGCGCCCGCAATTCCTCGTACCAGGCCAATCTGCAGACCGACTGGCTTAACCACGATTTCACGACGACCAACAAGGTCATCTACATGTATTGCATAATGATGCTCACCCACTTTAGCCAGCAGCACAGGGAACAATCGGTGTTGATCCGTATAATCACCTCTCACACCCGTCAGCAATTTACCCAGGTGTAACAGCTCATATTCAACAGAATTAAAATGATAATGCTTTTGATCACTATCGTAAAAGCTCTGTAATTCTGCGCCTGTCACACGCACGACACCCTCGATACTTGCCAGTGGTACTGCGTAAACATCGTCCGCCGCATTTACCAGCAAAGCCTGATTGATAGCCAGCGTCAAAGGCAGCCGGATTTTGAACAGCGTTCCTTTTCCTGGCTTTGTTTCAATTTCAAGCAATCCACCCAGCTGTTTAATTTCGCTATCGACCACATCCATGCCAACACCGCGTCCTGCGACCTGAGTGACTTCTGTTGCGGTACTAAAGCCTGCTTTAAGAACAAACTGCAGCACATCGCGATCGGATAAATTACTGTCGGCATTCATTAGCCCGCGTTCAATCGCTTTCTTACGAATCGCCCTGGCATCCATACCAGCACCGTCATCCTGCACATGAATTATTACATCTGTGGCATGACGGTAAACACTGATACTAATGGTACCTGTTTCAGGCTTACCCAGTTTGACTCGCTCCTCGGGTTTTTCGATACCGTGCGCAACACCATTACGCAACATATGCTCAAGCGGCGCAACAATACGATCCAGCACCGTGCGATCAACCTCACTGGTGTCGCCCTTTATCTCAAGCTCTACTTCTTTACCCAGCTCTTTTGCTGTCTGGCGAACAATACGGCGTAGCCGAGTGCCCAGGCCTCCGAATCGCACCATGCGCGTACGCATCAGACCTTCCTGTAATTCTGTGCTTACACGAGATTCCTGCAACAACAGGGTTTCTGAATCACGTACGATGTCGCCAATGATACCGTTAATACTTTCTACGTCGCCCGCGGTTTCACTCAGGCTTCGTGACAGGGCCTGCAAGGTTGAGTATCTGTCCATTTCAAGCGGATCAAAATCTGATCCGTACTGATCGGCTTCTTTTCTGTAATTGGAACGAATCTGTATTTCGGTTTCAATTTCCAGGTTACGCAGCTGCTCTTTAAGACGCACAACCGTCTGTTCAAGCTCAGCAAGGTTAAAACTGACATCACTCATCTGCTGGCCCATGCGTGCATGGTATATATTGACCTCGCCTGCATAGTTCACCAGATCATTTAATAGATCCGCACGCACACGTACCAGTTCCTGACTATCACGCGCGTTTACATCGGTGGCACGCTCTCCCCAGCCAGCGCTTCTTTCTTCTGTTTCGCCGCGTTCATTTTCTGATTCGCTGCTGGCGGTCTCGACCAGGGTATCAGTCTTCTCTGTAAGCTCTTCCAGATCCACATCAAAACGCTCGACCACGCGCTTGTCTGGAGCCTCTCCCCGCATGATTGATTCGATTTGTGCATTTAATTCATCTGCTATTTCAATCGGCTGCCGTTTTTTAACGTCCGCCAGCATTGATGTCAGAACATCCAGAGATTCCTGCAAGGTATCAAATACTATTTTGTCAGGCTCAATCTTGCCGTCCGTCAGCATGATCAGCAACGTTTCAAGATTGTGCGTCAAATCACCAACTGGCGTTAACTCAGCCATACGCGCACCACCCTTGAGGGTGTGCATATTACGCTGCAGGTTCTGTACCTGTTCTGTATCGTTGTGATTTTCAATGACGGCCATTACGCCAGCTTCACAGCTTTCCAGAATTTCTTCGGCTTCTTCCAGAAAAATATCGATCAGCTCATTGTCGATGTCCTGATATTCAACAAAACGTTTATTTTGTTTTGGTCGGGCTATTTGCGCTTCTTTATTTTCCGATGTCTTCGGTGCCGCTACAGGCTCTTCTTCCTCGGTAATTCCCAGGGATGCGGCATCAATCTCAAATGACTCTTCATTATCAAAATCATCATTGAGCGATGACTCCTGCAACTGGCTCTGCAGCTCTTTCTGTACCAGCGCTGTTATACGACCATGCAGCGCCTTGCTGCTTTCGGGTATCCTGCCCTCTTTTAATATTTCAAGTTTGTCCTTGACTGCGTCTTTTATTTCAGTTATCAAGTCAACCACATCAGGCTGAAGACTTATGTCGGTGGCCTCCTGTCTCGCTCTGAGGTATTTTTCTGTCGCACCACAAATTTCCGCAATAGATTCTACTTCCGCAGTTCGGGCGCTTCCATAAAGAGTATGGAGCGCACGGATCATATCTTTGCTGGCTTCAAGTTTATTCACACCTGAATGATGCGCTTCCAGCATGGACTCTATCTGTGCAATATGATTCTGGCTCTCATCGTAATAAATCTTAAACAGCATAGGATCCATATGTACTCGTGGAGCACCCTGGCTGTCTGCTGTCTGCAAATCACTTTCTTCGATTTCAAACACATGCTCATTGATATCATCTTCGATATCACCAGCTTCAACCAGCTCGATCGTATCATCTGGCTCATCACTGTCTTCCGCTCCGAGAGTAATCTCCAGGTCGTCGTCTTCTGGTGATTTTTCAAATGCCAGTTCAAGCGCTTCCTCTTCGACTTCTTCCTCTGGTTGATCAGCTCCATCTGAAACCAGTTCGATCGCCTGGTCTTCTTCTGATTCCTGCTCATCGGCAAGGGTATATACATCACCCGTGCTCATTTCATCATCGGAAACATCTTCAAGCTCAGGTGAACTCAATTCAATTTCTTCGCTTTCCACATCAGCTTCATCATCCTGAGATGTGCTCTGTTCAGCTAAATCATCTGATTTTTTACCTTCGCTCAATGCATCAAAGGCATCCATAAGCTCCTGCACATTGTCCACAGGTTCGCGATTTCCTTTAATCTGCTCGATCAACTGTGGAAGCACAGCCAGAGCCTCGTCCATTTTCTGGAACATAGCGGCATCAGGCTCTATCTGGTTATTGATAACCCGATTGAGCATATTCTCAACTTTCCAGGAGAACTCTCCGATAAGATCCGCGCCTATCAATCGACCACTGCCTTTCAGAGTGTGGAAAGATCTGCGCACCACTGTGAGCGCTTCAGTGTCCTCGTTATTATTTTTCCATGCAGGCAGGTAGATATTCAGATTCTCGAGCACCTCAAGCGCTTCCTCGATAAAAATCTCAACGATTTCTTCATCAGCATCGTCACCGATAATGGCATATTCACCGTGCTCAGCGCTTGTATCCGGGGTTTTCTCCTGTTTCGGCGCAGCCACTTCAGGCAGTTTTTCAACGTCAGATGGTGCTGACACAGGCGCATTATTCTCGGGCGCATCAGTGGCATCAGAACTTATTTCCGGGTAACTATTTGCAATGACCATCAACTTGTCAGCCGCAATGCCGCCAGCATTGATACTGACTTCAACGCCCGGCCTTCCTTCGGAAACCGCTTCCAGGTAATACTCAATTGCAGTCACAACATCTGCAACAATATCCTGCTCATCGATATCCGGTACATGATGATTTTGAATCAGCGCTACATTGACATACGTTATCAACTTGCTGATTTGCGACTCGGTCTGCTCCATAGGCATCATTAGTGTTATGCCGCGCACCTCTTCCAGCTTCTGCACGATGTTTTCTAACTGGCCCTTTTGGCCAACACCACTAACATAAGCTAAAATATTCTCTTTCGCTTCAGTGAAATTTTTCAGGCCTTCATTAATGACAACTGAAAGCACCTGTCGGAACTCGGCAGTTGAAACCGGGCTATCAGCATCGCTCATACCGGCCACAGCCGATCCCGAACGACGTGCGATAAAGTTGTTGAGCTCAGACTCAGCAACGAGTAGCTCACCGGCGATATTCGTGACAAGTTCTTCGCCAGAATCAACTTCACCACTGACAATCTTCTCTACCACTGCACGCTGATCCAGTACACGCTGGCGCGCGGAGCCGACACCCAGCATCCCGTATGTATCGGCGATTCGCAATAACTGATCAATAAGCGGCCGTAACTGCTCTACATTACGATCACCACTGTGAGCATATACCTCCAGAGTATCCTTAACTTGCGAAAGATCTTCATTAATACCCTGTGAGACAGTGTTAAATAATTCTGTATTTAGCCCGCCCATGCTGGCATCAAATTCAGTGCTATCCAAATCCGACGGCAGCAGCTCTGCAAGACGATATGCAGTGGCAATACGAGAAACACGAACACCTTCAGAAGTGCTGCGTGCGATGTAATAGAGTAAGTTTTTCAGTAAATCACGTGAGTAGTTCTTCGAAAAATTGTCTTCGCCGCTATCGATCAATAATTTTATTTCACGATCGATGCCGCCCAGCAGCATTTTGACACTGATATTGTTGTCAAGCCCTTGTTGGCTGAGCGCTTCCAGCAGACCTGATATCACCATCCAGAGCTGTCTAACTGAAACATTTGCCGACACTTTTTCCAAAGCACTAATAACAGCGATCATGCGCTGCAAACCCGCGCTCTTTTTATTATTTTTAAGATAATCCAGCAGGCCTAGCTGGTAATGTGTTCTTAGACGACGAGCTTCTTGCTGCAATTTTCCCTGTGGGACATCAACATCGTAAGTATCGTCGCTTTCAATAACGACCGATTCCACGTCTGGAAGAAACAAAACATTTTCGGAGAGAAGACTTTCTTTGCGTGCAGCACGCAAGTCATTCATTAGCGGGAGTAATGCAATAGGCGTATCTTTGTTACCAGACTGCAGTCCCTCAAGGTAATCGGGTAGCTGCAGCATTGCACGCATCAAAACATCATACACATCTTCAGGTTTGTCTACTTTACCATCAAGTTGTGCGCGCGCCGTCTGTTCCATTTCGTCAGCGAGCATAGCGGCGCCATATACTTCGACAATCTGCAGGGTACCTGACACCAGTTTCAGGTTATCGATACATTTTTGCAAATAGGAACTTTCGTCACTATTTTCGATATAGTCAGACAGGGCGCGTTGCGCCTCGGCCAGCACATCGTCTAGCTGCTTCTTAACCCAGCTCAGTGAGTTGTAATCTGCAGTGCTTTGCGGTTTCATTTATGCTACCTGTCTGTTAGCACTTACGAACTTCTACTACGCCTGACTATTCAGAATAACAGTTTCAACACCACTGCCAATATCTGACGGTAGCTTAAAGCCAGATACTGATTGACTTAGTTCGCTTGACAATTCGTTGAGTGCATTAAGCGATGTAGACGTCTCCTCGGTACCTTCAGACGTCTGCACCGTAATCTCCTGAATCACGTTCATCGACTGTGATACATGGTTAGCAACTTCGGATTGTTTACGTGCGGAATCCGAAATTCCCTGAATCAGTTTTGACAGCTCTGTTGATACATCCTCGATTTCTTTCAGTGCCTCACCTGCATCTTCCGCCATCGCCGCACCCGAGACCACACCCGAGGTACTGGCTTCCATTGATTTCACAGCTTCGTTGGTGTCCGCCTGAATGGTATTCACCAGGCCTTCGATCTGTTTGGTTGCATTACTAGCGCGCTCAGCGAGTCGTTGCACTTCGTCGGCAACCACCGCGAAACCACGGCCTGCGTCACCTGCGGTCGACGCCTGAATCGCGGCGTTCAATGCCAGAATATTGGTCTGATCAGCAATTTCTGTAATCAGGCCCACGATATCACCAATTTCCTGCGACGATTCACCAAGGCGTTTAATACGTTTTGATGTTTCCTGGATCTGCTCACGAATGTTTTCCATACTGCCGATGGTTTTACGTACCACGTCAGCACCTTTCTGCGCGATCTCCACAGACTTCAGCGCCACGTCGGCAGATTCAGCCGCATTGCGCGTTACCGTTTCCATGGACTCGGCCATGTCGGATACCGCTGCACTCGCAGAAGCGATTTCTCGTGCCTGCTTACTGGATGCCTGCGCCAGCGAGTTCGCGGTCTGCCTTGTTTTATCAGCCGAAGACGACACCTCGGCCGCAGTCGAGTTGATTGTAGTAACCAGCGTGCGCAACGCATCGATGGTGAAATTCACCGAATCCGCGATCGCGCCAGTAATTTCTTCGGTCACCGTGGCATGCACTGTCAGGTCACCATCAGCCAGGTTAGCCATTTCGTCGAGCAGCCGCAAAATAGCGCGCTGGTTTCTGCGGTTATTATCCAGCGCCATTTCCTCGCGTTTTCTTGCATCGCGAATCAGCAGATTACCCAGAATCAGGATGAGCACCACAGCTACACCACCTGAAATAATACCGCCGTACTGTATCTTATCCAGCAGTGCGCCCTGATTGTTAATACCGCTCTGCAGGGTCTTGAGTACACCGAGCAATTTTTCACTATCTTTGGGAATGCGCCCTGCAGCGTCTTTCACCTCGAACAACTCTGGTGACAACTGCAGCACGCCCGCAATATTGTCACTCACAGCACTAATCAGCATCGCTACTTCACGCAGCTTGGCAACAGCTTCTTTATCTGTGACTTTCTGAATACGTAGACTGGTAGAACCTTTTAACAAACCATCCAGTACACGGCCAAACAGGGCCGCGTCTCGGCCGAATCGGTCAGCTGCAGCCGCAGCCGTATCACCGCCCGCCAGCACCTGATTAAGATTGTTTTTAATACGCTGCGACAACATCATCTGTCGACTTGCCAGGTAAATCTGTCGCGGTGACGCGTTTTTTTCCATCAGCACGCCGACCACTTCATCCGAGTAAGTCAGCATTTGCGGGATAAAGCTATCAATCACCTTGTAGAGCTCGCCCACTTCGGAAATAGGCTGCTTGCCTTTCAGGATGATTTCAATATCTTTTCGGTATTTGCCCCAGCTATCTTCAACAGCATCAAGCGATGGTGACAATTTTGCATTCAGTGCTGTGGTTCTCTCAGCAGCACTGCCTTTGCGGAAGGTCTGGAGTATTTCGTCGAATCGTGTTCGTGACGTAGTCAGGCTTGCGAAGTCAGACTCTTTGGCTGATGATGCACCCAGTGAAAATGTCGCCATCTGCTGTGATAGCAACAGCTGCTCAGCTACAAGCTCACTATGCTTCTGCAGGTCGGCGCGCTTGGTGCCCACATAATACAAGCTTGCCAACATTGCAATAATGGCAGCAGCTAGCAATATACCAAGTATCAATAATGGCTTACTGATTGCTGCCGATTTTTTGTCTGCGCTCATAACCTGATTTCTCCGCTTCTTGTATAGCCAGTGCTGCCGGCTTTATTCTTCTTTTACAACGATGCTTGCGCGAAGCGCTCATCCTGTGCCATTTTCTTGAAACTAAATACAGGCCAGCGTTCGCTGTTCTGCATATATACTTTTTCAACAAAAGGCGTAATATTTTCGTGTGTGGCGGGTAAGTCACGGCTTTCATCTTTTGCCATGAAATGTCTCATGCCATACACTTCTTCGACAACAAGGCCTGTATTAAAGCCTTTATAATTGATTACAAGTACCCTGCCTTTTCTACGCTGCTTGATATCTTCGCCCAGCATAAATCCCCTTAAATCCATTATCGGCAATAAATTGCCCCGAACATTTGCAACGCCTACAACCCAGGACTTCACACCGGGCACATGAGTGTATTTCGGCAGATCGAGGATTTCTTTTACCTCGTCCATCTCCGCTATTAATTTGTCATTGCCAATACGAAAACCAACACCCACCCATTCATCTTCGACTTTATCCAGCTTGGGTAACCCAGCAGCATTGACCTCGCATCGCCGCTCGATATCTAGCAGCAGCTCAAATGGATCAACAGTTTCTTCCGTGCTGGACATAATTAGATTTCGACTAACCCGCTAATGCATTATTGACGCGTTCAAGAAGCGCTTTTTCCTGAACAGGTTTTACAATGTAATCTTTTGCACCCTGCCTCATCGCCCACACCTTATCGGTTTCCTGATCTTTGGTGGTAACGATAATAACCGGAATAGATGCCGTTTCTTTTTGCTTGGTCAACTGGCGCGTTGCCTGAAAACCATTCATACCAGGCATCACTACGTCCATCAGCACCAGATCTGGCTGAGTTTCTTTTGCTGTGATAATCCCATCTTCACCAGAACTCGCCACAATAACTTCATGCCCGTTTTTTTCCAGCATGGTCTGCAATACATGGACTTCTGTTGGAGAATCATCGACTACAAGTATTTTTGCCATTGTCGTAACACCATTAGTAATTATTGTTCACCAGGTTTTCGGTTTTTTCATTTGTCATTTAATTTTGGCATGTTCTTTGATCGCACCAAGTAAATCTTCCTTGGTAAATGGTTTGGTCAAATATTGCGTGGAACCCACGATCCGGCCACGCGCCCTGTCAAAAATACTGTCTTTGCTCGACAGCATAATGACCGGCGTTTCTCTGAACACACTATTGTTTTTTATCAAGGCGCAGGTCTGATAGCCATCGAGACGAGGCATCATAATATCGACAAAAATAATATCGGGACGAGTCTCAGCAATTTTGGAAAGCGCTTCGAATCCATCCACCGCAGTCACAACTTCACAGCCCTCTTTTTTTAAAAGGTTTTCTGCTGTACGCCGTATCGTTTTGCTATCATCGATAACCATTACACGCAGGTCACGCAAGCCAGCAGTGTCTTCTGCCATAGCCGTCTCGTTCATTTGAAAATTAGCCCCAATGCAGCTGATAAAATGAATGTAGACCATGTTTCAACTATTCGCAATGATTAAGAAAATCCACCGACCAGATTGGCCAAATAATTGCTAGGCGGTGCAAATTTAAGTACATTCAGTGCCTTAAAGCGCCCTGGCAACGAACATCAGGAAACAGTATGAACACTGCTAAAAAGCTACGCCTTGGGGTCATTATGGACCCCATTGAAGACATCAAAGTCTATAAGGACAGTAGCTTTGCCATGCTACTGGCAGCACAAAAACGTGGCTGGGAGCTGTATTACATCCTGGCCCAGGACCTGTTCGCAGAAGACACCCGTATCAAGACCAGTGCCTGCCGCATCCGGGTCGAGGATCATGCCGAGCACTGGTTCGAGCTGGACACTGCTGAAACCCTGGAACTGGCTTCTCTGGACGTGGTACTGATGCGCAAGGACCCTCCTTTCGACATGGAATACATCAGCACCACCTACCTGCTGGACATTGCCGAGCGTGCTGGCTGCCTGGTGGTAAACCGCCCGCGTAGCCTGCGCGATGCCAATGAAAAAATGTTCATCGCCCAGTTTCCGCAATGCTGCGCGCCGATGCTGGTTTCTCGCCAGGCGAAAAGACTGAGGGCCTTCATCCAGCAGCAGGGCGATGTCATCCTCAAGCCTCTGGACGGTATGGGCGGGATGTCGATTTTCAGAGTAACACCCGATGACCCCAATCTCTCGGTGATCCTCGAAACCATCAGCCAGCACGGGAACAAAACGGTCATGGCGCAGCGCTTTATCCCCGAGATCAGCGCTGGCGATAAGCGTATTTTGCTCATCGATGGCGAACCCGTGCCCTATGCGCTGGCCCGTATCCCGGCCAAAGGTGAAAGCCGAGGCAATCTTGCTGCTGGTGGCCAGGCGGTTGGTAAAGAACTGAGCGAACGTGACCGCTGGATTTGCCAGCAGGTCGGCCCCACGCTGAAAGAAATGGGTATTTTGTTCGCCGGAATCGACGTGATCGGGGATTACCTGACTGAAATTAATATCACCAGTCCGACCTGTATTCGTGAGCTCGACAAAATTTACCAGCTCGATATTGCTGCTCAATTAATGGATGTTATCGCTGCCAGATGTGATGTAATGCGCCGATGATGCACACCATACGGTTGATCTTCGCCCTGGCACTGAGCTGTTCTTTACTGGCCTGCTCACAGAACAATGACAGCAACAAACTCGAACAGCAGCGCGATCTATTATTATTCGGCACCATCATCAATATCACGCTGTACGATGTCGATGCGACACAGGCGGACAAGGCATTCAGGCTGCTGGACAGCGACTTTAGCCGCTGGCACCAGAACTGGAGTCCATGGACAAATGGCGAGCTGGCCCAGCTCAATCTGAAACTGGCGGCCGGCAAAAGCTTCAAGGTCGACCCGGAACTGCGCGATCTGATACAGACAGGGGTGCATCTGTCAGCGATCAGCAATAATCTGTTCAACCCTGCGATCGGCAACCTGGTCAATCTCTGGCAGTTCCACCGCGCCGATGAAGCCGACATCAAACCACCAGACCCGGCAGTCATCGCCAAAGTGGTCAATGCCAGACCCAGCATGGCCGATCTGGTGATTCAGGGCAATACCATCAGCAGTACCAATCCGGCAGTGCAGCTCACTCTGGGTGCCTACGCCAAAGGTTATGCGATCGAGATCGCACTGGCCAGATTGCGCGCGATGGGGATACACGATGCAGTGATCAATGCCGGCGGCGATCTCAAGGTGATCGGCAAACACGGCCAGCGCGACTGGCGTGTCGGAATCCGCCATCCGCGCCAGCCAGGAACGCTGGGCTGGATCGACGCGCGTCCGGGAGAGGGCATTTTCACTTCGGGTGATTACGAACGCTTTTATATGTATAAGGGCAAACGCATGCATCACATCCTGGACCCACGAACAGGCTACCCCAGTGTTGGCCTGACCTCGGTCACCGTGATCGACAACAATGCCAGCCTGGCCGACGCGGCCGCCACCGCCATGATGATCGCCGGCCCAGAGCACTGGTATGCCACCGCCAAAGCCATGGGCATCAAATACGCGATGGTTGTGGAAGAAAACGGTCATATTCAGCTCAACCCGGCGATGGCCAGACGTGTGCACTTCAACACCGATCAGTCAGCCAACATAAGTTTGAGTCAGCCGCTATAATCACAACAAGTGCTGGTCAGGCGCATTTGATTTAGCGCCTGATTCAGGGCAAACAGGCATATAGATAACTATAATACTAATAATGTGTACCTGACGCGGCACCGCAAATGAAGAAGCAGCCACCTCCAGCGCCGAAGATTACAGATCACGACCGCCTCGGTCTGACTTTTGTGCTGGCCGCGATTTTCCACGGCATTGTCATTCTGGGCGTTACTTTCAGTATCGCGCCCGCTGCCCAAAATCCTCAGCCACCGACGCTGGATGTGATTATTGTGCAAACACAAAACCCCAGCAAAGAAAATAAAGACGCCAAATATCTGGCACAGGTCACCCAGCAAGGCGGTGGCGACAGTGCAGAAAAAGTGCGCCCCAGCGATATGTTCACCGCGCCCACGCTGGCGCCTGACCCGGGCATGGCGCTGCAAACCAGCACCGAACAGGTGGCCAGTATTGACCAGCTCGCTGATGTGGCCGTGCTGCACCAGGATCAATCAGATTTTCAGGTCAAAAGCGCCGATAAAATTAGCGATCAGGACAGGCTGAACCCGGCACAGCAGCGCAATCAGCAGCAAATGCAAACCGCGCGCCTTGCCGAAGAGATCGACGCGATGATTGAAAAACAGGCTGAGCGCCCCAAAGTTAAGTTCATGAACTCGAGCACCAAAGAATTTTTGCCCGCGCGCTATATGCGCAACTGGATCAACCGGGTCGAACGCATCGGCAACCTGAATTACCCTGATCAGGCGAAGCGCAATCGTCTCAGCGGCACCCTGATCCTCGATGTGACGATCGATTCCAGCGGCAAATTACTCAAGACTGAACTGCGCCGGTCTTCCGGTCATCAGGTGCTGGATGATGCTGCTCGACGTATCGTAAAGCTGGCGGCACCGTTTCCACCTTTTCCCGCAAAACTCAAACAGGAAGCCGATGTCATACACATAACCCGAAGCTGGGAATTCCTCGCCAGTAACCAGATACGGAGCCAGTGATGGAAACCACCAGACTCACCGACCATTTCATTATCGCGATGCCGGATCTGCTCGATCCAAACTTTGATCACACCGTCACCTATATTTGCGAGCACGACGAAAACGGCAGTTTTGGCATTGTGATCAATCGTGAAATCGACGTCACGCTGGAAGACATCATGCAGCAAATGCAAATCCAGCCAGGCGACTCTGCAAAATTCAAACGTAATGTATTCCACGGCGGCCCGGTACAGGAAGGCCGAGGTTTTGTTCTGCACCGTCCACTCGGCAGCTGGAGTTCAACGCTGCAGATCAATCCGCATGTTGCCCTGACCAGTTCGCGTGACATCATCGAGGCCATTGCCCATGACCAGGGCCCCAAAGATGCCATCGTGGCGCTCGGTTATGCCGGCTGGGCACCCGGCCAGCTGGAACAGGAACTCGCGGCCAATAGCTGGCTGAGCTGCCCGGCCAATGAACAGATTATTTTTGAAATACCCCCAGAAGATCGCTGGCAGGCTGCTGCCGATATTATCGGCGTGGATTTACAATTATTGAGCCACGATGCCGGCCACGCCTGAAGCGATACGCTCGGTACTGGGTATCGACTACGGCGAACAACGCATCGGCATTGCCACCGGACAAACCATCACCCACAACGCCACCCCGGTCACCACGCTGACACGGGTCAATGGCCAGCCCGACTGGTCAGGGCTGCAGCAACAGATCGAGCGCTGGCGACCCGATGCGCTGCTGGTCGGCATGCCCTACCATACCGATGGAACAGAAAGTCCGATGACACTCAAGGTGCGTGCTTTTTGCAACGAACTCAGGCAACGCTTCTCACAACCGGTAATAGAGATCAACGAAACCCTGAGTTCCTACGAAGCCGAGTCTCTGCTCAAACAGCAGAAAAAAATAGGTCAGCACAACAAGCAGGAGATTGATAGAATGGCAGCCGCCTTGATCGTACAAAGCTGGCTAGACCAACACTGAAGCAACCTATGGATGATATTGCCACACCAGACACGCTTCTGGCGCAAATGGCAGAAACACTCAAGCATCTGCTCACCGAGCGAGCTATCGATCAGCCGTTGATGGTGGGAATTCATACCGGCGGCGTCTGGGTTGCCGAGCAACTGCATAAATCACTCAATATTGCCGAACCACTGGCCACACTCGATATCAGTTTTTACCGCGATGACTTTTCCCGCATCGGGGTCAATCCCAAAGTAAAACCGTCCAAACTGCCGCCCCAGGTTGAAGACCGCGACATCATTCTGGTCGACGACGTGCTGCACACAGGTCGCACCATCCGCGCGGCGATGAACGAAATTTTTGACTATGGCCGACCGGCGAGCATTATTCTTGTCTGTCTGATCGAGCGTAATGGTCGCGAGCTACCGATCCAGGCCGATGTGGTCGGACAAAGAATCCAGCTGTCGAGTCAGCAACATATTAAACTCAGTGGGCCGACACCCTTGCAACTGGTACTGGCATGATAACCACAATGACACAGCAACCATGGTGAACAAAGCCAGCAAAGCTTCATTACTGGCGCGGGACGACTGGAACATCCAGCTCGATTCTCGCGGCCAGCTGAAACATTTTCTGACCATCGAAGGCCTGGGCAGCGAGATCCTCAATAATATTCTCGATACCGCAGAAAGCTTTGCCAACATCAATGAACAAAGCGTGAAAAAAGTCCCGTTGCTGCGCGGCAAAACCATCGTCAATCTTTTTTTCGAAGCCAGCACCCGAACCCGCACTACTTTTGAACTGGCCGCGAAACGACTGTCTGCCGATATACTCAATATCAACATCAGTACCTCGGCAACCAGCAAGGGCGAAACCCTGCTCGATACCCTGCGCAATATTCAGGCCATGCAATGCGATATGTTTATCGTGCGCCACAATGACTCCGGCGCCGCGCATCACATTGCGAATAATGTGTCGCCCAAAATCAGCGTGATCAATGCCGGCGATGGCCGTCATGCGCATCCTACCCAGGCGATGCTCGACATGTTCACCATACGTCGCAGCAAAGGCCATGATTTCGGCAAGCTACGAGTAGCCATCGTCGGAGATTTATTGCACTCACGCGTGGCGCGTTCGCAAATCCACGCGCTCAACACGCTCAATACTGGCGAGGTTCGTGTTATCGGACCCAGGACATTAATTCCCACCGGTATCGAAGACATGGGTGTGACGGTATACAACGACATGGCCACCGGCATCAAAGACGCTGATGTTGTCATCATGCTGCGCCTGCAAAAAGAACGCATGCTCGGCGCGCTGCTACCCAGTGAACAGGAATTTTATGCCATGTACGGCCTGACCCGCGAAAAACTCGCACTCGCCAAACCCGATGCCATTGTCATGCACCCCGGCCCTATCAACCGCGGTGTCGAAATCGAGTCTGCAGTTGCTGACGGCCCACAGTCGGTGATACTAAAACAGGTCACCTATGGCATCGCTGTGCGCATGGCGGTGATGTCGATGGTATTAGGACGCGAAACTGAGAACGCGGCCGAGGTAGCAGAATGAAACGTCTGCATATCAAAAACGCGCAGCTGATCAATCCCGACAACAACAAAATTGAAGTCGCTGACGTATTCATCGCCAAAGATAAAATCGTAGCGCTGCAAAAAGCCCCCGATGGTTTTACCGCCGACCAGACGCTCGACGCCAGCGGTCTGAACCTGATGCCAGGCATCGTTGATATATGTGCGCGTCTGCGCGAACCCGGTGCGGTGCACAAAGCGGACATCAACAGCGAATGTCTGGCTGCAAGCGCTTCGGGCATTACCACTTTATGTTGCCCGCCCGACACCGACCCGGTGATCGACGCGCCCTCAGTGATCGAGCTGATCCATCACAAGGCCAGTATCGCAGCAAAATCGAAAGTACTGGTACTGGGTGCGCTCAGCCACGGTTTAAAAGGTGAACACCTCAGCGAAATGTGGGCACTGCTAAACGCGGGATGCAGTGGCGTCAGCAATGCACGCGAACCGGTGATCAACACCCAGGTATTACGCCGCGCGTATTCCTACGCCGCCAACTGCGGCCTCACCGTTTTTATCGAACCCGATGATCACTGGCTGAGCATGCAGGGTTGTGCACACGATGGTCCGGTAGCGACTCGACTGGGTCTGCAGGGCATTCCTGTATCGGCAGAAACCATCGCCATATCGCGTTCACTCAAGCTGATCGAAGAAACCGGTGCACGCGCGCATTTTGGTCGTCTCTCCAGTGCTGAGTCGGTTGAACTGATACGCCACGCGAAACAGGATGGTATGAAAATAACGGCCGATGTCAGCGCGCATCAGCTACATCTCAGCGAAAACGACATCAGCAGCTTTAACAGCCATTTTCACGTGTTACCGCCGCTTCGCAGCCAGCGCGATATGGAAGCATTGCGTCGGGGTGTTGCCGATGGCAGCATCGACATCATCTGTTCAGATCATCAACCACATGACACCGACGCCAAACAACAACCGTTCCCGGGTTCATCACCCGGTATCAGCGCGCTGGATACCTTGTTGCCATTGGTGCTGGCCCTGGTTGATGAAGGCGTGCTTGAATTACACACTGCAATACGCGCACTCACCAGCGCGCCCGCGAACACACTTAATATCAAAGCAGGCACACTGGAGGTTGGCGCCATCGCCGATCTATGTTTATACCAGAGCGATATTGACTGGCAACTTGATGAAGACAGCATACACAGCCGTGGTAAAAACTCACCCTTTATTGGCTGGAACTTCCGCAACCGGGTCAAACACACCATCATCAATGGCGCACTAACCTACAGCGCCAGTCAGTAAATACGCCACAAATCTTTTTTCAGATAAATCAAGCATCAGTCCGCTAATGAACGCAAATAAACGCTGATGTTTAATTGTATACTGAGGGGAATCACACCGGTATTTTATTCGTTTTATTAGCGTGTATTTGCGTTCATTAGCGGACTATATTTTTAACTATCCGGCTCTGATAGATTCACAAATTCCAGATTGAGGGAGGGTTTATTTTAAATCTGTGCTGCTACTTGGGAATTGCAATGAATCCATACCGCCGCCTGACTTCAGGTCCTTGACGCCGCCACCAAAATTAATTTTCCATTCCAGGTCACTGCTTGAATCCGCATTGGCCAGCGCGGTTTTCAGATCAATCTTGCCCGACCTGAACAGGTCATACAGCGACTGATCAAAAGTCTGCATACCCGCTTCACCAGCTTTATGCATCACATCCTTGATTTCATTAAACTTGCCTTCGCGTATCAGCTGGCTGATATACGGCGTATTGATCATCGCCTCGACTGCCACGACACGTTTGCCATCGCGACCTGTCACCAGGCGTTGTGCAAGAATCGCATTTAGATTCAGCGACAGGTCCATCAAAATCTGATTGTGTGCTTCGGTGGGGAAAAAGTTAAGAATTCGATCCAGCGTCTGATATGAGTTAGTCGCATGCAGGGTGGTCAAACATAAATGACCGGTATCAGCGTAACGCAATGCTGATTCCATGGTTTCGCGGTCACGCGCTTCGCCAATCATGATGACATCGGGCGCTTCGCGCATCGCTTCACGCAGCGCATTATCAAAGGACAGGGTATCCAGCCCAACTTCACGCTGACCAACAATTGATTTTTTGTGATGAAACATAAACTCGATCGGATCTTCGATCGTGAGTATATGTCCGCTTTCATTGGCATTGCGATGATCAAGCATGGATGCCAGTGATGTCGACTTACCGGTTCCGGTAGCGCCCACGACCAGCAGCAGGCCCTTTCTTCGCATTACCATATTTTTGAAAACCTCGGGCAAACCGAGATCTTCGAGCGAGGGGATATCCGCTTTGATATAGCGAATCACCATGGACACTTCGCCACGCTGCAGATACATGTTAACGCGAAAACGTCCCAGCTCGGTGTAGGACATGCCCATATTAAATTCGAGATTGCGCTCAAAATCCTGGATCTGTGCAGGCGTTAATAAATCATACGCGAGCTTCTTGGTCATGCCCGGCGACAGCATGGACTTGCCTACTGGACGCATTTTACCGTCGATGCGTATACTTACGGGTGCACCGGTAGTGAAATACATATCCGAAGCCAGCTGCTCCGACATCAACTTTAGATAAGGTTGAAGATTCATGGCATATTCTATCCGATTAGCGCCTTAGCTTTCCTTTTTCAGCGTCGTCTTCCTGCATTTGCAGCTCATCAAGACCTTCCATAAGACTGGACTTTTCCGAGCTTCCTCCGTCGAGTTTAACACGCAAACGCAGATCGTTGACCGAATCCGCATTTCGCAGAGCATCTTCATAGGTAATCTGTCCGTCCTGATAAAGATCAAACAATGCCTGGTCAAAGGTCTGCATACCAGCTTCGTTCGACTTGGCGATCAGCTCCTTGATCTCATGCACATTGCCCTTGAATATCATATCTGACATCAGGGGCGTGTTAATCATAATTTCGACTGCGGCAACGCGACCCGCACCGGTTGCGCTCGGGATCAGGCGCTGTGACACCAGTGCTTTCAGATTTAATGATAAATCCATTAATAGCTGCGGACGCCGCTCTTCCGGGAAGAAGTTAATGATGCGGTCCAGGGCCTGGTTGGTGCTGTTTGCGTGCAGCGTGGAAAGACATAGATGCCCGGTCTCGGCAAAAGTGATCGCATGGTCCATCGCTTCCCGGTCACGAATCTCACCGATCAGAATTACATCCGGCGCCTGGCGCAGAGTATTTTTTAGCGCTATCTCATAACTCTCGGTATCCACACCCACTTCACGCTGCGTGACGATACAGTTTTTATGGCTGTGCACAAACTCGATAGGGTCTTCGATGGTGATAATATGGCCTTTGCTGTTTTCGTTACGATAACCCACCATCGCTGCCAGTGAAGTCGATTTACCCGAACCGGTAGCGCCAACAAAAATCACCAGACCGCGTTTGGTCATGGAGATATCTCTGAGCACCGGCGGCAAATTCAAATCTTCAAACTGAGGGATATCAGAGCGAATCACACGTAGCACCACGCCCGCCGAACCACGTTGAATAAATGCATTGACACGAAAACGAGAAACGCCAGGCAAACTAATAGCAAAATTACATTCCTGTGTTTGCTCGAATTCTGATAGCTGTCTGTCGTTCATGATAGCGCGCACCAGAATCTGCGTGTGCTGCGCACTCAGCACCTGGCTGGACAAAGGCATCATGGCACCATGTACTTTCATCGAAGGCACGGCGCCTGCGGTAATAAACAGGTCTGATCCATCTTTCTGCACCATCAGGCGCAGCATGTCGTGCATCGAACGTATCGCTTTTTCCCGATCCATTTAACTACCTCTAAAATTTATATATCAGAGCGAATGATTTTTCTGACAACCGAATTAAGCGAATGAATCTTTGTTGGCAGCTTTCTTACGAACTTCTTCCTTGCTCACCAGGCCACGTAGAAAGCAAATCTGCAAGATTCTGGTCAAGCGTTTGCATACCAATTCCCTGGCCTGTCTGAATCGCCGAATACATCTGCGCAATTTTGTTTTCACGTATCAGGTTTCGAATTGCAGGCGTACCAATCATAATCTCATGTGCCGCAACACGGCCGCCACCAATTTTTTTCATCAGCGTCTGCGAGATTACTGCACGCAAGGACTCTGACATCATCGCACGCACCATTTCTTTTTCCGCTGCCGGGAACACGTCAACCACACGGTCGATGGTCTTGGCTGCTGAACTGGTATGCAAAGTACCGAACACCAGATGCCCGGTTTCCGCTGCTGACAGCGCCAGACGAATAGTTTCAAGGTCACGCATTTCGCCGACCAGAATCACGTCCGGGTCTTCACGCAGTGCGGAACGCAGCGCTTCACTGAACCCCAGCGTATCACGATGCACTTCACGCTGATTGATCAGGCATTTTTTACTTTCATGAACAAACTCGATCGGGTCTTCGATAGTCAGGATATGGCCATAATGGTTTTCGTTGACATAGTTGATCATGCCTGCGAGCGTGGTTGATTTGCCCGAACCGGTCGGCCCGGTGACCAGCACAATGCCACGCGGGGTATTGGAAATCTGTTCAAAAATTTTCGGCGCCCCCAGTTCTTCCAGAGTCAGGATTTTCGAAGGAATGGTACGAAACACCGCACCCGCGCCACGGTTATGATTAAAGGCATTGACACGGAAACGGGCAAGCCCGGGAATTTCAAACGAAAAGTCAGTTTCCCAGTATTCTTCAAAGGTTTTGCGCTGCTTGTCGTTCATGATGTCATACACCATGCCGTGGACCATTTCGTGGTTCATGGGATCAACATTGATACGGCGCACATCGCCATCGACACGAATCATCGGTGGCAGGCCTGCAGAAAGATGTAAGTCAGAGGCCCCGTTCTTGACGCTGAAGGCCAGTAATTGCGCGATATCCATTAAATTCCCCCGATGTGTCGCTGCCCGTAGATCACTAGTGTGGTAAAAAGTGCAGGTTTGTTTATTCGTCTAGTTATAGTCAAAAATACGTCTGGCTTCAGCTAATTCGGCTGATTGCCGCTACTTTTTTATTCCACATCCAGCTAAAGCCGTGCTGTGATAGACTTTTTCAAGTTTTACACAGGGCAGGAAAATGAGTTCGAAAATAGCTTTCATCGGTGGCGGCAACATGACAACCAGCCTGGTTGGCGGTCTGCTGGCTGCGGACAAAACCGCGCAGATATGGGTTACCGAGCCCGACCCGGTGAAACGCCGCGAGCTCGAACAGCAGTTTGGCGTTCAGACCCGTACTGACAACCAGGCAGCGCTCGCGGCCGATGTGGTCGTGCTCGCGGTCAAACCACAGCTATTACAAAGCGTGTGCCGCGAGCTGGCAGGCCACATCGGAGCACAGACACCCTTATTCATTTCGATCGCCGCCGGTGTGCGCAGCGAGGATATCGAACGCTGGCTGGGCGGCGAATGCGCTATCGTGCGCTGCATGCCCAATACCCCGGCACTGGTACAGTGCGGGGCCACCGCGCTGGTCGCAAACGCCAGGGTCTCGTCCACGCAAAAACAGCTTGCCGAGCACATTTTGCAGGCGGTCGGGATTGCTATCTGGGTTGAAGATGAAGCCCAGCTCGACGCGGTCACAGCGGTTTCGGGCAGCGGCCCTGCGTATTTCTTTTTACTGATGGAAGCCATGCAGTCTGCGGGCGAAGCACTGGGGCTGAGCGCTGACACCGCCCGCGTTCTTACCCTGCAAACTGCGCTCGGCGCCGCGCGCATGGCCAGCCAGAGCGAGGTCGACGCCGCCACCCTGCGCGCCCGGGTCACTTCAAAAGGAGGCACCACCGAACAGGCCATCCTCAGTTTTGAAAATGCCGGCTTCCATGAAATCGTTCATCAGGCGCTCGAAGCGGCCTGCATCCAGTCACACAAACTCGCCAAAGAACTTGGCAAGGATTCCGCATGAGCTCTGAAAACCCGCTAATTTTTTTAATCCACACCCTGGTTGATATCTACGCCTCGTTGCTGATGCTGCGTTTTCTGTTACAGCAGGTGCGGGCCGATTTTTATAACCCGATCTCGCAGTTCATCGTCAAGCTGACCGATCCAGTGGTGATACCGGCGAGAAAGATTATCCCGGGTTTTCGTGGCTACGATCTTGCCACTCTGTTCCTGGTGCTGGCCTTGATCATCCTTAAAATCGTAGCACTCTATAGCCTGGCAGGGTTTTCACTGAATGCGATCGTTCTTATCCTCACCGCATTGCAGGAACTGATTCTGCTGTTGATCAACATTTTTATGTTCGCTATTTTCGTGCAGGCGATTCTGAGCTGGGTCAGCCCCGATCCTTATCACCCGATTACAGCGCTTTTGTCCAGCCTGACTTATCCGGTGTTGCGCCCGTTCCAGCAACTGATCAAACCGATCAGCGGCATCGATCTGTCACCACTGGTCGCGCTGATCGCGCTGATGTTCGCCAAGAGCGTTGTGCTGTATGTGTTTCAGATGATCTGAGCGCTTTGTTTTACCATTGGGACAACACTGATCTGATCCTGAACATTCGGGTTCAGCCGCGCGCCAGTAAAACCGCACTGGCCGACATTATCGGTGAAGAAATAAAACTCAGGCTGACCTCTGCACCGGTCGACGGTGCGGCGAATCAACAATTGATCGCGTATCTGGCAAAACACTTCGGCGTTGCTAAATCGGCAATCAGTCTGGTCGCTGGCGAAAAAAGCCGCCATAAACGCGTGCGCATCCAGCAGCCGCAGCGACTGCCAGAGTCTATATCGCCTGCTCAGCACGGGTATAATCAAACCTGATGATTTGTGGAGACTGACATGCACTGGCGCACAGGTGCTCATTTTCAACCACGCATAATAGCCACTTGTTTATTGCTGCTGATCTCGGCGAGCTGCATCGCAGCCCCGAAAGCAGACTACAGCCGCCTGCCCGACAACGCCACGCACGAGCAGGCGCTGACCCTGCGTCTGCAAAAACTCAAAGAACTGCTCGCCCAGGCCGGCACCTATCAGCGATACATATTGCTCGACACGGCAGCCAAAACTGCGTTCCAGCTCAATCAATACGATCAGGCCACGGCCTATGCACAGGAACTAATCGCGCTGGCGCCAGAATTTCAGGATGACTGGAATTATTCTTCCGCAGTGCACAATGCCAATATCATCCTGGGTCGCAGCGCACTGTTAAAAAATGATATCGATAGCGCAAAACAGTTTTTGCTGGCCGCAGGCAAGGTGCCGTATTCAAAAATACTCGATGACCGCGGTGCTGATTTACAGCTGGCCAGCGATCTGCTGGCGCACGGCCAGCGCGAGTCTGTCAGCCAGTATCTGCAGGACTGTACCCGGCTCTGGCCGCACGACCGCGAGCGGCTGGAACACTGGCTGCAGCAAATCGCCGCAGGCGAACGCCCGGATCTGCTGATGTCAGACCAGGCCGAGTAGGCAGGGTACGGTGGATAATTGACTGTTATCGTTGCCATCACCATGGCCTGTGATTAGACTGCGCACAAATAGCTAAACAATCGATCATGCCTGAAACCCTGAGCCCGGATTCTGTCGGAATTGTCATTCCGCAATCACAGCATTTCGCTGAACCGCTTTTGCTCGAGTGCGGAAAAACGCTGGAGCAGTACGATATTGCCTACGAAACCTACGGCGAACTCAATGCTGAGCGCAGCAATGCGGTACTGATCTGCCACGCGCTCTCGGGAGACCAGCACGCTGCCGGCTATTACTCGATGGACGACAGGAAACCCGGCTGGTGGGATTCGGCGATCGGCCCCGGCAAGGCGATCGACACCCGACATTTTTTTGTGGTCAGCCTGAATAATCTCGGCGGCTGCAAGGGCAGCACCGGCCCCAACACTAAAAAACCGGGTAGCGACAAATACTGGGGCCCCGATTTCCCTATCGTCACGGTGCGCGACTGGGTCAACAGCCAGCAACGTCTGATGAAAAGTCTGGGCCTGGATAGCTGGTGCGCAGTTATAGGCGGCAGCCTCGGTGGCATGCAGGTACTGCAATGGACTATCGAATACCCCGAACAGATCAGGCACGCACTGGTGATTGCCGCCGCGCCCAAACTGTCAGCGCAGAATATTGCTTTCAACGAAGTAGCTCGGCAGGCGATCCAGTCCGATCCGGATTTTAATGAAGGCCATTATCTGGAACATAACAGTGTCCCGCGCCGTGGCCTGATGCTGGCACGCATGCTGGGACACATCACTTATCTATCTGATAATGCGATGCGCGAAAAATTTGGTCGCGAATTGCGCGAAGGCAAACTCAGTTTTGGTTTTGATGTTGATTTTCAGGTGGAAAGTTATCTGCGCTATCAGGGCCGTTCTTTTGTCGAGCGTTTCGATGCCAACACCTATTTATTGATGACCAAGACCCTGGATTATTTCGACCCGGCGCGCGACTACGATGACAACCTGGTCACCGCGCTGGAACGCGCCAGCGCAAAATTTTTTGTGGTCTCATTTACCTCCGACTGGCGCTTCTCGCCCGAGCGTTCTCGTGAAATCGTCAAAGCGCTGCTGGCGGCAAGAAAACAGGTCAGTTATGTCGAAATCGAGGCGCATCACGGACACGACGCCTTTCTGGTGCCGATTCCACATTACATGAACGTGTTCAGTAGCTACATGAAAAGCATTGCGGAAGCACTCTGATGTTGCGCGCCGACCTTGCCATTATTGCCAACTGGATCCAGCCCGGCGCCAGCGTGCTCGACCTCGGCTGTGGTGATGGCACCTTGCTGAAATATCTGCGCGACCAGCGCCAGGTCAACGGTTATGGCATGGAAATCAGCGAAGCGAACCTGGAGATCTGCGTGCGCGAGCAGATCAATGTCATCCAGACCGATCTGAACAATGGCCTGCAGGATTATTTTTCAGACAACAGCTTTGACTATGTAGTGATGAGCCAGACCCTGCAGGCCACCGCCCACCCGGATTTATTAATAGATGAAATGCTGCGCGTGGGCCACGAAGCCATTGTCACTTTTCCCAATATGGCGCACTGGCGTGCACGCGCCCAGCTCGGTCTGGGTGGCTATATGCCGGTGACCAAAAGCCTGCCCAACCAGTGGTACAACACACCCAACGTGCATCTGTGCACCCTGCGCGATTTCGAACAGCTCTGCCGTGAGCGCGGCATTCAAATCCTGCAGCGCACCGTGGTCGACCATACCCACAGCCACAGCACACCGCTGATGCGCCTGTTCCCCAATCTGTTCGGCGAAATCGCGATATACCGTTTTTGCCGCCGGACCGCGAGCTAAGTGGCTAGTACTCCTTCAATATGATAATGAGGGGTTCAGCGTTCCTGTGGTGTTTCGCAACAAGGCGGTGTGCGCAGGCAATGGCCATAGTCCTTGTCAAGCGCAGCAACGCAGTTGCGGGACACCACAGGAGCGCCCGAAGGGTTGGCCTGTCAGCGCCCATGGCGGCGTTACGCCTCTTGGAAAGGACCGGGCCATTCCCTGCGAGGCGTGCCTTGCTCTGGACGCTGACAGACCAACTGAACCCATCATTATCATATTGAAGGAGTACGTATCCAGCCTGCAACAATCAACGCGGCCTGCTAGAATCGAGTTTCTACCATTAACCATACGCCGCGCCCTCCCTTGTGCTGAAACCCGCAATCAATCTGCAAACTCTGCCCCAGCACAGCGCCACGGCGATCAGTTTTATCCTGGTGATTGCCTGTGCCTACAGCCTGGCGCAGATGACCTGGATGCTGGTTCCAGCCAGCGACACCACAGTTGCAACGACCGCCCCGACACATATAAACAGGCCGCCACTGAAGCAGACACAGCGCAACAATATAGGCCAGCTGGCCATGGCGCATTTGTTTGGCAATGCTGAAAAAGCAGCTGTCGACACTGCAAAAGTCGCTACCGTCACCCGGCTCAACCTGACTCTGCGTGGCGTGTTCGCAGCTTCGGACCCCAGATATGCCATTGCCATCATTGCCAGTGGCAAAAATGGCGATGAAGAAATCTATGGTATCGGCGACCCTTTGCCGGGTAATGCCACCTTGCGTGAAGTACACCCGGATAATGTCATTCTGGAACGCAGCGGCCAGCTGGAAATACTCAAACTGGCCAAAGATGCGCCGCTGGACCTGTCTCAAACCAGTACCGGTACAAGCCCATATAACAGCAGCGATCCGGGAGCAGCGCTAGCGGAGATACGCAAAACCATACTGCGCAGCCCGACCTCGTTCGGTGATTATGCGCTGCCGATGGTGGTCAGAGAAAATGGCAAACAGATCGGCTATCGCCTCCAGGCGCAGCCCAGGGGCAAGGAACTGCTCAGTAAGATCGGACTCGAACCCAACGACATCATCACCTCGATCAACGGGGTCAAAATGGACGACCCGCGTAATGGCATCAGCGCGCTGCGCCAGCTCAGCACAGCACAAAGCATCAATATCACTGTGAAGCGAAACGGAGCAGAAGTGCCGTTAACTATTCAGCTACATTGAGTATAATCAGCCACAGATTTTTAATGGAATACCTTGAATGTTAACTAAAAAAGCGCAACTGGCCGAAGCATTGCACAGCGGCTCTCCCAGAAAATCGCGCATTTCACTGCTGTTATCGCTGTTATTTCTGCTCAGTTTCAGCTGTCAGCTGTACGCGACGGATCGCATCACTCTCAATCTCAAAGATGCTGATATCCGGGCGCTGATCAGCACGGTCTCCAAATTCACCGGCAAAAACTTTATTGTCGACCCGCGCGTCAAGGCCAAGGTCACCGTGATATCGGCCAACAGCATGACTCCGAAAGAAGTCTATGATGTGTTTTTGTCTGTTCTGCAGGTACATGGCTTCGCAGCCGTGCCCACCGATTCGGTGATCAAGATCGTGCCCGAAATCAATGCCAAACAGGGGCCGACACCGCTGATCACCAATGACCGAAAACTCCCGGGTGACGAGCTGATTACCAAGGTTATCCATCTCGAACACGTGCCCGCGGCGCAACTGGTGCCCATTCTCAGGCCTCTGGTGCCACAGACCGGGCACATGGCGGCCTACCCGGCAGCCAACTCGCTGATCATCACCGATCACGCAGCGAACATCGAGCGCCTGGAAAAGATCATTCACGGCGTTGACCGTGAAGACAGCGACCAGGTCGAAATCATCCAGCTTAAATACGCGTCAGCTTCTGAACTGGTACGGATTCTCAATGCGCTGGATCAGGGTATGGGTAAAAATGATCCCTCCAAGCTGGTACTGGCAGCCGATGACCGTACCAATAGCATATTGATGACCGGCGACCGCAGCGCACGCCTGAAAGCCCGCGCCACCATTCTGCACCTGGACACGCCACTGCAGGACGGCGGCAATACCAGTGTGATCTATCTGAAATACGCCAAAGCAGAGGACCTGGTTTCCATCCTCACCGGTATCCAGCAAAGCACCGGCAAAACCGGCTCAGCTCGTACAGTGAGCAAGGCACCTCGTGTCGCGAGCGCTGTCAGCGGTGGTAAAACCATCGCAGACAACGCGATCATCCAGGCCGATCCCGATACCAATGCGCTGATTATCACTGCCGACCCCAATACCCTGCTCAATCTCAAGGCGGTGATTCGCCAGCTCGACATACGCCGCGCCCAGGTACTGATCGAAGCCATCATCGCCGAAATCACCAGCGACCTGAACAAGGAAGTCGGGGTGGGTGCCGCGGTCGATGGCAGCCAGAGCAGCTCACAGACCGTGCCCATCGGCCTCAGCAATCTCGCTGGCATCGGTACCATTCTCAGCGGTCTGGCGGGTGGCAGCAGCGGCGTCGGAACCCCGATCACCGCGCCCTCCGGCCTGACTCTGGCGGGTGGTAGAACACTGAGCAATGGCACGCGTTATGCGCTGCTGTTACACGCCCTGGCCTCCAATTCGGCAACCAATATTCTGTCCACGCCCAGCATTGTCACGCTGGATAATGCAGAAGCCGAAATCGTGGTCGGTAAAAACCTGCCCTTTGTTACCGGCCAGTTCACCAATAACTCTTCCGCCACCGGAACCAATCCGTTTCAGACCATCGAGCGCAAGGACGTCGGCCTCACCTTAAAGGTCACGCCGCAGGTAAACGAAGGCGACACGGTCAAGCTCGATCTGGAACAGGAAACATCCAGTGTTGACAGCATCAGCGAAACATCGGGCCCGACCACGCGCAAACGTTCGATCAAAACCAGCGTACTGGTCGATGATGGCGGTATCCTGGTACTCGGCGGTCTGATCGAAGAAAACGCCAACGACACAGTCACCAAGGTACCACTGCTGGGTGATATTCCAGTGCTCGGTAAATTATTTACTTCGGAATCCACCACCAAGAGCAAACAGAACCTGATGGTATTCCTGCGCCCGAGCATTCTGCGTGACTATAAAGACGCCGCCATGGTCACCAATGAAAAATATGATTATCTGCGCCAGTTGCAGCTCGATAAAAAATACGATGGCGGTTTTGGCCTGCTGAACGACAAACCCGCAGTAATGCCAAAATTTCCCAAACGCAGAGAACTGGACGATACAAAACCTGTAGCGCCCGAATCTAAAACTGAAAAACCGGAAGCGGCTCCAGCATCTGCCCCGGCAACAGAAAAAGCCAAAGACAACAAGAGTGATAAAAAACCTGCAACCGAAAATGATGACTGGTGAGGATATATGAGCGCTACCAGTGATCCTGTTGCTCAACAACCGCCTGCACTCACGCCGCAGTGTTTGCCGTATGCATTTGCCAAACGTCACGGCATTCTTATCAGCGAAATCGAAGCTGACCATGTGCATCTGCTAACACGTAAAAATCTCAGCCCGAAAGTACTTGCAGAAGTACGCCGCGTGACCGGAAGGCGCTTAAGTTTAAATTCAACCAGCGACGAACAGTTCGCCGCGCTGCTCGCCCAGACCTATGAACAGGGCAGTGACCAGGCGATGGCGATGATGGAAGGTGTCGGCGACGAACTCGATCTCGACCAGCTGGCGCAAACACTCGAACCCGAAGATTTGATGGAAGCCGAAGACGATGCGCCGATTATTCGTCTGATCAATGCACTGCTCACCGAAGCCATCAAGGTCAATGCATCTGACGTGCACATCGAACCGTTTGAGAACAGCATGCGTGTGCGCTTTCGTGTCGATGGCATGCTGCGCGAAATCCTCAGACCACCTGGCAATATTGCACCGCTGGTGATTTCGCGTATCAAGGTGATGGCCAAACTCGACATTGCAGAAAAACGCCTGCCACAGGACGGACGTATTTCTTTGCGCGTGGCCGGTCGCGCGGTTGACGTGCGTGTTTCCACCCTGCCTTCGGGCTACGGTGAACGTGTAGTGCTGCGTCTGCTCGATAAACAGGCGGGACGACTGGACCTTGAACAGCTGGGCATGGATACAAAAATCGAAAAGCAGTTTGACCACCTGCTGCACAAACCGTATGGCATCATCCTGGTAACCGGCCCCACCGGTTCGGGTAAAACCACCACTCTGTACGCAGGACTGACACGGCTCAACGAAAAAACGCGCAACATACTCACCGTGGAAGATCCGATCGAATATTATCTCGACGGCATCGGTCAGACCCAGGTGAACAACAAAATCGAGATGAGCTTTGCCCGTGGTCTGCGTTCTATTCTGCGCCAGGACCCGGATGTAGTAATGATCGGCGAAATTCGCGACATCGAAACCGCATCGATTGCAGTACAGGCCAGTTTGACCGGCCATCTCGTGCTGTCCACGTTGCATACCAATAGTGCGATCGGTGCGATCACACGTTTGCGCGATATGGGCGTGGAACCGTTTTTGCTCGCTTCCAGCCTGATCGGCGTCATGGCGCAACGTCTGGTACGTAAACTCTGCCCGCACTGCAAATCGCCTCACACCATTACCCCCAGCGAATGCAGCTGGCTCAATTTACCGGAAAATAACCAGTCCACCATCTACAGTGCAGTCGGCTGTGAACAATGCAATCACATCGGTTATATCGGCCGCACCGGACTTTATGAATTTATCGCGGTCGATGACAAACTCATGGACATGATTCACGAAGGTGAAGGCGAACACGCAATGGAAACATATGCCCGCACCTATTCCACCAGCCTGCGCCAGGACGGCCGTCGCATGATATTGCAGGGCATTACTTCACTGGAAGAAGTGATTCGTGTTAGTAAGGACGACTGATAAGCGCAATTGGCAAGTTCATAATGAATAATGAAAAATTAACAACCAAAAGCCACTACTACTCTGCGCAGGCACGTGAATAATCCGTTGTTCCATTATTCACTGTTCATTATTCATTATTCATTAGTTTTTTAGACGTGGCCGCTTTCGAATACATCGCACTCGACAACAAAGGCAAAGAGCTCAAGGGCGTTGCCGAAGGTGATACTGCACGCCAGGTGCGCCAGATTTTGCGTGATCGAGGACTGGTGCCGCTGCAGATTGATGCCACCACTATCAAACGCAGCAAAAATGATAAAAAGTCCAGTGCGCCTGCAAACAAAACACCGATGCTGTTTCAGCGCGGCATCAGCTCGACCGAGCTGGCCCTGTTCACACGACATCTGGCAACACTGATACAGGCCTCACTGCCGCTGGAAGAATCACTGGCGTCGGTGGCCAACCAGTCAGAGAAACAACGCATCAAAAGCATGATATTTGCCGTGCGCTCACGCGTGCTGGAAGGCCACACCCTGGCCATGGGCCTGAACGAATATCCCAAGGTGTTTCCCGAACTGTACCGCGCCACCGTAGCCGCTGGCGAACAGTCCGGCCATCTGGACACCGTGCTCGAACGTCTTGCCGATTACACCGAAAGCCAGCAGGAACTGCAGAGCAAGGTACGTCAGGCCCTGATCTATCCTGCAGTACTATCCGTTTTTGCGTTGATCATCGTGGTGTTTCTGATGACCAATATCGTGCCGCAGGTGGTTTCGGTGTTCGATGATCTCGGTCAGAAACTGCCGGCACTGACCATCGCCCTGATCGCGATCAGTGATTTCATCGTGCATTACGGCATTGTTTTACTGATTGCTGTGATCGCTGCGATCATCGGAGTGAAATATCTGCTCGGCCAGACGCTTTATCGCACGCGCTTTCATCGTTTATTGTTGCGCCTGCCGGTGATTCGCCGCCTGGTGCGCGGACTCAACACCGCGCTGTTTACCCGCACCTTCAGCATTCTTTCCAGCAGCGGGGTCAATGTGCTGGAATCGATGAAAATTTCGGCCTCGGTGATCAACAATCTGCCGATGCGTACTGCGGTACTGGAAGCCACCGATCGTGTACGCGAAGGCAGCGGTATCATGACAGCACTGTCAAAAAGCGGTCTGTTCCCGCCGATGACTCTGCAGCTCATCGCCAGCGGTGAAAACAGCGGCAAGCTGGAAGAAATGCTGGAACGCGCTTCCAACCAGCTGGAACGCGAGCAGGTAACCCTGATCGCCTACATCGTGGGAATTTTCGAGCCGGTGATCATTCTCACCATGGGCGTGCTGGTATTGCTGATCGTGCTCGGTATTCTGTTACCGATTTTTGACCTTAACCAGCTGGTCAAATAAACCTCTCGCATACAGGCTTACCGCTGCAAAGCCACCTCCGATCGCGCCGTACAAATGCGCATCGGTGGCCACCTTGCCCCGAATCAGTTCCTCTGAACCCGGCATCGGCCCCTGGGTCGCTTCCCAGACCAGCTTGGCGATCAGCAGGGCCAGCAACGCATAACCACTGGCAGGATAACGCCGTATCTCGTGCAGGGCGCCGAAGATAAACAACCCGTGCAGCACCCCGGAAAGGCCGACATAGGTCTGCAGCTGCGGGTCGCGCCAGTACATGCCCAGACCGGAAAACAGTGCGGCGCAAAACAGCACCCACAGCCACTGCCGCAGGCTGGCATAGGGACTGAAAAAAATTGCGACTATGCCCAGACCCGACATATTCAGCGCCCAGTGGGTCCAGTTGAGATGTACCAGGTGGCCACTGAACAGTAGCCAGAAATCACCCTGCGCGATCAAACTGCGGTCAAATCGCCAGACCGGCACCATCCCGGTCGCCTGCAGGACTGCGCTGAGCACAAAAATAAACAGCCAGAGTCCGTATGCGGGCTGCCAGCGAAAACGCGCAATGATAGGAAGTCGAGAGAGCATTTGTTATGATTCCGCGCACATATTGAAGAGTGAACCTGATAATCGCATCCGGACTCTAACCCGATACGCGCCAGCAGGCAAAGCAGTCAACCTGGGAGTTTATATTTTGAACAAGGCAAGTAAACAACAAAGCGGTTTCACCCTGATCGAAATCATGGTGGTAGTAGTGATTCTGGCGATTCTGGCCAGCGTAATCGTGCCGCGCATCATGGATAATCCCGACAAGGCGCGTGTCGCCAAAGCCAAGCAGGACATCCAGGCGCTGGAAAGCGCGCTCGATATCTACAGACTGGATAACTTCAAGTACCCCAGCACCCAGGATGGGCTCGAAGCCCTGGTACAAAAGCCTTCCGATGCACCCAACTGGAAAGAAGGCGGTTATATCAAGAAACTCAGTAAAGATCCCTGGGGCCATGACTATCAGTATCTTGAACCCAGTTCATCTTCAGGCAATCCCACCATCACTTCACTCGGAGCTGACGGCGCGCCCGGCGGCGAGGGCATGAATGCCGATATCAGCTCGGACAATCTGGATCAGTAAAGGCTGTTCCGGAACAGTGTGATTTTCACCGCTGCAGCGCCAGGCTTTATCAAACTGAAACGCGCCCGCGGGTTTTCCCTGATCGAGCTGCTGGTGGTGATCATCATCATCGGTATCGTGATCTCTTTCGCCACGCTCGCGATTCGCGGCGCTGACCCGGAAGACCTGATCAAAACCGAAGCACAGCGTTTTAACCAGCTGCTGGAACTGGCACTGGAAGACGCGACTTTCAAGGGACTCGATTATGGTATTGCATTCACACCCAACAGCTACACCTTTGTGTATCGGGATGACAGTGGCGAGTGGCAGGCACTGCCTGAAGACCGTTTATTGCGCAAACGCGAACTCGACCATAATATTGAAATCAATCTGGAATTTGGCCAGGGCAATAATGCACAACCTGCCCCCAAAACCAGTCAAAAACTGGTACCTCAGGTATTGCTCTATTCCAGCGGTGAAATAGACCCGGGATTTACTGCTTACTTTTCCATCCCGGGTTTCAACCAGAGTTACCAGGTAAACGGTGATAGCGATGGTCAGCACGAAGTCAAAAAAAGTGAATAAGCACGCCGCAGGCTTTACCCTGGTCGAAGTGCTGGTCGCACTCGCGATCATCGCAATCTCTATGTCGGCCGCGCTCAGCACTTCGGGCAGCCAGGCGAGCAGCGCGGGCTTATCTCAAACAAAAAACCATCGCGAACTGGGTAGCGATGAACGAAATGACCCAGTTCCAGCTTGCAAAAAGCATTACCACCACCGGCAAAACAGACGGTGATGCAAAAATGGCCGGTATCACATGGTACTGGACGCGCGAGATCACCCCGCTGGCTAATGTCAAAAACGTTTTTGAAATTAAATATAAAGTGTACAACGATAAAAAACGAAAAAGCGCACTGATCACGCTGACCAGTTATGGCAGTAATGCCAGCACTGGCATCACCGGTACTAGCAGTACCGGTACAGGCACCAGTAACAATAATAACAGTGGCAATGGCAACCAACAGTAAAACAGTAGCGACGCTGCGCGGTTTCACCCTGATCGAACTGCTGATCGCAATCAGCGTGTTCGCCATCATGGCTGCCATGGCCTACGGCGGACTCAGTCAGATCATCAGAAATAATAGCCTGTCAGAACAATCCATGGCGCGAGTGCAACAAGTGCAACGCGCGGTTTATATCATGACACGCGATTTCAACCAGATCATAGAGCGTGACATTCGTGATCAATTCGGCACAACACAACCGTACCTGATCAGCAACACACTCGACTATGTCGTAGAGTTCACGCGTAACGGTCGGCGCAACCCGGCCGGGTTTTTGCGCAGCAACTTACAGCGCGTTGCTTATCAGCTCAAAGACAACAAGCTGTATCGTGTCACCTGGCCTCAGCTGGATCGGGTGCAGGGCATGGAACCCGACAGCCGTGAACTTCTGGATAATGTCAAAGATTTCACGATTCGTTATCTTGACGCCAGTGCAGCATGGCACAACCAGTGGCCGCCGCTGAACAACAGCCCAGGCATAGCGGCTCGACCACTACTACTCTGGCTCTGGCCGGCCACAGCAACAGCCACTCCCCGCTGCGATCGAGGTTGATCTGCAGTTAAAAGACTGGGGCGACATCAAGCGCCTGTATAATGTGAGTCGCTTCTGATGTCGGGTCATCTGAAATTCAAAGCTCATCAGCACGGCGTTGCTATCATCACCGCTTTATTGATCATGGCTATTGTCGCTGCTATCAGCGTCACCCTGGCAAGGCATATGATGATGAACGTACGCCGCACCGGCAACATCATCGCTAACGAACAGGCACTGATGTATGTCACCGGTGCCGAAGAAGTCGCCAAATACGGGCTTGATTTAGATCTCAAGAACAGTACTACAGATGATAATGACGAGCTATGGGCTCAGCCGCAGAGCTTTCCGTTTGAAGGTGGCACTCTCACCGGCATTATCAAAGGCCAGCAGGGCTGTTTTAATATCAATAATTTAGTGAACAACGCCGGGCAACCAGACGCCCTCGCCAGACAACGTTTTCAGCGCCTGCTCAGCATACTGAATCTTGATCCCAGGCTGGCCGACGCGGTGATCGACTGGATCGATCCCGATCTTACTACCACACTGCCCGATGGCGCTGAAGACGGTTATTACACCAATTTGCCAAAGCCCTATCGCGCCGCCAACCAGCCCATGCAAAGCCTGAGCGAACTACGTCTGGTCAAGGGCTTCAATATAGCCCCGACCAATAACACCAACACTGGCACTGCCACGACGCCGGGCACGGTGTACGACATCATCGCACCATACCTCTGCGCTTTCGGCCGGCCCGCCAGCATCAACGTCAACACCGCACCCCTGGAAGTGCTAGAATCTCTGGCGCCGAACCTGACTCAGACTCAGGCTCAGGATATAGTAGATAATCGCAAAGACTCGACCACAGGCAAGATTAAGGGTTACAACAGCGTCGCCGATATGATCAGCCTTAACAAGCTAAGCAAAGACATCACCAACACCACAGGACTCAGTGTCACTACGGATTATTTTATGCTGGTCTCCAACGTCATCACCAGCCAGTCACAGGTACAGATGTTCAGCCTGCTATATCGCGACCCGAACAGCGGCAAAACGCAGGTGCTCAGACATTCCATCGGGGCCTATTGATGGACGATAGCCTGCTGATTCATTTTAATCCTGCACGCGCCGAGGCCAGCTGGGCACTGGTCAATCCCGACGGCGAACTCAGCTGCAAAATCAGCACCGGCGATCTGTCCGAAGCCAGCGCGCTCGCGAGCAAGCATAAGTCCATTGTGCTGCTCGATAATATTCTGGTGCACATCAACAGCGTACAGCTGCCAACACAGAACAGACAAAAAATGCTGCGCGCGATTCCGTTCGCGCTGGAAGAGCAGATCGCTGACGATATCGAAGAATTTCATTTTGTCGCTGCCAAACCTGATAAAAACAACAACACGGCCGTGGCCGGTATTCGCACCGAAACACTGCGGTCCATTCTCGATAAACTGGCCGAACACAAAATCAAACCCGATGCGATTATTCCAGATGCGCTTTGCCTGGCTGGCAATGCCAGCCAGTGGTCGATTCTGCTGTATCAGGATATCGCCGACATCCAGCTCGATGTATTTAATGGAGCAGAATACGATCGCGAACTGGTGCCGATGATTCTGGAGTCCAGCCTGCAGAACGCCGCCTTGTCAAAGCCGGAAAAAATTCTGCTGTTCTGTACCGAGAACGAGAATGTCGACGATATACGTGCTGTGGTTCCTGATGATATCGAGCTGGTACAGATTCAATATAACCAGCACCCGCTGGTGGTGTATTGCGGCCAGTACAAATCTGCCATGCCGCTCAATTTATTACAGGGTGAGTTCAAACCTAAAAGCAGAACATCATCGCAATGGAAACGCTGGCAACTGCCCGCTTCGCTCGCTGCTGTCTGGCTGATACTCAATCTTTCTGTCACCGCATACCAGTATCATCATCTGTCCGAGCAAAAATTCTGAAATGCAGGCGCAGATTATTAAACTGTTCAAACAGTCATTTCCTGAAAACACAAGAATTGTCGACGCGCGCAAACAGATGGAACGAAATCTGAACGAGCTCAGATCAGGTTCCGGATCCAATGGCGAGGGCATGCTGAAATTACTCGCCTACGCAGCCGATGCTTTATCAAAAGACAAAAGCATCACTTTGCAATCGATGGATTATCGTGACAGTCATATTGATATCAACCTGACCACTACCCAGCTGAGCACTATCCAGGCCCTGAACAACAACCTGAATAAAACCGGAAAAATAAAGTCAGACATTATTTCGTCAACTTCAGATAAAAACCAGGTGAAAGGCAGCCTGCGTATACAAAGTGCAGGTGCAGGCGCATGAACCAGTTCGATGCATTTAAACAATGGTATGCCGGTCTGCAGGAACGTGAACGCCTGATGGTGGCATCTGCCGCGGTTATTCTGGTGATTACCCTGTTCTATGTTTCAGTCTGGGAACCATTGCACCAGGGGCTGGACAACGCGCAGCAGGAATATCAGAGCAATCTTGAAAATCTGCAATGGATGCAACAGGCCGCAGCAGAAGTGCGTACACTGAAAGCATCGGGCAGCCGAGTACACAGCGCCAGCAATCAGCCAGTGACCATGGTGGTCGAACAGGTCGCCAGCAATTCTGCGATCAAGCCCAATCTTAGCAAACTCGAATCCGCCAACCAGGGCGGGGCGCACGTAGTGCTGGATGGCGCTCCGTTCGATCAGATGGTGATCTGGCTCAATACACTGCAGCAAAATCATGGTATTTCGGTTTCTTCCGCCAATATCGAACGCAATGCAAAACCCGGCACGGTCAATGCGCGCCTGTCCTTAAACAAAGCCGAATGAAAAAACGTTATTTTATTATCAGCGGGATAATCGCCTATCTCGTTTTTCTGGTTATTTCAGTGCCTGCAGCCCCCGTGCTGTCTCAGCTACAACGCTATCTACCCGCAATGTCTATCCAGGGTGTCAGCGGCAGCCTGTGGAATGGCCGCGCTGCAGAAATTACCATCAACCGACAGCAAACATTGAATAACACCAGCTGGCGGTTAAACGGCTGGCATCTATTCAAAGGCGAGGTCAGTGCACATATCAGCACGCATTATCAGCAGCAGGCGGTCAGCGGCGATTTTGATCTCGATCCTTCGGGCAAAATAACGGCACACAATGTAAGCGCAAGCATGGAGGCGGCTACCCTGGCACAACTGGCGCGCCTGCCACTGGCGGAACTCAGCGGTAGCGTCAGTTTAAAAATTGACCAGCTGGAATGGCAACAGGGACGGGTGCCACGGGCAAGCGGCCGACTGCAATGGAACAACGCCGCTGTCTCGGTTTCTGAAACAGCGCACCTGGGCGATGTTAGTATTGCGCTGACAGAGAATGAAAAATCGCCGCTACAGGCCGTTATCAGTAATCGTGGCGGCGAGATTAAACTTGAAGGAACGGCCAATGTCAGCGAAGATGGAAACTATTCGCTCAAACTCAATATGTTGCCTGACAAAAGCGCCAGCCGTAATGTACGCAGTAGCCTGGGCATGTTCGCCAAACCCGGACCTGGCGGCAGCTATCAGTTGAACGATAATGGCAATTTGAAATCATTCGGACTTATCTAAACATGACTTTAAGAACTCTCCCCGTCGACTTCGACAAAAGCATCCTGACACCGGAAAACAAATGTTCGTTCTGCCATGGTGCCTTGTGCTGCACCTATGTCACACAACAGATCGACACTCCGCGTTCTAAAAGTGATTACACACATTTACTGTGGCAGGTATCGCACGAACACGTCAAAATTTACAAAGACGAAGACGGCTGGACTCTATTAATTGAAGGCACCTGCAAACACCTGCAGCCTGATAACCGCTGCGGCATTTACGAAACACGGCCCGACATCTGCCGCGAGCACAGCAATGATTATTGTGAGTTCGATGCCCCATCAGAAGATGGTTTTGACCTTTATTTCCCGACCTACGAATCCCTGCTGAAATACTGCAAAAAGAAATTCAAAAACTGGGACGGCAAAAAGCCGTCTGCAAAAGAGCGCCTGAAAGAAAAAATCCTTAAAAAATCAAAAGAAAAAGCCGAGAAAAAGAAAAGAGCCAAAAAGAAAACTGCAAAGAAAAAGAAAACTTAAAAGATGAACCACAGAGGCACAGAGAACACGGAGAAAACACAAATCATTAAAACGGATAGTCTAAGGGTCTGTTTTGTTATTTAACATAAAGCATTCCTCTGCGTTCTCTGTGCCTCTGTGGTTCGCCTGGTCTTTTATCTTTATTTTTTCTGCGGTTATTTCGGCATAATATCTGCAAAATCCTTCACCGCGAGGTAATGCTTCGTTTCGACATGGTCTTTCTGGCTGTCCGGTTTTAGCACCGCGAGCAGATGTTCAATTCCGTAGTCTTCCGCGCTTTTTAATACGTCCAGATTATCATCGATCAGCAAGGTGCTTGCTGCCACGAACGCTTCCGTGTTCTGCAATTTTTTCCAGAAACCATCGTGCTCTTTTGCCATGCCGAGCTCGTGCGAGGTAATCATGCGATCAAAATACTGGTCCAGACCTGTTTTGTGCATTTTCAGGTTCAAACTTGCAGGGTGGGCATTGGTCACCAGAACAATACGTTTACCGGTGTCGCGCAGCGCAGCCAGGAATTCGGGCACGTTGGGATGGACAGCGATTTTGTCAGCTACTTCGTGCTTCAAACTTTCGATATCAAGATCCAGCTCGCGCGTCCAGAAATCCACGCAATACCAGTTCAGGCTGCCTCTGACCCGCGTGTAATGCTGCATCATCACATCATTGGCATCACTATGACTGAGCTGGTGCCTGTCTGCATAGCGTCTGGGTACATAGTGTAGCCAGAAGTAATTATCGAAATGCAGATCCAGCAAGGTACCATCGAGATCGAGCAAAACGGTATCAATCTGGTTCCAGTCGGGGTAATGGTTCATCAACAGCTCGCGGGTATTTGTTTCGGGTCTATAGTAATATGCGCCCATATTCTATCAAACCAGCAGCTAGATTATGACTCAATCACTCAATCTTGAATCTCTGTGCCACGAATGCGTGAAAATCGCGCGCCAGGCCGGTGAAAAAATCCTCGACATCTATAACAGCGAATACAGCATAGAGCACAAGGAAGACAAGTCACCGCTCACCGATGCCGATATGGCCTCGCACCATGCGATCGTCGATGCACTCACAGGCCCTGACTCCCGAAATTCCGGTGTTGTCGGAAGAGTCTGCCAAACTGCCGTTTGCCGAGCGCCAGCAATGGCACACCTACTGGCTGGTCGACCCGCTCGACGGCACACGCGAGTTCATCAAGCGCAATGGCGAATTCACTGTCAACATTGCTTTGATTCAAAACCACAAAAGCGTAATCGGCGTAATCCATGTGCCTGTACTGAATGTCGATTATTACGCCTGGGCAGGCGGTGGTAGCTACAAGGTCGAGCAGGGCGGGCCTGCGGTCGCGATAAAAGTGAAAAAACTCGATGGCGGCAAACTGACCGTTGCCGGTAGCCGCTCGCACGGCTCGGAGGAAATGCAGCGCTATATGGAAAAACTGGGTGATGTCGATGCGATCAGCATGGGCAGTTCATTAAAATTCTGTCTGGTGGCAGAAGGCCGCGCCGATCTGTATCCGCGCCTGGGTCTGACTTCGGAATGGGATACCGCAGCCGCGCAGTGTATCGTCGAACAGGCTGGCGGCTTTGTCACCAAAACCGATATGAGTCCACTGGAATACAACACCAAGGACAGCCTGCTCAATCCGTTCTTTTTTGTATTTGGTGATGACAGCACCGACTGGTCACGCCACTTAAAGCTAATACACCGAAAACACCCGGTCTGGCACTGACATCAGCGCAAACAGGCCGGGGTTTACACTGCCGCCATATCCTGTTAAATATCGTAAGCCCATGTGCGGGCAACAGGAGACTCAATGATTATTACATTCTATGGTGTACGCGGATCAACTCCTGCGCCCGACCCCAGTACGGTCAGATACGGCGGCAATACTTCCTGCGTTCATATTGAACTCAAAAATGGCCGCCATCTTGTGCTGGATGCCGGCACCGGCCTGCGCCAACTTGGAAAAAAATTGCTGCACATTCCCGACCCGGTCAATATTCTTTTATCGCACGGGCACTGGGATCATATTCAGGGCTACCCGTTTTTTGCGCCAATTTATCAGCGTGATCGCGAGATCAATGTATACACCAGCGTCGAGTCCGGGCACCGTTTATTGTGTTCTTTGTTCGATCAGATGGACGGCAATAATTTCCCGGTCAAGGCTGACGAACTACCCTCGAACAGTACCTGCGTATTCAAGGGCGCCGAAAGTGAGCTCTACGAAAAGCAGATCTATGTGGTAAAAAAACCGCTGAATCACCCCGGTGGCGGCAGCGCTTATAAAATTTCGGAAGATGGTGTCACCTGCGCCTATGTCACCGATAACGAGCTGGAACCACCCGGAAAAGTTAATACCAGCTATGATGAATGGGTGAATTATTTGCACGGTGTCGATGTTCTGATTCACGATGCACAGTACACCGAAGCCGATATGCCGCATAAACACGGCTGGGGACATTCATTGATTTCGCAGGTTCGACAACTGGCGGTCGATGCTGAAATCGGCGCTCTGGTGATGTTTCACCACGACCCCGACCGAACCGATGCGCAACTGGATGAAATTCAGATCGAAAACGAAAAACATCTTAAATCGCACCGCACACCGATACGCAGTGTAGTTGCAGCCGAAGGCATGCAGATTAAAATAAGTAAGCCGGTTTTTGGCGGTGATACCATTTTTAGTATCGGTTAATATTTATCTAAAACTTCTGGACACTCAACAAAAATGAACATACTCATCGCTGGCGGTGCCGGTTACATCGGCTCGCACATGGTCAAGATGCTGTCAAAAGCCGGCCATGACGTAATCACTGTAGATAATCTCAGCAAGGGTTACCGCGATGCGGTGAAATACGGCAGCTTTATCGAAGCCGATCTTGCCGACCGCGACGCACTGGACACTATATTTTCACAGCACAAGATCGATGCGGTGATGCATTTTGCCGCCTTTATCGAAGTCGGTGAATCGGTGCAAAAACCCGATCGTTACTACCGTAACAATGTCGGCAATGCACAGAACCTGCTCGATGCCATGATCAGGCACAATGTACTCAATTTTATTTTTTCATCCACCGCCGCGATTTTTGGCGAACCGCAGTACACTCCGATTGATGAAGCGCACCCCAGGAACCCGATCAATCCATACGGCTGTTCGAAACTCATGGTCGAACAGATTTTGCAGGACTACGATCGCGCTTTCGGGCTCAAATCCACCTGTATGCGTTATTTCAATGCGGCTGGCGCTGACCCGGAAGGCGAACTGGGTGAGCGCCATAACCCTGAGTCACATTTGATACCTCTGATATTACAGGCCGCCTCGGGGCGTCGCGAAGACATCAAGGTATTCGGTCGCGACTACGATACCGAAGACGGTAGCTGTGTACGCGATTACATCCACATCAATGATCTGTGCGCAGCACACGCACTGGCGCTCACCCGCATGCAGGAAACCCGCACCAGCGCTGCTTACAACCTGGGCAATGGCAAGGGATTTTCGGTACAACAGGTGATTGATGCTGTGAAACATGTCACCGGTGTCGATTTCAAAGTCACCGACGCGCAGCGCCGTGCAGGTGATCCAGCAGTACTGGTCGCAGATTCCGCACTGGCGAAAAAAGAACTCGACTGGACACCGCAACACGATTCACTGGAGACCATTATCGAAACCGCATGGCGCTGGGAGCAGGACTTTCTCTGCAAGTAAGCGCGCATTTATAATGCGGGACTATTTGAACGAAATACCGGAAAACACAGGATACAGATGTCGGCCATTATTTCTATTTCCAATCTGACCAAAACCTACGCCAGCGGCGCGCAGGCGTTAAAACAGATCGATCTGGAAATCCATAAAGGAGAAATCTTCGCTCTGCTCGGCCCCAATGGTGCTGGTAAAACCACATTAATTGGAATTGTCTGCGGCATCGTCACTGCCACCACCGGCACGGTACTCGCCGATGGCTACGATATCGTGCGCGACTATCGTTCTGCACGTTCCAGAATCGCCCTGGTACCGCAGGAACTGGCCACCGATATGTGGGAAACCGTGTGGCACACGGTCAGTTTCAGTCGCGGCCTGTTCGGCCTTGCGCCCAACCCGGAACATATCGAAAGCGTTTTACGCCAGCTGAGCCTGTGGGATAAACGCCATAACGCGACCATGACGCTTTCCGGCGGCATGAAACGGCGTTTGATGATTGCCAAGGCGCTGGCACATGAACCCGATATATTATTTCTCGACGAGCCCACCGCTGGCGTTGATGTCGAACTGCGACGCGACATGTGGAACATGGTTCGCAGTCTGCGCGAAAAAGGCACCACCATTATTCTTACCACGCACTATATCGAAGAAGCCGAAGAAATGGCGGACCGCATCGGCGTCATTCTCAATGGCGAAATGATTCTGGTCGAAGACAAGTCCACCATGATGAAGCAGCTCGGCAAAAAAGAGCTGACCCTGACTCTGCAGGAACCGATGACCAGCATCCCGGAAGAACTCTCGGGCTGGCAGCTGGTACTGAACGCAGATGGTCGTGAATTACACCTTACCTTCGACAGCCATGACGAGCGCACCGGCATTCCCTCTTTGCTAAAGCGCATGAGCGAACTATCCATTAATTTTACCGACCTCAATACCCACCAGAGTTCGCTGGAAGATATTTTCGTTAACCTGGTGAGCGAGCGAAAACAATGAATACAGGAAAGTCTCACAAAGCAGGTTCAGCTATATTCAACCGCTATGGCGTCTGGGCCATTTATAAATTTGAAATTGCGCGTGCTCTGCGCACGCTATTGCAGAGCCTGGTGACACCGGTGATCACGACCTCGTTGTACTTTGTGGTGTTTGGTGCCGCTATCGGTTCGCGTATGAGTGAAGTCAATGGCATTGCTTATGGTTCGTTCATCGTGCCCGGACTGATCATGCTGTCCCTGCTCACCGAGAGCCTGTTCAATGCCTCGTTCGGCATTCATTTTCCAAAATTCACCGGTACCATTTATGAAGTACTGTCTGCCCCGATTTCTGCATTCGAAATCGTGCTTGCCTATGTCGGCGCGGCTGCGACCAAGTCTGTCGTTCTCGGCTTGCTGATTCTCGCTACTTCGACTTTGTTTGTGCCTGTCAGCATTCTGCACCCGCTGTGGATGATCGCGTTCCTGGTGCTCACCGCCACCACTTTCAGCCTGTTCGGTTTTATCATCGGTATCTGGGCAAAAGATTTTGAACAGCTGCAGCTGATACCGATGCTCATCGTGACACCATTAACCTTTCTCGGCGGTGCATTCTATTCCATCGACATGCTGCCCGAAACCTGGCGCCAGGTCACATTGCTGAACCCTGTGGTTTATCTTATCAGCGGCTTTCGCTGGAGCTTTTACGGTGTTGGTGATGTCAGTATCGCCACCAGTCTGGGCATGACACTAATCTTCCTTCTGGTCTGCATCACCCTGGTGTGGTGGATATTCAAAACAGGATATCGGCTGAAACAGTAAACCAGCAAACTAAAAATGCTACTGGTTTACTTTTTTATTCCTGTCAAAAATTTCATTTCCGAATCATAATAACGATAGACGCCTTTGCCCGCCATCTTTGCAGCGTACATAGCGGTATCACTACGGTTCAACAGCTCCTCAACATCGGTACCATTGTCAGGATACAGAGCCAGACCTATGCTGGCACTGATACGAATTTCGTGGCCCTCTATCTGGTAAGGCATAGCCAGCGCCTGCAGTAGTTTTTCAGCAACCACCGATGCCCCGAGCGGCTGCTTAATATTTGGCAGGGCAACGATAAACTCATCACCACCCTGGCGTGCGATAGTGTCTTCCTTGCGTAGAACCGCTTGAATACGCGCACTTACTTCTACAAGAAGCAGATCACCGACATCGTGCCCATGGCTATCATTCACCTGTTTAAAGCCATCAAGATCAACAAACAACAAAGCGACTTTGACACCTTCGTGACGCTCTGCATGAGAAATCGCCTGACGCACTCTATCCAGCATCAAGTGACGATTCGGCAAATCAGTCAATGGGTCATGAGTGGCCAGATGAACAATTTTCTCTTCGTTCTGTTTACGTTCGGTGATGTCTCTCATGATTCCAATGAACAGATCCGCGTCACCAATTTTCATTGCAGTAACACGCAGGTCGATAGGAAAGCAGGTTCCGTCCTTGCGTGATGCAGTTATCTCTCTGACCGCGCCGATGATAGCGGACCGACCGGTTTCAAGATATTGCCTGATATGTTTAACAGGCTGGATGCGCGTAGCTTCCGGCATCAACATACCTGCGTCCTGACCGATTAACTCGTCTGCACGGTAACCCAACATGCGCTCGGCACCTGGGTTTACCGATTCGACCGCGCCAGATGCATTGATCACGATGATACCGTCATCAACATTGTCGAACACAGCTCTGATTCGTGTTTCTTTATCAGCCAGCAATGCATTAGCTTTGCGCATCTCTCGCTCTGACGTAACCACCTTATTAATCAATGGCGACACCAGCCAGCGCAGCATAAGCATGCCAAACAATACCATCGCACAGAGTGTCGGCACTACATACATAAGCTGATGTTTAACCGGCTGGAATAGCTCAGCCTGGTCTATTTTTAAAACCATGCCCAGCCCGGTTGTTGACAGAGGCATATACGCGGCCACCACACCATGGCCTCGATAATCACTGGCGCTGATTACACCCGCTTCACCTGATAAGGCATAGTCCATCGGCAAGGGCTCATCTTTCACAAGCCTGTGCACAAACTGGAACGGTTTCGGATGCAATACTGTCGGTAAACACTGCATATTTTTGCCAGAGAGAGGCGCGCAAAATGCCAGTTCGCCTGACCTGCCCAGAGAAGGTATATCGAAAAGATCTTTACTCAGTGCTGGCATTTTGGCCTGGGCACGAAGATAACCAACAGGTTTGCCATGATCACTAAAGACCGTCCGAACACTGAGCATTATCTCGTTTTGCCACAATACCTCAGCTGGTATGCGCATTTTAATGGGGATGGCTAGTTGTGGGCTCTCAACAAAATTCCCTGAATGGGCAATTACTCGTCCATTACTATCCGAAATAGCCAGCGCAGAAAACCCGGTTAGCAAAAAAGAATCCAGTCCTCTTTGTAACATGGCAACTGCCTTTTTATTGGACTGATCACCACCAAATGCCTTGATTTGCTGAATCAGAAACGGCCGGGTGGCAATAGTGACCACGCGATCGACTCTGTTTTCAAGGCTCAACTGAAAGAATCTGGCGCGATTCTGCAAGGATAGCTCCAGACTGGTGCTGAGAATCGATTTCGCATTGCGCTGCATGATGGCAAACACCACCACACCCGCAGCCAGAGTGAGCACCACCAGGATCAGGGCGCCCAGAATGGTGATACGTCGTGATTCCATTGTCCTCCCCTTAGATACGGTGCTGAAATAGCGGTAAAGAAAGATGAATATCAGAGTATGAAAAGACTATAGCAGGAAGTTGGAAGTTGGCAGATGACAGTCAACAGTAAAAAATACTGTTTTATCAGCTGATTGCTGACGACTGGTTTTTAATGGTGGCCGGGGACAGAATTGAACTGTCGACACGCGGATTTTCAATCCGCTGCTCTACCAACTGAGCTACCCGGCCATGATCTGGGTCAGAAACCAGCAGCTGCGCTGGCCTCTCGCTGGAAACGGCTGGCTATGTCACCGGCCGCCCCGCAGAAAGGAGCGTATTTAATCGACTCGCCTGCGCCGAGTCAAGCTATCTGGCGTATTGATCCAGAATTCGTTTCACCGGGGCGGCCAGACCCAGGCCTGGGACTGTTCCGGACGGTACCAGTGCAGTCGCTGCCTGATCCCTGATTTGTAGCTACCTGCGCCCTGAGCTCACCTCACAGGGCGTGATATCAAAATGATAATGGCTGAAGCTGTGGCGCAGCGTCAGGCCATCACGACTGTGCTGCACCTTTACCCCCCAGCGCTGCTCGCAGGCACTCGGCGATATCATCATCCATGGCCAGCTCGGGCAGGCTCCAGAGCCCGCCCCAGATGCCGCTGGGCGGCCTTTTCTCCAGTAATATAGAGCCCTCAGCATTGGCCAGCAACAGCATGCGCGCGGCCTTCACCGGCAGTTTTTTGCGTGGTCTGGCGGCAGGAAACTCACCGACTCGATCCTGCGCCAGCGCCTGACAATCGGAGGCCAGCGGACAACGCTCACACTCCGGCTTGCTGCGTCGGCACAGCGTCGCGCCCAGATCCATGATCGCCTGGGTGTAATCGGCATTATGACTGCGCGGGGTATGTTGCTCGGCGAACTGCCAGAGCTGCTGCTCGACCGCCGGCAGGCCGGGCCAGCCGGAAATCGCGTGATAGCGTGCAAGTACACGTTTGACATTGCCATCGAGAATCACATGCCGCTGATCCAGCGCCTGCGACAGAATCGCTGCTGCAGTAGAAGGGCCGATACCGGGCAGTGCCAGCAGGCTTCGAAATCGCGGGGGTATCCGCCCCTTATGCTCGCTGCTGAATCTGTTGCGCCGCTTTGTGTAAATTCCGCGCCCGGCTGTAATAGCCCAGCCCCGCCCAGTGCGCCAGCACTTCATCCTGACTGGCACTGGCCAGTTTTTTCAAAGACGGGAATACACGGGTGAAATTCTGGTAATACGGAATCACGGTTTTCACCTGCGTCTGCTGCAGCATGATCTCCGCCAGCCAGACCCGGTACAGCGTGCGCGGATGCTGCCACGGCAAATCATGGCGACCATGTTTTCGATACCAGCGCAAAATACGTCGTGCGAACGCCTGACTCATCATACGCTGTAAAACACAGAAGATCTCAGTCCGCTAATAAACGCTAATACACGCAAATACAAACAACAGAGAATGTAACTCTTGTGCCCTGCGGGCGCAGAATATTTGCGTTGATTAGCGTTCATTTGCGGATGATTTATTTGTTACCTAAACAATCCCTTGAGTTTATCTTTCAATTTATCTTTGGCTTTCTGTTCCAGCTCGGCTTTTTTCGCTTCTTCCTGCTCCTTAAGTTTTTGTTTCTGCGCTTCGAGTTTCGCTTTTTGTTCTGCCTTGAAAGCATCTGCTTTCTCCCGAGCTTTTGC
>CAVRHW010000017.1:0-12987 GCA_963721085.1 uncultured Gammaproteobacteria bacterium
TCCTGCCGTTTATCGGCGGGGTGTTGTTGATCATCGTGCTGACCGCGATCACGGTGCTGGCGGGACGCTCGCCGACGCGGGCGGTCGCCGATGCGCTGCTGACCGTGCTGATGCTGTGCCCGCTCGCGCTGTGTCTGCTGCCGTTATATCTGCTGTTGGTGATCGCGCTGGTGGGCGTGGAATATCACGCCGCACGACTTGATCGCCAAACCGCTGCGGCAGCTTGAACTGCTGACCGAGCCAGCTCCGCGACCGGACGCAGAGCGTCAGCGACCGGACTGCGCGCACGTCGATTAACCTGAATGCTCGTTTCGCCCCGCTGGATCGGCTGATATTCAGCTTCTTTGATCGTCCAGCGCCATCAGAGGATGACCATGAATAATTTGCTCTCCCAACAAGACAAAGCGGCAGCCAACTGGAGAAGGCAGGCTTACCTGATCGGCGCGGCAGCCGGGCTGCTGCTCAAACTATCTCGGCGTACCTCTACAACCGCGCTGCCAGCGATTACGGTCCGGCGGAAGGACAGAACCGCGTCCAGACCGGCGAAGTGCTCGGCTTGGCGCTGGCGGTGCTGGGCATCGTCCGGCAGGTCGCCGATGGGGCGCGGACCCGATCAAGATGAAAGCTATCATTTTGCCTGACTTTTTCTGCGCATTCCTGCTCAGTATCACCCTGTTTGAAACGATAGGAATAACGATGCATTAACACCGACAGCGTAGAGCGATATAACAGACCCACAGCTTCGCGATGCTGCCCTTTGCTCCACAGCGCCAGCGTCTGTGAGATCAGGTCATCTGGAATACTGGTTTCACGAACATCGAGACCGAACAGCATTTCCGGCGGCGGCATCTCCCTGCCCTGTTTTGATTTGCCGAATCTGAATAATTCGCGGTTAGCATACAGCCGGTACAGCACATACAGTGCTAGCGCGATGGCAGATAACCATAACACCGCTTTTACTATCGCGGCAAAATCAATATGTGCATGTTCTTTTGCGGGTGTGTCGGCAGAACCAAACAGCCACTCAAGGAACCTGACCACGCTGATCAGCCAGTCAGGGATGCTTTCATCTTTTTCTGTATCGGATATTTTTTTCAGGCGCCATCCGCTCTTGAGCTCCTTCTGATGGAAATCTGAACCTGCGAGTATTTTTTTAATGACAGTTCTGGATTCCTGCCGGGTTTTTACATAATTATCTTCAGCGTAGGATTTCTGCGGCATTACCAGAATACTGGCGGAAACAACAATCAACAGCACCGATGCGGCTATTGACAAAATATTTTTGCGCGCCATTCTTTCAGCTATATGACGGAAGCGTATCTCGATGTCCCAGGCTTCCAGTTTGATACGGCGATTGATATACAAAGAGAAACCGGCCATGGTGTAAAAAGGTGCGACCAGCGCCATCGAAACCATCGTGAGCATGTCATATATACCAAGCGATTTAATGCCATATTCACGGATCAGATCAAGAAAACCGATATCGACTCCATCAGGAATCATGATGGCAACCAGACCGATAAGGCCGATAACAATAACCAGTTCCAGATGCGCACATACGACGGTCAGCCAGAATGCTGCACTCGATACTTCACTATGCAAAACGATCAGTCGCGCGCTACGTGCTTTGTGTTTGAGAGATTCAAGCACGGTCACCGGCATATCAAATGATCGTGTGACACTGAAACGGCGCCATGTCAGCCAGGCTATGATGTCTTTTGAGTACAGCCTGGGCAAATGACGCATGGTATCGAGGACCGAGATATCGTCATCAAACAGACGGTGACTGGCGATATACAAAGGACCTCTATCCAGCAGCGGTTTAAGCCACCAGACAACAAATAGCGCTAACCAGACTTCATGCGTAAAAAACATACGCAGCAGCACATAAAGTATCGCTGCAGGAATAAACCAGCTCAGAAACAGTGGCCGAAACCATTTCGATGCCATGATGAAGCCAAGATCAATCGCCTCCCATGGATTACGCGTCCGGGTTTTGATGTCGATCCGGTCAAGATCCATTCTGAGCCCCTCTCCCCGCGAACACGCAGTAGCTGATTACCAGCAACCACAGGGCGCTACCAACCGCGTATTTAATCTCAGGTGCCAGACTTGAACTGGATGACCAGAACGCTTCCAGAAAAGCGGCGATGACCAGCATGATGGTCGACCCATAGATGATTTTGATTGCATCACGTCCCGCCAGTCGCAATGCATACAGCCGCGAGTGCGGTCCCGGGTCGACCAGCGCAAAACCCAGTTTTAACCCTGCTGCACCGCTCAATACAATCGCGGTCAGCTCGAATGCGCTGTGTCCTATGACAAACGGAAAAAATGTCTGGTTAAAACCGACCTGCGCCATATGACCGGCAGACGCGCCCACGAGCATACCGTTATAAATCAGAAAAAACACACTGCCGATACCGTAGAGAATACCACCGGCAAATGTCTGGAAACTGATACCAATATTGTTCTTGATATAGAAACCGAACATCATCAGATCGGTATCCGCCTGACGCTGTCTTCCCAATACGCTTGCAACCGGGTCGTACATGCTTTCTAAATTTCGCACATGTTCAGCTGACATGATGCTGTAAATAATTTCATCATTCAGATAACACGCCACCAGGGCTATCAGCATGGGCAATACAAATAACAACAACGATGCCCAGACAAAACCTGAATTATTGCGCAAGGTCTGTGGAAATCCATATGCAACATAGCGTAAAAACGGCTTGCTTGATCGCTGATCATGCCGATATAAACGGTGATGACAGCCCAGCACCAGACGGTTCAGTCTATCAATAAGGTGTGGGCTATAGCGCCGATGCTTGGCCACAGCAAGATGATGACAAACCTTGCGGTAGAGACGTGGAAAATCTTCTATTTTGTTAGCATTACCGGTGTCAAGTGCAGACTCCAGTTTTTGCCATACAGGGTCATGCTGCGATTCGAAACTTTGTTGCTTCATCTGACACCCAGCAGCCAGTTACCAATACCCCGCAGATATTCGATACTGTCTTTCTGTGTTCTACGGGTGACACTATCGAGTATATTTGCGAGTTCCTGCTGTCTGTCTTCCGATAATTCGCGGGAGCGTTCTGCGAAACCTATAATCGCTATCTGATCTTCCAGTTCAAGCGGCAATGGTGGCGGGTACGGCTGGCACTCGGGCAAACCGGCGCGGTCTTTCTGTTTATGCTTATATATGACCAGTGTGCCGGCTGCGATGTCACCCAGACGTTGAAAGCGAGGATTCATCACCATGCACAGCAAACCACCAAGATAGGCGAATGGTAAAAAATCTGCTGCTCGCAACAGGTTTCTAACCAGAGAGTTCCCCCAGCGAATCGGTGTCAGGTCATCATTAACCACGACCAGTCCCATCGAACTTTTACCAATAGTCTGGCCCTTTCGATAGACTTCAAAAAATACCGGGTAAAACCATTCCAGTAAAAATGTCACCAGCATCAGGATCCCGCCACCGGCTTTGCCGGCAGCAAGCAGTACAATAGACAGGATAGACACGATGACCATACGAATCGAGATATCGATCGCATAGGCAAGAATTCTGGGGACAGGACCCGCAAGCTCGGCCTGCAGATCAATGCCCTCAGGTGTCTCGACCAGGTAGACAGTATCGAGCTGAGCAGTCGGCATACTGTCAGCTAACGGGCATTCTCAGGCTCAACACCGAATATGTTCCGATACAGAATGCCGTAAGCAATCATCATCATTGGCATGCTCCAGATCATACCGATCCCCAGAGGGATCATCGAAACCATGACAATGAGCATGAGCACAATCATCAGGCCAAATACAGTAAACCACCTGTGCGTGATGGCTTTGCGCGAAGCTTCCAGAGCCTGCCAGGGTCCAAGACCTTTCTCTACAATCAGCGGCATGGCCAGATAATACGCGAACACCAGATATATACCGGGAAGTACCAGCAATATAAAACCAATGACTATCATCAGATACATCAGTATCAATGCTGCCAGCAGGGAAAGTGATTTTCCAAAATAAGAGAATATTGATGTGGCCTGCAACTCCGCATCGACCGATGCACGCAGACCGAGCATGAACAGGCCGGCGCCTATCGGCAATAGAATCAGATTCAGTACCAGCTGTTGCACAATCCCCAGTACTGGTAGCAACGACTTGTCTACATTAGGCACCACCACCGCAAAATTAATCGCCTGCAACACAAACATGACGCAAACCATCACGATCATATACAGAAAAAAGGCCCCGATAAACTTGCCTTTCCTGCCCGATGTACGCCCCCAGGCCTCGCTCACAACCTGCCCGACTGAGAGCTCGTAATCGCCAGCAATGCCCTTCTCCAGCGAGCCATATTGTCCGGTGCTGACCTGTTGCTTCAGATCAGAATCAGGCGTTTTATAGATATCAGTCATTATATTGTCCCTCTTTGACGTTATGGTTCCGGCAGACGTAGCTATACTGCAGACGCTATCTCATTCTTATAGCAAGTATTTCCAATCATGCAATCAAACAGGGTGCTGGCCAGCCGTCAGTCTCTAACGTCATCGCAGCAGGTGATAAGCAATGGGTCCACCCAGAGCCGCAGCTATGAGCTCGCTCTGACAGGCAGAAAGACAGGTTTTACAAATACACTGTCAGCAAGCTGCATAGCAGCCTCTGACAGCCAGCGACTACATCAGGCCGTTGGTTTCAGACACGGGACATTCTATTTCCATCAGCTCGTACAGCTCCTGGTTTTCAACATCATAGCCTTCTGCTTTAGCTGTATTTTCATACAGACGGCGCTTTTCACGCATGATTCGTTCGATATCAACTTCAGTCAACATGGTGCTCTCCTGTAAATAAGATACAGGACACTTTATAGCCGGACGATATGACAGAAATGTTGCAAAGAAATGAATAATTGATGAAGCCGAAACTATTGAGCCCGGTTATTTGCGTTGTTTGATGAGCAAACTATTAGCCGTTTTTTCGACCTTGAGCTTGCCCAGGAACGACATTCCCAGCAATATAGGCCCTGGATGCCGGCCGTCGATAACAAGAGCTTCGACATTTTTCTGGGTGATTTTACCCAGACTGACCGATTTCAATATGACGCGATACGCTTTTACATACCCGGAGGCAGTGCTGACACCGGTCACCTCACCGTTGAGCCGGTAATGTATACCCAGTTGTGCAGCCTGCGACCTGTTCATAGAGATGGAACTTGCGCCGGTATCAATCAGAAAACGCACGGTGAGCGAATTAATCGTACCGATCACCAAAAACATGCCATCGTTATCAGCGTAATATGTTTCTTCAACATATTTCGGTTCCTCATAGTTCATACCAACTTCGGTATCCATACCATACTGGCGAGTTACATTATCAAACTTTAGAGTGGCCTTATCCTGATCAATGGAAAGCAGGGTCACGCCTTCGGGACTGGTTTGTCCGATCGACAGCACTCTGTTTTTCCCGTCGATATTAATGACAGCCTTATTGGAAAACAGGCCCTGCAGATGGATCTTTGTAGCAGCAACTGCTGATACTGTCAGAAAGGCACTTGCGCACACCACAATCACATTCAGCAGCATACAATGAAGTGTATGTTTCATAAAAAGTGCATATACAGCTGCAACAGAATTAAGCTGGCCAGGCCTGCAAGCACATCATCAAACATAATACCAAACCCACCATGCAGGTTTTTATCACACCAGCTTATCGGCCAGGGTTTTACCGCATCAAAAAAACGAAACAGCGCAAACCCGGCCAGCAACATCGGCCAGCTGAAAGGCACAGCGATCATAGTAATTATATATCCTGTGATTTCGTCAAACACAATACCCGGATGATCATGGACCCCGAGCTTGCTGGCGGCGTAGCCGCAAAGCCAGACACCGATGACAAACAGCACGGTTGTTATCATGAGATAGTGCAATAGCGGTAGCTGAGCCATGAAATAATACAGCGGTAAGGCCACCAGGGTTCCCGCTGTGCCTGGCGCCTTTGGCGCAAGACCCGTACCAAAACCCAGCGCCAGTAACACCAGTGGATTTTTCAGTTGTGTTAACTTTATACTTGCATCCATGAATCAGCCCTGTGTTTTCAGGTTAGAAATGCTGGTAACCAGTCGCTGTAAAATTGACCGGGCGACCTTGCTGATCGATACATTCAAGCATGCCGCTGTCTGTGATCTGACCAATTCTTGTTAATGGTAGATTAAATTTTTCAGAAAGCTTCTGGACTTCATGCTCAAATTCAGGATTGATGGTCAGGCAGAGCTCGTAATCATCACCGCCACTGAGCACATTGAGCAGGTCGACGTCTTCGTGATTGTTTGCATAGACACTTAACAATGTCTCCGATAAAGGCAACGCGTCCAGTTCAAGCCTGGCGCCACAATGACTTGCGCTGATAATATGGCCCAGGTCGGCCAGCAGCCCATCAGACACATCAATAGCACAACGTGCGTAAACAGAAACCGCCTGCGCAAAATCAACGCGCGGCTCGGGCCGATTCAGTCGCGAAAGCAGATATTCCGCATCATGGCTGTTTTCGTTTTTTAATAAGCCAGCCTGATGCAGGCGCAGCGCGAGCGCCGCATCACCGATCGTGCCGGTAAGATAAATAGTATCTCCCGGGCTCGCTGCATCACGGCGCATCACGCGGTCAGCACTGACAAAACCGGTCGCCTGAACCGTAATACTCAGCGGCCCGTGCGTGGTATCACCACCAATGAGCTGCACACCATAACCTTGTGCTGTTTGCTGAAATGCGCGCGAAAAATCTTCCAGCCAGTTCTCATCGACATCGGGAAGCGTCAGCGCCAGTGTCAGCCAGGCAGGTTCGGCCGCCATTGCAGCCAGGTCACTGAGATTGACCGCAATCGCTTTACAGGCGATATCGGCGGCTGAAGTGTTAACCGGAAAATGCACCCCTGCGACCAGGGTATCGACCGTCGTCGCCTGCAGCTTTCCTGCCGGCGGGATCAGAAGCGCGCAATCATCGCCAACACCGAGCACGATATCATCGCGCGAATCACCGTGTGTGAAATAGCGTCGAATAATATCGAATTCGCCGGGATGCATAACGAAAATAAAGTAATTAGCGCCCTAAACCGCAGTCACTTCGATGCTGCGCACATCGTGCGCGACTTTGTCGAGCACACCATTGATAAAAGCAGGACTGTTTTCGGCGCAGAATTTCTTGGCCAGCATAACAGCTTCATTGAGTACAACCTTATAAGGGACATCGAGTCGGTTTATAAATTCATAGGCAGCAAGACGAATAATGGCACGTTCGACAGGATCGACCGACTCAGCAGTACGCGCCATATGTTTTTCCAGTAACTCGTCGATTGTGTTAACCGATGTCACTACACCTTTGAACAGTTCGTGGTAATACTCGGCATCAATGTCCTTCATGTCGGTATCATCAGCATACTGCTTCGCAATTTCATCGCAATTGTCAGCCGTCATCTGCCATTGATAAATGGCCTGCATGGCAAGGCGTCTCGCCTTACCGCGTGCTTTGGCAAGACCGTGAGGTATAGTAGACATGTGACCGCTCTATCTGGATTCAGGACATCTGCTGGAAAAGGCTGACCATTTCCATCGCAGCGGCGGCCGCTTCAGCACCTTTGTTACCTGCCTTGGTACCGGCGCGTTCGATTGCCTGTTCGATACTGTCAGTGGTCAGGATGCCATTGATCACAGGAAGACCATGATCCAGCGCGACTGTTGACAGACCTTTGGCCGATTCACCCGCAACGATATCGAAATGCGGCGTAGCACCGCGAATCACCGCACCCAGCACAATGATGGCATCATAGGCATCGCTTTGTGCCAGTTTCTGTGCTGCCAGTGGCAATTCAAATGCGCCCGGCACTTTCACCACGGTAATATCGGATTCGGCAACACCGTTGCGACGCAAGGTATCGATTGCACCTGCGAGCAGGCTCTCGACAATAAAGCCGTTGAAGCGCGCACAGGCAATGGCAAATCGGCCTTTGCTATATTGCAGACTGCCTTCGATCGTTTTCATAGTGCTCATAATAGTTACTCTTCTTAATAATTTTTCTGTTTAACAAAAAACAAACGCTGCTGTTATTTTGTATCGCCCGAAACATAGTCGACAATTTCCAGACCGAAGCCAGCCAGACCGTGATATACCCTCGGCGCGCCCATCAGGCGTATCTTTTTTACCCCGATATCCATCAAAATCTGCGCACCGACACCATCAGTACGCCAGCCAGAGGGATGAACACCTTCATTACTGCTTGCTGTGTCATTCGCTGCTGCAGGATGCCGTGACATCCACTGCAGTATGGCTTTTTCTTCATTCGCCTGCCTGAGTATAACAACTACGCCCTGTTCTGCCTGCGCCACCTGCGAAATCGCATCATTCAACGGCCAGCCGCGCGTGTGCGCTGAATGCAGCACATCGGTGAGAATATCGGACATGTGCACGCGCACCATCGCTTCTTTACTGCTGTCGATCTCGCCATTCACCAGCGCGAAATGCATGGTGCCATCGAGCACGTTCTGAAACGCGATCAGACGAAACTTGCCGTGTTCAGTTGGAAAATCGCACTCTGCGATGCGCTCGACCGTTTTTTCATTTTGCAGGCGATAACTGATCAAATCGTCGATGGTGCCGATTTTCAGCTTGTGCTGTTCGGCAAACTGCTCCAGATCGGGACGGCGCGCCATGGTGCCATCCTCATTCAGAATTTCAACGATCACCGCGCTGGGATCAAGCCCGGCCAGTCGCGCCAGATCACAACCTGCTTCGGTATGACCGGCGCGGCTTAACACTCCACCCGGTTGCGCCATCAAAGGAAAAATATGGCCCGGCTGGACGATGTCTTCCGGTCCCGCATCGGGTTTGACTGCCGCCTGAATCGTCACCGCACGATCAGCCGCGGAAATACCCGTGGTCACCCCTTTCGCGGCTTCGATCGATACCGTGAAATTGGTCGACTCCATGGCATCGTTGCCGCCGACCATCAAAGGCAGGCGCAGTTGTTTGCAGCGTTCGCGGGTCAGGGTGAGACAGATCAGGCCACGACCATAACGCGCCATGAAATTCACTGCCTCGGGCGTCACTGCGCTGGCAGCCATCAGCAGATCACCTTCGTTTTCGCGGTCTTCATCATCCATGATGACGACCATTTTGCCATTACGCAGGTCTTCGATAATTTCTTCGGTGGTGTTCAGCTTCATAGTTTATTAATCTGTCAGGGCGTTTCAGGAAACAAAACCGGCTTTCGCCAGCATCGCCATATCTATTGTGCTGCGTTCATCTTCCGGAAGGTTCAACAATAATCTTTCGAGATAACGTGCGATCAGATCCACTTCCAGATTGACCTGCGTACCTCGTTTATAATGTTTGATCACCGTGCGATTCTGGGTATGCGGCACGATGTTAACTTCAAAATGAGTATTCTTGATCGTGTTCACTGTCAGGCTGGTGCCGTCGACACAGATCGAGCCCTTGGCCGCAATGTATCTCACTAATTCCTGTGGTGCTTCGATCACCAGCCTGATCGAACGCGCATCTTCAGAAATATCGACCACGGACCGAGACCGTCAACATGACCGCTGACCAGATGCCCACCGAGCCGCGTGGTGGGTAACAGGGCTTTTTCCAGATTGACTTCACTTCCAGGTTTAAGTGATTTGAGACTGGTATGGGCGATGGTTTCGTTTGAAACATCCGCGACAAAACTCGAAGCGGTATATTCGATCGCTGTTAAACAAACACCGTTCACTGCAATACTGTCGCCTGTGTTGACATCCGACATATCAAGATCACCGGTATCAATTTCAAGACGCATGTCGCCACCCGCAGCCTGCATGCGTTTTATCTTACCCAGCGCCTCGATAATACCGGTAAACATGCTTAGCCCGTGGCCGCCTTGAGCTTGACCAGATCAACCGTGTATGAAGTCATCGGCATCGCGGTGGCATTGTTAAACTCGGCACCTGCGCGCACACCTGCTTCAGCAATTTTGTCTGACGCTGTCATACTGTTCGTATACCGCGAACATGGCACCCAGCGCATATTCAGACCCGGAACCAATGGCCCAGAATTTTTTGTATTCACATACTTCACGCAAAGAATGCACGCCAAAAATGCCGTGCGGCGATGCAATCAGCGCATCGATCTGTGTTGATTCATACGGATCATCATCTTCATCTTTGGCATTGAGAAAATATTTTTCTTTCAACATCGGATGCAGCTGACGAAAAGACTCAAAAATGGTCATGCGCGTTGAAAAATCCATTTTGATTTCAGGTTGCTGAATAATACTCTGCATCACAAGATGATGCGCAGCACTACCGACAATGCCCAGATACGCACTTTCACATTGCAGAATCTTGTCGGAATCCGCATCATAATCCGAGCCCATGCTCAGATCACCAAAACTGGTGAGGCTGTCTGCAGCAATACATACCTTGCCTGCTTTTTTTACTACTACTATTGTTGACATTATCTCTCTCTTACTAGCTATACACAGGTCTGGCCGTTATGCGCAGATCCTTACCAATCGAACGCACATCAGAAAACTCCAGTTCGATTCTATGTTTCATTTGTTTCAAACCTGGCAATGAAAACAGGCCCAGCGCGTCATCACCCATCAGGTGTGGCGCCACGTACACTACAATCTCATCGACCAGGTGTCGCTTCTAACAAAGCACCGCGATAACTTTGCACCCGCTTCAACATGCACTTCGTTGATTTCGCGCCTGGCCAGCTCCTGCATCAACACACGCAAATCAACACCACCGGTTCCTGCTGGCAGCGGCAATATATCGCAGTCCAGATCCTGTCGTGACTCTGCGTTACAGCTTGCGATTAACACTTTGCCGCCATTATTACTGCTGCACATCTGCGTATGCGCCGGAAACCGTAACTGCGTATCCACAACAACGCGCAGTGGCTGCACCTGCGCACCGTGCTGACTGGCAATACGTACATCTAAACGCGGATTATCAGCCAGCACGGTACCAATACCGGTCAGTATTGCCGAACTGCGTGCGCGCAATTTCTGTACATCGGCACGCGCTGCCTCGCCGGTGATCCATTTGCTTTCACCGCCAGCCATCGCGGTACGACCGTCCAGGCTCATTGCGAGTTTGACCCGAACAAAAGGCAAACCGGTTTCCATGCGCTTGATAAAACCCGGGTTCAAGGCTCGCGCCTGCGCTTCCAGCACACCGACCTGCACTTCGATCCCGTGTTCGCGCAGGCGTTGCAAGCCCTTGCCCGCTACCAGCGGATTCGGATCCTGCATGGCAGCGATCACCTTGCCTACGCCTGCCGCTATCAATGCATCAACACAGGGCGGCGTTTTGCCCGTGTGACTGCACGGTTCCAGTGTCACATAAACACTTGCGCCCCGGGCCTGCTCACCGGCTGCATTCAATGCCAGCACTTCAGCGTGCGCTTCGCCTGCGCGTTGATGCCAGCCTTCGCCAACGATCTTGCCGTCTTTTACAATGATACAGCCGACCCTGGGGTTAGGCTGGGTAGTGTGCAGTCCACGCGCCGCCAGCCGCAGTGCACGCTGCATAAATTCGATGTCAGACGCGTCCACGTTATTCTTTAGCTGTGTTTTTTCTTCGGTGCGCTCTGTTCCAGGCGCTCGATCGCATCGCGGAATGCATTGACATCGCCAAAGTCGAGATACACCGAAGCGAAACGAATATAGGCCACATGATCCAGCACCAGCAGCTCTTCCATAACCCAGTTACCAAGACGACTGGACGCGATTTCACGTTCGCCCGCAGACAACAATTTGTGCTTGATCCGATTCATCGCAGCATCCACCTGCTCGGTAACCACCGGGCGCTTTTCCAGCGCGCGCATCACCCCCGCTGTCAGCTTGGCTTCGTCAAACGGCACGCGATTGCCGTTGCTTTTGATAATCCGCGGCATGTTTAGCTCTGCCACTTCATACGTCGTAAAGCGCTCTGTACAGGCAGCGCATTCACGTCGACGCCTGACCTGCTCCCCATCGGTAGAGAGTCGCGAATCAATCACGCGCGTATCAGGTTCTGAGCAGAAAGGACAATGCATGTATTCTTATCTCGAACTAGTATTCGTAGACAGGCAAACGTTTGCAGATTTCGCTAACTTTTTCGCGTACCGCATCGATCACAGCTTCATCCGCTTTCGCACCTTTCATGCTATCGATGATGTCACACATCCAGTTCGCCAGGTTGGCAGCATCGTTCTGATCAAAACCGCGCGTGGTCATTGCCGGGGTACCAACACGAATACCGCTGGTCACAAACGGGGACTGTGGATCATTCGGTACTGCATTTTTATTCACCGTGATGTGCGCACGCCCAAGCGCCGCTTCAACATCTTTACCGGTAAGTCCTTTGGCGATCAAATCCCAGAGGAACAGATGATTATCGGTACCGCCCGACACGACTTTATAACCACGCTGTACCACCACTTCGGCCATGGCCTGCGCATTGACGATCACCTGTTTTTGATACGCAGTAAAATCCGGTTCCAGCGCTTCTTTGAAAGCCACCGCCTTGGCCGCAATTACGTGCATCAGCGGGCCACCCTGGGTACCGGGGAATATTGCAGAATTGAGTTTTTTACCCAGGTCTGAATATTTCATCACCGACTGTTCACCGGCAAGGATGATGCCGCCGCGCGGCCCTCGTAAAGTCTTATGCGTGGTGGAGGTCACCACGTCGGCGACTGGAACCGGGTTGGGATACAGACCCGCTGCCACCAGACCGGCAACGTGCGCCATGTCGACAAATAAATACGCGCCAACCGAATCGGCGATCTCGCGAAAGCGTTCCCAGTCCATGATGCGCGAATAGGCAGAAAAACCAGCGACGATCATTTTCGGTTTGTGCTCGTTGGCCAGCGCCTGCACCTGGTCGTAATCGACGATACCCGTAGCATGATCGACACCGTACTGCACCGCCCGGTACAGCTTGCCGGAAAAACTCACGCTGGAGCCAT
>CAVRHW010000018.1:0-66361 GCA_963721085.1 uncultured Gammaproteobacteria bacterium
GATCGGTATTGCCAGAACCAAACAGTGCAGCCAGCTGCTGGTGAAAATTATCTGCGGCATTGAATTTGTCTGCACGCGACAGCCATTTCCATAATGACAGTTGCTGCACAGCAGGATCGAGAAATTTCAGCGCAGCACTTTGTTCCGGTAATGGGCCGCAGCAACCGGGAACGATTAAAGTCAGAGCGCCAGCCACGGCCACGCTCCAGTCATACGCCCGCGTTCATGCGACGGCGCAGTTCAAACAGGGTCACACCGCTGGCCACCGACACATTGAGACTGGACACCGAGCCCTGCATCGGGATCGAGATCAGTTCGTCACAGCCTTCTCGGGTGAGACGGCGCATGCCTTCGCCTTCCGAACCCATGACGACGGCCATGCGCTTGCTCAGCTGGCAGTCGTACAGGCTGGTGTCACTGTCGCCGCTGGTACCGACGACCCAGACATCGGCGTCACGAAGTTTTTCCAGCGTGCGCGCCATATTGGTGACCTGTATATAAGGTGTGTGTTCAGCCGCGCCACTGGCGACCTTGGCAACCACCGGCGTGAGACCGGGGCTGCGGTTTTTGCAGCTGATCACGGCGTCAGCCCCGGCCGCATCCGCGCTGCGGATGCAGGCGCCGATATTATGCGGGTCCTGCACTTCATCTAATATGAGTAATAATACATGTTCGCGTTCGAGCAGGTCTTCCAGCTCAACGCGCTTACGCGAACCGGCACGCAGCCGTGCGACCACGCCCTGATGACGCTCACCACTACATTTGGCATCAAGTTTTTTTGCAGAAATCGTTTCCAGCGAAATGCCTCTGGACGTCGCGAGATCGACCAGCTTACGAATCCGGCCATCATTCCTGCCCTGTTGCACCCAGACCTGTAAAACGTTTTCGCTGTTGTTTCTCAGCGCAGCTTCTACCGCGTGCAAACCATAAATGATTTCGTGCTGAGATTTCGACATTGAATATTATACCAGCTCAAAATCAAGCTTGCGCTCATCCATGTCGACCCGCGCCACACGCACACGCACCTTGTCACGCATATTGAATACCCGACCATGACGTTCACCGACCAGTTGATGCGTTGCCGGATTAAATTCGTAAAAATCTTTTGGCAGGCTGGTGATGTGCACCAGGCCTTCGACATACAGATCATCGATTTCAACAAACAGACCAAACGACACCACGCTGGTGATGTGCGCGCTGAATTCCTGACCGATCTTGTCGAGCATGTATTCGCACTTGAGCGCGAGCTCAGCATCACGCGTTGCTTCATCGGCACGGCGTTCGTTGGCAGAACAATGCTCGCCCATGGTACCCATGCGCTTCATATCATACGGATAATCACGCAACGGCAGTTTACGCACAATATGTTTGATTGCACGGTGAACCAGCAGGTCAGGATAGCGCCGGATCGGCGAAGTAAAATGTGCATAGTTATCCAGCGCCAGGCCAAAGTGACCGCTGTTTTCCGGTTTGTACATTGCCTGGCGCATAGAGCGCAGCAACAACACCTGGATCACGTGTCTGTCGTCACGATCTTTAATTTCTTCTGTGAGTTTTGCGTAGTCACTGGAAGCAATTTTGCGTTGCGGTTCTCCCAGGCGCAGCCCCAGGTCCTTGAGAAATCCACGCAGATCTTCCAGCTTGTCATCATCAGGCAGATCGTGGACACGATATAATGATGGCACCTTGTGTTTTGCAATAAAAGTCGCCGCGCAAATATTGGCCGCGATCATGCACTCTTCGATAATTTTGTGCGCATCATTGCGTACCGTCGGATAGATGCTTTCGATACGCTGATCATCATTGAACACTATCCGGGTTTCGGTAGTATCAAAATCGATCGAACCGCGCTTGTTGCGCGCTTTCGCCATACAGTGGTATAGCGCGTGCAGGTTTTTCAAATGCGGCAGCACATCGGCGAGCCGTTTGCACTCGGCTTCGTCTTTATCTACCAGCGCACTGGCGACCTGGTTATATGTCAGGCGTGCCTGTGAACGGAAAACAGCCTCGTGGAAACTGTGTGACTCGATTTCACCCTGCTGATTGATCAGCATTTCACAGACCATGGCAAGACGATCGACAGCGGGATTGAGTGAACACAGGCCGTTGGATATACCTTCCGGCAGCATCGGGATCACGCGTCCGGGGAAATACACCGAGGTCGCACGTTCGTATGCTTCCTTGTCCAGCGCCGAGTTGATGTTTACATAATGCGCAACATCGGCGATCGCAACCAGCAAACGCCAGTGTGTTTGTCCCGATTGCTCTACCGGTTCGCAGTACACCGCATCGTCAAAATCCCGTGCATCTTCACCGTCGATCGTCACCAGCGGCAGATGACGCAAATCCAGGCGCCCCTGTTTGTCGTCAGCCCTGACCTCAGCACCCAGCTCATCGGCTTCGTTTAATACCGCAGCAGAAAACTCGTGTGGCAGGCCATGGCTGTGGATCGCGACTTCGATTTCCATGCCCGGTGCCATATGGTCGCCGACCACACCGATCACCTTGCCGATCGGCTGGCTACGAAATGACGGTTGCTGCACGATTTCGACCTTGACGATCTGACCCGCTTTGGCCTCACCGAGCTTGTCACCCGGAATCAGAATATCCTGGGTAATACGTTTGTTGTCGGCGACCATAAAAGCCACGCTGCTTTCGATGTGCAGCCGTCCGACCAAAGTGTGATTGGCGCGTTCCAGCACTTCCACCAGCGCACCTTCGCGGCGACCGCGGCGGTCGATGCCCGCTACCTGGACCACCGCACGGTCACCGTGAAGCAGACTACGCATCTGTTTTGCGCTGAGAAACAGGTCATCTCCGCCTTCATCGGGCACCAGAAAACCAAAACCATCGGGATGGGCGATCACCCGACCGCGAATCAGGTTTTTTTCGTCCACAGGAATAAAGCCACCGCGGCGGTTTCTGATCAGCTGACCATCACGCGCCATCGCGATCAGGCGGCGGCGCAGAGCTTCCAGCACCTCGGGATCGGTCAGATTCAGCTTTTCGGCCAGCGATTCCTGGGTGAGCGCGCCATGCTCGTGGATCAGCTGCAAAATCAGCTTGCGGCTGGCAACCGGATTTTCGTACTTTCTCGCCTCAAGCTGCGCATCAGGGTCCTGTAACTGACTCTTTTTGCTTTTGCTGCGGCGTTTTGGTGCTGCTTTTGAGCTGGATTCAGCAGCGGCTTTCTTGAACGGGTTTTTGAACGAGAAGCCAAAGCGCTTTTTTTTCGCTGGTGCGTCCGGCGCTTCAGCGGCGGTTACCGGGGTTTTGGCCACGGTCTTTCGGCTGGTTTTTCTGGCGGTTCTCTTGCGATTACCGCTACGTTTTTTCTTCGGGGCAGGCCCGGGGCTTTTTTTCGATGTATTTGTCATGGGCGGATTCTACAGGAATAGACAGCCCGTCTGTACAAATTGACAATCGCAATCGCCGCGAGTAAAGTTCGCGGCCTGCAATCGCAGGTTCGCACCGTGCCGAGGTGGCGGAATTGGTAGACGCGCTAGCTTCAGGTGCTAGTGAGCTTATGCTCGTGGAGGTTCAAGTCCTCTTCTCGGCACCACATGAATACACATAGCCCTCAACAGCCTTCAAATCCGTTCAAAAAATTGATTCACGGCAAATTACGCGCAAATTAAGACACAGACCTGTGAGACTGGTTCGACCACCAACTGTCAACCAGGCAATAAACAGATATACTTGTGCGCATTATGGTATCCAGACACTACAGATTATTGATTATCCTGCTGATTATCGCGGTCAGCTCTGCAGCCGCAATAGCGTGGCTCAGCCGCGCAAAACCGGTCAAGGTACTGGTTGCCGAGGTCAGCACGGGTAGCGTGCAGGATACCGTCTCCAATACCCGCGTCGGTACCATCAAGGCCTGCCGCCGTGCAGGCATATCGCCTTCGATCGGCGGCCAGATCGATGCCCTGCCAGTCAAGGAAGGCGATGTGGTCAAAAAAGGTGATTTGCTGATGGCGCTGTGGAATGAAGACGTAAAAGCACAGCTCAAGCTGGCCAGGAGTCAGGCCATTGCAACCAAAGCGCAGGCCTCACAAATCTGTGTGCTCGCCAAAGTGGCACAACGCGAAGCCGACCGTCAGCTCAAGTTGAAAAAAGGAAGCCTGGCCTCGGAACAGGTCATCGAAAAAGCGGTGGGTGATGCCCAGGCCCAGGCCGCTGCCTGCGATGCCGCCAAAGCCTCGGCCCAGGCCAGTCTTGCCCAGATCGACGTGGCCCAGGCCGCGCTCGACAAAACCCGGCTCATCGCACCGTTCGACGGTGTGGTCGCAGAAGTCAACGGCGAGATCGGCGAGATCGTCACGCCCTCCCCGGTCGGTATTCCCACACCACCCGCGATCGACCTGATGGACACCAGTTGTCTATACGTGTCTGCGCCTATCGACGAAGTCGACGCGCCGCGTATCAAACTGAACATGCCCGCCAAAATTACCCTGGATGCCTATTCCGGAAAAGTGTTCGACGGTGTTGTTCGCCGCATCGCACCTTATGTGCTGGAAGCCGAGAAGCAGGCACGCACCGTCGACGTGGAAGTGAATTTTGTCTGCCAGCAGGACTGCGCTGGCATGCTGCCCGGTTACAGCGCCGACATCGAAGTCATCGTTGCAGAAAAACAGAATGTTTTGCGCGTACCCACCGAAGCGGTTCTTGAAGGTAACAGCGTACTGGTGCTGGGTGATGATGGTGTGCTGCACGAACGCAAAATCAAAACCGGCTTGAGCAACTGGGCCTGGACACAGGTCACTGAGGGTCTCAAAAAGGGGGACGTTGTTGTGGTTTCAGTAGAACGCGATGGTGTAAAAGATGGCGCACCAGCAGTAGCTGAAACCACAAATGCGCAAACAACTAAAAAATAGTCATTCAGAATACCTCTGACAACGATTCTGACCGCATTAATTATCTTATGGAGTTTGACATCACATCAAAATCATGAGTCCGCAAAAAACGCCAATAACGCGATTATTCGTAGTTACCAGCACAGCCCGTGAATGCCGCATATTATTGTTTTTTATTAGCGTTTATTTGCGTTCTTTGCGGACTATTATTTTTCAGATTATTCAACAGACCAGCAGGTCTGCCCAACCGAAACACGGTCGACAGCGCATAACAACATAGCAGCAACATCATGATCGAACTTCAGCAAATCCATCGTAATTTTCAGGTCGGTGACCAGACCGTGCACGCACTGGATGACATCACGCTGAAGATTGCTGATGGTGACTATGTGTCCATCATGGGGCCATCGGGTTCCGGAAAATCCACCCTGCTTAATCTACTCGGCCTGCTCGACCGTCCGAGCAGTGGCCATTACCTGCTCAATGAGCATGATGTCACGTCACTGTCCGACACCGAACAGGCGCGGGTGCGCAACAGCGAAATCGGTTTTGTGTTTCAGATGTTTCATCTTGTACCCAGACTGACAGCTGAAGAAAATATCGAGCTGCCGCTGGTGCTTGCGGGCATGGAGCAGAGCGAACGAAAAGCCAAAGTCACACACGCGATCGAATCGCTCGGGCTCAGTGATCGCGCCCACCATAAACCGGAACAATTATCTGGCGGTCAACGTCAACGTGTTGCGATTGCGCGCGCCACGATTATGCAGCCTCGCCTGTTGCTCGCCGACGAACCCACCGGCAATCTCGACCACAAGTCAGGCAATGATGTCATCGACATACTCGAACAGCTCAATGCTGACGGTATCACGCTTATCATGGTAACGCACGATCAGGAAATGGGACAACGTGCGCGAAGACAGTTACACATGATGGATGGCCGGCTCAGTTCAGATACCGGCGGGTAACAACGTGACCTTACTCGGTAGCGACATCGCACTTTTTTCCTGGCGCGCACTTCGTGGCTATCCCGGCCGAACCGTACTCATGCTAATCGCCATGGCCATCGGCGTGGCTGCTGTGATCATGCTCACCTCACTAGGAGAAGGTGCGCGCCGTTACGTGGTAAACGAGTTTGCATCGCTGGGCACGAATCTGGTGTATGTATTTCCAGGACGCTCGGAAACCGCGGGCATCAACCCGGGCACCATGATGGGGGAAACACCACGAGACCTGACACTCGATGACGCGATCGCGCTGACACGTGATCGCAATATTCGCCGCATCGCGCCGATCAACGTGGGTTCTGCAGATGTCAGTCGCGGTGCGCGTTCACGCGAATCGGTGATCATCGGCACCAATTATGAAATGCTGCCAATTCGACACTGGAGCATGTCCCAGGGTCGATTTTTGCCAAAATCCGATCTGGATACCGCGACACCCGTAGCCGTCATCGGCAGACTGATTCGTGATGAAATGTTCGGCGCAGACCGCGCACTCGGCCAGTGGCTTCGTATCGGTGATCGGCGTTATCGCGTTATTGGTGTGCTGGGTGATGTCGGCCGTTCGATCGGTGTCGATGTCCAGGAAACGGTATTTATTCCTGTCGCTTCCGCACAACAGCTGTTCAATACCAACTCTTTGTTTCGTATTCTGGTCGAAGCCAAAAGTCGCAGCACTATCAATGCAGTCAAAGACTCCGTGATCGATATTCTGCAACAACGTCATCAGGGCGTGAAAGATGTTACCGTCGTTACTCAGGATGCGGTACTCAGCACCTTTGATAAAATATTAAGCGCGCTCACTTACGCTGTTGCCGGCATTGCTGCGATCAGCCTTGCAGTCGCCGGCATCCTGATCATGAACGTGATGCTGGTCGCGGTATCACAACGCACGCCCGAAATCGGTTTGCTCAAAGCACTCGGCGCATCGCAAAAACAGATTACTATTCTTATTCTCGCAGAAGCTTTTTTGTTATCCGTACTCGGCGCCCTGATCGGTCTGGCTCTGGGCCAGTTGGGCAGTTATGCAATTCGCACAGCCTTCCCCGATCTGCCTGCATGGTCACCCACCTGGGCGGTGGCAACCTCACTGCTGGTGGCCGTCGGCACCGGTTTGCTCTTCAGTCTGATGCCTGCACGCCGCGCTGCACGACTCGACCCTGTGCTGGCACTGTCAAAGCGTTGAACCCTATACATAGTATGCCGACATGCTGATACAGGACTTTCTCAAACTTACAGGCACATCGTTAATCGCACACCGCATGCGCAGCGGACTCACTGCGCTCGGCATTGCAGTCGGTATCGCCTCGGTGGTATTACTCACTTCTATCGGCGAAGGCGTACACCGTTTCGTGCTCGATGAGTTCACCCAGTTCGGCACCACCCTGGTCGCGATCAATCCCGGTAAAGCAACGACATCGGGCACCAGCATGGGCGTCTTTGGCACCGAGCGCCCGCTCAGCATCGAAGATGCGGAAGCGCTTGCACGCCTGCCTTACGCAAGCGCGGTGGTGCCATTCGTACAGGGCAATGCCGAGGTCGATGTGCAAAACCGCAGACGACGTACCACCGTCTACGGCGCAGGGCCGGATATGCCCGAAGCCTTCAGGATGAAAGTGAAATCCGGCCGCTTCCTGCCAGCGGACGACCCGCTGGCACCACGCGCATTCGCGGTACTCGGCAGCAAGTTGCGTAACGAACTGTTCGGTGACATCAACCCGCTGGGCAAACGCATCACGATTGCCGAAAACCGCTATCGCATCATCGGCGTGATGGAATCCAAAGGAACCGTGCTGGGCTTTGATCTCGATGACACTATATATATTCCTGCCGCAAGGGCGCTCAGCCTGTTCAACAATGAATCGCTGATGGAAATCGATGTTATGTACAAGGAAGGCACGCCGGTGGAAAAAGTCACCGAAGGCATCAAAAATACCCTTATCGCTCGCCACGGCAAGGATGATTTTACTATCACTACACAGCAGCAAATGCTGGATGTGCTCGGTTCGGTATTAAACGTACTCACCTTTGCAGTCGGCGCTATCGGTGGCATTTCGCTGCTGGTCGGCGCGATCGGCATCGTTACCATCATGACCATCGCCATCAACGAGCGCATCAACGAAATCGGCCTGCTGCGCGCGCTTGGCGCAAAAAAATCGCAGGTGCTGATGCTGTTTCTCGGCGAAGCTATTGTACTGGCCGCCATCGGCGGTATCGGTGGCCTGGTGTTAGGTATCGGTATCGCACAGATACTGCACTTTGCACTGCCGACTCTGCCCGTGCACACACCTGTGCTTTACGTCATACTGGCAGAAGCCATCGCGGTGATTATCGGGCTGATCGCAGGTGTTGTCCCTGCCCGCAGAGCAGCGATGCTCGACCCGGTGGAAGCACTGCGCTCGGAATGATTGCACCGTTTAATTGTCCATCACAGTAGCATTCACATATTATCCCCAGCCAGCAGGTTTAGCAGGGCATCCGTCGTGTTTTTGATGCACAATTATACAACCCGGAACCTCTGAGAAAACATGATACGCAAAACACTGCAACGGCTGATGACCTTGCTGGTCTGTTTATATGCCAGCTCAGCACTTGCGCAGCTCAACGTAAATGTGCAGATCCAGGGAGTTAACACTGAGGTCGAAACCAACATTCGTCAGTTTTTGAGCATTGAACAACAAAAAGACAGCCCATTACTAAGCGTGGCACGATTGCGCCTGCTGTACAAAAAATCCAGCCAGGAAATCAGGCGCGCCATGCAACCATTCGGTTATTACCGGCCAGAAATACACAGCACTTTAACGCAGTTAAGCGATGAAAAATGGCAGGCCAGTTTTACCATCGATCCCGGCCCGGAAATTCGCATTGCGGAATTCAATCTGGTATTGAGCGGTGAAATCAAACAGGACCCGGAAGTCCAGGCATTGTTAAAGAATATTTCGCTGGCCAAAGGTGATGTGTTCAATCACCTGCAATATGAGAATCTAAAAAGCAGCCTGGCGCGGCTGGCAGCGGAACGCGGTTATTTTCGCGGCCAGTTTACAGAACATCGCGTCGAAATCGATCTTGAGAAATACCAGGTACGCGTCTGGCTACACTATGAGAGCGGTCCACGTTATCGGTTTGGAATAGTTTCGCTGAAGCAGGATGTACTCAAGCCGGAACTATTACAACGCTATATCACGTTTGAAAAAGGCACACCTTATTCACTTAACCAGTTAATTGATACGCAACAGGCGTTCAATGACAGTGATTTTTTTCGCACGGTCGAGGTCTCGCCCGGCAAGGTGCCGCTCGACAGCGATGAAATTCCGGTTGATATTGCGCTCACACCGCATAAAAAAAATCGCTATACCTTTGGTATCGGCTATGGCACCGATACCGGCGCGCGCACAAAATTCGGCTGGGAAATTCCACTGCTCAATCCCAGTGGCCATCAGGTGAAGACCGAGGCCAGTGTTTCCCAGCTGGGTTATAGCCTGGCCGTGCATTATCTCATCCCTGTGTTTAACCCGCGTACTGACAAACTGGTATACAGCGCCAGCGTGGTACACGAAAAAACCGACTCCAGCGAAAGTACGGCGCGCACGGTCGGCGCCAGTCTCAACCGCACTCTAAGTGAATGGCGTGAATCGGTTGCACTCAATTATCAACAGGAAAAATTTATTATTGCTGATGTCGAAGGCAATTCGACCCTGCTGATTCCCAGCATCAACTGGAGCCGTACCTGGGGTAATAATTTTATTTATACACTGGATGGCCTGCGCTTCGATATCGGTCTGAGAGGCGCCAGCGACAAGGTGGTATCCGATACCAGTTTTTATCAGATTCAGGGCGGTCTTAAAGGTATCTCTTCACTGAATCAGAGCAACCGGTTAATCGCGCGCGGCAGCCTTGGCGGCACCTGGACCGATGCGTTTCAGGACCTGCCTTCATCGGTGCGATTTTTTGCCGGCGGCTCTCAAAGCGTACGCGGTTATGCCTATCACTCGCTAGGACCGGTAGACGCGAATGGTAATGTGGTGGGCGGCAAATATCTGATGACAGGCAGCATCGAATTCGAACACAGTTTTTCTGGTCAATGGGGCATCGCCGCATTCTATGACGCAGGTAACGCAATGAACAGCACCTCTCAGAAGCTGGAACGTGGCGCCGGTTTCGGTTTTCGCTGGCAAACCCCTATCGGTCCGGTGCGGGTCGATCTTGCTTCTGCGGTCAGCCGCGAGGGCCACCCCTGGCGTTTGCACATCACTATCGGGCCTGACCTGTAATGCGCCGCTGGCTAAAAATACTGTTGATCGCTATCTGCCTGCTACTGCTGGTGACAGTTCCTGCGTTGCTATGGCTGGGCACCACCGAGAGCGGCCTGCACTGGGCGTATCGGCAAGCTGCCAGTTATTTACCCGGCAAGCTCAGCGTCGGCAAACTGGAAGGTCGCTTGTTCGGCACGCTAACACTTGATGATGTTGACTATGAATTCGACAATAACAAAATAACCGCCAAACACATCTCACTCGAATGGTCAGCCAGTTCTCTGTTGTTTGCCAGGCTGGATATTAACCGCATGCATGTGCAGACACTGAAACTCACTCTGCCAGCATCAGCCAAAACAGATCAGCCATTGAGTCTGCCCGACATTCATCTGCCCTTGCAGTTATCGTTAAATGACATGGTCGTTAATGGCTTTGATATCGAACAGCCTGATAGTGGATTCACACTGAAACAGATTCGACTCGACGCCAGCTCGCGGTTCAACACGGTCCATATCAAATCACTGAATGTGCTTGCTGAGAATTATCAAATAAAACTGCAGGGAACACTCACACCTGCTGGCAATTATAAACACGCTCTGGAAATTGAATGGCAGGCAAAACTACCCTCGATGGTTGCAATCAAAGGCAAAGGCAGTATTCGGGGCACTATTAAAACCAGCAAGCTCAGGCAAAAAATCAGCGGTCCCATGCAACTGGCGTTGAATGCCGAACTGCATAATTTGGCAGGCAAACCCGACTGGCAGACAAATATCGCCATCAGCGATTTCAACGCGGCAGGTCTTGATGCCAGCCTGCCCGCCATCACTGGTACACTTCAGTTAAAAGCGCACGGCGATCTCACTACTGCTTCGATAAGCGGAAACATGCAAGGACGCTATCCGAAACAGGGACCTTTCGATGCCAGCTTCAAACTGAAACGCCTGGCAAATACACATATTCAGATTGATGAGTTCGTACTGCACGCACCCGAGCAACAGTTGCAACTTAACGCGCACGGTGACTGGTCGCCCAGAGACAACAAAGGCAAGCTGGCACTGAACTGGAAAAATCTGCGCTGGCCGCTGCAAAATACGCCGTGGTTTAATTCTGCCAGCGGCAACGGTGAGATCGAAGGTAATCCCGATCACTATCATTTCATCCTGAACACTGATCGCCCCTGGCCACAGGCACCGCCATCGACCTGGTATGCCAGCGCCGATGGCAATCTCAAGGGGCTGAAATTTCAGACCCTGCGTGTCAATACGCTGAACGGTAAAGCCATTGCCACCGGACAACTGAGCTGGTCTCCTCGTTTTAGCTGGCAGGCTGATATTACTGCGAGCAATATTAATCCTGAAAGTCTTTCACCAGACTGGCCCGGCAAGCTCGATGCGAAACTGACCAGTACCGGTCGAACAGAAAACGGACATTTAATCGCAGATGCCAGCATCACACGCGTAACAGGTACACTGCGCGAACAGCCTGTGTCATTGCGTGCACAACTGGGCTGGCGCAAAGACGGCCTCGACATCAAACAGTTGAATGCCAGCTCGGGCACATCAAAACTCAGCGCACAGGGTCGCATTGACACGGCAATGAATCTGGACTGGAACATCGATTCGCCCGATCTTGCCAGTCTATACCCACAGGCAAAAGGTCAGTTACAGGCAAGTGGCCACCTTTCCGGCCCATTGTCCGAACCGATCGTGGCTACCACGCTCACAGGTCATGATCTCGGCCTGCCCGGTTACGCGCTGGGCGCGATTGACGGCAATATCACTGTTGATCTGTTCCACTGGCAAAAAATTAATATCAGGCTCGCCATCCATGATGTGAAGCTTAACGATTTTGGTGTAGATGCTCTCAATCTGACGGCCAGCAGCCAGCACGGCCTGGAAATGAAAGCTGTCTCCGGCAACAGAACCACACAGGTCAAACTCACCGGTGAAACAGATCCAGCCGGCTGGCATGGAAGCATCGTGCAGGCAGATTTCAGCAACGCCCGAGTTGCCGAACTGAAACTCAAATCCCCGGCAAAACTCGCTATTACTCAGAACACGCTGCAGATCGATCCTTTGTGCTGGACAAGCCGGCAAGGCCAGGTTTGCATTCACCTGCAACACAAAAACGGCACCTGGCAGTCACAGCTCAACATGAACACATTGCCGCTCGCCCTGCTCAGCCCGTGGTTACCACCCGACCTGAAACTGGATGGCGTGGTCGATGCCACGGCAGAACTGCAATATCAGACTCCGAACCGGCTACTGGGCAAAGCACACATTAGTTTACCTGCCGGCACCGTGACCTACCCATTGATTGAAGGTGAGCATGATCACTGGGAATACAGCGGTGGCACGATGGATGTTTCGCTCACACCCGAAGGCGTCGAAGCTACAACCAGGCTCGGACTCAGCAAGGGTGATCAGTTTCAGGCGCACCTGTTATTGCCCGATGCCAACCTGATACGGCTGAACAGCAACACGCAAACATTAAAGGGCAGCGCGAAGCTTGAAATTCATGACCTTGGCTTGATTGAAGCACTGATACCCGACCTACAGGACTTAAAAGGCAACATCAAACTGGCAGTGACCGCAGGCGGGACACTCGGTCAACCCAAACTCAGTGGCAGTGCCTATCTGCATGATGGCGCGACGCGTATCCCAGGACTGGGTCTGAACATCGACACAAATAAAACTGGACGGACACAGCGATGGCTTTAACAAACTCGATTTCAGCCTTGCTGCAAAATCCGGTGATGGGCAGCTTGTTGTCGATGGCAGTACACTGCTCAATAAAAACAAAGGCTGGCCAAGCACTATACATATAAAAGGTGACAATGTTGAAGTGTCACATATCACCGAAGCCAGAATAAACGCGACACCTGATCTTCAGATAACACTGCAGCATAAGACGATTAAAGTCACAGGCAGTGTGCATATCCCGTACGCAAAAATCCAGCCCAAAGACATCACGACAGCAAAGCATGTAACAGAAGACGCTGTCATTGTCGGTGGCAAACAGCCCGAGGAAGAAAAGTGGTTAATTTACACCAATGTGCGACTGACACTGGGTGAACGCGTGAATTTTTATGGCTTCGGTTTTGAAGGACGCCTCGGCGGCAGTGTATTACTGAAAGATGTACCGGGACAGGTCACCACTGCGACTGGCGAAATCAATGTTCCCGAAGGCCGTTACATGGCATACGGTCAGCGACTGGACGTTGAACACGGTCGCCTGCTCTATACCGGCGGGCCGGTAGCGAACCCGGGACTGGACTTGCGCGCCGCGCGTCACGTGAATAACGTCACCGCCGGGATCAAGGTCAGAGGCAGCCTGAACCAGCCGAAAGCGGAACTGTTCTCTATTCCGGCCATGGGCGAAACCGATGTGTTGTCGTATATATTGTTCGGTCGGCCAGCAGAAAACGCTTCAGGGGAACAGGGCGCGATGATGGCCAAAGCAGCGCTGGCGCTGAGCCTGAGTAGCGGTGATCGACTGGCTCGAATTCTCGGTGATCGCTTCGGGCTGGACGAGATGCGCGTGGAGAGCAGCGATACCGGTGACCAGGCCTCACTGATGATAGGCCGATACCTTTCACCCAAACTGTATGTCAGTTACGGCATCGGGCTGGTCGGCACGAGCAACTCGATCAACGTGCGCTATCAGATATCTGACAAGTGGCAACTCAAAGGCGTCAGCGGTGAACACCAGGGCGCCGATTTTATCTACACTATAGAACGATGACTTTTATACGGTGCAATCGTGTTTACACTGTAAATCGGATTCTTGTTCGCATAAAACGCTCATCAGAATGACAGGCGGTACAGTGTCATCCTGAACGCCAGTGAAGGATCTAATACCACGATAACAAAAATCCTGTCTCATCGAGTCTGAATGACTACACATTAGAGCTTCTTTAAATTAACGGAATACCCGTGATCTGAGCTGCATTGACTGACTTCAACTGAGAAACAGCCAAATGCTGTAGTATCCGTTAAGGTTTCTGGTTTGCGGTTTTACGCTCATGTTGCGAAGACTGTAAATCACGCGCCTGTTGTTTCATTAATTCAACAATCGCATAGACACCGACATGGCGGTTAGGCGAAAGGTTTTCATCAAGTTTCAGCCGGGTAAAGATCTCGTCGACATCAAGTTTTTCGATCGACTTCCGGTTTCCTGCCGGAGACTAACTGGATCAATACCGCCAGTACGCCTTTGATGATACTGGTATCGCAGTCACCATGGTACTGGATCAGTTCCGCATTCTGCGCATCGTTATAGGCGCTCACCCATACCTGACTCATGCATCCCTTGACTTTATTCTCATCGGTCTTGAGCGATTCGGGCATGACCGGCAGTTTTTCACCCAGCTCGGTCAGGTACTGGTAGCGCTGGTTCCAGTCATCGAGCAGCTCAAGGCTGTCGACAATCTCATCTAAAGTAGTCATTAATATTTCTGGTTTTCGGTTATACGGTGAATGACTCGCCACAACCGCACATGTTTTTCACATTGGGGTTGCGGAACTCAAAACCCTGGTCGAGTGGATTGTCTGTGACATAGTCGATCTCGAGACCATCGATGAGCTGAAGATTTTTTTTATCAACGATAACGCTTGCGCCGTGGCTCTCGAACACCACGTCATCCTCCGTGATGTCTTTGTCATCGGCGTAATCGACCACGTAGGAATATCCGCTGCAACCGGATTCCTTTGTGCTGAGCCGCAAACCGGCCCCATGGCCACGTTTGTCCAGCATAGTCCTGATATGTTCAGCAGCTTTTTCAGTTAATTCAACTGTCATGTTATAACCCTCATTCGTTAAAATAAGCCCAGCGCCAGTTTTGCTTCGTCGCTCATGTTTTCCTGGCTCCACGGTGGATCCCATACCAGCTCGACGTGGGCATCTTTCACACCTTCGACCGCCTTGATAATGCATTCCACCTGGCCCGGCAGACTGCCCGCGACCGGACAGGCCGCTGCGGTTAATGTCATGTCGACATGTACCTCATTCTGCGGGTTGATCTGTATGTCATAGATCAAACCCAGGTCATAGATATTCACCGATATTTCCGGGTCATATATCGTTCGTATCGCGGCGATGATGCGCTGCTCTAATGTCGCATCTTCGTCCAGCGGTGCCGCCTGATTGACCTTGTCCGTACCGTGCGTAAATTTGACCGTTTTTGTCGCCATCGTGCTATCCGTTACAGTTTACTGATCATGGCTGTATTCAGGGTGTCGTTGAGTTTTACCATCGCATCATCGTGCAACGCGGGGATATCGATACTGTCGATGATGTTACGGGCAAAGCCAGTGCAAAGCATCTTCTGCGCTGTGTCTTCATCGATGCCACGCGAGCGTAAATAAAAAACCTGTTCCTGGTCCAGTTCACCGACAGTGGTGCCATGACTGCACTTGACGTCATCCGCGTATATCTCCAGCTGCGGTCGGGTATCCACCTCGGCATCGCGGGTTAACATCAGGTTGTCATTGCTGAGTTCGGCATCGCTTCCCTGGGCCAGCTTGTCGACGTGGATGTAGCCGTCGAACACCGCGCGTCCCTTGCCATAGAGAATGCCTTTGAAATATTCCCGGCTGGTGCAGTCGGGGACCGCATGATGCACTTTGAGATGAAAATCACTCAGCTGTTTATCGCCAACCATGCACAGGCCATTTAAATGACATACTGCGTTTTCCTGTTTGAACACGGTGTGATACTCGGTGCGATTCCAGGCGCCACCAAACGACAAAGTGGTGCCGCGATAATAACTGTCGGCCTGTTGCGACAGGTAGACGCTGCTCAGGTGGTACGCCTGCCGACTTTCGTACTGGATGCGGTAATGTTTCAACGATGCATGACTGCCGACAACAATTTCGCATACCTGGTTGTGGAAATAGACCGTTTCGGGCTTGGCGATAAAACGTTCGATCACTGTGGCGCTGGCGCCTTCATCGAGAACAAACAGATTGCGCGGCTGCAACAACAGGGAGCGTTCTTCGTCAGTCCCAAGATAAATGATTTCGACAGGACGATCCACTACCACCCCAGGTTCAACATGAAGCATGACACCATCGTTTAACAGGGCGGTATTGAGTGCAGTAAACACGTGTTCGTTATGTTGCGCGGCTTGTCCGAACCAGGTTGCCAGCACGCCGGGGTCGCTGGCGAGAACATTGCGTATACTTTCCAGCGTCACGCCGGCGGGCAGTGTCGCGACATCGCTAAGATGCGGCGCATAGCGTCCATTGAGCAGCACGATGCGGTGGGTATCGAGCCCCTCGATCAAATGCTGCTGAATGTCGGCCGGCTGCACATCGCTGGCGTGACCGTGGTCGTATCCAGCGGTTCGAATTGCAAGCTTTAACAGGTTCTCGACACTGGTATAACGCCAGTCCTCGAGTTTGCGATTGAGTGCCGGTAAAACTTCCAGCGCCCGGCTGGCCTGTTCGCGAACAGCGACTAGCCAGGCGGGGTCGTGCGCCGATGAAGTTTCATTCTCGGCCAGGCGCTGTTGCAACCAGTCGTGCTGATATTCGGCAGTCATCATGCCGCGGCCTCCTCGCTCAGCCAGGCGTAGCCCTTGTCTTCGAGTTCGAGCGCCAGTTTTTTATCACCCGATCGCACGATGCGGCCATCGAGTAACACGTGTACTTTATCCGGCTGCACGAAGTCCAGCAGGCGCTGGTAATGAGTGATAAGAATAATCGAGCGTTCGGGACTGCGTAGCGCATTGATACCCCTGGCAATAATACGCAGGGCATCGATATCCAGGCCCGAGTCGGTTTCATCCAGAATCGCGAGCCTGGGTTCGAGCAGGGTCATCTGCAAAATTTCATTGCGTTTTTTCTCACCGCCGGAAAAGCCTTCGTTGACATTACGCTTGAGCAGTTTTTCATCGAGCTCGACCTGTTTGGCTTTTTCTCGCACCCGTTTCATGAATGCGACGGCATCGAGTTCTTCTTCACCGCGTGCACGACGCACGGCATTGAGCGATGCACGCATAAAAGTCATGTTGTTGACACCCGGCAACTCGACCGGATACTGCATACCGAGAAACAGGCCCTGATGGGCGCGCGTTTCCGGCGCCAGCGCCAGCAGGTCAACGCCGTCGAAACGAACCTCGCCTGCAGTCACCCGGTAATTCTCGCGGCCGGCGAGTACGTTCGCTAAAGTGCTTTTACCGGAACCGTTGGGCCCCATGATAGCGTGCACTTCACCTGCGCCGACTTCCAGGTCCAGGCCCTGCAGAATTTTTTTGTCTTCAATGGCAACGTGTAAATTTTTAATTGATAACATGAGCGACTCCAGTTCTGGTTTAACCCACCGCGCCTTCGAGCGTCAGGTTGAGTAATTTCTGTGCTTCTACGGCAAACTCCATCGGCAGTTCCTTGAATACTTCCTTGCAAAAACCGTTGACCAGCATCGACACCGCGTCTTCGTCGCTCAGGCCTCGCTGGCGACAGTAAAACAACTGGTCTTCGCTGAGTTTCGAGGTGGTCGCTTCGTGTTCGACTTTGGCCGACGGATTGCGCACTTCGATGTAGGGAAAAGTGTGCGCACCGCACTGATCGCCGATCAGCAAAGAATCACACTGGCTGTGATTGCGTGCGTTTTCAGCACGCCCGGCCATGCGCACCAGGCCGCGATAGGTGTTCTGTCCCTCACCCGCGGAGATGCCTTTTGAAACGATGGTACTTCGCGTATTACGGCCTATGTGTATCATCTTGGTGCCGGTATCGGCCTGCTGTTTGCCGCGGGTCACCGCGACGGAATAAAATTCGCCGATCGAATCATCGCCACGCAGAATACAGCTGGGGTATTTCCAGGTAATCGCGGAGCCGGTCTCGACCTGGGTCCAGGAAATGTGTGAGCGATCGCCACGGCACATTCCGCGCTTGGTAACAAAGTTATAGATACCACCACGGCCCTGGGCGTCGCCGGGATACCAGTTCTGTACCGTGGAATATTTGATTTGAGCATCTTCCATCGCGACCAGTTCGACCACTGCTGCGTGCAGCTGATTTTCATCGCGCATGGGTGCGGTACAGCCTTCGAGATAACTCACGTAACTGCCTTTTTCAGCCACGATCAGGGTGCGTTCGAACTGGCCGGTGTTGGCCTCGTTGATACGGAAATAGGTTGACAGTTCCATCGGGCAGCGCACGCCTTCGGGCACGTAGACAAAAGTGCCGTCGGTGAACACAGCGGCGTTGAGTCCGGCGAAATAATTATCGGTGTGCGGCACCACAGAACCAAGGTATTTCTGTACCAGTTCGGGATATTCGCGCACCGCTTCCGACATGGCGCAGAAAATCACACCCGCATCGGCGAGTTTTTTGCGAAACGTGGTAGCGACCGAAACGCTGTCGAACACCGCATCCACCGCGATACCGGCCAGCGCCATTTGCTCATCGAGCGGAATACCCAGCTTGTTGTAGGCATCGAGTAATTGCGGGTCGATCTCATCCAGACTTTTGGGGCCGTCCTTTTTATTTTTCGGTGAGGAAAAATAGGAAATCGCCTGAAAATCGATCTCGGGATGCTTGACGTGCGCCCAGCTCGGATCGACCATGGTCAACCAGTTACGATAGGCTTTGAGGCGGGCCTCCAGCAGCCATTCCGGTTCCGCTTTTTTTGCAGAAATCATCCGGATGGTGTCTTCACTGAGGCCGGGGGGCACCGTATCCGACTCGATGTCGGTGACAAAGCCGTGCTCGTAGGTCGACTCGATAAGATCATCAACGGTTTCTTGTGTCGAACGCATGAGTTTGAACGCCTCCAGATAATTCCCGAGTAATTTAGTCAGGTATTACTATGCGCGCACTGGCGGCGAATTTCAATGACACATGTTGTAGGGGTATAAATTTACATAAAAACAGTGGGATATAAGAATTTCCTCTGCATTGTATGAGGTTATGGTATGACCTGTAGACTACCGAGACTGGACAGAATACGATCTCTTTTAAGCTGAAAGTCCAGGGCTTGCCAGAGAGAACGTGACCCGGCAGCCTGTGCGCCGCGGCGCTTCGTATATGACGAGTTTGTGAGACAGCAGTATTCTGACACCAGCACGTCTGCGAAATAGATAGACTGTCATCAGAATTCCTTCATGCGCACCTTGCCCTCGGAATTTTTTATAATCAATCATACCTGGCTCGCCCTGTTGCCCCGCATACGTGTCATTCCTGCTTTTATGGTTACTGAGATTGTTACATGATCCGATTATTTGAATTAAGTAAACTGTCCCCGAAATACGTGTCCCCGGAATACGAGATATACTCAGACTCGCACTGATACCTGAATATACCTGTTAACAGTACCTGATTATGAAACTCGATGAATTGATACTACAGTATGAACCGCAGATCCGGCTGGGATTTTTCCTCGGTATATTCGCGGTAATGGCAGCCTGGGAAATTTTTGCGCCACGTCGCCAGCTGAGCGCATCCAAAGGTATTCGCTGGGCGAATAATGTCGGCCTCGTGGTACTGAACAGCGTGATCCTGCGCCTGCTATTTCCTGCGGCGGCGGTGGGTATGGCCGCATTTGCACAAAAACATGGCTGGGGGCTATTCAATTATTTTCAGACACCCGCCCTGCTGTCCACGCTTGCGAGCATCGTCATACTGGATATGGTGATCTATCTGCAGCACGTCATGGTTCACGCCGTGCCGGTGTTCTGGCGATTGCACCGGGTGCACCATGCCGACCTGGATTTTGATGTCACCACCGGCGCGCGCTTTCATCCGCTGGAAATCATTCTGTCCATGTTGATCAAGTTCGCCACCATCGCCGTGCTGGGCCCTCCGCTGGTGGCGGTGATTGTATTCGAGATCCTGCTCAATGCCACTGCGATGTTCAATCACAGCAACGTGAAACTGCCACTAAAACTGGATCGAGTTCTACGGTTGTTTGTAGTCACACCCGATATGCACCGTGTACATCATTCCAGCGAAGACGATGAAACCAATTCCAACTTCGGTTTTAACCTGCCCTGGTGGGATCGCCTGTTCGGCACCTATCGTGACCAGCCGCGCGCGGGTCATGAAGGCATGACGATTGGAATACGTTCGTTTCGAGTAGCGAAGGATTGCAGCTGGTTACCCGGGATGCTGAGTATTCCGTTCCGCGGCAAGATTCATGGTTATGTCATCAATCGTCGCCAGTGGAATGATGATGAAGACTAGTTTACGTGTTCTTGCCGGCATAGCCTTGATCTGTGCGATTGCACTGGCAGTTTATTACCGTAAACAATTCGATATTGATGCTATTCAGTCCTGGCTGGATTCCGCAGGCGCATTCGCTCCGCTGATTTTTATCCTGGTCTATGCGATCGCCACAGTACTGTTTTTGCCTGGGTCCGTGATTACGCTGGCCGGCGGTGTCCTGTTCGGACCAGTACTGGGTACACTGTATAACCTGACCGGTGCAACGCTCGGCGCGACGCTGGCATTTTTATTGTCACGCTATCTGGCTGCCGACTGGGTACGCAAAAAAGCTCACGGCAAAATCGACCAGCTGGTGACTGGCGTCGAAGAAGAAGGCTGGAAATTTATTGCCTTCGTGCGACTGGTACCGCTGTTTCCATTTAACATGCTCAACTACGCGCTTGGACTGACGCGAATTTCCTTGCTGAAATATATCGTGGCCAGTTTTATTTTCATGCTGCCCGGAGGACTGGCTTATACCTATCTCGGCTATCTCGGGCGTGAAGCAGCCAGTGGTAGCGGCGCCCTGATACAAAAAGTTTTGATCGGTATTGCACTGCTTGCTACTGCATTTTTTCTACCGGGTTTTGTCAAACGTATGCGAGGAACCGGACAAAAATCATGACCAGACGAATCATTACCCTTTTGCTGACAGCACTATTTTCCAGCCAGGCGTTCACCATGTCCAGCAGTCCTGACAGCTATACCCCGCCGACATGGAATAAAAATGCTAATGCTGAAAAAGATGCAGCCATCGCCCTGGCACACAAAGATTTCAGATTACTGGGGTATGTTGTGCGCGGCACCATGGTTCCCGGTATCGATCAGAATGAAAAAGCATTGCTGAGCGAGAAATGTGGTCTGAGAATTATCGAAGGCTTTGGCGATGTCGTGCGCAGCCAGACGCAGTTGCAGGCAATGAAAGCCATGCACGACTATGCAGCGACGTATAACAAAATTGTCGCGGCACAATGCTCAGCTGTAAAGACATCCGGGAAGTAAAGAGCGAAAAGCGAAACCACAGAGACGCAGAGAGAAAAACGATATCCCTGGTTTTGAAACTTAAAACCGGGTTAGTTTTAACCCCATCAGTTCCCTATGTTCTTCGTGTCTCTGTGGTTAGATTATTTGATGTTTCGCTTTTAGGTATTGAACTAAACGCAGCCGGTAGGCTTAGGCAAACCACCGTATTTGGTAATCGGCTTCATCGGGCCGGTCATCCATTGTTTGAACAGCTCTTTCTGGTCGATGCCAGCATATTTTGCAAATTTACGAATCGGTGGCACGGTAGCGTGTTCATCATAGAATTCACGCGCTTTCATGATCTGTTCCCATTTATCATCGCCCAGCTCGACGCCATCTGCATCAGCCATGGCCTGACCTATTTCACGCGTCCAGGCATTCATATCAGTCAAATAACCGTCACCATCGCGTTCTGGAATTTCTACCGCCATCATCTCACCCTCTCTGCATATCGCAGAATTTTCTGTATGTACTCGCTTCAATATAAGCGAGCTGTGTTCATTTTGTCACCATTATGCACTGCTTTCCAGCGCACATGTAGTAAATAGTGTCACCAGGAAGAAATAACAAGGTTATTAATTGTGTGGTTATTAGTCCTGCGTAACATACTGAGTATTATAATGAAAATCAGAGAAAAAATACCCATGCTGCCACCACCACTATTCGTGAGTGGTAGCACTGGGAGCGAGTCGTAGTCGTTGCACTCGTGAATTAATGCTCAGAGAATGAGACCAGCTGTCGTTACCTGAAGTACTCATTACCCCAGACCCTGACATAGTAGGTTTGACCCGCATTCAAGATCTGTCGCTAAAAGCTTCCGTGGTAGCTGTTGTGCTGTCACTGGCATCTGCATATCACACTGGATGTGGCAATCCAGCAGGTATATATTCAGGTCATGCACTGCCATACCCGCTCAGAGTAAAGCTGTAGGTCCCGGTGGTGATCTGGAGTGAACACATAATAATCGTCCGATATCGTCTGCGCTGTTCACGGTTCCATTAAAATTAACAGGGAGCTGTGATCACACTCGCCGATCGCAGATGGTATCATTAGGCTCAATATCATAGAGCCGTGAATTTATTCCGCAGTTCTGAGTTAACCGCCGGTGCCTGATGCAGCAAGGCTGCTCCCGGAAACATCGCTGACAGTAAACTGTAGCTGACACAGCATAAAAAATATTGTCACTGCAACGAATTTCTATACGCGCCTGAGAGGTAGCGCCAGCAGGCAGAGTAATGCTTTCCGAACCATCATTGGGTGTGCCGGTGACGAGTATGGTAGTAAAGGTGGCGCCATTATCACTGGAATATAGAATATCAACATTGGCGCAATTGATCGGTGCTTCAGTGCTGCAGGACGGATCCCATTCAATGACCTGGGGCTGACTTGAATCCAGGATCAGCGTAGCACTATTGGGCTGTAATACCTTGAACGGTCCGAAACGGCTATCGACCGAAACCTGCATATTGTCATTATCGGACCCTCCCTTGCTGTCAACCGCGGTCAGCCGAAAATGCAGGGTACGCGTTTTTGTCGGTAGGGTTTCGCCTTTGAAATTCACTGTGTTATTCAAGAACATCGCTCAATGTAGGAAAAGTTCGATCCGGCGATGATGTCGGCTGCATAAGAGCGAAACAGCGGATTGTTACCAAGATCGGTACCAATAGTCGATGCACTGGTGGCAACGCCCGTATCCATTTCATCCCAGCGATACAACAATGGAATCACCAATCGGTATCCGTGGCAGAACCCTGAAGCTCAAAATCGGTATCGGCGGGAATCGTGTGATCAGGCCCGGCATTCACCACCGGTGCATGATTGCCTGCATTGGCACCCGGTAGTGGCAGCGAGCGCACCTGTGCCAGTGGTGCGTATAGGCAGTAATCTCATCAACACTGCCTGCATGAAATACTGCATCAGAATTGCTGGCAATATCTTCAGCGCCACAGGTACCGGCATAAGCCATGATGGTCGAACCACTGCCCGGCTCGTAAGCGGTAGCCGCATTGCGATTACCGTAACCACAGCCACCGGTGGTACCGTTAAAAGTATGATCGGCACCGAACTGATGACCGAGTTCGTGCGCGACAAAATCGATATAGAACGGATCACCTACCGGTTGTGGCAGAACCTGTTTCACCCTGCGCTTTATATGCTGCTATCGCAGGCCAGCGCCGAGTCGCAGGCCAGCCCACCGCCACCGGTATCAAACACATGGCCGACATCATAATTGGCAGAGCCTACTGACCGAATCAAGATTGGCCTGGTTTTCATCAAGCAACGAAACTGGGATCATTATTTGTATATGGATCGGTATTGCGGATCCAGATAAATAATGCTGGTATTCATAACAAGATTAAGATGAATACCCAGATCGCGCTCATAGATCTGGTTGATGCGATTGACCGCGTTGACTATTTCTGACTGCACATTGGTCTTGGTGAGTGGCTAACTATTGTAATTTGTCACTGCCTGACTGTATTCACCGGTAGCCGCGATCGCGATTCGGTAATCACGCAAGGCACCTTCGGTTTTGGCTGCTGTTTTAGCAAGCGTGGCAGATGTTGTGCCTGTGCTCAGGAATAGTCCATTCGTCATGGGGCGATTTTGCACTCCGCAATGAAACGGCGGCAGTCTTGTCTTTGTAGGCGATCGCATAATCGAGTTTGTAATACGAACGGTATTGCTTTGCCTGTGTACCGGGTATCGGATCGATCAACACCGTGCCCTGGGGCGTATCGATATAGGCATTAAATCCCAGTGGCGTAATACTCACGCGCCCGGTCATCGACGAACCATCGAGCGCATATATTTTATAGGTTTTGTATTGCGGATAATTCGCCGCCTGGCCATTGGCGATAATCGGTGAATCGACAACACGGTAGCGATGCATACTGCCATCGGGCATGGGAAGTTCAATACTTGCAGTGCTACCTAGCAGAACTTCTGGACAATGCTGCTGAAGCAGATTGCAGTTGCTGCGCAATCAGCTTCGGATCGGCATTCAGTAAACGTTGGTGAAAAACCGGTTCACCCGCGGTAACAGTGGCAGATGATTTTGCGGCGGCCTGCGCGACATCGTTCCAGATGGCTGCACTCGCGGTCTGTGACAGCAGCACCAGCGCGAACAGGCCTGTCACTATCCGTGCAGGTATCCGACCCGATGCAGCCAGCGAAGCCAGACAGCTCACACTTTTATGAGTACGCTTACATACCAAACGGGTGATTAAGAATAATGGTCTCATCACGTTCCGGTCCGGTGGATACGATATCAATCGGCACACCTACAATCTCCTGCATACGATCCAGATAAGTACGCGCATTTTTCGGCAAGTCATCAAGACTGCGCGCGCCGACTGTGGATTCTTTCCAGCCCGGCATTTCTTCATAAACAGGCTTGCAGGCTTCGATGGCATCCGCACCCAGTGGTGGCAGCTCCAGCGTCTTACCCTGATACTGATACGCAGTACACAGTTTCAGAGTGGGCAAACCATCCAGTACATCGAGCTTGGTAATACACAGCCCGGTGAGACTGTTATTCTGTGCAGCCCGACGCAGCGCAACGCCATCGAACCAGCCGCAGCGACGACTACGACCTGTGGTCGCACCAAATTCATGTCCAACCGTACCCAGGTGCTCACCCACTTCGTCGAACAGCTCGGTGGGGAAAGGACCGGCGCCAACACGCGTGGTATAAGCCTTGGTGATCCCCAGAATATAATCCAGATCACGAGGGCCGATGCCGCTGCCGGTGCACGCGCCGCCAGCAGTAGTATTGGATGAAGTCACAAAGGGATAAGTTCCCTGATCGATGTCGAGCAAGGTTCCCTGCGCACCTTCGAACATCACATTCTTATTGTTATTACGAAGCTCGGTGATCATGCCGGGAATATCCGCCACCAGCGCCAGTAAACGATCACGATAGCCCAGTGTTTCATCCAGTACTTGCTGGTAATCCACTTCGTCGCATTTGTAATAATGTTTCAGGCTGAAGTTGTGATACTCCATCACAATCGCCAGTTTTTCGCTGAATGCGCTGACATCGAACAAGTCACCCAGACGAATACCACGACGCGAAACCTTGTCTTCGTAGGCAGGACCGATTCCGCGACCGGTGGTTCCGATAGCGGCCTTCCCGCGTTTGATCTCACGCGCCTGATCGAGTGCAATGTGATACGGCAAAATCAGCGGACAGGCTTCAGAAATACGCAAACGTTCGCTGGCAGGAATGCCGCGTTGCTCCAGCATGCCGAGTTCTTCGAACAGCGCGCTCGGTGATAACACCACACCGTTGCCGATCAGACACATGACGTTTTCACGCAGAATGCCCGACGGAATAAGATGTAAAACTGTTTTTTCTTTGCCAATAACCAGTGTGTGGCCGGCATTATGTCCGCCCTGGAACCGCACCACCGCTGCTGCACGATCGGTGAGCAGATCTACAATTTTACCTTTACCCTCATCGCCCCACTGACTGCCGAGCACGACAACATTTTTTGCCATCACTAAAACCTGTAAGATATGTTAAATAGAATTGGGTTGATTTCACAAAGTACTGTGACGCATGCTCATTCGACATCCTTGAGTAGCCACTGGCCTTTGCTTTTGTAGAGCTGTTTATTGCACGCCATGTCGCTGGCGGTATCATCCTGACCTGCGAGTTGACGAACCACACATTTTCCTTTGGCGCGCAGCGCCTTGATCGCTTCGAGCAGCGATATATCATTCCCTGCAGGCGCGTAGATTCTGTCTTTCGATTTAAAACTGCGCGTACTGAGTGCGCTGAGCAGTTTCAGATCAGTACTAAAACCGGTCGCCGCACGTTCACGCCCGAACAGGCTGCCAATATTGTCATAACGACCACCACGTGCCAGCGCCTGGCCCAGTTGCGGTACGAAGGCTGCAAACACAACACCGGTCTGATAGTGATAACCATCAAGCTCGGCAAGATCAATATTCAGGGGAATGCCAGGGAAACTCCTGCTGATTGCTTTAGCGGTCTGCTCGAGATAATCAATCGCTGCGTGTACGCTCACATCCGCATCCGCCAGTACACTACGCGCTGTTTTCAGTACCGTGATATCACCATTTAATGTTGCCAGGCTGGTCAGCATGGCACGCAGTGGTTTTTTCAATTTCAGGCTACCCAGAAGTTCAGCAATTTCGGTCACGGCTTTACGTTGCAGCATCTCGAAAAGACGCGTTTCGGTATCCTCATCCAGTTTTGCCTGACGCGCCAGCGCACGGAATACATCTACATTTCCGAGGTCGAGATACACGCCCTTGACCCCTGCCACTGCAAAGCTGCTTAGCATAAGCGCCAGAATTTCGACATCCGACTCGACACCTGCATGACCATACAACTCGGCACCGACCTGAAGCGGACTACGACTGCTACCAAAACAGTCGGAACGTGTGTGCAGAACAGTGCCGATATAACACAAACGCGTCGGCACATCACGGCCCAGCTGGTGCGCATCAATGCGTGCAACCTGCGGTGTCATGTCGGCGCGAATACCAAGCGTTCTGCCACTGAGCTGGTCCACAATCTTGAAGGTCTGCAGATCAAGCTCGTGACCTGTTCCTGTGAGCAGGGATTCGATGTGATCAATAAACGGAGGGATGACCAGTTCATAACCCCAGGAGGCATACATGTCGAGAAATTCACGGCGCAGCGCCTCCAGCCTTGCTGCCTGTTCAGGCAAAGCTTCTTCGATACCCTGTGGTAGCACCCAGTGCTTGTTCGTCGTCATGTGCTCATCAATGTAAAAAATAGAGTGCCACTACGCCTGTCAGCATGCTGACCAGGCCAATCATCCTGAGCGCATTGTCCGACAAACGCCCTGCCTGCGCCATCGCCTGTCGCCAGCTAGCCGGGTTAATAAAAGGCAGAATACCCTCAATCACCATCACCAGCGCCAGTGCGCGCATCAAATCATTCCACAGCATGTTATACCTGCTAAGTGTTTAGTGAGATAACAACCATCAGCTAAACACGATTACTTGCTGTGTGATTTCTTGAAATATTTGAAATAATCGGAATCCGGCTGCAATAGAATCACGTCGCTTTTGCTGGAAAAGTTCTGTTTGTAAGCGCTCAGACTGCGTGTAAATTTATAGAACTCCGGATCTTTGGAAAAAGCTTTCGCATATATATCGGTCGCTTTTGCATCGCCTTCACCACGCACTATCTGGGCATCACGATAGGCCTGGGCCAGAATGACGGCGCTTTGACGATCCGCGTCTGCGCGAATACGTTCGGCCGTTTCTGCACCCTTGGAACGGAAGTCACGCGCAACGCGTTCGCGTTCTGCACGCATGCGTCGATACACTGAATCGGCAACATTCACTGGCCAGTCAATCTTCTTGATTCTGACATCAACCACCTGAATACCAAGCTCACTGGCGACATCGGATGCCTGGGCCGTCATGATGCTCATCACATCGGTGCGATCACCGGCGATAACTTCCTGCACCGTGCGTTTACCGAACTCATCACGCAAACCATTGTTGACGTTCTGGTAAAGCAGATTAGCAGCCGCCAGCTCATTACCCTGTGTGGTTTTGTAGTACTTGGCAACATCAGAAATGCGCCATTTGATGTAAGAGTCTACAACCAGGTCCTTTTTTTCCAGGGTCAGAAAACGTTCTGGTTTCTGATCAATCGTCAGAATTCGATCATCAAATTTTTTCACATTATTGATGAATGGAATTTTCCAGTGCAGGCCGGGTTTGTAATCCGATCGCACGATTTCACCAAACCGGAACAAGATGGCCTTTTGACGTTCATTCACAGTGAATACCGATGCCGAAAGCACCAGTAAAGCAACAAGCGGTATAACTATCTTAAACATGTTCATAGTGATTAATTAGCCCCACGTGTACGAGTATTATCACTGTTCTGAATATCCTGTTTGGCTTTGCGCAGCGCGTCCAGTTTCTGCGTATCAGTCAGCCCAATATTCTTTGAACTGGTTTTACCGGAATCCTGCGACATTAATTTATCCAGTGGAAGATAAAGTAGATTATTACCTCCCTTAACATCGACCATGACTTTGGAGCTCTTGTTGAGCACTGACTCCATCATGTCGATATACAGGCGGTCTCTTGTTATCTGTGGCGATTTTTTATATTCCTTTAATAATTCCTGGAACCGTCTGCTTTCACCCTGAGCACGTGCAATCACTTCCTGCTGGTAGCCATCGGCTTCCGCACGTCTACGCGCAGCTGCGCCGCGTGCTTTTGGAATCACTTCGTTGCTATAAGCTTCGGCTTCATTACGCAGACGTATTTCATCTTCGCGTGATTGCGTTACATCATCAAAAGCGTCCTTGACCTGCTCAGGTGGTTTTGCCGCTTTGATATTGACCTTGTTCACGGCCAGACCCGAATTGTACGAATCCATGATCTTCTGGGTCAGGTTTTTCACTCGTGATGCAATCTCACCACGGCCCTCAGTAATAACGTAATCCATTTTGCTGCGGCCTATACTCTGGCGCAGAGCACTTTCAGCAGCCTGCGATAGCGTGAGCTCGGGAGAACGAACACTGAATAAATATTTAACCGGATCAACAATCCGAAACTGAATATCACCTTCGATATCGATAATATTTTCATCCTGCGTCAACATGGTCGCGCGCAACGGCGTTGTGAACACCTTGGTTACATCAACCTTGATCACGTTTTCTATCGGAAAAGGTATATGCCAGCCCAGCCCGGGATCTGCCGTGCTGACGTGTTTACCGAACAGCATGACAATGCCGCGCTCAGCAGACTCGATTTTATAAAAACCGCTCGCCAGCCAGATACACAGCACAATGCCGATCACCAGGCCATAGCTCATGCCGCCAATCGAGCCACCAGGGCCGCCGCCGGTATTACGCGGGCCTTTGCCACCGAACAGGGTGCCAAACTTTTTCTGGATATTACGTATGACTTCGTCAAGATCAGGAGGACTCTGATTCTTGCCCCGGTTACCCCAGGGGTCTTTGTCACCGTTGCCACCAGGTTCGTTCCAGGCCATGCCTTACTCCCAAATTTGATTATGTGTAAACCCCAGGACACCCGATACTAACACCGAGCCCGAGGCATTTTAGGTGGCTTGGGCAGCTGCCGCAAGCCGACTACTGGCGAAGCGAGTCATGCTACGCCAGACAAAACAGCTATTCATAGCTTCCAGCACCTGTGGCTCGCGTCTTGCAAGCTGGTTCAGGTCACGCCTGGCTATCGAAATATCGAGATGAAACTCGCCATTGTCATCGATGGTTTCCTGCCGAATCGCTCCCAGCTGGAACAGCAAGGCACGCAGCCGCGCCTGCGAAGGCTTGAGCTGGATTGCAGCCTGCACCATTTCTTCGCGAAAATAGTCACACAATACCTGCTGCAATAGCTCGACACCCTCACCGCTGGCAGCCGACAGCCAGACCCGGCGCACACGGCCTTCATCGTCCAGATCAACGCGTGGCCGTGCGCCACTGGCGTCGATCTTGTTCATGATCTGGATGCGCGGAATTTTATCGGCGCCGATCTGTTCCAGTACCGATTCGACTTCAGCGATATGATCATCGCGATTTTCATCGACCACATCAATGACATGCAGCAACAGATGCGCTTCCACCGTTTCCTGCAGGGTGGAACGAAAAGCGTCGACCAGATCATGCGGCAGATGACGGATAAACCCCACGGTATCGGCAAATATCACGTGCACATCGGTGGCCAGCAGCACGCTGCGCAAGGTAGGGTCCAGGGTCGCGAACAACTGGTCCTGAACATAGACATGATCGTCTGTGAGCGTGTTGAACAGGGTCGATTTGCCGGCATTGGTATACCCCACCAGTGAAATCGTCGGCACTTCAGCCTTGCGCCGTGACTGCCTGCCCTGCTCGCGCTGCTTGCGTACCTTTTCCAGGCGCTTGTTGATCTGCTTGATGCGTATCGCCAGCAAGCGACGGTCGGTTTCCAGCTGGGTTTCACCAGGGCCACGCAGACCAATACCGCCCTTCTGCCGTTCAAGGTGGGTCCAGCCGCGCACCAGTCGGGTCGACATGTGTCTGAGCTGGGCCAGTTCCACCTGTAGCTTGCCTTCGAAGGAACGCGCACGTTGCGCAAAAATGTCCAGTATCAGGCCGGTACGATCCAGCACGCGGCACTGGAATAAAGCTTCCAGGTTACGTTCCTGCGAGGGACTCAGCGCATGATTGAATAACACCACGTCGGCCTGGTATTGCTTTATCAGTTCAGCAATCTCGCCGGCCTTACCAATGCCGACAAAATACTTGGCCTCGGGACGATGACGGCTGGTGGTAGCAATAGCGGCAATAGTAGCGCCGGCAGAAGTCACCAGTTCGGTAAATTCAGCAAGATCTTCACGGTGCATTTCATCGTGAATATCCATGTGCACAAGAATCGCACGCTCACCGGTATTGGGGCGCTCAAACATTCAGAGAAAACTGGTGGAAGTTATGTATGAGATGATCTGTGGAACGGTCAGTCAATTGTATTTTCAAAACCTTGATTAGCCTTAGTATTACCCGTGAGAAAACTCATGAGTGCCTCGTCATAAAAAACGGCCGCCTCGGGCGACCGTATTGTTATATGGGCTGAAACAGTATACTTCAAGTGTCATCGCTGCTGTTAGCACCTTCGGTCCACTTGATCGGCCGCGCCGGCACCACGGTTGAAATCGCATGTTTATAGACCATCTGCGTGACCGTATTTTTCAGCAGTACTGCAAATTGATCAAATGATTCTATCTGGCCCTGCAGTTTGATGCCGTTGACCAGATAGATGGCGACTGGTACGCGTTCTCTACGCAAGGCATTTAAGTAAGGGTCTTGTAAATGGTGCCCTTTTGACATTATCCGTTCCCCGTTATAGTTGTTATTATGTTACTGACTGTTTGTCAAAATAGTTCGCTAAGTCCCTGAGTATACTCCTCATTTGCCCGCGCACAACATAGATCATAGTAAAGATTCGAGATTTTTCAGCAAGTTTTGCGGTTCGACCGCCTCTGGAGCGATAAAGTTGCACTCTGGCTCCTTGCGCAGCCAGGTCATCTGCCGTTTGGCCAGCTGCGCCGTGGCCGTGATCGCCTTCTCGCGCATCTCGGGGTAATCGTAATCCCCAGCCAGATAGCTCCAGACCTGGCGGTAGCCCACCGCCCGGATTGCGGGTAGATCAGGGGTCAGATCGCCCCTCTGATAGAGCCTGCGCACTTCCTCGACCAGGCCCGTGACCAGCATGCTGTCAAAACGCTCAGCAATGGTACTGCGCAGCTCCACCCGATCCGGCGGCATCAGAGCTATTTTCAGCAGACGGTAAGGAAATGGCTGCTGACCCTGTTCGGCGTACAGCTCACTGAGCGTCTTGCCTGATATTTCATAGACTTCCAGCGCTCTCTGAATGCGTTGTGGATCATTGGGATGAATCCGTGCGGCAGAACCAGGATCGATTTCGGCCAGACGCTGGTGTAGCGCCTGCAAGCCCAGAGCCGCAGCCTCGTCATCCAGGCGCTGGCGAATCACCGGGTCCGCATCGGGCAGCTCGGCCATGCCATTTTGCAGCGCATTGAAATACAGCATGGTGCCGCCCACCAGCAGCGGGATGCGTCCGCGCGAGCGTAATCTCTGCCATTTCCGCCAGCGCATCACGGCAAAACTGGCCTGCGGAATAGGCTTCGGCCGGGTCCAGAATATCGATCAGTCGATGCGGATACTGTTGCAGGGTGAGCGGATCGGGCTTGGCGCTACCGATATCAAGCCCGCGATACACCATGGCCGAATCCACGCTGATCAGATCCACCGGCAGCGCCTCGGCGAGGCGCATCGCGAGATCGGTTTTGCCGGTCGCGGTCGGGCCCATGATGCAGATCGCCAGGGGGGCATCCGGGCTGTCAGCTGACTGTATGTGTAGTGGATTCATGGTTTACGTTGCGATCAATGAACAATGAAAATGAATAATGAATAATGGTAAAAACAAAAACAGTATGGCCTGGGGTTCATTATTACATTATTCGTTATTAATTATTAATTGCTTTCACCGTCCTCGCATGAATAGTTTGTCGAGTTCAGCAATAGAAAGCTGCACCCAGGTCGGCCGCCCATGATTACACTGGCCGCTACGCTCGGTGATTTCCATGTCGCGTAGCAGCGCGTTCATTTCGGCAATGGTCAGCATGCGGTTGGCGCGGATCGAGCCGTGGCAGGCCATGGTCGATAATATTTCATTGATCGCTTCCTGAATACGCGTGCTAGTACCGTGCGTCATACAATCGGCGAGTACATCGCGCAGCAGTGCTTCAGCATTATCCTGCCCGAGCAACACCGGGCACTGGCGAATACGCAGGCTTTCCGGGCCGGTACTGTCGATTTCAAAACCCAGCTCGGCAAAAACCTCGGCATTGTTTTCGGCCCAGCGCGCCTCTTTTTCGCTCACCGCCAGCGAAATGGGTACCAGCAATGGCTGTGACTGTATGCCGCCTTCACCGTGCGCCTGTTTTAGCCGTTCGTATGTAATGCGTTCGTGCGCAGCGTGCATATCAACCAGTACCATACCCTGCTGGTTCTCGGCCAGAATATAAATGCCGTGCAATTGCGCGCGCGCAAAACCCAGCGGTGGATATTCGCTCTGCGTGTTGCAGTTTGCGCGCTACGTTCCAGTAAATCGAGATCGGTTTCAGCCAGCTGACCATACGCGCGTCGCTGCTCTGCGATCGCCAGCGACAAAGCCTGCTGATCCGGAATCCGCGCATGATTTCCGGCTGAGGCTCGCCAGCCCTGCAAACGCAGACGTCTTTGTCGCAAAATGGCTGATCCTGTGCGAATCATCATCACTGGGTCGAGCTTCCGCGAGCGCTTTATGAATCGTACGAAACAGAAAATCATGCACCGCGCGCGATTCACGAAACCGGACTTCGTGTTTGCCCGGATGCGCATTCACATCAACCGTTCTGGCATCGAGCTCAAGAAATAATACAAAGGCCGGATGCCGACCGTGAAACAGCACGTCCTGATACGCCTGGCGTAAGCATGCGCGACCAGTTTGTCGCGCACCATGCGACCATTGACATAAAAATATTGCATATCGGCCTGACTGCGCGAAAATGTCGGTTGCCCAATCCAGCCCCAGAGACGCAAATCATCGATCGTAAAATCCAGATGCAAAGCCTGTTCTATAAATGCGCTACCAAAAATTTCCGCAATACGTTTTTCCTGTTGCAGTCGATCTTCGGCTGCGCGTAACTGCCGTACTGTTCGCTGGTTATGGCGCAGGCTGATATCAATATCAAAATGACTTAAAGCAATGCGCTTCACGACTTCTTCGAGATGACCGAATTCGGTTTTTTCAGTGCGCAAAAACTTGCGTCGCGCCGGCACATTAAAAAACAGATCACGCACTTCCACTGTCGTCCCCAATGCAGCGGCAGCGGGTTGAATATCGAAATCCTTGCTGCTACTGGAACCAACACACCAGGCCTGGTCTGACTCGTGCCAGCGTGAAGTCAGGCTCAAACGGCTTACCGAGGCAATACTGGGAAGCGCTTCGCCGCGAAAGCCCAGGCTCTGCACCCGTTCAAGATCATCAAGACTGCGAATTTTGCTGGTGGCGTGCGGAGACAGCGATAGCGCCAGATCATCCTTGTGGATGCCATGACCATTGTCGCGGATACGGATCAGACTTGGCCCCGCCCTGCTCAATATCGATCTGGATTTGCGTGGCGCCCGCGTCGATGCTGTTTTCCAGCAGCTCCTTGACCACCGAGGCCGGGCGCTCCACCACCTCGCCAGCGGCGATCTGGTTGACCAGTTGGGTGGGCATGGCATGAATACGTTGCGGCATGAGCCATTATATCTGTAAAAACAGACCGGCCGCAAAAGTGAATAATTCTTAAAAAGCGAAACCACAGAGACACGGAGGACACAGAGAAAAGCCTTTAATGCTGGTTAATAAAAACAACCAAAGCCCTGATGCTGACATTATCCAGAACATGTCTACATGAGTAGATCAAGGGTTTTTACAATAATATTTGTTTTCCTCTGTGTTCTCTGTGTCTCTGTGGTTCCGGCTTTAATCTTGTGCTTTATACTCGCGATAAAAAATGGCCCGATAAACGGGCCACTAAGCAGGTATATGTGAGTCTGTTTGTTTTATTATTAACTCACCGGGATTTTCAGAATCTGCCCCCGATCGAGGTTGTCGGAGTACAGGGCATTACGTGCGCGAATATGACCGGGGCTGGTGTTGAATTTGCTGGCAATGGCGCCCAGTGTGTCACCGCCTTTAACTTTATACTCCGTAGCTGCTTCAGATAGCCATGTGCCGGGTGGCGCCTTTCGTGAAAAATAATCATTAATACCACGCATAACCGCTTTGGCGATTTTTTCCTGATGCGCTGGTGATTTTAATTTTCTTTCATCGCGCGGATTGGAAAGAAACGCAGTTTCTAGCAATACCGCAGGTATGTTAGGCGCCTTGAGCACTGCAAAACCTGCCTGCTGTACATGCGATTTGTGAATTCTGTTCACATTGCGCAAATATTTCAGCAATTCACTGCCCACATCTATACTGGATTCTATGGTCCCGGTCAAAGACAGGTCGAACAATACTTTTTTCACCATCTTGTCGTCGACATTGGTCGTCACATCACCAAACAACAGATCGGAATCGTTTTCACTTTCAGCCAGCAGGCGCGCTGCTTCCGAGCTGGCGCCATCGACCGACAGCGCATATACCGAAGAACCGCTGGCACGTGGATCCGGGAATGAATCTGCGTGAATAGAAATCATCAGATCCGCATTTTTTTCGCGTGCCTTGGCGATACGTTCGCGCAAATGCAGATAATAGTCACCGTTGCGTGTCATCACTGCGCGCATACCGGTTTGTGCATTGACAATTTTTTCAAGCCGGCGGGCAATTTGCAGGGTGATGGTTTTTTCATGAACGCCCCCTTTACCGGTAGCGCCCGGATCCTTACCACCGTGACCCGCATCGATCGCAACAATCACATCACGAAGCTGTTTCTTTTTGCTGACTGTCTTTGTGCTGGCAGCACCAGGCTCATGCAGGTCGAGCACCAGGCGGTAACCCGAGCGACCCGTGGGACTGATAACAAAACTGCGCGGTATGACCGCTTCATTGAGATCAAAAACCACGCGCAGACCATCACCATTGCGCACACCACTGCGTATGCCGCGCACCAGATCATTGGCCACCACGCGGTCGACCATGCCATGAGACATGTTGGTGTGTTTTAGGTCGAGTACCACACGTTCGGGATTGTGCAGAGTAAACAGGGAGTGATCGACATTATCAGAAAGTTCAAACACCAGCCGGATGTAGCCGTCATGCCTGGAGAGCCGAATATCATCGACGCGCACTGGAGCTGAAAGCGTTGACTGGGCCTGCGCCAGCCGTGGCAGCCCCGCTACACCAGCGATGCCGCCAAGTCCTGCTATTTGTTTTAGAAAGCGTCGACGATATTTTTCCATAGTCTTCGGAAGCGTTTCATCGCAGGTTCAGAAAAGTAATTATATTTTGGTCGGATTTCAGAAAATTGCAAGCAATTTAACGATATTTTTTAAATAGATAGAGAACTAAGCTAGAGTAAATCATCATCAATGTTGGCTAATAATGCACCACCACGATCCGTGCCAGCGATCAGCGTCATCTGCCTGCCTGTATTATTTAGCACAAGCTGGACTTCAATATCAGGGTCAGGTAGACAGGCTGCGGCTTTTTCCGGCCATTCGATCAGGCACAGCGAATGACCATCAAAATAATCGCGTGCACCGGTAAATTCCAGTTCCTCGGCATCAGCGAGTCTATATAAATCAAAGTGATAACACGATATACCGGGTGCGGGCTGGTAAGGCTCGACCAGGGTATAGGTCGGGCTTTTGACCACGCCTTCGTAACCCAGTCCGTGCAGAAAACCTCTGGCAAAGGTGGTTTTGCCCGCACCCAGATCGCCCTGCAACCAGACGATCAGCCCGTCTGGCATCGTCCTGCTGCAACCAGCTTTGCGCCAGGCTGGCCGCGAATTTCAGTAATGCAGCTTCATCCGGAAAAAACAGGCTGCGCTTCATGCGACTCTGAGCGCCTCGATCACATCGCCGGCAAGCACCACGCGCTGCCCTGCTTCGACCAGCCGGTCTGCTGCCAGCGCGTGCTGGCAGACTGCGGTGTTAGCCGCTGCGATCGGTGACAGTCCTTGCGCCAGCAGGCCAACGAGAATACCGGTGAGCGCATCGCCCATGCCGGCCGAGGCCATCGCGGAACTACCGAACGGACAGACATAACATGCATCCGCATCTGCGATCAGTGTGCCCGAGCCTTTCAATACCACCAGCGCACCGGTGCGCTGCTGTAACTGTCGAATCGCCGCAAAGCGATCGTTCTGGATCTCTGCGCTGGTCAGCGCCAGCAAACGCGCGGCTTCACCCGGGTGTGGTGTGATCACACACTGCTCGGGAAAAGGCTGTTGTTTTTGCTGCATCAGTGTCAGCGCATCAGCATCGATCACCAGCGGTTTTCCCGCCTGCAAAATCTGCATTAGCAAACGCTGCGCCCAGGCGTCCTGCCCCAGTCCGGGACCAATCGCGATATGCGTGATGGCAGCAAGCAGGTGCTCATCGATGTCGCCATTGTCACTGGCATGCACCATGACTTCGGGACTCGCCGAGACAATCGCAGCCACATGTTCGCTGCGCGTGACCACACTGACCTTGCCCGCACCACTGCGCAAGGCAGCACGTGCTGCGAGCAAGACAGCACCTGCCATACCATGGTTACCACCGACAATCAGTACATGACCGAAATCACCCTTGTGCGCGGTCAATGCACGCTCGGGCCAGTCGCAGCTCATCGCATCCAGTAATCGCGCACCATGTTCAACCATGAGATATACCGTTTCCGGCAACATCAGATCATCAAAAAATATCTCACCACAATATTCCAGGCCCTGCGCTGTGAACTGGCCCTGCTTCAAGGCGATAAAACTCATGGTGACATCGGCACGCACCGCGCAGCCAGCAATCGCACCGGTATCTGCGAGCAAACCTGAAGGCAGATCAAGCGACAGCACCGGCACTTCAGACGCATTGACTGTGTTGATGAGCTCACACCAGTCCGGTGAAACCGCGCGCTTCAATCCAGTACCTAATAAAGCATCAACCACAACATCGGCCTGGTCTAAATACTCATCCGACCAGGTGTGTACACGACCGACTTCCAGCCAGTGGCGACAGGCCTGCTGCGCGATACCTTTGAGCTGGTCAATATCAACCAGAGTGACCAGATGAACCTGCAGACCGTGCGCCTGCGCCAGGCGCGCCAGCACATAACCATCACCGGCATTATTTCCCGCACCGCACAGCACCAGAATCGTTTTCGCCTCGGGAAAACAGTCGAGCAGGCAGTCAAACGCTGCGCGCCCTGCGCGGCGCATCAAGGTGTAAGCAGGAATATTAAATTGTGCGCTGGCAACACGATCGAGTTCTGCAGCAGCGGCAGCGGAATACAGCTTTTGGGGTAAGGTAGTCATCATAGAATCATACAGGATTGGCCGCAAAGGCCACAGCTGTAAAACCGGAACCACAGAGACGCAGAGAACACGGAGAATATATTTGTAAAAACCAAACCCACAGGATTTTTGTTTTAGCGAAAGTTTTTTCTCTGTGTACTCCGTGGATATTCCGGGCTTCCTGCCCTCCACCCTTCGGGCCGCGTAAAAACACGCGTTCAATTTGATCCAGTCAAATTAGTCTGCGGTTTCGCTTTATGTATTGAATGTATTTTATAATTTCAGCACCGAGCACTGTAGTTTGGTCAGGCCTGTAACACTTCAACGCCAGCCCATGTAAGGTCTGAGCGCTTCGGGCACTGTGATACTGCCATCGGCCTGCTGATAGTTTTCCAGCACAGCCACCAGGGTTCTGCCTACCGCCAGCGCAGAACCATTCAGGGTATTGAGCAACTCAGGTTTACCGGTATCCGGATTACGCCAGCGCGCCTGCATGCGCCGCGCCTGAAAATCGGTAAAACAGCTACAGGATGAAATTTCACGATAGGTCTGCTGGCCCGGTAACCAGACTTCAAGATCATAGGTCTTGGCAGAGGAAAAACCCATATCACCGCTGCACAAGGCCATCACGCGATAAGGCAAACCCAGTTTTTGTAATACGGTTTCCGCATGTCCGGTTAATGTTTCCAGTGCGTCCCAGGCATCGTCGGGTTTCACCAGCTGTACCAGCTCAACCTTCTCAAACTGGTGCTGGCGAATCAGGCCGCGGGTATCTTTTCCATACGAACCTGCTTCGGAACGAAAACAGGGAGTGTGGCAGACAAACTTCAGCGGTAATTGCGCGGCATCCACAATTTCGTCGCGCAGTAAATTGGTCACCGGCACTTCTGCGGTGGGAATTAAATAATAGCCCTGCTCAGCATCGACACAAAACAGGTCTTCTTCGAACTTGGGTAACTGTCCCGTGCCTCTCAGGCTATCTCTGTTGACGATGTAGGGAACATACACTTCATCATAGGCATGTTCGGACGTGTGTAAATCGAGCATGAACTGTATCAGGGCACGGTGCAGTTTTGCCATCTGTTTGCGCAAGACCACAAAACGCGAACCGGTCAGCTTGCTTGCTGTTTCAAAATCCATCCAGTTATCATTTGCGCCCAGATCAACATGATCACGAATTTCAAAATCAAACTGGCGCGGTTCACCCCAGCGACGAATTTCCACATTATCATTTTCGTCACGACCCACAGGCACCGACGGGTGTGGCAAATTAGGAACGCCCAGCAATATGTCATCCATTTTCTGCTGGACGGATTGCAGTTCATTCTTGGCGGCATCGAGTTTTTCGCCCAGACCTGCAACTTCATCGAGCAGCGGCTGGATATTTTCTCCAGCCGCTTTCGCCTTGCCTATACCTTTCGATTTAGTATTGCGCTCACTTTGTAGCGCCTCGGTTTCAGTTTGATGCTCTTTACGCTTTGCTTCCAGCGCTTCGAGCAACGCCACATCAAGTTTAAAGCCGCGTTTTTCCAGTTGCGCAGACACATCGTCAAGGCTGCCGCGAAGTAAGCGTGGATCAAGCATAATAGTATTACTGGTTCAGTTCGGCAGCAAAAGTAACAACATTGCCCGAGTTGATAAGATCGCTGAGTGACTGCAAAGCTTTTTTGACATTCGCTTCTTCATCAAAGAATTCCAGCACCACGGGTAAATCAAAAGACATATCGAGCAGGCTCGAGGAATGTGTTTCGCCCGATTTACCAAAACCTGCGATGCCACGAAACATGGTCAGGCCTTTAACCTTATGTTCGTCGTGCAGGCGCTGAAAAATCTTGTCGTGTATATGCGAGCCTTCAGTCACATAAATTCTTGCTACAGTTATTTTCATAGCTGTCTCCCAATTATCAAGCCCACCCATACGGCCAGCAGGCACAGCACCACGCTCACAGCAATATTTAGCATGGCACGAGTAAGATCGCCCTGTTCAAGTAAATTCATTGTTTCGATCGAAAATGTCGAAAAGGTAGTGAACGCTCCCAGCAAACCTACCAGAATTGCTGCACGCCATTCCGGGCCAACATTATAACGGTCAAGCAAAATAATACTGAGGGTCCCCATCAACAATGACCCCACCACATTCACGAATAGCGTGCCATAGGGAAACCCTCTGCCGAACAGAGAATATACACCCAGGGATGCGCCGTAACGTAAAATCGCGCCCACCGCGCCACCACCAGCAATAAAGAACAAAGTTTTAATCATGTTTTATGACAACGCGACCTCAATACCTTCGGCTGAAGCAACATAATTATCGATCTGGTCAAAATTGAGATAGCGATAAATATCTGCGCTCATGGGCTTTAACTTTTCTACTTTTGAAAGATACTCAGCCACGGTCGGCAAGTATCCCAGCGTTGCAGTCACCGCGCTGAGTTCAGCTGAGCCGAGATAGACATTAGCATCTTTTCCAAGGCGATTTGGGAAATTACGCGTCGAAGTTGATATGACGGTCGCTCCATCCGCAACACGTGCCTGGTTGCCCATGCACAATGAGCAGCCCGGTATTTCGGTGCGTGCGCCTGCTCTGCCAAAAATACTGTAATACCCTTCTTCCATTAACTGGTGTTCGTCCATTCGAGTGGGTGGCACGATCCACATTTTTGTTGGCAGACTGGTAATCCCGTCCAGCACATTGCCCGCTGCGCGATAGTGTCCGATATTGGTCATACAGGAGCCAATAAACACTTCATCGACTTTATCGCCCGCTACTTCAGATAAAGGTTTGATATCGTCCGGGTCATTCGGGCAGGCGAGCAATGGCTCTTTAATATCGGCAAGATCAATCTCGATAATTTCGGCATATTCTGCATCCGCGTCAGCTTCCAGTAGTTGCGGATCTTTCAGCCAGTCCTGCATGGCATTGATGCGTCGTTGTAGAGTACGTTTGTCTTCATACCCATTGGCAATCATCCACTTCAGCAACACGATGTTTGAATTTAAATATTCAATAATCGGTTCCTTGTTCAAACGCACCGTACAACCATTAGCAGAACGTTCTGCCGAGGCATCGGCAAATTCAAATGCCTGTTCCAGTTTTAAATCCGGCAGGCCTTCAATTTCCAGAACGCGGCCATTGAAGACATTTGTCTTGCCCCTTTTTTCAACTGTGAGCAGGCCTTTTTGAATCGCAGTATAGGGAATGGCATTCACCAGGTCACGCAGCGTTATACCCGGTTGCATTTCACCTTTGAAACGCACCAGCACCGATTCCGGCATATCCAGCGGCATCACACCGAGCGCTGCAGCAAACGCGACCAGCCCCGAACCAGCAGGAAAACTGATACCCATTGGGAAACGGGTATGCGAATCACCACCAGTACCGACCGTGTCAGGCAAAATCATTCGATTGAGCCAGGAATGAATAATGCCATCACCCGGGCGCAAAGACACACCGCTTCGCGTTTGCATAAAATCTGGTAGCTCATGCTGCAGCTTGATATCGACCGGTTTTGGATACGCCGCGGTATGACAAAAACTCTGCATGACCAGGTCTGCAGTAAAGCCCAGGCAGGCAAGTTCTTTTAGTTCATCGCGCGTCATCGCACCAGTGGTGTCCTGCGAACCCACCGTGGTCATACGTGGTTCGCAATAGGTACCGGGACGCACGCCTGCCACACCACAGGCCTTGCCAACTATTTTTTGCGCCAGGGTAAATCCTTTGCCAGTGTCTGCCGAAGTCGTGGGACGTAAAAAAACATCTGAAGGTTCTTCACCGAGAAACTCGCGTGCACGATCAGTTAAACCACGACCAATGATTAAAGGGATACGGCCATTAGCGCGGACTTCGTCGGACAATGTAGTCGGCTTCAGTGTAAATGTGCAAATCTCTTCACCATTTTCACTGAGAATAACGCCATCGTAAGGACGAATGCGAATGACATCACCGGTTTCCATGCTGGAAACATCGCATTCGATAGGTAGCGCACCGGAATCTTCTGCGGTGTTGAAAAAAATCGGTGCAATCTTGTTGCCAAGTATAATCCCGCCTTCGTGCTTGTTTGGTACGTAAGGAATTTCAACACCCATGTGCCAGAGCACCGAGTTGATCGCGGACTTGCGCGAAGAACCGGTACCGACAACATCACCGACATATGCGATTCGATGACCTTTTTGTTTGAGTTCAGCAATGGTTTCCAGTGGCTTATCCATTTTTGACGCCAGCATGGATTTGGCGTGTAACGGAATATCCGGACGGCTCCAGGCCTCTGTGGCCGGAGACAGATCATCAGTATTAGTCTCACCCGGTACCTTGTACACAGTGACTGTGATTTCTTCTTCCAGCGCAGGCTTTGAAGTAAACCATTCGGCATCGGCCCAGGAACGTAGCACTTTCTCCGCTGCTTTATTTTTGCTGGCCTTGTCTGCGACATCGTGAAAAGCATCGTAAATCAGTCGCGTGTGTGACAGCGCGGTGGCAGCCGCGTCCGCAGTGACCTCGTCATCAAGCAATTCAACCAGAGGTGCAATGTTGTAACCACCCAGCATGGTACCCAGCAGTTCGGTCGCACGTACCCGATCAATCAGCCCGCACTCAACATTGCCTTTGGCAACATCGGCCAGAAATGCCGCTTTCACATAGGCAGCCTGATCAACGCCCGCTGGAACACGGTGTACTAGCAGATCGAGCAGAAATTCAGCCTCGCCCTGTGGCGGCTTTTTGATTAACTCAATCAGCTCGGCGACCTGCTCTGCTTCTAGCGGCAGTGGCGGCAGGTCTTCGGATGCTCGTTCGGCAACGTGTTTACGATAGGCTTCTAGCACGTGATTTCCCCAATGAATACCAATATAAGTACGGCATTATACAGACCATGCCGCGGATTAAGAAGCAAGGTGTTCCACAGCAAGCCGCAGGGCGCTCCGGTTTCAGATCAGCAAAAACACACCGGCAGTGTATCTAGAACGCGAGCTCTGGCCGATGTTCTCCAGAGGAAAGACTAATGTCGTCCGCGTAATCCTGTAGATCATTAGCTTCGATAAGACTGCGAATGCTGCTGACATAAGCCGCGCCGCGTTCGGAGTATTTTGACAGTCCCGCAGCCAGTTCAAAACCGGTCAGGGGTTTTTTCTGGTCCTGCAGCTGTTGCCTGAGTGTGCGCAGGTGCGTGTAAGCACCGGCACTGTTGAGAATATCAAAATAGGATTTGACAGAATCTGCGGCCGAAGTAAAGCTTTTGACTTCATGGCTCAGGCCCTCACCACGGGCCAGTGGCACCAGGCCACAACCTTCTCGGTAACACCACTGCCCAAAATAATTATTCGCCTCGATCGCAAAGCGTGAAACGCCCCATGCTGTTTCGTTCGCCGCCTGCGCTAACACCAGAGATGGCGGGATCACGTTCACTTTTTTCAGCAGCGCTTTGATGGATGCCTGTTTGTCCATCGGATCGTAGTCCACAGAATAATGTCCTGCGAGCCGTTCCAGCCAGAACGCCTGATCGGTTGTCATTTGACCCGTCTTCTGCAGCTGGCGATTGATCGCTATCAATGTTGTTCGCTGCTGCAGAATTTTGCGGTTTTGTTCCACTATCAGGGGGTACAGAAAATCGATAAAACTCTGCTTGCGGCTATCAGTATCAGAGATAGCCGTAAAATCAGGGGGGCTGGTTTTGTCATAGCCATGTTCAGTACGCAAAGACGTGATACCATAGCGCTAAAAACAACATGGAAAACAAACAGATAACTATAAACAAATTACGCTGAAAGCGTGTTGGCTGCTGCGATGAAGTCATCATACTAAAAACAGACTCGCGAATAGACGCAAACTACAGGCAAACTATAAAATTAAAAACCGGCGTCGCGGATGCCTGATATATAGCATAGATAGAGTATCAGGCGTGTTTTTTTCTGTAATCATCGATCGCCGCATTGATCGCATCTTCGGCCAGTACCGAACAATGGATCTTCACCGGCGGCAGGGCCAGTTCTTCGGCGATCTGCGTGTTCTTGATCGCTTTGGCTTCGTCCAGGGTCTTGCCCTTGACCCATTCGGTCAGTAAGGAGCTGGAGGCAATCGCACTGCCACAGCCGTAGGTCTTGAACACCGCGTCTTCGATGATGCCATTATCACCCACCTTGATCTGCAGGCGCATCACATCGCCACAGGCCGGCGCACCCACCATGCCGGTGCCGACATTCTCGTCGTCTTTACCAAAACTGCCGACGTTTCTCGGGTTTTCGTAGTGGTCTAATACTTTTTCGCTGTAAGCCATGGTGGTGTGCCTCTTTTGTCTCTGTGTTAGCGTCTGGTTTTTAGACGCTGTTTTCTTCATTCGTTGCTGTTACAAGTGAAAATGAAAAATGAAAATGAATAATTAAAGGCTTATCATGTTTTGACTGTTCATTTATTCATTGTTCATTGTTCACTTGTTCATTGCATTAAATGTGCTATGCGCATTTAATGCGCAGCCCATTTGACACTTTCAAGGTCGATGCCTTCTTTGTACATGTCCCATAAGGGGGACAGTTCTCTGAGCTTTTCGACCGCTGTGCGCACGTGCGCGACCGTGGTGTCGATGTCTTCTGCCGTGGTGTATCGGCCCAGGGTGAAGCGCATCGAGCTGTGTGCCAGTTCGTCGTTGCGACCCAGCGCTCTCAAGACATAGCTGGGCTCGAGGCTGGCCGAGGTGCAGGCCGATCCGCTGGAGACCGCGACGTCTTTTAAGGCCATCATCAGCGATTCGCCTTCGACGAAGTTGAAGCTGATGTTCAGGTTGCCGGCGATGCGCTGTTCCAGGTCGCCGTTGATATACACTTCTTCCATGTCTTTGACACCGTCCCAGAGGCGGTTTCTTAAGGTCAGCAGGCGTTCGTTCTCGGCGGCCATTTCGGCTTTGGCGATGCGGAAGGCTTCGCCCATGCCGACGATCTGGTGCGTGGCCAGGGTGCCCGAGCGCATGCCGCGTTCGTGGCCGCCGCCGTGCATCTGGGCTTCGATGCGGATGCGGGGTTTGCGCTGCACGTAGAGCGCGCCGATGCCTTTGGGGCCGTAGATCTTGTGGGCGGAGAAGCTCATCAGGTCGACCGGCAGTTCGGCGAGGTTGATCGGCACTTTGCCGGCGCTTTGTGCGGCGTCGACGTGAAAGATGATGTTGCGTTCACGGCAGAGATTGCCGATCGCGGCGATGTCCTGGATCACGCCGATTTCGTTGTTCACGTGCATGATGGAGGCGAGGATGGTGTCGTCTCTGAGCGCGGCTTTGAATTGTTCAAGATCGATCAGGCCGTTGGGCAGTGGATCTAAATAGGTGACTTCGTAGCCTTCGCGTTCCAGCTGGCGGCAGGTGTCCAGTACCGCTTTGTGTTCGGTTTTGCAGGTGACGATGTGTTTGCCGCGTTTCTGGTAAAAGTGGGCGGCGCCTTTGAGCGCGAGGTTGTCGCTTTCGGTGGCGCCGGAGGTGAACACGATTTCGCGCGGGTCCGCGCCGACCAGATCGGCGACCTGTGATCGCGCCTGTTCCACCGCCGCTTCCGCGGTCCAGCCGTAGCTGTGACTGCGCGAGGCCGGGTTGCCGTAGGACGACTCCGGGCCCAGGTATTTGATCATCTCCGCCACGACACGTTCGTCGCACGGGGTGGTCGCGCTGTAGTCGAGGTAGATGGGATGGTCTTTTTGCTGCATATTCACGCGACACGACTCTGGTTGCGGTTAGTTCTGCCCTGATTCAGTGCTTCAGCCTGTTTGCGAGCAAGAATGAAACGGCCGATCATTTTATCGCGCTGCATCGACAGCTCGGGTATTCCGGGACGATCGACAAATTGTGCCAGCGTGATGTTGTCCAGAAACTGGTACAGGCGATCGCTAAGATCCGACCACAGTTCATGGGTCAGGCATTGTTCACCGTCCTGGCAATCGCCCTTGCCTGCGCAACGTGTCACGTCGACATTTTCATCGACCGCGCTGATGATTTCGGCGATGCTGATCTGATCGGCAGGACGTGCCAGACGATAGCCCCCGCCAGGACCACGCACGCCTTTGACCAGTTTATGTTTGCGCAATTTGGCAAACAGTTGCTCGAGATAGGACAAGGAAATACCCTGACATTGTGAAATATCGGCCAGTGTCACCGACCCCGCTTTGTCGTGGATAGCAAGATCAAGCATGGCAGTAACGCTGTAGCGGCCTTTGGTTGATAAACGCATGATTGGGCTCCTGTAATTCCTGACTAAAATAGTAGGGTAATTCTACTAATACCTACTAAAACAGTCAAGTATTGACTGAGCGCAGCGCAATCTCATTGGGGATAGACCGCTCGCTAAACCGGGATAGTTATGGGGAAATAAGCAGGGTCTTCGCAGGCACTACGGCCTAGTGATACAGCGAGGCCCGTGCCAGCGCCCGGGTATAGTCCTCGGCAGGATGGTCGAATACTGTTTCCACATCACCGGTTTCGACCACTTTACCGTCTCGCATCACGATCACCCGATGCGACATGGCGCGCACCACACGCAGATCATGGCTGATGAACAGATAACTGAGCTGGTGTTTCTGCTGAAGATCGGCCAGCAACGCCAGCACCTGTTTTTGTACCGACACATCCAGCGCACTGGTGGGCTCGTCGAGCAGGATCACTTCCGGCTCCAGAATCACGGTGCGCGCAATCGCGATTCTTTGCCGTTGGCCACCGGAAAATTCGTGCGGATAGCGCCATAGCACGTCCTCCTCCAGCCCGACCTCATCGAGAATTTTCATGATGCGCTGGTAACGCTGCTCGCGATCGAGCTGCGGATAATGCAGCAGCAGGCCTTCGCTTAAGATCTGTTCCACGGTCATCCGTGGTGACAGGGAAGAATACGGGTCCTGAAATACGACCTGAAAGTTTTTGCGCAAAGGCCGGATACGTTTTTCACGATAACTGGAAATCTCATGTTCGCGATAACGAATCACACCGCTGGATTCGACCAGTCGCAGCAAACTCATTCCCAGGGTCGTTTTTCCAGAGCCGGACTCGCCTACGATACCCAGCGTTTCACCAGAACGTAATTGCAAACTGACATCGTCCACAGCACGGATGCTGTCTACCTGGCGCTTGAAAAATCCGCGGGTAATTGGAAAATGACAGTGCAGGTTGGTTGTTTCCAGAATAATTTCATCCTGCGGCTGAATATTGGCAATTTTTTTATCCGGCTCACTGTCCAGCAAAAATCGCGTGTACTCGTGCTTTGGATGGTCGAATATCGCCTGTCGATCACCCTGCTCGACGATTTCTCCGCGTTGCATCACACAGACGCGTGAAGCAAAACGCCGCACCAGATTCAGATCATGAGTGATCAGCAACACTGACATACCCATTTCCTGTTGCAGCTCTTTCAGCAAATCCAGGATTTGCTGCTGAATAGTGACGTCTAATGCAGTGGTCGGCTCATCGGCAATCAGTAGAACCGGATCACAGGCAAGTGCAATCGCGATCATCACACGTTGACGCTGACCGCCAGACAGTCTGTGCGGAAATTCATTTACGCGTTTTTCCGGCTGCCTGATACCCACACGATCCAGCAATTCAATCGAGCGTTTACGAGCTTCAGCGCGTGTTATCACATTGTGCAAAAGCAGCACTTCTTCAATTTGCGTGCCGATGGGATACACCGGATTCAATGAAGTCATGGGCTCCTGAAAAATCATGGATATTTCACTGCCTCGAACAGCGCGCATTTTCGCATCGCTCATCTTTATCAGGTCCTTGCCTGCAAAATGAATAGCGCCCGTGGGATAACTCACCTGCTTTTCATCGTGCAATTTTAATAATGACAGCGCAGTTACTGATTTACCCGAACCGGATTCGCCGACAAGTGCCAGATTTTCACCTTTGCCGATTTCAAAACTGATATTGCGCACGGCTTCCACATCTTCCATCTGGGTTTTGAAAGTGACCGACAGGTTTTCAATTTTAATTAAAGGCTCTGACATATCAGTTTCTTCTTGTATCCAGCGCTTCGCGCAAGGCTTCACCAATAAAAATCAAGAGCATCAAGGTGCCTACCAGCACAATAAAGGTACTCAACGACAACCACCAGGCCTCAATATTCTCTTTACCCTGTGATAGCAGTTCACCGAGACTGGGCGTGCTGGGCGGCACACCGAGGCCAAGAAAATCCAGACTGGTCAGAGACAGTATCGAGCCACTGATGCGAAAAGGTAAAAAAGTAATCACCGGCGTCATGCTATTGGGGAGCAGATGACGCCGCATAATTGTAAAGTCAGACTGGCCCATGGCACGTGCTGCACGCACATAATCCATATTCCGGCCGCGCAGAAATTCAGCACGCACATAATCCGACAGCCCCATCCAGCCAAACATGGATAATAGGATAATCAACAACCAGATACTGGGCTGAAAAATAGAAGCGAAAATAATCAGCAAGTACAATTCCGGCATTGAAGACCAGACTTCAATCGCGCGTTGCATAAACAGATCCAGCCTGCCGGAAAAATACCCCTGCACCGCTCCGGCAGCAATACCGATCAGGACACCGATGGTAGTGAGCGCAAACGCAAACAATACCGAAATGCGAAAGCCATATACCAGGCGCGCCAGCACATCTCGGCCACGATCATCCGTGCCAAGAATATTTTGCGATGATGGCGGCGCCGGATTAGCCAGTTCGCTGTCGAAATTAACCGTATTGTAACTATACGGATCGGGTGGGTTGATAATCCAGTTACCATTGGTTGTAATCCGCTTATGTATATAGTCATCCGCATAATCTGTTTCGGTTTTGAAATCGCCACCAAAAGTCGTTTCAGGGTAGGCCTTGAACACAGGGAAATAAAACGATGAGTTGTAATACACCACCAGAGGCTTGTCGTTGCACAACACTTCCGCGAACAGACTGAGCACAAATATAAAAGCAAAAATCCAGAGGCTGACGTAACCACGGCGATTACTTTTAAAACGCAACCATGCGCGCTGACCCGGTGAAAGGTATTTTTTCCGCTCTGCCATCACACTCACTTATTATCAACCGAATCAAAATGAATGCGCGGATCAATTAGCACATAACTGATATCTGCAATTAATTTAGCTGCCAGCCCAAGCAGCGTGAACATGAACAAGGTACCCAGCACAACAGGATAGTCACGCTTTAATACCGAGTCATATGAAAGCAGACCAAGTCCATCAAGCGAAAATATAGTTTCGATCAACAGGCTGCCGGTAAAAAATGCGGTAATAAACGCTGATGGAAAACCTGTAATAAGCGGGATAATCGCATTGCGAAACACGTGTTTGTACAACACTGCGTTTTCAGTCAGTCCTTTGGCGCGTGCAGTGAGCACATACTGTTTACGAATTTCTTCGATAAAACTGTTCTTGGTCAGCATGGTCATGATCGCAAAACTACCGATGACCGAAGAAATAATCGGCAGGGTCATGTGCCAGAGATAATCGGTTATTTTGTGAAACCAGTCGAGATTGTGCCAGTTGTCAGAAACCAGGCCGCGCAGGGGAAACACGTCCCAGAAACTGCCGCCGCCGAACAAACCAGCAAAGTAATACCCAGCACAAAACCCGGTATCGCATAGCCGATTAAAATCAGAGTGCTGGTCGCGACATCAAAGTTCGTGCCGTCTCGCACCGCCTTGGCAATACCCAGTGGAATGCAGGTGAGATAAACAATAAAAAACGTCCACATACCCAGACTGATCGACACCGGCAACTTGGAAATCACCAGCTTGACCACCGATTCATTATGAAAATAACTATCTCCAAAATTAAAACTGAGATAGTTTTTCATCATGGTGATAAAGCGTTCGTACACCGGCTTATCAAAGCCATAGAGCTTGCGAATCTCCTTGACGCGCTCGGGATCAAGGCCGGTGGCACCCCGGTACAGCCCCTGGGTACCACTGCTCGCCTCACCCACGTGCCCTTTACCTTCGAGCTGCGAGACCAGCTGTTCCACCGGCCCACCGGGCACAAACTGGGTCACCGCAAAGGTCACCAGCATGACACCGAACAGCGTCGGGATCATTAACAGCAGGCGTTTGATGATATACGCGAACATCTATTTTTTTGATCCTTTCCACCACCAGGCCTTGAGCAGCCAGGTGATGGGGTCATAATACAGCGGCGTCACAGAAGGCTTGCCTAGCACACTACGGTAGGCAATCCGGTGTTTGTTGATATACCAGTTTGGCACTACGTATTCACCGGCGAGCAGCACCCTGTCCAGCGCATGGGTTGCAACTACTAGGTCTGCACGGTCTTTTGCATTGATCACTTTATCGACCAGCGCATCGACCACCGGACTGCGAATACCCGGCAAGATTACTCGAACCGTTTTTATCCGCGGATTCCGAGCTAAACATATTGCGCAATTCATTCCCCGGCGACATCGATTCCGGAAAACTGGCAACCACCATATCAAAATCAAAATTATCGACCCGGCGCTGATACAGGGTCGCATCGACAGTACGATAATTGGTCTGGATACCAAGGCGTTTTAGATTTCGTGCATAAGGACCAAAAATGCGTTCAAAGCCTTTTTGCACCAGAAGCACATTGAGAATAAAAGGTTCGCCTTTGGCATTCTTAAGAACACCATCCTGCACGGTCCAGCCAGCCTCTGCCAGTAAGTCACGCGCTTTTTTCAGATTTTCACGAAGCGAACCCGGCTTGTCTGTATTCGGCGCATGCCAGATCGTATCAAAAACACTGGCTGGCAATTGTTTACGATACTGGTTGAGCAAGGCCAGCTCTTTGCCTTTCGGCAAGCCGGTCGCTGCCAGCTCGGTGTTGCTGAAATAACTGTTATTACGCACATACTGATTATAGAACAGGTGTTTGTTCGACCAGGCAAAATCAAACGCCAGCGCCAGGGCTTTGCGCACACGCACATCCTTGAATTTGTCGCGCCGGGTATTCATCGCAAAGCCCTGCATGCCTGCATCATTGCTATTGCTTAATTCGGTTTTAATGATTTCACCCGAGTCATATTTCGGGCCAACATGGTCCCGCGCCCAGCGCTTTGAATAATTTTCAAAAAAGAAATCGAACTCCCCGGCCTTGAAGGCCTCCAGCGCTACCGTCGTATCCTTATAGTATTTATACGTGACTGTATCAAAATTATACATGCCCTTGCGCACCGGAAGATCTTTGGCCCAGTAGTTGGGATTGCGTTTATAACGAATAATTTTTCCGACCTGATAGTCAGCGACTGTGTACGGGCCACTGGCAATGGGTATGAGCCTGCTGGTTTTATCGAAGGGTTTACCCTGCAACCAGTCGCGGGAGAATACAGGAATATCACCCACGATCAGATGCAGCTCGCGATTCTTTTTTCTGAAATCAAACCGCACGGTAAGCCTGTTGACCACCGTGGCCGACTTAACATCGGCATAATAAAACCGATATTGTGGATGCGCCTTGTCGCTCATCAGAGTATCAAACGAAAATTTCACATCTTTCGCAGTTACCGGCTTACCATTCGAGAACCGGGCTTTGGGATTGATGTGAAAAGTAACCGACAAACCATCTTTTGCCTGCCAGAAATCATCGGCCAGCAAACCATACTCACTGAACGGTTCGTCGAGACTTTTCTCGAGCAGGCTCTCGAACACCAGTGTACCCAGGCCTTCCGCCGATATGCCTTTCAGCAAAAACGGATTCAGGCTGTCAAAGCTGCCAAAACCGGAGCAGCACCAGATTACCGCCTTTGGGCGCGTTTGGATTTACATAGTCAAAATGATCAAAATGCTGAGCGTACTTGGGCGTATAGCCCATGGCCATGGAATACGCTGCCCAGGTATTCTGACTAAGCAACAATGATAAGGCCGCAATAATGACCGCAAGATATCTGGTGACTGGAGTATTCATGGATTCTGGGCTGCCGGGGCTATGCGATATGTACGTAATCCAGTAATAAAGTCCTGAGACAGTCAGAGTCTAACGAGTTCAGCTGTCGCATAGTGTTTTTCCTGTTTCTCTGTATAATCCGCCAGTATTGAAGATTGCGGCGGCGTCAGGTCGCCCAAGTTTACAGTACTTTATTTGGGGAGACACACTATGGGCTTTATGACAGGTAAACGCGCACTGATCTTTGGTGTTGCCAGCAACCGCTCGATCGCCTGGGGCATCGCCAAGGCCATGCATCGTGAAGGCGCCGAACTGGCATTTACCTACATGGGCGAACGTCTGCGCGAACGCGTGGAAAAACTTGCTGGCGAATGCGACTCGGATATTGTGTTGCCCTGCGATGTGGAAGACGATGCCCAGATCGAAGCGGTCTTTGAAAAACTCGATGACTACTGGGAATCACTCGATATCATCATTCACTCGGTCGCATTCGCACCCAAGGAAATGCTGGAAGGTGATTATCTCGATAACCTGACCCGCGAAGGTTTCAGCAAGGCCCACGATATCAGCTCCTACAGTCTGGCCGCGATCGCCAAGGCTGGCAGACACATGATGCAGAATCGCGAAGATGCCGCCATCCTGACCCTGAGCTATCTCGGCGCGGTACGCGCTTTCCCCGGCTACAATGTCATGGGTCTGGCCAAGGCCAGTCTGGAAGCCAATGTGCGCTATCTGGCGCACTCTCTGGGATCGGAAGGTATTCGCGTGAATGCGATCTCCGCCGGGCCGATCAAAACCCTGGCCGCCAAAGGCATCTCCGGCTTCAACACCATACTGGAACACGTGGAACAAAGCGCGCCACTGCACCGTAATATCACTATCGAAGAAGTCGGCAACTGCGCCGCCTTTCTGTGCTCGAACCTGGCCAGCGGTATCACCGGTGAAGTCACCTATGTCGATGCCGGGTATCACACTGCCGGGCTGATGGGCACGATCGCCAAAGACGATTGATCACAGAGCCGCCAGATCTCAGCCTCTGGCGGCTTCTTCCAGCACCCCGTCCTCGCCTTCCAGCCGGGCAATCGTCACCGCACAGCAGGTATCGCTGAACACATTGACTGCGGTGCGACACATGTCCAGCACCCGATCCACCACCATAATCAGCCCTATGCCTTCGAGCGGCAGGCCGATCGCACCGAGAATGACACCGATCGCGACCAGACTGGCCGAAGGGATACCGGCCACACCGACCGAGGTTAGCAATGCGATTACCACCACTGTAAATTGTGTAGCGAAAGACAGATGCAGGCCATAGGCCTGGGCAATGAACATCGCAGCCACGCATTCATACAGGGCGGTACCATCCATATTGACCGTAGCGCCCAGCGGCAGCGTGAACCCCACCACGCGATTGGAAACACCAGCACGGGTTTCTACGCTGTCCATGGTCACTGGCAGCGTAGCCGATGACGAACTGGTCGAAAATGCCATCAGCAACACAGGCATCATCGCTTTGAAATGGCGTGTCGGGCTGACGCGGGCCACCAGTCTGAGAATTAACGGCAGCGTGACAAACATATGCACTGCGAGGCGCAAGAATAACCGTGAGAAAAAACCAGGCCAGTGGTACAAAAGCATCCATGCCAGAGAGCAGAATCACCTTGCACACCAGTGCGAATACGCCCAGAGGTGAAAACTTCATCACCAGTTCGGTCATCTGCATCATGATGTCCAGCAGACCCTGCCAGAACTGCTTTTGTGCCGTGGCCTGAGAACTTTTCAGTTTAGAAATAAAATAACCGAACAGCAGACTGAAAAAAATCAGTCCCAGCATCTGGCCATCGGCTGCCGCGGCAACGATATTGCTCGGTATCATCTGCAAAAACACATTCGCCACATCCGCCACACCATGCCCCGAGACATTCTGTATGACTTCATTCGCGGTTTTGGCAAGGCCAATACTATCGCGTGCCGCCTCACCCGAGCTCAGTCCCGGCTGGATAATGTTCACCAGAACCAGGCCGGTCAGAATCGCGACAAAACTGGTGACTAAATAATAAAGCAAGGTTTTACCACCAAGACGTCCCAGCGCATCACCATCGAGCTCCATCATGCCGACAATAATCGAAGACACGATCAGAGGCACAATCAACATTTTCAGGGCATTCAGAAACAGACTGCCGAGATACGAAGTGATACTGAGAAGTGAAATTCCGAAAAATTCGGTGGTACTGCTAAAGCTGACACCCACGATAATGGCCAGCAGCAATGCGAAAAGTATTTGCCCGTACAGGGGCCACTTGAGTGGAGAACGCAAAAACCACGCCGGCAATTTTTTCATACCATCACCTCGTGTGCTGTTGCCAGGCAACACCTGGCAACACTTAACAGGAACGCACACCACAACGCAGCCTTATGCGCGATAGTTTATTGCTTCAGCACTTTGCTGTTTTTCTCGATTTTAAATCCTGCGCTGATTTCCGAAAGCGCCGCTTTGTATTCGCTGATAGCAAAATCAGACTGTCTGCGGCGTTTGATTTCATCCAGCTGACTCTTGTCAACTTTCTCCGGAGTCACAACCTTGTGCAAGATAATAACAGCCACATCAGCACCGTCCAGTACGGTTTCAGCCGCAGTTACTTTATTCGCCTGTGGTTTTGTCCATTTCAAACGCCAGCCGTAAAGCAGCAGGATTCAGCTTGCCAGTGTCGGTGCGCTTGAGCATCATCGGTTTATCTAATGTAACGCCCTTTGCGACAAAGCTGCTGGCGGGCTTACCTGCCATAATCTGATCTTTGACCTCACGCGCCCGGGTCTCGGTCAGCGCCTCCGCTTTTTCGTGCTGCAACTGTTCGGTTAGCGATGCGCGTACTTTTTCCAGCGGTAATTTGCGTGCAGGCACGTGTTCATGCACACGCAAAACCACAACATGATCGGACCCCAGGTCGATAACATCACTGTTCAGGTGATCATCCAGCACCTGGCTCGAGAACGCAGCCTCACGTACTTTCGGATTCGCCCCGATCCCGGTGCCCGATGTGCGCGTCATTAAGCCAGATGTTTTGACTGGCACGCCGATCGCTTTAGCGGTTGCATCCAGGCTGTCCGGGTTTTCGTATGAAGTGTTTGCCATTTTCTCGGAAGCATCATAGAACATCCCGCCGACAGCATCATGCTTCAATTTGGCAATAATCGAATCACGTTTGCTGGCCAGTGATTGTGGTTTCTGCTTGCGGATATCATCAAGCTTTATCAAATGCAGGCCAAACTGGGTCTCGACGACATCACTGACATCACCCGGCTTTTTCAACTTGAACAAAGCATCTTCGAAAGGTTTCACCATTTGCCCACGGTCGACCCAGTCGAGTGAACCGCCATTTACAGCAGAACCTTTGTCGTCCGAATACTTTTTCGCCAGACTGGCGAAGGATTTACCTTCAGCAAGCAGCTTTTTAATCTTCTCGATCTTTTTCATCGCTGCCGCGCGATCAGGCTCAGGTTTGATCAGGATATGGCTGGCTTTACGTTGTTCCTTCTGTTCAACCTGCGCAACATAACTGTTATAAGCCTGCTGGATTTTTTGTTCATCGACTTTTATGTCTTTTTCAAAATTCGCATCGGTCAGTTCAATATAATCAACCGATACCTGCTCCGGCGTCATAAACTGCTGAGGTTGTGAGTCATAGGCTTTCTGAACATCAGCATCAGTCACCTTGACCTCAGGCATCTGATTCGCCACTTTGAATCTGAGCAAACTGATTTCACGCTGCTGCGCCTCAAGTCTGGCAAGCCGTTCAGCTTCAGCATCCGTCACTATTACTGTAGAACGAACACCATTATTAAACTGGCTGACGCGAATTTGATCGCGTAATTCATTTTCAAATTGAGGGACAGTTTCACCCTGCGCGCGCACTGCGTTTTCAAATACATCGCGATCAAACTTTCCATCCTGACTAAAGATGGACTTGATATTAGCGAACAGCTGGAAATCAGAAACCCGATAGCCATTCTTCTGAGTGTATATATCAAGCACTTTCTGGTTGACCAGCTGATCAAGCACTTCTTTTTTGATCATTGCGTCGGAGAACGGAAGCTTATTGCCAAAGCGCTGACGCAATTGCTGCTTTTCTCGGGTAACGCTGTTTTCCAGTTGCCGTACTGAAATCTTGTTGCCGTCCACAGACGCAGCATCCTGGATTTTGCCGCCACTAAAATAGGAGGATATTCCCCACAGCGCAAAGGGCAAGGTGATCAGCGCAATTACCGCTCCACCTAACCAGCCTTTTGTTCTATCACTTATCGCCTGTAACATGAATCTGACTCTTCAACCTGAATTGCATTTATGGGTACACAGCGGGACGGATTATATCTGATTAAACCCGCACAGCCGAACATAATCACAGCTTTTCAGCTCGGGAGCGGGATTCAACACAGAAATGGATATCAATAATGGCGGACCGGACGGGACTCGAACCCGCGACCTCCGGCGTGACAGGCCGGCATTCTAACCAGCTGAACTACCGGTCCGTAATTGGTGGGTGCTGAGGGGATCGAACCCCCGACATTCGCCTTGTAAGGGCGACGCTCTACCAGCTGAGCTAAGCACCCCGTCTGAAGAAGCGCGCTAGTTTACGGCATCCTTCAGCGCTTTGCCAGGCTTGAATGCAGGAACATTAGCAGCCGAAATCTGGATCTCAGCGCCTGTCTGTGGGTTGCGGCCGGTGCGGGCTGAACGTTTACGAACCATGAACGAGCCAAAGCCAACAATACTTACCTGGTCGCCCTGCTTGAGTGCGCCAGACACTGCAGAAATTACGCCATCAAGTGCGCGTGCGGCATCAGCTTTTGTCAATCCTGCTGTTTCTGCAACAGCGTCTACCAGTTCAGTTTTATTCATTGTATTTTCCCGTATTGAGGTGGATTAATTATTCTTCAGATTTTCAGGTCTTGTATCTTTTATTGTTAGCGGCAAAAATAAAGTAACGTATGCAGCTTATAAGTACTGAAAAACGCTGTTTTTATACCAGTCTCAAGCATCACGTGTCAACGTAAATACCCTGCAACCAGTAAAAAAACAGCGTTTTCTCGCTTTACAGTCGATTATTTAATGCGGCCTGATTGCGTCATCAGACTTTTTTCCTTTGCCACGTCCACTTGTCTTTCTGTCACTTGCGGGTGTTACTTCAAGTGGAGTCGGTGGTTTTTGCAAAGCTACGTCGAATACCTGATCAATCCATTGCAAAGGTCTAATATCCAGTTTTGCAAGAACATTCTTGGGAATTTCAGCAAGATCCTTCTTGTTTTCCAGTGGAATAATCACCGTAGCGATACCCGCGCGATGTGCCGCCAGTAATTTTTCCTTTAAGCCACCAATGGGTAAAACCTCGCCACGCAGGGTGATTTCACCTGTCATGGCGACGCTCGCTTTCACAGGTATCCCGGTTAATACAGACGCCAGTGCGGTACACATGCCTATGCCTGCGCTAGGACCGTCTTTGGGCGTCGCACCTTCAGGCACATGGATATGAATATCCTTGTTTTCCTGAAAATCTGGAGCCAGTCCAAGCGAAGCGGAGCGGCTGCGAATCACGGTCATGGCCGCCTGGATAGATTCCTGCATGACATCGCCCAGCTGACCGGTGTGCGCCAGCTTGCCCTTACCGGGAACGACAGCGGCTTCGATGGTCAGCAACTCACCACCCACTTCAGTCCAGGCCAGGCCATTGACCTGACCGATCTGGTCTTTCTCTTCTGCAACACCGTAACGGAAACGTTTGACGCCGAGATATTTTTCCAGGTTGCGTGCAGTTACGTGCACACTTTTACCCTTGGGATGCAACACCATCTCCTTGACCACCTTGCGGCAAACCTTCGCGATCTCGCGTTCCAGTCCACGCACACCCGATTCACGCGTGTACAAACGTACCATGTCGCGCAAAGCCGCATCGTTCAACACAAGCTCTTCTGGTTTAAGACCGTTATTCTCTATTTGCTTGGGCAATAAATAATTTTTCGCGATCTCGACTTTTTCATCTTCGGTATAGCCCGGCAACCGGATCACTTCCATACGATCAAGCAATGCCGCAGGAATATTCAACGAATTCGCAGTCGCAACAAACATCACATCCGACAGGTCAAAATCGACTTCCAGATAGTGATCTGAAAAAGTATGGTTCTGTTCGGGATCGAGCACTTCCAGCAAAGCCGATGCAGGATCACCACGAAAATCGGCCGCCATCTTGTCGATTTCGTCCAGCAGGAACAGCGGATTACGCGTGCCAACCTTCGATAAATTCTGAATCACCTTGCCTGGCAATGAACCAATATAGGTGCGACGGTGGCCACGAATTTCAGATTCATCACGCACACCGCCCAGCGCCATACGCGTGTACTTGCGATTGGTCGCACGCGCGATAGACTGGCCCAGAGAGGTTTTACCTACACCCGGTGGTCCGACCAGACACAAAATCGGGCCTTTGAGTTTTTTAACGCGTTGCTGTACAGCAAGATATTCGAGTATGCGTTCTTTGACTTTTTCCAGTCCATAGTGATCATCATTCAGCACTTTTTCTGCGGCTGCGAGATCATTACGAATCTTGCTCTTTTTCTTCCACGGGCAGTCGGCCAGCCAGTCGATGTAGTTTCTGACCACAGTCGCTTCGGCTGACATCGGTGACATCATCTTGAGTTTATTGAGTTCGGTGGTGGCTTTCTTTTTCGCCTCCTTACTCATACCCGCTTCTTCGATACGACGCGCAAGCTCTTCAACTTCGTTCGGCGCATCTTCCATATCACCGAGCTCTTTCTGAATCGCTTTCATCTGCTCGTTGAGATAATACTCGCGCTGACTTTTTTCCATTTGCTGTTTAACGCGGCCACGGATACGTTTTTCAATCTGCAGCAGATCAATTTCTGCATCAATCAAACTCATCAGATATTCAAGACGTTTGTGCACGTCGAACATCTCCAGCACTTTCTGCTTTTCATCGAGCTTCAACGACATATGCGCAGCGATGGTATCCGACAGGCGCGAAGGTTCATCAATGCCAGCCAGCGATGTTAAAATTTCTGCGGGAATCTTTTTGTTGAGTTTTACATACTGATCAAACACACCCAGTATCGAGCGCGAAAGTATTTCAAGCTCACGATCGTCCTCGGGCAGAATATCTTCGAGCAGCTCGTAACTGGCAACAAAGAAATTATCTTCTCGGATATCAACGACGCGCGCGCGTTGCGCACCTTCAACCAGCACTTTGATAGTGCCGTCAGGTAATTTGAGCAACTGCAAAATAGTGGCGAGCGCGCCAATCTGATGAATGTCCTTAATGCCAGGCTCATCCACATCTGCGCTTTTTTGCGCAACCAGCAGAATCTGCTTATTGTTCTGCATGGCGGCATCCAGCGCCTGTATGGATTTCTCGCGTCCGACAAAAAGCGGGATGACCATATGGGGATAAACCACCACATCGCGCAAGGGTAATACTGGAACTTCGTTAGTAGAAGAGTGTTTCTACCGAATTCTGGTCACTTAAGCTGGCCATATGTGCCTCAAGGTTACAAAAACTGTCCTTTAGAAGTGTGGGCGGCAGCCCCGAATTTCAATCCGGGAAGCCAGAATATCCTTAACTATTTTTTGCCTAACCCTGGCTTTTTTCTCTGTGCAGAGATTTGCTCTCGTTTTCTTCGTACTGCAGTGCTTTATCACCACCCTCGTAGACAAGGTATGGCTTGGAATCACCGTTGATCACTGCCTCATCAATCACCACTTTTGATACACCTTCCTGTGATGGCAAATCATACATGGTATCCAGAAGCACATTTTCCAGAATGGTGCGCAAACCGCGTGCTCCAGTTTTACGCTGCATGGCTTTCTTGGCAATGGCGCGCAAGGCATCATCACGCAATTCGAGTTCACAGTTTTCCATTTCAATCATCTTGGCATACTGCTTGGCGAGCGCATTCTTCGGCTGCGTCAGGATGGTAATCAGCGCTTCTTCATCCAGTTCATCCAGTGTCGCAACTACGGGTAAACGGCCCACAAATTCCGGGATCAATCCGTACTGGATCAGGTCATCTGCTTCGAGGTCCTGCAAAATAGCACTCGCTGCTTTTGTTATCTTTGTTGCGAACTTCAGCACCAAAACCAATCCCTGTTTTCTCAGAGCGATTTTGAATAACTTTTTCCAGCCCGGCAAAAGCACCGCCACAGATAAACAGAATCCTTGAAGTGTCGACCTGAAGAAATTCCTGCTGCGGATGCTTGCGTCCACCCTGCGGAGGTACCGAAGCAACCGTACCTTCGATCAGTTTCAGCAGCGCCTGCTGCACGCCCTCCCCGGACACATCGCGTGTTATCGAAGGGTTATCTGACTTGCGCGAGATCTTGTCGATTTCGTCGATATACACAATCCCGGTCTGCGCTTTTTCAACGTCGTATTCACATTTTTGCAGCAGTTTCTGAATAATGTTTTCAACGTCTTCACCCACATAACCGGCTTCGGTCAGCGTGGTCGCATCCGCGATGGTAAACGGCACATTGAGCAATCGCGCCAGCGTTTCAGCGAGCAGCGTTTTGCCCGAGCCTGTCGGCCCAATCAGCAAAATATTGCTCTTGGATAATTCGATATCGTCTTTCTTGTGTTTGACTTCAAGACGTTTGTAATGATTGTACACAGCCACCGCCAGCACGCGTTTGGCGCGATCCTGGCGAATCACATAATCATTCAGAATGGTATTGATTTCGCGCGGTGTAGGAAGCTTGCGGATAGCGGTGCTCGACTCTTCCTCCATCTCTTCACGGATGATGTCGTTGCACAGCTCCACGCATTCGTCGCAGACATAGACCGAAGGTCCAGCGATGAGCTTTTTGACTTCATGCTGACTCTTGCCGCAAAAAGAACAGTACAGCAGTTTTTCGCTTCCAGATGTGTGCTTGTCGTCGCTCATTCAATTTTCTCAGCTATTGATTCAGGTCTTTACCTTGCCAATTCGTGGCAAATTTCGCAAGCGCGCGTTTTGTATAGATACCCCTTAGATACTAACAATAGCGTACTAACCCAATTTCAACAGAATTTTCCCCGGTAAAACACCACTATTTTGTACTGATACACATAACACACTGATAATTGGCGGTATCTTTGTCGTGCCCGGCCTAACCGCGCTTATTCAGGACCTCATCAATCAGGCCATAGGCGACCGCCGCTTCGCCGCCCATGAAATTATCACGATCGGTGTCCTGGTCGATTTTCTCGATGCTCTGACCTGTGTGATTGGCCAGTAACTGATTGAGTTGCTCACGAATTTTCAGTATCTCTCGAGCATGAATATCGATATCGGTCGCCTGCCCCTGGAATCCGCCCAGAGGCTGATGAATCATCACCCTTGAATGGGGTAGACAATAACGCTTGCCTTTGGTGCCACCGGCGAGCAGAACCGCACCCATGCTGGCCGCCTGGCCGACGCACAGAGTACTGATATCAGGCTTGATAAACTGCATGGTGTCATAGATCGCCAGACCCGCAGAGACCGAGCCTCCAGGCGAGTTGATATACAGCGAAATGTCTTTCTCGGGGTTTTCTGACTCGAGGAACAGCAGCTGCGCCACGATCAGATTCGCCATATGGTCTTCAACTGGCCCAACAATAAAAATGACGCGCTCTTTGAGCAATCGTGAATAGATGTCATAGGAGCGTTCACCGCGAGAGGTCTGCTCCACCACCATCGGTACCAGATTGAGTGACTGGGTATCCTGCGCGCCATCGGACTGTTTTTCAAACCACTGATTTTTATGATACATATTAATTCCTGCAGATGCTCTGCCTGCGCTATGGATCGGGTCTCGGGCTAAGCTTTCTTCATCAATTCGTCAAAAGATTTCTCGACAACCGTGACATCAGCCTGAGACACGATCCAGTCTACCACCATATCTTCCATCACCAGAGTCTCAATGCTTCTGAGCAACTGGGGATTGGTTTGATAATAGCGAACAACTTCCGCCGGGTCTTCATAATCTTTCGAAATAGTTTCGATACGCTCACGTACTGTATCTGGATTAACCTGAATACCTGAAATCTTGATGGCTTCAGCCAGCAACATGCCAAGCTGCACCCGGCGTCGGGCCTCTTCCAGATAGGATTCAAGCGGCAAATTACTGCCCTGCTGGCTTTCAGCCTGCAGCTTTCAGGCTTTCTGCTTCCTGTTGCACAATCGCATCCGGGATATCCATGGGATTTGCACTGGCAAGCTGATCCATGACGCTATTTTTGACTTCAGCGCGAATTCTATTTTCGAGCTCGCGCTCCATATTGGCGCGGATATCCTGCTTCAGATCGATCCAGACCGCCTTCAGCAATGCCAAACGCTTTGGCAAATTCATCATCGACCGCAGGTAACTCAGGCGCTTCGACCAGGTTGACGGTCACTGCAAATTCGGCCGCCTTGCCCTGCAGATGCTCAGCCTGGTAATCCTCAGGGAAAGTCACCTTCACGGTGCCTTTTTCGCCCTTGCTCAGGCCTTTTACCTGCTCTTCAAAGCCCGGAATCATACTGCCCGAGCCCAGCACCAGCGGCACGCTGGTGGCGCTGCCACCTTCAAACGCTACGCCATCGACGGTGCCGACAAAATCGACCGTTACCCGATCACCATCCTCGGCAGCACGCTCAACTTCGTTCCATTTTGCGCTCTGCTTACGCAAGGTTTCCAGCATGTTATCGATATCCACATCCTGAACACTGGCGTTATATTGAGTGACCTTGAGATCGCTTACTGGCGCCAGCGCCACTTCAGGATAAATTTCGAAACTGGCGGTAAATTCCAGCGGTTGCCCTGACTTGATGGTCGGTGGACTGATCACAGGATCACCTGCCGGACGTAGATTTTCCTGGTTGAGCGCATCGCGGAAGCTGTTTTCCATGATTTCGCCGGCCACTTCCTGGAGCACCTGCTGACCATAACGCTGCTTCACAACCTGCAGCGGTACCTTTCCAGGACGAAACCCGTCGATTTTGACCCGGCCCTGGAGTGATTTGAGACGATTCGCGACCTCGGTCTCGATCGTTTCACTCGGTACCTGCACCGTCAATTTGCGTTTCAGGCCTTCGCCCGCTTCCACCGAAACTTGCATAACAACCTCAGATAAATTCGTAATACATTGATTTTATTAAATATGGTGCGAGAGGAGAGACTCGAACTCTCACGTCTAAGACACTGGAACCTAAATCCAGCGCGTCTACCAATTCCGCCACTCTCGCTTTTTTCAAGCCGGGCATATTAACAAAAAAGCGATTCATAAGAGCGGATATTTCATAGCCAGATTCCGATATGCAGGGATCAGGTGCCAATAAAAAATAAAAAAGCCCCTGACCGGGGCCACAATGCGTAGCTCGATCAGGGGCTCAAAATCGACAGCACGATGGCTGTTTGATTTTACCTTCTTAACATATCCTCATTTTCAGGCTGGTGGTTTAATTCTCAGGCGTTTCAGTCGAATCAGTAGCACCACTGCTGGCTTTAGCTTTTTCGCTCGTTTTAGCTTCTACCTTTTTTGCATGCCTGGCATGTTTTGCCTTTTTAACTGCTTTCTTTCTTGTGTTCAGTTTTTTTTGCTGCTTTATGATGCTTTTTTTCTTTTTTTAGCTTTTTAGCCGGCTTTGCCTTTTGCTGCGTTGTTGCTGTGCTTTCGCCAGACTTCTGGTCCTGCTGGCCTTTCATCTGATCAGCCGGTGTAGTGTCGTCAGCAGCTGCCAGCTGCATCACAGCAGCAGGTGTAACAGGCTTTTCGGCCAGTGCTGACACACTGGTAACCATTAATAATGTAGCTGCAATACCCAATAGTTGCTTCATAGATATAATCTCAGGGTTAAAAATAGACTTGGACTTTTGTTTTGCTTCCTGAACCGTAGATATAATCCAGAACCAGCATGGACTGGTGAGGGATGGCATATCACTGCACAGAGCGAGCAAGTGACAAGCGTTTTGTTGCAAAGTTTAATGACCTGTTAAATATATTTATTTCAAAATTAGAAAACATGAATTTTGGCGCAAAGCGGCCAAAAAGTATTTCAGGGGGGAGTGAGTGCGAGGCACGAAAACAAACCGGTGTGCGCCACTCCCGACCATGACTTTGTCTGGAGCGCTCTCAGGCTTATGCACTAATTCCTGTAACCCCAGCCTTCAGGGCCGGGCTGCGCTCAGCGCGTTCAAATTTGCTCGGGATAACAAGCCGGACTCTGATGCCCGAAAATAACAAAGCCTCTGCGTATGCAGAGGCTTTGTTATTTCTGGTGGGCCCTCAGGGATTCGAACCCTGGACCAAGAGATTAAGAGTCTCCTGCTCTACCAGCTGAGCTAAAGGCCCGGATTTACTGACAGCGATGGCCGTTAACATGGACACTGCAGCCTGACACGCCTGCTATCACCACACCTGTGTGTCTGCTAACCGTATTTCCATATACAGTCATCTGGTGACTGATACAGTTCAAAAAATGTGCGCTTTGCGCGCACTATTTGCGAGTCCGAAGATGCTCGCAAATCTGGGGTGAGTGATGGGACTTGAACCCACGACGACTGGAATCACAATCCAGGGCTCTACCAACTGAGCTACACCCACCATAATTGCAAATACTATCTAACCGAGTTTGGTGCGCCCGGCAGGACTCGAACCTGCGACCCTCGGCTTAGCTTACCAACTACGCCTTTCGACGCCTCACCTGGTGAGTTTGTGGTCTGGACTATCACTTCACCATCACAGGTGTCGCACGTTTAGTCTCTACGGAACCCGTCTAAAATCAGCTGCTAACCTGACGTTCTTTAGCTGATTGTTTCGCGGTGCTTCTACCCTCAAGGTCACTGAACGTCCATATTTCTGCGGATCCAGGTAATAACATTCATCTGTTTCAGGGCAATATATACAATAAAGATCAATCTCACTTTTATCGATCTGTTGCATATGGGTGCCATTCTTATCCGCCCAGCATGAGCGAAAATGCACCGTGATACTCCCTGTTTTGTCCACAGATTTGTACTTTACCTGTACACGCTTAAATACCTTTTCTCTGTATGCAACCAGATCAAAGGGCGCATGTTCAGTAACGGGGTTTAACAATATAAACCCCTGCTCGTACATATCGAGCTGAGCCTTCAAAACACCCAGGTCACCTTTATCTTTGGTGTGATGCATGCCATATGCTAGCTTCACACCATTGGATGGGTCAACCAACGGTTTCCTCGGGATTGCCATCAGCCCAGAGTCATCTGGCTGTTAAGGTTTCCCCGATACGGTGCAATCCACTTTACAGGTTCTGTTTTCCTGTAAAGGCTCCTAGAGCACACATCCTAAAGTGCGCACTTAAAGGCCGATGCTCTATCCAGCTGAGCTACGGGCGCATTACCGGGTTATCAGTTGTACTGATAACAAGATCTGGTAGAATGGATCAGCTCCCTGCAAATCCGGTTTTATCTGGTCGGGGTAGAGAGATTACTCCGGGCTTCCTGTCCTCCGCCCTTCGGGCCGCGCTTCGCGCGTTCAAAATCGCTCCCGGCGATTTTGTCGAACTCTTATCGTTCGAATATCTCTACTTATTCCGTTCAACGGATCTGCTCCTTGCAAATCCGGTTTTATCTGGTCGGGGTAGAGAGATTCGAACTCCCGACATCCTGCTCCCAAAGCAGGCGCGCTACCAGACTGCGCTATACCCCGTAATTCTTTACAACTTCTAACAATACCAGTGACCAAAGCAGGCGCGCTACCGATCTGTATCAGAGCCGGCACTATACCCCGTGATTACTTGATTTTTTCGCATTCCAGCCGGGCGCTCATGAACGCTCCGCAAGCACCCTGCTTACGCGAGGCGGGGATGTTACGCTTTGACCACAGAGTGGTCAAGACAGGGGGCTGTTTATTGTCCCAATTTACGCCTGAATCAACCATCCTGTCTTGTCCCCATCGGCTCCGCCATGCGAGAATCGCCAGCCTCATGACCAGTCCCTGTCACAGCCAGCGAGTCACCCATGCCAGCACAGATTATTGACGGTAAATCTCTCGCCGCGCAAATCCGCGAGAATATTCGCTCGCGGGTACAACAACGTGTAGAAAAGGCATACGTTGCCCCGGACTGGCGGTGATTCTGGTGGAGCAGATCCTGCATCGCAGGTCTATGTAGGCAGCAAACGCAGGGCCTGTGATGAACTGGGATTCAAGTCCGTATCCCACGACCTCCCGCCGACACTTCGGAAGCCGAGCTTTTGCAGCTAATCAATGATCTGAATGAAGATACAGAAATTGATGGCATCCTGGTGCAGCTCCCTTTACCAAAACACATCGACGCTGAGCGAATCATCGAATGCATCCACCAGGATAAGGATGTCGACGGCTTTCATCCCTATAATATCGGCCGGCTGGCGGTACGCATGCCAGTATTCCGCTCCTGCACCCCTTTCGGAGTGATGAAACTGCTCGAGACCGTCTACCCGGATGACAATGACTTCCATGGCAAGGAAGCGGTCGTGGTCGGCGCCTCCAATCATGTCGGTCGCCCCATGGGGCTGGAACTGCTGCTGGCAGGTTGCACCGTCACCACCACCCACCGTTTCACCCGTGACCTCGAAACACACATTCGCAAGGCCGACATCGTGGTGGTGGGTGTTGGCAAAC
>CAVRHW010000019.1:0-7707 GCA_963721085.1 uncultured Gammaproteobacteria bacterium
TGTTGCGCGGCTGGCCGCGCAAAAAAGCTTCGATATTGAGCACGATCTCGTGCAGCACGTTTTGTCTGGCGTTGCGACTCGACCAGGCCGTGTGCGGGGTAATGATCAAATTCGGTAAACGCTGTTGCAACAAAGGATAATCAGCAGGCGGTGGTTCGCGTTCGATCACATCGAGACCGGCACCGCCGATGCGATCTTGCTGCAAAGCTTCCAGCAGCGCGGCTTCATCGACCAGTCCACCGCGCGCGGTATTGATCAGCACCGCATCTTTTTTCATCAGGGCAATTTCATCCGTACCGATCAGGCCATGATTTTCTGCGGTCAAAGGACAGTGCAAGGACAGCACATCCACCTGTGGTAATAAAGCATGTAAATCCAGTCGGCCATCGCGCATGTCTGCAGCATCGCGTTTCGCGATGAGCACGTTCATGCCAAAGGCCTGCGCCACCGCTGCGACCGCGCGGCCCAGTTCGCCGTAACCCACGATGCCCAGCGTCAGTCCCTGCAGCTCGCGCACAGGATGGTCGAGCAAACAGAAAAATTCACTACGCGACCAGTTGCCGTTAAAAACATCCTGCTGGTACTGTTCGAGTTTTGTGGTGAGCGACAGCAATAAAGCAAACACGTGTTGCACCACCGATGCGGTGGCATAGGCGCGCGCATTGCATACCACGATGCCCATGTTTTTCGCAGTGACCAGATCGATGTTATTCACCCCGGTCGCAGCGGCGCAGATCAGTCTGAGATTTTTTGCGGCTGATAAATTATCGGCATTCAGCACCACTTTGTTGACCACCACGACATCGGCTTGCTCGATCGCGGAGGCGACTTCATCAGCGTGGGTGCTGTCACGCAACTGCCATTCGGGCAGGCTGGCCTGCAGGCCTGAAAGATCCAGATCAGAGGGATGAATCGAAGCCAGGTCCAGGAACACGCCTTTATTTAAAGCCATGGTTCACGTCAGCCGGGAATGAAGTTTTTTAAATCAACGCACTCGCGCTGAAGTGATCCAGCTGAGTGCAAGACGCGGCAAAACTCGATTTTAAAACGCAGTGTATGGACAATACATGAGTATTTAAAATTGAGTTTTAACAAAGTATTGCGCCAGCTGGGCCGCTTCAGACTATCAAGCTTGAGATTGAAAAGCATTAAACTGAGTATCTGGCCAGGCAACAGCTTGCGAGAAAACGCAGTGTATATAAATACATGAGTATTTCGAGCAAGTTGTTAACGCCGCCAGGTGCCAGGTTAATGTTTTTCAAATCAAGCTTCGACCATCTCGAAATCAGCCTTACCCGCCCCACACTCAGGACACTCCCAGTCTTCCGGCACATCTGCCCAGCGAGTGCCGGGTGCAAGACCGTGCTCCTCATCGCCAGCTGCTTCATCGTATTCGTATCCGCATACCAGACAAACCCAGACCTTGTATTCCACTTTGACCTCTATCAGTAAATTTAACGAGCGTGACATTCTACACAGTCGAAGCGTTCAAATAAGCACAATCATTGCTTGCTAACACCGCTAACAACCTTAAACTGTGCGCATGAACTCTGCGACCACACCAGTTGTACTGTGTTTTTCCGGCGCCGACCCTACCGGCGGTGCGGGTATTCAGGCCGACATCGAAGCCATCGCCAGCAATGGTGCGCACTGCGCGCCGGTGGTTACCTGCGTGACCGTGCAGGACACCAGCAATGTGGCCGAATTTGTCCCCATGCCGCCCGAACTGGTCGTTGCCCAGGCGCGCGCGGTGCTCGAAGACATGCCGGTGAAAGCCATCAAAATCGGCATGATCGGCACCTCCGAAGTCGCCGAAGCGATCGCAGGCATTCTGCGCCAGTACCCGAAACTGCCTGTGATCTACGACCCGGTGTTCAGCTCGGAAAGCAACGGCCAGCTCAGCCAGCCTGACCTGATTCCGACCGTGCTGTCCCAGATTCTGCCATTGACACGAATACTGACCCCCAATATTTTTGAAGTTCACCAGTTGTCACCCGGCGCCGATACACCCTCGGCTGCCGCCCTGGGTCTGCTGGAATCGGACTGCGATTACATATTACTCACCGGCACTCACGGCAAAACGCCCGATGTGGTGCACTCTTTGTTTGCCGATCATCGCGAACTGAAAACCTTTCATTACGAACGTCTGCCCGGCAAGTATCACGGCTGCGGCTGTACCCTCGCGGCCAGCCTTTCCGCGCTGATCGCGCAGGACATGCAAATCATCAACGCGGTGCACCAGGCGCTGGACTACACCTATAAAACACTGCAGCACGCACGCCAGCTGGGCATGGGACAACAACATCCAAACCGCCTGTTCTGGCAAAGCTGAACACTCATCTTGAAACACGATTATCTGCACGGTCTGTATGCCATCACCGATGCCCGCTCGTTTGCCGGGCGCGACATGGACGAATGTGTTGCCCAGGCGCTTGCAGGGTGGTGCGCGTATTATTCAGTATCGCGATAAAAGCGAAGACCAGAAACAACGCCTGCAGCAGGCGCTGGCCTTGCGCACATTGTGCGATCAGCATCAGGCATTGCTCATCATCAATGATGATGTGGCGCTGGCAAAACAGGTCAGCGCTGATGGCGTGCATCTTGGCATCGACGATACCGATATTAGCGAAGCACGCGCGCTGCTCGGCGCAGACGCTATTATCGGCGTGTCCTGTTACAACCGTTTTGAACTGGCCGAGCAGGCGGCAGCAGAAAACGCGGATTATCTCGCCTTCGGCGCGTTTTATTCTTCGCCCACCAAACCTGCTGCGGTCAGGGCCGAGATCGAACTGCTCCGGCGTGCGCAGCAATTTAACCTCCCACTTTGCGCCATCGGTGGCATCACACCCGAAAACGCAGCCGCATTAATCGAGGCCGGTGCCGATATGCTGGCGGTGATCTCCGGCGTTTTTGCCGCCGCGGACATCTGCGCCGAGGCACGCCGCTTCGCCACACTGGACATGGCGAACACACAAGTCCGGCCTGAAATCCTGTGGCCGGTTTCAGGTAAACTTCGCCTCCACGTTTCACTTATAAATCAAGAATTCAGCATGAGCACAATGGCAGAACAGTTCACGGCCGCGCAGCAGCATATCCCCGGCGGCGTCAATTCACCGGTACGCGCTTTTCGCAGCGTTGGCGGCGACCCGGTATTTGTCGCCAAAGCCCGCGGCGCCTATATCACCGACAGCGAAGGCAAAAACTATATCGACTATGTCGGTTCCTGGGGCCCGATGATTCTGGGCCACGCTCATCCCGAAGTGATCGCTGCGGTGAAAGCCGCGGCCGACAATGGCCTCAGCTTCGGCGCGCCCACCGAGCTCGAAACCCGCATGGCCGACAAGGTCTGCGAACTGGTTCCGTCGATGGACATGGTGCGCATGGTCAGCTCGGGCAGCGAAGCCACGATGAGCGCGATCCGTCTCGCCCGCGGTTATCACCGGGCGCGACAAAATCATCAAGTTCGAAGGCTGTTATCACGGCCACGCCGATTCATTACTGGTCAAAGCCGGTTCCGGCGCGCTGACCCTGGGCGTGCCCGATTCACCGGGCGTGCCTGCGAGCCTGGCCGCGCTCACGCTCACCCTGCCCTACAATAATCTGCAGCAGGTCGCGGACACGCTGGCGCAGGTCGGGGACGAAGTCGCCTGCATCATCATCGAACCGGTGGCCGGCAATATGAACTGCATCCCGCCGGTGCCCGGTTTTCTCGAAGGCATCCGCGAGCTGTGCACCAAACATGGCGTGGTGTTAATTTTCGATGAAGTCATGACCGGATTTCGTGTCGCGCTCGGCGGCGCGCAGGCGCACTACGGCATCACGCCCGATCTCACCACGCTGGGCAAAGTCATCGGCGGCGGTATGCCGGTCGGTGCCTTCGGTGGCAAACGCGAAATCATGGAAAAAATCGCTCCGCTGGGTCCGGTGTATCAGGCGGGCACGCTGTCGGGTAATCCGATCGCGATGAGCGCGGGCCTGAAAACACTGGAGCTGATTTCAGCGCCGGGTTTTTACGACGCGCTCAGCGAAAAAGTGGTCTACTCTCACCGATGGTATTCTCGCTGCCGCCAAAGACGCCGGCATCGCCATGACCTGCAACCGCGCCGGTGGCATGTTCGGTCTGTTTTTCAGTGATCAACAGGTGACCAGTTTTGCCCAGGCCACGCAGTGCAATATCGAACAGTTCAGGGCCTTTTTCCACGGCATGCTGGACGAAGGTGTTTATCTCGCGCCGTCCGCCTATGAAGCCGGCTTTGTTTCCAGCATGCACAGCCAGAGCGACCTCGACGCCACCATTGCCGCGGCGAAAAAAGTGTTCGCCCGGATCGGCATAGCCGCATGAAAACCTGGATCTACCGCTGCTCGAACAAGCCCGATCTCTATATCTACCTGGCCGAGCGCGATGATTTCTCGCAGGTGCCCGCCGCGATGCTGACCAGCCTGGGCAATATCGACTTTGCCATGGAGCTCGAACTCAACGAGCACACAAAGCTGGCACGCGAAGATGCTGTGAAAGTGATGCACAACCTCAGGCAAAACGGCTTTCATCTGCAATTGCCCCCGCCGGTTCCGACCGAGCAAATAATGAAACAACTGGCCGAAAACCTGTAAACTGCAGCCAGACGGGCCTTTGCTAAATTCCACCGCCTTACATCTATATCCGGCTGTATTCGCTGGTATAATAGAAATATCAGGTCTGCAGTCAGGATACTGTTCTACAACTCCTCACGTTCATCTGCGAGGCACGGGCCCGGAAGCCGTTACAAGCGACCTTTACACGACAACACATGATCTACTATTTCGGGGTACACATGACCAATATTAATCTAATTACCAAACTGCTTATTATCAGCGCCGCCATCTCCATTCCAGCCAGTCTCATTAGCCTGCAACTGCACGAGAACGTGGAAATGGACATTGCTGAAACCATCAAGTTTCTGTTCAAGCCAGACAATATCGCGATACTGGTAACCTCTTTCATCAGTGTTTTTGCCGGAAGCTATCTCAGCAGCTGGTTTTCAAAAAGAGCGGACGCCAAAATTAAAGTGGGCGAAGGCCGCGAAATCGGTACGGTGAAATGGTTCAACGCCGCCAAAGGCTTTGGCTTTATCACACGAGAAAACGGTGAAGATATTTTTGTACACTTCCGTTCAATACAGGGCAAGGGTCACCGCTCGCTTGGCGAAGGCCAGAAAGTCGTCTTTGCGATTGCCGATGGTGAAAAAGGCCAGCAGGCCGTGGATGTTAGCAGCACCTGAACTTGTGCTGTACACTAGATAAAAAAAGCCCCGCTAGTCGGGGCTTTTTTTATTAATTCTTTCGCGTGTCCAGATTATGCAACCTTAATCCTGACCACATGCATCACTTCCATTTCCATGCCCGCGACCATTTCGTAGCTCGGGTAATAGGTCAGGTTGACCTGTTTACCCTGCACATTCTTGTACTTTTTTTTGCGCCTGAATCTGAACGGCACTTCACAACCTTCGATCATCAGCGTATTGATGATCCAGTCATGGGTGTCTCGTTGCACATGCGAGATCACTTTTTTCGCATCCGAGTGAACAAGCTCTGGATGCTTTTTCAGTAACTTATCAGGATCGGTTTTCATAGTACTCGTGGGACGAGCGAGCTGCCGCCAAAATTCACTCTAGCTTTCGGTCAAAAGATCAATACTTTCAGAAATCAGCGAAGCGGAATCATACATATTTGACGCCATTACAATCTGTATCGCCAGTTTATTAATTTCATACGCAGTCATTTCCTTGACGCCTTCGCACTCTTTTTTGATCATTTTCACTGCGGCGGCAATTTCACCTGCTTCAATATTTAGACTCATAGCTGACCTTTGGATATAGGTTGGTTTTTATTGCGGGCATTATAAGCGATTGGTGCCACAAGAGGTAGAGACTTATAGACGCTAAACATATAGAAGCGAAACCGCAGACAAATTCGACGGGATCGAATTTGAACGTGTGCTTTTACGCGGCCCGTAGGGTGGAGGGCAGGACGCCCGGAATAACCGCAGAGGACGCGGAGGAAACATTTCCTGGTAAAAACCCGTCATTCCAACAAGCTTCTGGCCGGAATCCAGTGACTGCAGGTTGTAACACTTAAAGTAAAATCACAGCAAAAACGATTATATATTAGCGATGAGGTTTAGCGCTTTTTGTATCATATGCCAGAAAATCACCGGATGGGATTTGCACAAGCTTGTCGGTGGGATGGTTGTATACATACACCCAGGCACGGCATTGTGCACCATCCAATAGTTCAATCTCCTGACGCTTACGAACATATTCGGTTGGCCTGGGAAATCCAGCTCCGCACTCTTCGTACTGATCCAGTTTCGGCAATACGATCTGCGAATTGCGTAAGCGATAAACTTCACCCGCCACTTTTTCAGCCGGATCGTCCGATGGCACGACACCGGGATAGTAATCAATCATGTAAAGCCGGCCCTGATATGTGCCCCTGGAGACAAAATCCGCATATCTCGCGAGCAAGCGGTACATCTCGCTTTCCGTGTCGCGTCGAAGCGTTCCGTATACAAACAATAATTCGTCAGTCATTTTATATGCGCAAAAAAGTATCCGTTACATTTAAACCTTTACGTGTACAAACAACAATCCATCAGTCATTACCGCGCTTGATTAGCAGCAGAAGTGGAATGGTTGCCAGCAGTGCTATGCTGAACAGCTCGAATACATGGATCAAGGAGTTCATCTGTGACTGCTGGCTAAGTAGATGCCCCAGGATTTGTGCCGTCTCATGCGAAGACTGGGGCAGATGTAATCGCCCGAGGTAGCTGCGTAGTGCAGGATTGAACGGGTTGATGTGCCCACCCAGCTGGTTCCACGCCTGCTGCGCGTAATATGTGGTCAGACCGGTGCTCGCGGCAGTGCCAGCTGAAGCAGCGATCGTGCGCACCAGCTGGCGCAACCCGGCCGCCTCGGTCGTCTGCTCGGGCCGCAGGGTAGAGAAGGCGAGCGTGGTCAGTGGCACGAACACAAACCCCATGCCCAGGCCTTGCAGGATGATGGGCCAGATAAGCCACGATAGACTCACGTTCAGATTGTATTCCATCATCGCCACTGTGCCCGCCGCCGAGAGCAGCACGCCAACGAGCACAAGTGGACGCGGGCCGGTGCGATTGACGAGACGGCCCGCGAGCTGCATCGTCAGCGCTGCCGCAATGCCCCGTGGCATGAGAATAATGCCGGTAGTCAATACCGGGATACCCAGCAAGGACTCGGTGAATATCGGCTGTAAAGTCAACACGGCAAACAGATTGAACATGATCGAAGCGAAGATCAGGTTCGATACGGAAAAGTTTCGATCCCTGAATAATCGCAAATCTATGATACCGGTACCCTGCTTTGCATTCGCGTGATACACCAGCATGCCGAAACCAACCACGCTCAATACCGTTGCAACCACGATGAACGGTGACGAGTACCAGTCGTACTGGGTGCCACGATCGAGCACCATTTGCATGCAGCCCACGGCAACGAACAAATAGCCAAAACCAATCCAGTCCATGCGCCGGTGCTTGATTTCGGTCTCGGGGATGAACATCCAGGCGCTGGCCAGCGCGAGAAACCCGATGGGCACGTTGATGAAAAAGGCCCAGCGCCAGCTCAACACCTGGGTGAGATAGCCGCCGAGCGTGGGTCCGATGACCGGCCCGACGATGGCGGCAAGACCGAA
>CAVRHW010000020.1:0-62514 GCA_963721085.1 uncultured Gammaproteobacteria bacterium
AAATACCGGGTCGCCGCCAACGCTGCGAAAAGCGCGCACCGGTGAATTGACGCCGCCGGGGATATGCTGCTGCGCGGCCGTGAACTGTTCTGCCATTGTGCTCATGCTGAATTCTTGATTGATAAGTGAAACGTGGAGGCGAAGTTGACCTGAAACCGGCGCAGGATTTCAGGCCGGCTTGCCTGTTCGCCATGGCAGTGTGGCGAAGCGGCGTGCCTCGGCGCAGATGTCCGCGGCGGCAAAAACGCCGGAGATCACCGCCAGCATATCGGCACCGGCCTCGATTAATGCGGCTGCGTTTTCGTGTGTGATGCCACCGATGGCACAGAGCGGGAGCTTAAATTGCTGCGCACGCCGGAGCAGTTCGATCTCGGCCCTGACCGCCGCAGGTTTGGTGGGCGAAGAATAAAACGCGCCGAAGGCAAGATAATCCGCGTTTTCTGCTGCTGCCTGCTCGGCCAGTTCAAAACGGTTGTAACAGGACACGCCGATAATAGCGTCTGGGCCGAGCTGGGCGCGTGCTTCGCTAACACTGATATCGTCGATGCCCAGATGCACGCCGTCAGCGCTGACCTGTTTTGCCAGCGCCACATCATCGTTGATGATGAGCACTGCCTGATGCTGATCGCACAATGTGCGCAAGGCCAGCGCCTGCTGCAGGCGCTGTTGCTGGTCTTCGCTTTTATCGCGATACTGAATAATACGCGCACCGCCCTGCAAGGCCTGGGCAACACATTCGTCCATGTCGCGTCCGGCAAACGAGCGGGCATCGGTGATGGCATACAGGCCGTGCAGATAATCGTGCTTCAAGATCAGTGTTCAGCTTTGCCAGAACAGGCGGTTTGGATGTTGTTGTCCCATGCCCAGCTGGCGTGCGTGCTGCAGTGTTTTATAGGTGTAGTCCAGCGCCTGGTGCACCGCGTTGATGATTTGCATGTCCTGCGCGATCAGCGCGGAAAGGCTGGCCGCGAGGGTGCAGCCACAGCCGTGGTACTTGCCGGGCAGACGTTCGTAATGAAAGGTTTTCAGTTCGCGATGGTCGGCAAACAAGGAATGCACCACATCGGGCGTTTTGCCGTGAGTGCCGGTGAGTAATATGTAGTCGCAGTCCGATTCAAGCAGACCCAGGGCGGCAGCCGAGGGTGTATCGGCGCCGGGTGACAACTGATGAACTTCAAAAATATTGGGGGTCAGTATTCGTGTCAGTGGCAGAATCTGGGACAGCACGGTCGGAATCAGGTCAGGCTGGCTGAGCTGGCCGTTGCTTTCCGAGCTGAACACCGGGTCGTAGATCACAGGCAGTTTCGGGTACTGGCGCAGAATGCCTGCGATCGCTTCGGCGACTTCGGCGGTGCCGATCATGCCGATTTTGATCGCTTTCACCGGCATGTCTTCGAGCACCGCGCGCGCCTGGGCAACGACCAGCTCGGGTGGCATGGGGACAAATTCGGCCACATTGCTGGTGTCCTGCACGGTCACGCAGGTAACCACCGGCGCGCAGTGCGCACCATTGCTGGCGATGGCTTCGATGTCGGCCTGAATACCCGCACCGCCGGTAGGGTCGGCGCCGGAAAAACACAGTACAACTGGTGTGGTCGCAGAGTTCATGCGCACAGTTTAAGGTTGTTAGCGGTGTTAGCAAGCAATGATTGTGCTTATTTGAACGCTTCGACTGTGTAGAATGTCACGCTCGTTAAATTTACTGATAGAGGTCAAAGTGGAATACAAGGTCTGGGTTTGTCTGGTATGCGGATACGAATACGATGAAGCAGCTGGCGATGAGGAGCACGGTCTTGCACCCGGCACTCGCTGGGCAGATGTGCCGGAAGACTGGGAGTGTCCTGAGTGCGGGGCTGGTAAGGCTGATTTCGAGATGGTCGAAGCTTGATTTGAAAAACATTAACCTGGCACCTGGCGGCGTTAACAACTTGCTCGAAATACTCATGTATTTATATACACTGCGTTTTCTCGCAAGCGTTGCCTGGCCAGATACTCAGTTTAATGCTTTTCAATCTCAAGCTTGATAGTCTGAAGCGACCCAGCTGGCACAATACTTTGTTAAAACTCAATTTTAAATACTCATGTATTGTCCATACACTGCGTTTTAAAATCGAGTTTTGCCGCGTCTTGCACTCAGCTGGATCACTTCAGCGCGAGTGCGTTGATTTAAAAAACTTCATTCCCGGCTGACGTAAACCATGGCTTTAAATAAAGGCGTGTTCCTGGACCTGGCTTCGATCCATCCCGCTGATCTGGATCTTTCAGGCCTGCAGGCCAGCCTGCCCGAATGGCAGTTGCGTGACAGCACCCACGCTGATGAAGTCGCCTCCGCGATCGAGCATGCCGATGTCGTGGTGGTCAACAAAGTGGTGCTGAATGCCGATAATTTATCAGCCGCAAAAAATCTCAAACTGATTTGCGCCGCTGCGACCGGGGTGAATAACATCGATCTGGTCACCGCGAAAAACACAGGTATCGTGGTGTGTAATGCGCGCGCCTATGCCACCGCCTCGGTGGTGCAGCACGTGTTTGCTTTATTGCTGTCGCTCACTACAAAACTCGAACAATACCAGCAGGATGTTTTTAACGGACACTGGTCGCGTAGTGAATTTTTCTGTTTGCTCGACCATCCGGTGCGCGAGCTGCAGGGACTGACGCTGGGCATCGTCGGTTACGGCGAACTGGGCCGAGCGGTCGCAGCGGTGGCGCAGGCCTTTGGCATGAACGTGCTCATCGCGAAACGCGATGCTGCAGACATGCGCGATGGCCGACTGGATTTACATGCTTTATTACCACAGGTGGATGTGCTGTCCTTGCACTGTCCTTTGACCGCAGAAAATCATGGCCTGATCGGTACGGATGAAATCGCCTTGATGAAAAAAGATGCGGTGCTGATCAATACCGCGCGCGGTGGACTGGTCGATGAAGCCGCGTTGCTGGAAGCCCTGCAACAGGATCGCATCGGCGGTGCCGGCCTCGACGTGATCGAACGCGAACCACCGCCGGCTGATTATCCTTTGTTGCAACAGCGTTTACCGAATTTGATCATTACCCCACACACGGCCTGGTCGAGTCGCAACGCGAGACAAAACGTGTTGCACGAGATTGTACTTAATATTGAAGCGTTTTTACGCGGGCAGCCTCGCAACAAAGTTAACTAAACCAGGGTGAGCTGAGCAATATGTACGAAGTCACAACCTGGTTACAGTTTTTACGCAGACACTCATATACGTTGTAATGTCTGCACTCGGCCAGGAGCTGCCGGTCAGCACTTATCTATTACACGAGAAAAGCGGACGTTCAGCAACGTTTGAATTCACCGGCCTGCGCGGCTTTTCGCGCAGGTCCGGTGGAATGATGGGTTAGCCAACTAACAGCACCTTCCCCGGCTGTGCGGGTTTTCGAACAGAGGCAATAGCTTGCTGTATGTCGCTTAAACGGAAAGTACCGACGACAGGCAACAAATCTGGAGAAGCTGAGAGCAAACTCCATATCTGCTCTTGCGCAATGGTCAATTCTTCGGCTGATACGCTATCAAGCCATCCATCAATTCCAAAGCCTTGCCAAGTTACGCTCCTGAAAAGAATTTGCGAAGCTTTAAGCGTAATTTCTGTGTCGCTGAGTATCCCATAGGATATCAAGCGCGATTTTGGTGCGAGGGAATTTATCAGAGCCACAGTATCGCTACCTCCAACCGAATCCAGAACAGCGTGAAACTCCCCGTGGTTACGAACGACCTCCTGCAAAGTTTCGGTCACGGAAGCTCCATTAGCGATAACTTGATTGTTGTGACCGAGTGCCGAATAGCGCCCGTTATCGCGAACAAGCAAAGTAGTTGTCAAACCTTTGCGGTGCGCTAAATTGGCTAAAAGGCGCGCAACTACTGAGCGTCCCGCAGTAACGAGAATGCGAGAAGAATGCGGCAGGTTGCATCCAGCCAACAATCCCCAGGCAGTCAATGGGTTTAGAGAAAACTGACAGGCAACACTATCAGGGATTTCTGGCGGAACCGGATAAACCCTAGAGGTTGGAGCAAGGGCATATTCAGCCCAAGTGCCCTTGCTACGGAAAGCAACCCGGTCGCCTACCTTGTGCGATGAAACACCACTGCCACAAGAAACGATAGTGCCGACACCCTCGAGCCCAGCAGCCTGTGGAAACTCAGGCTTAATCCTGTAACGCCCCTGAATAAACAGGAAATCAGCCGGCTGAATTGGTCTGGCGGATACCCGAATGAGTACTTGGTCGGCGTTTGGAGCGGGCGATGAGATATCACGAAGAGCTAAAACACTCTCTGGTTCTCCAGGATGATCAAAAACTATTGCTTGCATGAAAAACTCCGAAGTTGGCTAACATGTGAATTCCCTCCAGTACATATCTCAGTACGAACCAGTGAACAGGTAAAAATTTATCGCTGTGGATGTATTGCGCGTCTCGTATGCCTGCCCAATCAGATAAGCCCGGCCTTGTCCAGGCCAAAGAGCTTGTCGTATACACCGGGCGTCGTGTGGAAAGCCACGTTGACGCGATTCCAGGCGTTGATGACCATGACACGGAAGGTGAGCGCCGAGAGTTCCTTCTCGCTGAACTGCTCGCGCATCTCGGCATAGAGTTCATCTGCAATGCCGGTCGGCGCTATCTGGGTCAGCGCCTCGGTCCATGCCAACGCGGCACGTTCCTTTGGGCGTAAATAGCGGTGACTCACGCCAGATTGCTACATGGTGCAGGCGCAGTTCGCGCTCGCCATGTAACTTGGCCTCCTTGACGTGCATGTCCAGGCAGAAGGCGCAGCCATTCATTTGCGAGGCACGGATATCAACCAGATGAGACAGTCCTGGTTCAATCTGACCGCTGTTGGCGATTGCCAGGCTGAAATCCTGGAGCTTCTTGGTCAGCTCAGGCGTGTGTTCGTTGACATTCAGGCGTGGTCGGCTGTTGATGTGATTCATGATCGTTCTCTCAAGTTTGAATGATTGAAATGATGTGCTGATGTCATGACTGACATTCATACTGACAAGACGACCCGGTTATACAAATTGTGACATCAACGCCGAAGGAATTTCATTTTCACGCTTCCGCACGCTTGCAATTTATTTCTTCAATCAGCGCTGCGGATGCGGCCCAGCGCGTCCCGCACGCCCTGCAGCTTATCGGGATTACGCTGGATATAAAGCGCGCCGATGCGGTTCGGCTCGGTGACAGAGGGCGCCAGCGCGACGGTCTGCACCAGTTGCCCGGTCTTGTCGTCGAAAATCAGACAGCCTGGCATACCATTAATGCGTGCCGATTCCAGGCGCCAGCCGCGGCTGCCTCGCAGACTGGCAAATCCGATCAAGGCCTTGGCAATCAGCGCACCGCCTTGTAGCGGACGCGGCACTGCACTGACTTTTCCTCCGCCGTCGGCCAGCATTACAGCGTCTTCGGCCAGTACTCTGGCGAGGGCATCCACATCGAAATTGCGCACCGCCTCGCTGAATGCACTGAACAGGCGTTCGCGTTCTTCCTCTTCCACTTCGTGACGTGCGTAGTCAGCCTTCACATAATTGCGCGCGCGGCTGGCCAACTGGCGGCAGGCCGCCGGGCTGCGCTCCAGGCGTAGGCCGATCTCCTTGAAGTCCATGTCAAACACATCGTGCAACAGGAAGGCCGCACGCTCCAGCGGCGACAAACGCTCCAGCGCGAGCATGAAAGCCAGAGATACATCCTGCGCGAACTCGGCATGCTGTTCCGGGCCGGGCAGCCCGTTGTCTGCTTCGTCCAGCATCGGTTCTGGCAGCCAGACGCCGACATAGTGTTCGCGTTTTGCGGCAGCCGAGCCCAGCTTGTCCAGGCACAGGTTGGTCACGATGCGCGAGAGGTAGGCGCCGGCATTTTGCACAGTGCATTCGTCCACCTGGGCCCAGCGCAGCCAGGCCTCTTGCACGATGTCGTTGGCATCGGCGAGTGAACCGAGCATGCGGTAGGCCAGCGCGCGCAGGTTGCGCGCATATTCACGGTCATAGCGCAGGGCGCGTTCAGCAAGAGCTGTCATGATGGTTGTGTTCCTCTGGGCGATAAAGTGGATAACCATATACTCCAGACGGGTCAGGCCGGCTGTTTGTGACATGCGGCGACGCCCGAAAACGAAAAAACCACAGCCACGAAACCTTTGCGGACGAAACGTTCGGAGAATTAGTCTCCCTGTGTATCAATACTTTTCTGTTGGCTGATTATCATACTCATTTGTCCGTTTCCCACAGACCAATCAGAAAAATCATTTTCATTTAAGTAAATAAATACATCCTGTGGACGTATGCCTGCATTGTTCCTGAGGTTCTCCGTTATACCGGCAAAAAGATTTTGTTTCATGGCATCACTTCGACCGCGGCGCAAGGTGATTTGTACGACGACCAGTTCACTGGACCGGCTAACACCCAGGAAATTCCTGTCGAAGAAAAAGTCTTCCGGTTTGTACTCTGACATTAACTGGAAAAAATCATCCTGAGGGATTCCGATATTATCTACCATCGCCTGATGCACACCTTTTGCAATGGCGTGCTTTTGTTCAATGGATGTCCCTGCTTTCACGGACACACGAGTAAAGGGCATAATACCTCCTGAGGTTGTGGTGACTGAATAGAATCGAATTCATGCGTCGCTTGCGGTTAGCCGAAGGGTACCCACCAAAAAGATCAGGGCGAAGATGGACATCGCGACACTATATTCAAGAACTCTGGCAATGCTGTCGGCGATGGCGATGCCGCCCAGCATCGTACCCAGACCAATTCCGAAATAGATTGCCGACGAATTCATGGCCACGACAAGCGAGGCCTCGTGTGGTGCGGCCGCTATGAGCCGATGTTGTTGCGCCGGTGTTTGAGACCAGCTACTTAAGCCCCATACCAGCATCAACACACCTACCAGCAGCGGTAATGAGGTTTGCGCCGCCGTCAGCCAGTCAAAAGCAGCGAGACCACTGATCATGAGGGCATAAGCGATAACCAGGACCCATTCCGCACCCCAGTGGTCGGTGCCATACCCGGAAAAGACATTGCCCAGCACGGCGCCCACACCATATAGAAAGAGCATGACAGCGATGTTTGATTTCGGGATCGCCAGCGTGTGTAACATGGGCACGGTATACGCAAAGGGTATGCAACAAGCCGCCATCCCCACCAGCGTCAAGGGCAGGATGATCACGACATGCGGATGCTTGAGCACGGAGAGCCTCGTGCCTAATGAAACCCGTGCACCGCCGGACATCTTTGGCATAACCAGGAACACACACAACGCTGCGAAAAATGCCAGTGCCGCGGCCATGCCCAGCGCAGAACGCCAGCCAAGCAAATTACTGACTAGGTTACCCAGCGGTACCCCAAACGCCGTCGCGATGGTCAATCCACCAATGACAATGGCCAGTGCCCGCGCCCGTAGCTCGGGTCGTACCAGGGCTGCACTGACAGCGCCGGCATTGGGTGTATAGGCCGCCGAGGCAGTAGCGGCGAAAATCCGTGCCACAATCAGCGCCGGCAAGGTTGGTGCTAATGCCGAGCAAATATTGGCAATACCCAGAAACAGCAGCGCAGTCACCAGCAGCACCCGGCGTGGGACATGTGCCGTTAACGTCGCAATGACCGGCGCCAGCACCGCATACGTCAGCGCGAAAACAGAAAATGATTGTCCGGCTGCAGCAGCAGAAACCTTCAGACTCTGGGCCATGGCTGGTAAGAATCCGGAAACCATAAACGCGTCTGTGCCTATTGCAAATGTACCCAGCGCCAGAAAAAATGTTGACGAAAGCCCCCGCGATTGATGGATGACTTGCTCAGTATTTATCGGTACGCTTATTGTTCTTTCTCCATTTGACATCCTATTAACCCCTCGATTCTTTTTTATTTACAGGTTCTGCGCTTTAGGTATGGCGTGATTGCATTAGCATATTGTTCAGAGTCCACACTGGCCTGACATCTACAAGACGAAAGTGGTGGGTGTTTTGTGACATGGAAATCACTCGCATGTACTAGCGATGAAGGGTGTTGTGGAACTGATGTATTAGGTTATTGAATTGCGGGAAGGTGCCAGTGATTTGCGGTGCATATTGATTATGTGCTTATTAATCCGGTGAAGTGCCAGAGGATGTGCTGACAACGGAAGCGCATCATGCTTATGTTGTGGTATAGCGATGCGCTTCGTACCTCAGCACATCCTATATTCCGAAGATTGTAGGGCGCAATAAACGCAGTGCATTGCGCCGTATATTAAATGACAAGTATTGCTCATGCTCAGAAGTATGGGAACATCAACAGCACAATATTTAAACAGTCGTAGGTCAGATTAGCGTCAGCGTAATCTGACGCATGTGAATTCCGGTTTAGCTCCGTAACTAAAACGCTTAACCGAGGTTGGGCAGTAACGTAAGTCCCCATCCGGCGGATTACGCTGCGCTAATCCGCCCTACGAAAAGAGATCTCGGCAAAGTATCTATTTTCAGAAATAGGTTTCCAACCGCACAAACGCCTGGTTCTCTTTGGCGAGATAAAGTCCGCTGCCAGTTACCGTTTCCAGTCCACCAAATTCCGAACCGCGACCACCGCTGACAAAACGCAACCCTGCTTTTAAATTGGTGTCATTGCCCAGTGAGCGATCCAGTTGTAAATCGCACAGGCTGCTGTGGTCCTGTAAATTAAAAATAATTGTCGGCAACAATTGCAGCAACGGTGTCCATTCCCAGGTGGCGCCAGTGGCGAGGTAATCGCGGCCGCTGACAAACTGTTGACCGCGTTGCAACCGCAATAACAAGTTGCTGTTTAAATCCGCCAGCGAATAATTTTTTCCCGACTCACCAAAACCGTTGTGGTAAATCTCGGCAAACACTGTGATGTTGCGCGACATGAGTGTACCAGCCTGTGAAATATTCATTAACACCGACGTGCGTGTGGACTGGTTTTCCAGATAAGTTGGTATGACTTCGAGATTCCAGGCTGCGCCACCTAATGCGCCGCTGACGCTAATACCAAGCACACTGTCGGCACGATCTTGCGCCAGTAAAAAATTCCATTGCAGGTTTTCACCAATGAGGTTGGCGAACATGGCATTGGTCGGTTTGCTGGCATCCGGATCTGAGCTATTGCGTTGTTTATGCGGCACGCTCACCCATTGAATATCGGAGCCATCCTGCAGCAACCATTGCGCATAAACCATATCGGTGCCACGTTTGTAAGCAGTGTCGGTGGCCACCGGTTGAAACGGGTTCACCAGATCCATGGGATGAAACACCAGGCCGCTGCCCCAGGTCAGCGCCTGTCTACCCAGCCGGATCACCAGCGCATCGCGGCTGTAACTGACATTGAGCCGATCCACACGTTGATTACTTTGAGTACTGTTGTTATTGCTGATGTTACGTTCAAGATCCCAGTAACTGTTGTCCGTGTTATCTGCAACCAGAGCCGGATAGGCGAATACGAGTGCATTGTCGCGTTCCACCGCGCTGCCATGTCGCGCATCTAATTGCCATGCGGCCTGAAATTTCCATTGTTGAATTTGCTGATCAAGTATCAGCCGCAATTGCCCGGCGACTTCGTTGGTGTTTTTATAATCCAGCGAAGCTTCCGGTGTTTGGGTGCCGGCGTCATAGGCAAGACCATCCAGTTTGAAACGGCCGCTGAATTCGGCGGCTTGCGCCGATGAACACAGCAACAAGGCCAGAAACAAAACACGCATCAGGCCGCCTGGGCCTGATCAGTTTCGATGCGGCCATCGGTGAGCACAATATGGCGACGGGTGTGGGCGATGACTTTCGGGTCGTGGGTGGCGACAATAATGGTGACATTCGACTCGCGGTTGAGTGTCGACATCATCGCCAGTAATTCATCGGAGTTTTTCGAGTCCAGGTTGGCGGTGGGCTCGTCCGCCAGAACGATGGCCGGATTGCTGGCCAGTGCACGCGCCACCGCCACGCGTTGTTGCTGGCCACCGGATAACTGTCCCGGACGGCGTTCACCCAGACCATCCAGTCCCACCGCATGCAGCAATTCTGCGGAACGCGCGTGACGCGTTTTGGCATCCACGCCCTGCAATTGCAAAATAAATTCCACATTCTCGGTCGCGGTCAATACCGGTATTAAATTGTAAGCCTGAAACACAAAACCGATCCGGTTCAAACGCAAATCCGCCAGTTGTTGCCGGCTTTGTTGTGCCAGTGACACACCATCGAGAATCACGTCGCCGCCACTGGGATGTTCCAGACTGCCCATGATATGCAGCAAGGTACTTTTACCGGAACCGGACGGTCCGGATATAGACACAAATTCGCCACGTTCAACATGCAGGTCGACACCGCGCAGGGCTTCCACCGTGGTTTCACCCTGGTGATATTGTTTGCTGAGTTGACGGCATTCAAGTATGGCAGTCATGATTGTCTCCTTAATTGGTGGAACGCATGGCATCAATGGCGTCGAATTTTGCGGCACGGCGTGCCGGCCACAAAGCAGTGGCTACGCCCAGCACCCAGATAACAAAAATGGTGAAAAAAAATTCATGCATATCCAGGCGCGGATAAATAATGCGTTCGATGCCGAGAAAATCCGCACCGGCTGATAAACCGCCCAGCGAAATACCGCCACTCAGGGCATGCACCGTGATATACGCAGAGACGGCGCCGAGCAGTACACCAAAACCGATAATCTGTACCGCTTCCAGCATGACTTCCAGCACCACCCAGTGCGGACGAAACCCCAGCGCCTGTAACAACCCGAATTCGCGTGTGCGTTCGAATACCGCCATTAACTGGGTATTCACCACACCGATGGCTATGAGTATGAACATCACCAGCAACCAGACATAAATAAAGGCTTCGGTAATATCGTGAATGCCCTTGGTCATGGGTTGCAGTTCGGCCCAGTCGGCGATGTCCAGTTTTGGTGCTGCAGCTCGCAGTTGTTGCAACACCTTATCCAGTGGCGCTGTTGATTGCGTCATCAGTGCAATTTCCGAAAGCTTGCCATCGGCATGCAAAAATTGTTGCGCCGCGTTTAAACCGGTGAACAAATACGCGTCTTCCATACTGGGTTGCGCCGCATAAATGCCGATCACGCGAGCACCGCGTTCACGTAATTTTCCTTGTGCATCATTCGCCATAATCACAACACGTTTGCCGACACGAGTTTGCAAACGCTCGGCGAGATGGCGGCCGAGCAACACACCGTCATCGCTGTCACTGCTCAACATTTTTCCGTCCATGCGTGCATCACCGATAAACGACACACCGATTTCCTTTTGCGGATTAATGCCCACCAGTGTTACCGGCAAGGTTTTGTATTCACTTTGCACAATGGCCGGGCTGCGCAGGCGCGGTGCCCAGGCGGCAATCTGATTTTCGTTTAGCCGTTTCGCGAGTTGCCCGGTCGGCGCTGGAAAACTGTAGCGGATATCTGGATCATCCCGAAAACCCGGTGCATGAATCTGGGCTTCGGCCGTCATGTTTTTTAAACTGCCGGCGAGTGCGCTGTCAGCCCAGGCACGTATGAGTGAATTAAATGCCAGTATCGACCAGACACCGACAGCCACCACCGCCAGAGTAATAAAAGTGCGGCGTTTGTTGCGCCACAAATTGCGCCAGGCAAAGGGGAATAAAATCTGCAATAGTCGCATCAGGCTGTCCTCATGGCGGCGACCGGTTCCAGTCGATGCACCCGGCGGTAAGGAAAAATACCGGCGATTAAAATAAACGCCAGCATTACACCGGGCCCGGCGGACAGGCTCAATAAACTCAACCGCGGATATAACCGGCCGGGCAAACCCCATTGTGCAAACAGGGCTTCGGCACCCGGCATTTCCAGTCCGTAATGGCCGACCATCAACGTAATGCCACTGCCGATGGCAATGCCCAGTGCAAGACCGAGTAAAGCTAGCAAGGCCAGTTCCATCCAGATCATGACGCCAACAGCGGATGGGCGCATACCAATGGCAAGCAACACACCGAATTCTTTGGTACGTTCCAGCACCGACATTAACAGTGTGTTGAGAATAATGAACACCACCACAATCACCAGGCTGGCGTACCACAACATGGAGGTGCTCAGGTCGAGGTGAATGGCTGCATCCAGCCCCGGTTGCAGCGCCTGCCAGCTATGCAGTTGCAAGCCGCTACCATGCAATGCGGTACGAATCTGGGGCAGGGCGGATGTGACATCTGCCAGCGTCGGGCCGGACAACACAATCATATTCACCGCGCCATCCATGCTGAACACCGACTGGAAACGTGACAAGGGAATTTCCGAAAACTGGCGATCGATTTCCGGCGTGCCGCTGTCGAAAATACCGGTCACTTGCAACACATCAGCGGCAATGCTGCCATCACGCGCTTCACCCAGCAGTGTCACCTGGTCACCAACAGTGACACCCAGATTACGCGCCAGTGATACACCCAGCACAATAGCATTGTCATCATCGGCTTGCAGATAACGTCCCTGGCGAATGCTGTGATTCAGTCGCGAGACTTTCACTTCGCGTGGTGCATCTATACCGACCACGGCAGCACCGACACTTTTTCCATCTCGGGATAAAATGGCGAAACTCATGGCGCGCGGTGCAGCGACGACATCATCAATAGCGGCGAGTTTTTTCATAATCGGCGCCGGAGCGGCAATCACTTTTTTAATATCGGGATTGTCCTTGTAACCCGGCGGCTGCACCTGAGCGAAACCATCCATAATGCGCAACACGTTTTCTTTCATGCTGGCGTATGTGCCTAACTGGAACGACAACAAAAACACCATCACCATGGACGCAAAGGCAATGCTGATCACATTGAGCAAGGTGCGGCGTGGTTGTCGCCACAAATTGCGCCAGGCCAGTGCCGCCAGCATCAGTGATCAATCCCGGGATTAAACTTGCGCGGGTTACGCAAACTGGATTTGGTGAACAGGGCATCGGGTAGCGCGAGATTGAAATGGCCCTGTTTAAACTGGATGCGCGTCCATTCATTGGTTTTACCGGCTTTCTGCATCTTCATCACCACCGGGTATTCACGTCCTCCCAGTTTGTCCACCTTGCGGGTTTGCATGGATTTCACCAGTCGCATGTCCTGGTCGTAATAATCTTCACCCAGCAACACGCCATCATCACGCACGCGAATAATTTGTTTGCCCCACACTGTGGCCGCTTCGGGTTTTGGCAGGGCTTCGATGACATACACCAGATGACCGTCGGATTTTTCATGACCGGTTAACTTGTGACTGTACTCGTTGAGAATATCGTTGGCCCTGGCCAGGTCGTTGTAAGAGAAGTCCGAACCCATCCAGGATTGCGCCATCATGCTGGCGGGTAGTTTTATAATCTGGTTCAACCGCGGATTAAAAATCCACATGGCATCGCCGAGCTTCAGCGTGGCATTGCCGGCATCTTTCGCCGGTTCGGTAAAACGCACCAGGCTGTCGTCATCACCGCGGGTCCAGGACAACATGCTCATGCTGCGTTCCCAGTCCGGTCGGTGTACCGTCATACTGACTTCGGTATAAGACGACTTGCCGCGCCAGTTATCGAAGGCCTGCTGGATCAGTTGTGTCGGGTCGGGATCGGCCGCCAATGTGATGCCGGGGATCAGACAGATGAGTAATAAGCAGAAACGCCAAGGCATTCGTATCCTCCTTATATCGATGTAAATGTTGTTCAGTTATCGGCGGCCATACCGCGTAATATCTGTTGCAGAAAATTGTCCGTCCAGTCACGCACAGCCAGGGTTTTATCAAACCAGTACTGCAACATCAGCCCGTCCAGACCACCCACCAGCCAGGCCGCCACCGCATTTGCATCCACATCGGTGCGAAACTCACCACTGGTCTTGCCAGCTTCGATAAGCGCGGCCGTCATGCTGCGAAATTCGGCATACATTTTTTCCATCACCGCCCCCAGGTGTTCGCGCCCCGAACCGCTGCTGGCCGCCGCCCAGAATTCCAGGGTGAGGGGAAACATCTGAATGTTCTGCTGCAACGATCCCATGATGTGCACCAGACAGGCGCTGAGTCTGGCGCCGGCACTGGTTTGCGCCGCGATCACCGCCTCACATTCCTGCATCAGTTCACCCTGAAAGGCGAGGAACGTGGCGTAAAACAAGGCTTCTTTATTCTCGAAATAACCATACACCGTGCCCTTGCTGACCCCGGCCGCCAGGGCGATATCATCCACCGAAGCTCCCTTGAAACCCTTACGGGCAAAGACTTTAGCCGCTGCCTGAGTGATTTCAATACGCCTGGTTTGTTTGTCGACGATTTTGGGTGACATGGTAGAGTTTTATAATGACTGACTAGTCAGTCATTATAAGAAGAGCGGGGGAAAATGCAATGGTTTGAAATATAAAAAAAGGGGGGGGCAAAAGTTTTCACCCGATGTTCTGGCTCAGGCTTCGGCCGTTCATCCTTCGGTTTTCCTACTTGAACGCCTTTTCATAGCTGTCTACTGGTCACTTTTAGTAAATAGCCATTTTTTACTAGTCGAGCTTATTGCATATTAGATGCTGGCTGCTTTTGAAGGACTGACACTTAGGCACTATGCAGAATGGTGCTTCTGTTCACGACGTTTCAGACATTTACTATCAATTAATCGAGCGTCTGCTGTGCGGTAGATTGAGCCACTGCCAATTGTCATGGCAAATCAAAATCAGTTTGTCAGATCAGGCTCATAAACCGTGCCTGGCACGAAACAGCGCTAAACTTTTTTCAGAAAACAGGTTTTGAGCACGATGGTAGATTTACCTTTACCGCACTCGACCTGCTCGTCGTTGTTCGTCAGACGGATTCCTTTGTAAGTGGTACCGCGTTTTAGCGTGGTCGAGGTGCCTTTGACTTTTAAATCTTTGATCACCTGTACGCTGTCGCCGTCATTTTATTCAGTGCCGTTACTGTCTTTTACACTCATATAATACTCATTGATTATAAAACTAAGGGTCTCAGGCAAGATGGCCCATCTTGCCGCTCTGGTAATCACTGATCGCCTGACGAATTTCCTCGGTGGTGTTCATTACGAAAGGGCCGCTGCCAACGATGGGTTCGTCTATCGGTTCGCCGCATAGCAAAAGCGCGGTGACATAGTCGGCGCTTTCGAAACTGATGCAATTGCCCGCGCGTTGAAAGATGGCAACTTCGGCCGGGCCAATCAGGTCGGCGGTGGACACGCGCACCAGGCCTTTGAGCACCACCAGCGCAGTGGTCCAGCCATCGGGCACGGCCAGGGTGAAGGGTGATTCGCTGTTGAGCCGAAGATCCAGCACATTCATCGCGGTGAAGGTTCTGGCGGGGCCTGTTGCACCTTCGAATTCACCCGCAATGACGCGCGCGGTGCCCGCGTTCTCTGGCAGGCTGACACTGGGGATATGTTCGCTCAAAATACCCTGATAATGTGGCTCGCTCATTTTGTCTCTGGCGGGCAGGTTGACCCAGAGCTGCACCATTTCGAATTTGCCACCGTGTTTTGCATAGTCGCGGCCGTGGAATTCTTCGTGCACCAGGCCCGAGGCCGCGGTCATCCACTGCACATCACCGGGACCGATCTTGCCGCCGCCACCGGAAGAATCGCGATGCTCCACTTCGCCGTCGTAGACAATCGTCACCGTTTCGAAGCCGCGGTGCGGGTGTTCACCCACCCCGAGGCGCTGATCGGTGGGCGGAAAATCACTCGGCCCGGCATAGTCCAGCATCAGAAACGGGCTCAACACCGTGCCCAGCTCGGGATAGGCGAACAGGGTCCTTACCGGAAAACCGTCGCCCACCCAGTGGCCGCCCGGGGCCGACCGTATGCTGCGTAATTTTTTAGCTGTTGATGCCGTCATGGCCTGGCCTCCGAATTTATGAGCGGGACGCGTCGTGGGCTGTGTTTGATCTGCTTATTATGAAATAAGCGGGCATGAAGATAAACGGGGTCACGCTGTCAGTGGTGTCGCGTCACCGAGCACGTGTTCGATGCGTTTATCCGGCACCAGCCACATCAGCGCGACCAGCACGTAGAGAACCAGCGAAATCCACGGTGACCAGGCAGCAGCGAAAATCGCGAGCAGATAACACAGTGGTGAGGCCTTACCCTTCCAGTCATTGCCAATGGCTTTCTTTAATAAAGAATCGGGTTGTTGTGAGGCAATAATGGTCATCTGCAATATCCAGTAGGCCAGCGAAGCCATCAGCAGCACGATGCCATACAGCGCGGCCGGTGTCGCTGCGAAATGGTTTTCACCCAGCCATCCGGTGGTAAAGGGCACCAGCGAGAGCCAGAACAGAAGGTGCAGGTTGGCCCAGAGTATGCCGCCGGTGACCTTGCGGCAGGTGTGCAGCATGTGATGGTGGTTGTTCCAGTAGATTCCGAGATATACAAAACTGAGCACGTAACTCAGGAATACCGGCACCAGGGGCGTCAAGGCTTCGATGTTTTCACCGTGTGGCACCTTCATTTCCAGCACCATGATGGTAATAATGATGGCGAGCACGCCGTCACTGAAGGCTTCGAGTCGATTTTTGCTCATTTCTATTTTCATTATTCTGCCCCGTGGGCGAGGAGACGAAAAGTTTCCCTATATAAATACTTATCTGTAAAATTTACATTTTCAGCGGAGCAAAGCATCATGGGCAGAGCCTATCAAAATCGAAAGCTGTCCATAGCTAAAACCTCAGACGCCAAGGCCAAAGTCTACAGCAGGTATGGCCGCGAGATCTATGTCAGCGCCAAGTCGGGCGGTGTCGATCCTGCCGGCAATCTGACCCTGCGTGGCCTGATCGAACGCGCCAAAAAAGACCAGGTGCCCAGCCACGTGATCGAAAAAGCGATCAACAAGGCCAAAGGCGGTGGCGGCGAAGACTATTCACCCGCGATCTATGAGGGCTATGGCCCCGGCGGGGTCATGGTCATGGTTGAGTGTCTCACCGATAACCCCAATCGTACTTTTGGTGATGTGCGCCAGTGCTTCACCAAGACCAAAGCCAAAATCGGTACCCAGGGCAGTGTCAGTCACATGTTCGACCATTCTGCCATCCTGGCTTTTCATCATGATGATGAAGATGCGGTGCTCGAAGCCCTGCTGGCCGCCGATGTTGATGTTAGCGACATCGAAAATGAAGACGGCAAAATCACTGTATTTGCAGCCAATACCGATTACGCCAGAACCCGGCAGGCACTGGTGGATGCTTTTGGTGAAATTGATTTTGATGTCGATGAAATTCAGTATTTGCCCAAAGGCAGCACGCCGGTCTCTGGTGAAGATCTCGAAATGTTTAACAAGTTTCTTGATATGTTGAATGATCTTGATGATGTGCAGAATATCTATCACGATGCAGCGATCTAGAAGCCGCGTGGACGATTAGCGAACATGACATTCAATCAGACGATGCAGGATTTTTTTCAATTCATGGAAGCGAACGCGGTATTTATCCTATTCATCGTGGCCGCCATTGTTCTGATTGTTTATCTGTTGCGGAAAAAAATTAGAAGCGCCTGGTTAAATTACAAAACCAGCCGCTGTCTTAATCGGCTGGGTATCGATCAGGCCTCAAATATTAAATGGCCCGACGGCCTTGGCCATTATTTCGTAATTGACCGCCTGATCCTGCGAAAAGATGGCATTAGCGTGCTGAATTATAATCGCTATCCGGGCAAAATATTTTGTGCAGATGCGATTGATGAATGGACTCAGATGGTGGGGCAGAAAAGTTATCGTTTTAAAAATCCATTGCACGAACTGGATCTTCAGATAAAAGCGATATCCGCCAGCGTGCCCGACGTGACGGTCGATGGTTTTTTATTTTTTGATCATCTCGCCGAATTTCCCAAAGGTCATCCTGAGCGTGTAATACATCCGAAAAAAATACCCGGAATATTAATCAGTGACAAAAAGGATGAAGCAGATGCGTCTGTCAGGGCCGCCTGGAGCGAGCTAATGTCTAAGGTGAAATCAGGCATGCCGGGTGTGGCTGGTATTTGAGCCAGCCCTGGGTTCCTGATCGGCAATGTAACAAAGTGGGTGACGTGATCCATCTCACGCTAATTTAAACACTAAAATCAAAAAGACTGGTCATTCGAAAATGAATTCTGTTGTGCCTGTGCGGACGGAAACTCGAGCGGCTGCTGTTTGACTTCGTTATTGGGTTCGAACTTCGGTAGATTGTGAAATACATCATTGATGCCCGTGTTCCATGCGTCGCGTACTGCAATCAGATAAGGATCGGTCTCGCTAAAGCTGCAGCGGCATTTAAGTTTGAAACTGTCCTTTTCATAAATAGCAACTTCAAAAGGTGGCCCCACGGTAATGTTGGAACGCGTGGTCGCGTCGAGTGATACCAGTCCCAGGCGCGCGCCTTCATCTAATGAAAGGCCTGGATGTGCAATACGGTCCAGCGCAGGTTTGCCGTATTTACTTTCGCCAATCTGTAAATAAGGTGTCTGCGGAGATGAGGTGATGTAATTGCCCTGCGGGTAGATCAGGATCAGTCCGTGTGGTTTGCCCGAAATCTGTCCAGCCAGTATGAGTGTGGTTTCACCACTGACGCCGGTCTGGGAAAAAGCCATGCTGTGTTCCTGCTGAACCTGCTGGCTGATTTTGCCAACATATTCTGCGGCTTCAAAAAGATATTTAACATTGGCCAGACTGGGCGCACCGGTCGGGTAATCAATATCTCGCTGGATATGATTGATCACTTCCTGGGTGGTAGCCAGATTGCCCGCAGACATGATCACAAACAGACGATCCGGTGCGGGTGTGAAAAGATGCATTTTGCTGTAGGTGGTAACGTAATCAACACCCGCGTTGGTGCGGGAGTCGGATGCGAACACCAGGCCTTTGTCCAGACTAAAGCCAACGCAGTAAGTCATAGCAGAGCCCACATCATTTTTTCATTAAACGGACCACTAGTATGGTACAAATTCAGACTCTGTGAAAGGCCAGAATGAATACCCCATGCGGATAAAATATGCACCGGTATATATTGCCTCAAGCTACTGTAAATGCGGTAAAAAATATTGTTTTTCCAGGGCTATATGAAAGTGAATAATGCCGAGCTGGAGCTCGTCAATAAATTCGTGCAGGCCGTCCTGATCAAGCTGTTCCATTTTCTGCCGCGCCAGTCTGCGCTCGATCGATTTTAGTGCTTTTAGCGTCGTTGCATTGTGCGTCAGTGTGCCAACACTTTCTTCCACCGCCAGAATGCAGTGTGCAAAAGCCCGAGGGAACTGGGTGTCATGAAACAGCATATCCAGAACCGGGACCCGGCTCACGCGTACCTGGGACTTGCGGCGATACACCGAGTAGGCGGACAACGAGCGCAGAATACTGATCAGTTGCGCGCTTTCCAGACTGCGTGATTCGTATAACTCTTCGTTGTCAGTCAACAGGTCGGTGGACTGGACATCGATGATGCGTGTGGTCATTTCGGCGCGCTCGATATTCCTGCCAATACGCAGAAACTCCCAGGCTTCGTCGCGATACATTATAGATGACAATAAACCATTGAACATTTGCGAACCGGTGATGATGCCGTCGATATAGTCGTTTCTACCGCGGCGGGTCAGCCCGGCCTGAATGCTTTCCTTTGCAAACAGAAAATGCTCGTTGAGATTTTCCCAGGCTTCGCGCGGCAGTATTTCGCGAACGGTGCGACAGTTTTCGCGCGCAAAACGCAGTGAGTTAATAATCGAACTGGGATTGTTCTGGTTGCCAATCATGTAACTGACCACATTGCGCTCGGTCGGCGGGTGCCCCAGTTTTTCGAAATCTTCAGCGAGACCGGTGATATGAATCAATGGCTCCCAGCCCGGCGAGACCCCTTTGGGTGCATCGAGGACGAGGTGTGAGTTCACCTGGATCAGGCGCGCGGTGTTTTCTGCGCGTTCGATATAGCGAGCGATCCAGTAAATAGATTCTGCAACACGAGATAACATTGTTATGCCCCCATGTCCGGCACGATCCAGGTATCTTTCGATCCGCCACCCTGTGACGAGTTGACCACCAACGAACCCTTGCGCAAGGCTACGCGGGTTAAGCCACCGGTGGTAACCGTGGTGGTGTCGCCGCTGAGTATGAATGGACGCAGATCAACATGCCGGGGTTCCAGCGTGCTGTCGACCACGGTTGGTACGGTGGAAATGCCCAGGGTAGGTTGCGCAATATAATTTCTGGGATTTTTTTTGATCAGTTTTCGAAACTTTGTGTGGTCAGCCTTGCTGGCATAAGGCCCGACCAGCATGCCGTAGCCACCGGACTCGTTTGCAGGTTTGACTACCAGTGTTTCAATGTTCTCCAGTACATATTCGCGTTCTTTTTTATACATGCAACGATAGGTCGGCACATTCGGAATGCCCGGCTCTTCATCAAGATAATAACGAATGATGTCGGGCACGAAGGCGTACACCACCTTGTCATCGGCGACACCCGCGCCGGGTGCATTGGCTAGTGCGACATTGCCGGCTTTCCAGGCGCGCATCAGTCCTGGCACGCCGAGCGTTGAATCTTCACGAAACACTTCCGGGTCGATGAATTCGTCATCAATTCTTCGATAGATAACATCAACGCGTTGCGGCCCTGCAACAGTACGCATATAAACGCATTCGTCTTCATCGACAAATAAATCCCGGCCTTCGACCAGCTCGGCGCCCATTTGCTGCGCGAGATACGCATGTTCGAAATAGGCCGAGTTATAAATACCGGGTGTCAGTACCACTACCTCGGGGCGTTTGACTTTGCGCGGAGAAACGGACGCGAGCATTTCGTGTAGCTGTGTTGGATAATCATGTACCGGTAAAGGCGCATAGGTTTCGAACAGTTCCGGGAATACGCGCTTGGTAACACTGCGGTTTTCCAGCATGTAAGAAACACCGGAAGGCACGCGTAAATTATCTTCCAGTACATAGACCGTGCCATCGACATCGCGCACCAGATCCGAACCGCAGATGTGCGCCCAGATACCATGCGCGGGCGAGACGCCGACACATTGTGGCCTGAAGTTTTTCGAATCCGCGAGTACTTCTGCAGGAAAGACGCCATCTTTAATAATTTTTTGCTCGTGATAAAGATCGTCGATGAACATGTTCAGGGCCTTGACGCGTTGTATCAGTCCTGCTTCAATCGCATCCCATTCTGATTTCGGAATAATTCTGGGCACAATATCGAATGGCCAGTTGCGATCAATCGTACCCTCGGCTTCGCTGTAAACGGTGAAGGTGATACCCATTTCCTTGATCGCAAGATCGGCCGCTTCCTGCCTGGCAGTGAGTTCGGTGGAATCCATTTTGCGAAACAGCTTGATCAGTTCTTTGCTCGAACTGCGCGCACGGTTTTTTCTGACCATGGATTCATCGTAAAACGCACCGGGGTCATACTGGCTGAGATCAATCGACATGATAACCACTCCTGTATCTCTTGATGTCTGTCGTCATGGTTGGCTATTTCTTAAGTCTAATGTAAACGGATGCTCCGCATTGGGTTTGCGCATCTTGATTAAAAGCTTGCCGCTGGTGTGTCCGGTCTGTGTGAATCGTGCCAGTCTTCGTGATTCGGCTTCATACGCATTGACCGGAAACGTGTCCGGGTTTCGTCCACCCGGATGCGCGACATAATAGGTGCAGCCACCGAGCGATCTTTTTGACCAGAGATCGATCACATCGAAAATCAATGGTGAGTCGATGGGAAGCGTTGGGTGTAAACCAGAAACCGGGTCCCAGGCTTTGTAACGTACTCCGGCAACGAATTCACTGCGTTCACCGGTGCTGCGTAACGGCAGTGCCTGACCATTGCAGGCGATGATATGACGACCTTCGGTCATGCCGCGCACTTTGACTTGCAGCCGTTCGACCGATGAATCCACATAACGCGATGTTCCCTGGGCGCTGATTTCTTCACCGAGCACGTGCCAGGGCTCGATCGCAAAACGCAGTTCGACTTCGATGTCGTCGATGTTGAGCCGACCGTACACCGGAAATCTGAACTCGGTGAACGGATCAAACCAGTCTTTTTCAATTGCATAACCGTTGCGGTTGAGATCAGTGATGACATCGTCCATGTCGCGTTCAACATAGTGCGGCAGCATGAAGCGATCATGCAGTTCCGTGCCCCAGCGTACCGGTTTTTCTTCGTACGGGGTTTTCCAGAAACGCGATACCAGTGTTCTCAGCAGCAGGTTTTGCACGATCGACATGCGCGGGTGCGGCGGCATTTCAAAACCGCGGAATTCGACAATACCGAGACGCCCGGTTGATGAATTCGGTGAATACAGTTTGTCGATACAGAATTCCGAGCGATGCGTGTTGCCGGTCATGTCCACCAGCGAGTTGCGCAGCACGCGGTCGATCAGCCAGGGCGCTGCATTGTCACCTTTGGGGATCTGTTTCAGCGCGATCTCCAGCTCATACAAACTGTCATCACGTGCTTCATCGACACGCGGCGCCTGCGACGTGGGGCCGACAAACATACCGGAAAATAAATACGACAGCGAAGGATGGTTTTGCCAGTAACGCACCAGACTGCTGAGCAATTCCGGTTTGCGTAACATCGGGCTGTCTGCAGGTGACGCGCCACCCAGCGTAATATGGTTGCCACCACCGGTACCGGTGTGGCGGCCGTCGAGCATAAATTTTTCGGTGCCAAGGCGCGACTGGTGTGCTTCCTCGTACAGCGTCTCGGTGTTTTCCACCAGTTCTTTCCAGCTGCTGGTAGGATGCACATTGACTTCGATCACACCCGGATCAGGTGTCACCGAAAAGCGTTTCAGACGATGATCGTGGGGCGCTTCGTAACCTTCGAGAATCACCGGCATCGCGAGTTCTTTCGCTGTCGCTTCGATAGCCGCGATGAGTTCGAGCCAGTGGTTGAGCTGCGAGATCGGCGGCAGAAATACGTGCAGGTTGCCGTTTCTGGGTTCTACGCACAACGCGGTGCGCACGAAAAAACCGCTTTCGCGATCGTCTGCGTCGGCGATGTCCTGTTCGCTGCGTGGATCGATGCTGGCACTGCCCGGCGTAAACTGTGTATAGCGTTCGCTGACCGGGCCCGGCAGATCTTCATGGTCTGCAAATGGATCGGCATCGATATGTTTATGACGTTCGCTGTCTTTTTGCCAGAGCAAACTATCCAGCGGCAGGCGGAAGCCCATCGGCGAATCGCCGGGCAGCAGGAACATGTGCTCGCGGGCAAACTCCCACAGCGAGCTGACCCAGCGTTGCTCGACCGGGTCCCAGGCCATCGGCAGGGTATAGCCCACCGCTTTGTCCAGGCCCTGCTCGAATACCCGACGCAAACGTTCGCGATCGATCTTGTTGGACAGTTTATTGTCGAGCACATCGAGATTTTTCGGCAGCGTGCCTTCTTTCCACAGGTAATAGAGCACGTCTTCGTAACCGGGCACGATATGTTTGCTGGACAGGTCGAGCTGTGCAGCAAGACGTTTCGAAAACACCTGCGCGTCTTCGCTGCTGTTTTTGCCTTTTGTTAAGGGGTCGGCGATCAGCTCGGGCGTGTGCCATACTGGCACAGCGTCCGGCCGCCAGTAACAGTTCAACGCCCAGCGCGGCAAAGGTTCACCGGGATACCATTTACCCTGACCGTGATGCAGCGCACCACCTTCAGCAAATTTTTTCCACAAACGCCGAAAAATGACTTCGGCACGCTCGCGTTTGTGCGGCCCCAGTGCAGCGATGTTCCACTCCGCACCGTCCATATCATCAATGGAAACGAAAGTCGGTTCACCACCCATGGTCAGGCGTACATCGTTTTCGACCAGTTCGGCTTCCACTTTGTCGCCCAGCTGCATTACCGAACGCCACTGGTCCTCATCATAGGGCCTGGTGACGCGAGGGTCTTCATGGATACGGGTGACCGAATTTTCAAATTCGAATTCGACTTCGCATTCGTCGACCGCGCCGGTCACCGGCGCCGCGCTCGCCGGATCGGGCGTGCATGATAATGGGATATGCCCCTCGCCGGCGAACAGGCCCGAGGTCGGGTCCAGTCCGATCCAGCCCGCGCCCGGAATATACACCTCGGTCCAGGCGTGCAGATCAGTGAAATCTTTTTCAGGGCCGGAAGGCCCGTCGAGTGATTTCACATCGGCGGTGAGCTGTACCAGATAACCGGAAACAAAGCGCGCGGCCAGACCCAGATGGCGCAGAATCTGCACCAGCAGCCAGGCATCGTCACGGCAGGAGCCTTTGCCGAGGCGCAGGGTTTCTTCGCAGGTTTGTATGCCAGGTTCCAGACGCACCACATAACCCAGGTGCTGGTGCAGCATCATGTTCAGCTCGACCAGAAAATCTTCGATGCGCTCGGCTTTTTTCGGAACCTGTTTCAGCCATTCCATCAGCAGCGGTCCGGATTCAGCGCATTCGAAATAAGGCGTCAGCTCCTTGCTGGTCTGCTTGTCGTATTTAAAGGGGTAGGACTTCGCGGAGTCTTCCACGAAAAAATCGAACGGGTTGATGGTAACCATGTCGACCACGATGTCGACTTCGATGACCAGTTCGCGAGTTTTTTCTTCGAACACATAGCGCCCGATATAATTGCCGAAAGGATCCTGCTGCCAGTTGAGGTAATGCTTTTTGGGTTCAACCTTGATGGAATACTGATGCACAGGTGTGCGCGTGTGCGGCGCTGGCCTTAAGCGAATCTGATGCGGAGAGAGTGACACCAGGCGATCAAATTTGTATACAGTTTTGTGGTGTATGGCCACACGAATAGTCATGCTGATTCTCTTTTATGGAGCGGTGGACAGGAACACGCTGTTCGCAAAACAGCAGGTTCGACTATGGTCGGTATTTGAAATTCAATGTATCAGCGCGCAAAGAACTGAAATACTCTGTCCATGATTTCTTTATTGATACAACAATACACATTGTATGCCAACTCTAATAGGTGCACTTGCACTATTGTTACGCATCGGGTGAAAGCAAAAATATAAATCCGCAGGCCCGGGTCTGTTTGATGCCGTGCGCTAACAGGCACTTATAGTTAGCGTGGTGCGCTATATTGGTGCGCTGCGTGTCAACAGACAAGCTCATTGCTGCAGGAACGCCCAGCTTAATCGATATTTTTTATGATACGGCAAACAACCTTTAACGAGTACAATGAAACCTATGCAACGCTATAAAATTCTTCATCGTACTTATTACAACTTTCCTGACACGGTGCAGCTGGAAACACATATCTTGCGCCTGCGCCCCAGATCGGGCCATGAGCTTCGGGTTGAATCCTCCAGCCTGAAGATTGAGCCCACTGCCACGCTGCGCTGGCAGCGTGATGTGGAAGATAATTCTGTCGCGATCGCCAGCTTTGACACACCCGCCAGTCAGTTGTTGATCGAAAGCGAAGTGATCATCCAGCAGTTTAATGAAACGCCACTGGATTTTCTGGTAGCCGATTTCGCGGTTGACTACCCGTTTCTATATCCTGCCGAAGACCATGTGGTGTTGTTACCCTATATCAAACTGGCGAAAAAAACTACAAAAACACAGCTGGATGAATGGGTAGCGGGCATCTGGCAGCCTGGAGAAAAAATTCAGACTTACGTGTTATTGCAGCGACTGACTGACCACATTCATAAAAACTTTGCTTATCAGGCGCGTGAAGAGCCCGGTGTACAAACCCCGCAGGAAACGCTGGCGCGCAAGACCGGCTCCTGCCGTGATTTTGCCTGTTTGTTTATGGAGGCCGCACGCAGTCTGGGTCTGGCTGCGCGATTTGTCAGTGGCTATCTCAATGTGCCGCCATCACCGACCGATTCAGGCGCCACCCATGCATGGGCAGAAGTGTATTTGCCGGGCGCAGGCTGGAAAGGGTTTGACCCGACCGTGGGGGGTATCGCCGGCATTGATCATATTCCGGTTGCGGTGGCGCGTTTACCGGAATCGGTGCCGCCCGTGGCGGGATCGTATATCGGACCGCCGGGTGCGACTTATGGATGTTGGCGTCTGGGTTAGCGAACTATCGTCGGAGTAGTTCCTGAGTCCGGTGCGGTGCAGGTGTTTTGCACGTCCTCAGGAAATCTGGGTGGGTAGCCAGGTGGCCAGCGCAGGCCAGTAAGCAATGATGGCTAATACCAGAATCTGTATCAGAATAAAGGGTGCTACACCTCTATAGATTTGTGCGGTGCTGACTTCGGGCGGCGCCACACCGCGCAGATAAAACAGCGCGAAACCAAACGGCGGTGTGAGAAACGAAGTCTGCAGATTGATCGCGATCATGATGCCGAGCCAGACCGGGCTCACGCCCATTTTGAACAGCACCGGCGCCACAATCGGCACGACCACAAAAGTGATTTCGATAAAGTCGATCACAAAGCCGAGCAAAAACATCACCAGCATCACGACAAAAACAGCAGTAAATACCCCGCCTGGTAATGAGCTTAATAAATGGTGCACCAGGTCATCACCACCGAAGCCGCGAAACACCAGCGAGAACAATGAAGCGCCGATCAGTATCATGAATACCATGCTGGAAATACGCGTGGTGCTAAAAACAACCTCGCGCATGTTTTCCAGCGTCAGCTGTTTTTTCATCGCGGCCAGCAACATCGCGCCAACACCACCGATGGCAGCCGCTTCGGTGGGCGTGGCGAGTCCGGCAATGATCGAACCGAGCACTGCAACGATTAATGTGATCGGCGGCAACATGCTGACCAGCACATCTTCGACAATGTGCACCGAATCATCGTGCGCATCTTTCGGAATCGCGGGCATGGATGCAGGCACCAGCCACGCGACCAGGCTGATATAAGTAATATACAAAACCACCAACAACACACCAGGAATCAGTGCGCCGATAAACAGGTCACCCACTGAAACCGTGTCGGGCGCAAAATTTCCCATCGCCAGCTGCGCCTGCTGGTAGGACGAAGATAATACTTCGCCGAGCAGCACAAGCACGATGGATGGAGGAATGATCTGACCCAGAGTGCCCGACGCACAGATCAGGCCGCTGGAAATTTTCGGGTCGTAGCCGCGTTTCAGCATCGTGGGCAAAGACAGCAAACCCATGGTGACTACAGTCGCACCCACGATGCCGGTGCTGGCAGCGAGCAGCATACCGACCAGGGTGACTGAAATCGCGATACCGCCGCGCACCGGGCCGAATAAACGCGCCATGGTATTGAGCAGATTGTCCGCAATTTTTGAGCGTTCCAGCATCACGCCCATAAAAACAAATAACGGCACCGCGATCAGTATCTCGTTGGTCATGATGCCGTACAGTCGGTTCGGCAGTGCTTCGAGAAACACCGTATCAAAGCTGCCGGTGAGCATGCCGATCAGACTAAACAGCAGCGCGGTGCCGCCGAGTACAAATGCAACCGGGTATCCGCTGAGCAGAATGACAAACACCACACCAAACAGAACCAGCGACATCCATTCCATCAGTTGCGCTCTCGCAAGGTGATCAGCGACTTCAATATGTTGGCAATACCCTGTAGCACTAACAGTATCGCCATCACAGGAATAAGTGTTTTCAGCAGAAACACACCGGGCAAACCACCGGCTTCGGGCGAGCCTTCATGCACTCGCCAGCTTTCCTGTACATAATCAAAGCTGATCCAGATAATAAAAGCCATCAGCGGCAGCAATAAAAGCAGGCTGCCGAGAAGGTCGATCAGCGCGCGCGTTTGTTTGCTGCAGCGACAATAGACAATGTCAACACGTACGTGCGCATCCTGTTGCAGAGTCCATGCAGCACCGATCAGAAACACGGCGGCGTGCATATATGCGATCGATTCCTGCAGAGCAATGGAGCCGATACCGAAACCATAACGCAGCACCAGTACTATAAAAGTCACCAGCACCATGACCAATGTTAACCACGACACCATGCGACCGGTGACATCGATAAAGTTTTCAATTTTTTTGCTGATGACTTCTAACATGATGGTTTGTTATGAATAATGCCAGCGGGTCATCTTTTCACAGCCAGAAAGACTGGTATCTGTTCTGCTGTGTGACGCGATCAATCATGATGGCTCTGAATTCTTCAGGATCCTTGGTGTGTACCAGTTCACCGGGGCGCGGAAAGTGCAGGTCATATAATCGCGACAACCAGAAGCGCAGGGCTGCGGCACGTAACATGGTAGGCCAGAATTGCTGTTCGGCGTCGGTCAGCGGCCGTTGCGAGTGATACTGCTGGAGCAGAACGGTGACCTTGTCTGGATTCAAACTGTAATCATCATTACAGCACCAGTCGTTCACCGTGACCGCGATATCGTAGAGCAGCACATCATTGCAGGCATAATAAAAATCGATAATGCCACTGAGTTTGTCACCGTCCCAGAGCGCATTGTCGCGAAATAGATCGGCATGGATGACGCCGCGCGGAATATCGGCAGCGCGTTTGCCGCGTTGAAATGTAATTTCATCCTGCAGAATGCGCTGGTCCTGTGCTGACAGCTTGCTCAACACCAGGTCGGCGGTTTCCTTGCACCAGTGTGGGCCACGCGGATTGGACAAGGTCGCGTCGAAACTCAAACCGGCACTGTGCAGCTTGCCCAGCGCTGCACCAATTTGTGCGCAATGTGACGCTGTTGTCTCACGGATACTGCGGCCTTTGAGGCGCTCGACCAGCGCAGCGGGCTTGTCTTTGAGCATGCGCAAATACTGGCCATGATTATCGGCCACCGGGTTCGCGCTGGGCACGCCGTGATCGGCGAGATGGTGCATCAGGTTCAGAAAAAACTGCATTTCGTCAAAGCTGTGATGCTCGAAAATGGTCAGCACAAAACGCGCGCCATCTTTGCAGTCGACAAAATAATTGGTATTTTCAATGCCTTCGGAAATGCCGGCAAAGGAATCCAGTACATCCACGGGATAGTGGCCCAGAAAGGCATCCAGCTCGTGTTGTTCGATTGTGGTGTAGACCGACATGGCTGATTGAGGCCTGTGCTCTAAGTCGAAAAATGCGGGCAATTCTAGCCTAAACCCGCAGAATATTCAGGTTTTAAGCACTGTAGATGATGGCCGGGTCGCCGCCTGATCGCTTCCGGGGTGATGCTTCGCGATGTTAGCTAATAGCACAGGGGTTTGCGATAATCTCAGCACTTGCTAGCAGTGGAACTCTGAATGTCTGAAAAAACCGCTCCCGTGATCCTGGTCGATGGCTCGTCTTACCTCTACCGCGCCTATCATGTGCCTCAGCTACAGCACCTGAAAAATGCTCGCGGCGAGATGACTGGCGTGGTCTACGGCGTGATCAACATGCTGCGCAAGCTGCGTAATGATTATCAGCCCGAATATATGGCCGTGGTCTTCGATGCCAAAGGCAAAACCTTCCGCCACGAGCTGTACAAGGAATACAAGGCCACCCGCCCGCCGATGCCGGATGAATTACGCAAGCAGATCGAACCGCTGCACGCATTGGTCAGGGCCATGGGCCTGCCATTGATTTCTGTCCCGGGCGTGGAAGCCGATGATGTCATCGGTAGCTACGCTACGCAGGCAAGCGCGCAACAGCGCGAGTTGCTGATTTCCACCGGCGACAAGGACATGGCGCAACTGGTGAGTCCGCACGTGACCCTGATCAATACCATGAGCAACACCATCATGGACGCAGACAAGGTGGTAGAAAAATTCGGCGTTAAACCGGAACAGATTATTGATTATCTCGCGCTGGTCGGGGATACCTCGGACAATATTCCGGGTGTCACCAAGGTCGGGCCGGTGACCGCCAGCAAATGGTTGAAGGAATATAAAACGCTCGACAACCTGATCGCGCACGCCGATGAGATCAAGGGCAAGGCCGGTGAAAATCTGCGCGCGGCGCTGGACCAGTTGCCGTTGTCACGCCAGCTCACCACGATTAAATGTGATCTCGAACTGGAAAACAGCATCGAAGATTTAAAAATCGCCGAGCCCGATACGGAAACACTGAAAAAAATGTACACCGAGCTTCAGTTTCGTAGCTGGCTCGATGAACTTGACGGTGATGCGACAGAAAGAACTCAAAGCGTGAAACGCGAGAGCAAGTATGAAACCGTGCTCGATGAAAAAACATTCAAGGCATGGTTGAAGAAACTGGAAAAAGCAAAACTGTTCGCGTTTGATACCGAGACCACCAGCCTGGATTATATGGACGCGCGCGTAGTTGGTGTTTCTTTCGCGGTCAAAGCAGGTGAGGCCGCGTATGTGCCATTCGGCCACGATTACCCGGATGCACCCGAACAGTTATCTGAAGACGTTGTGCTCGGCAGTCTCAAGCCGCTGCTGGAAAATCCGAAACAGGCCAAGCTGGGGCAGAATTTAAAATACGACTGTCACGTACTGGAAAACCACGGTATTAAAATGCAGGGCATTGCCGAGGACACCATGCTGGAATCGTATGTGCTGGATTCGACCAGGCGTCATGATATGGATTCGATGGCCCTGAGTATACTGGGCCACAACACCATTCATTTTGCAGACATCGCGGGCAAGGGCGCAAAACAGCTTACCTTCAACCAGATTGATCTGGAACAGGCAGGCCCTTATGCTGCAGAAGATGCGGACATCACCTTACAGTTGCACGAAAAACTCAGTAGCGATCTCAGGGCCGAGCCGACACTGTTAAAAGTGTACCGCGAAATTGAAATGCCTTTATTACCGATACTGCAGCGTATCGAACACAATGGCGTGATGATTGATGTTGCCATGCTGCAAAAACAAAGCAAGCAGCTGGCAAAGCGCATGGCTGAAGTACAGAAACAGGTTTATGAAATTGCAGGAGAGCCTTTTAATCTGGCATCACCCAAACAGCTCGGTACGATACTGTTTGAAAAACTAAAAATACCGAGTACCAAAAAAACCAAGGGCGGCCAGTTATCCACTGCAGAAGATGTATTGCAGGACCTGGCAGAAGAACATGAACTGCCTAAGCTGATTCTTGAACATCGCAGCCTGAGCAAACTCAAATCGACCTATACCGACAAGCTGCCCGAGCAGGTCGACAAAAAAACCGGGCGCATACACACGTCTTACAATCAAACGGTGGCGGCCACAGGCCGTTTGTCTTCGACCGATCCGAATTTACAGAACATCCCGATTCGTAGCGAAGAAGGTCGTCGTATCCGGCAGGCATTCATCGCGCCGAAAAAATATAAACTGGTCGCGGCCGATTATTCGCAAATTGAATTGCGTATCATGGCGCACCTTTCGCAGGATAAAAGTTTGCTCAAGGCTTTTGCCGAAGGTGTGGACGTGCATCGTGCGACCGCTGCGGAAGTGTTCGGGGTACCGCTGGATAAAGTTGAAAACGAACAGCGCCGCGCGGCAAAAGCGATCAATTTTGGTCTGATCTATGGTATGTCGGCGTTTGGTCTGGCGAAACAGCTCAATATCGGTCGTTTCGAAGCGCAGGATTATGTCGATCTGTATTTTGCGCGTTACCCGGGCGTGAAGGCCTATATGGATGCCACCCGCGAGTCGGCGCGCGAGCGGGGGTATGTGGAAACCGTGTTCGGGCGGCGCCTGTATTTGCCCGAGATCAATGCCCGCAACGCCCAGCACCGCCAGTATGCGGAGCGAACCGCGATCAATGCGCCGATGCAGGGGACTGCGGCCGACATCATCAAGCGCGCGATGATCGCGGTGGACGCCGCGCTGCAAACCAGTCGGCTGGATGCGCGTGTTGTCATGCAGGTGCACGACGAGCTGGTGGTCGAAGTCAGCACAGACCAGGTCGAGAAACTCTCGGCGCTGCTGGTGCAGCAGATGGAATCTGCGGCCGAGCTGAAGGTGCCGCTGGTGGTCGATGTTGGCGTTGGTGACAACTGGGACGAGGCGCATTAGCCTCATAACCTTTTTTTATAGCGAAAAATCTTCCGACATTATTGGCTTAGCAGTCTGTGCTAATAGCCCACTTCTCTTTTAATAAATAACTATTTGATAAATAAATAGTTATTTATTTATATTGAAAATAATAAGAATTTTTATGGGCGGAATCTGACCACTGGTCTGGTTGTGTCTCCATTTTCAACTGGTTGGTCTTTAATCACTATTAGCAAAACTTTGGTTCGATAAGAAACTGTATGGTGAGTTGTTCAAATGCGCTGTAGCCCGGCGCAGGCTTGCTTGCCTCCCTGAGCAAGCCACATTGGGACCGGTTTCCCCAAGCCGGTTCCGCTTTAGCCCGACCACTCTGGTCGGGCGTTTTTTTGCCTGTTTTACTGGTTCTCTGCAGCGAGCTCCAGCCAGTTGTTCAGGGTGCTGACCAGTTGCTCCATGCCCTGATGGTTACTGGCAGAAAACACCTGCGCGCTGGCGGCGGAACCAGCCAGCTTGAGCTGCTTTTTGACCTGCTGCAGGCTTTTGGCCTGGGCGCCGCGGCTGAGTTTGTCCGCCTTGGTAAGCAGTACGTGTGCAGGCAGATGATAGTGCTGACACCAGTCGAGCATCTGCTGGTCGAAATCCTTGAACGGGTGCCGGATGTCCATAATAATGACCAGGCCGCGCAGCTGCTGGGTTTGCTTGAGATATTTTTCCAGCAGCGCCTCCCATTCCTGTTTCATCGCCAGCGGGACTTTGGCATAGCCATAACCGGGCAAATCCACCAGCCGGCGGGTTTCATCCAGCGCAAAAAAATTGATCAATCGGGTGCGCCCCGGGGTTTTACTGGTTTTGGCGAGGCCGCGGTTATCGCACAGGGCATTGATTGCACTCGATTTGCCCGCATTCGACCGGCCTGCGAAGGCAACCTCAAGGCCTTCACTTTGAGGAAACTGGCTGGGTGTGGCGGCGCTGATGAGAAAGCGAGCCTGACGATAGTAGCGATTATCCATGGTGGAGGCGATTATCAAGCGCAAATTGATGATTCACAAGCTCTGGTGTAGAATCTCGCCACTTTTTCTTCTGCCACACAGGCTTCACCAATGAAAAAAATAATTATCTGTAGTATTGCACTGATGTTCACTCTTTCTACTGGCGCGCAGGCCGGTGATGCCGCAGCTGGCAAAACCAAAGCAGCAGCCTGTGCCGGTTGCCACGGCGCCGATGGCAATAGCATGGTCCCCACATTTCCAAAACTGGCCGGCCAGAATGAAACCTATATTGTGCGTCAGCTAAAAGCGTTTAAAACCAGCAAAGGTCGTAGCAATCCTTTGATGCTGGGCATGGCGGCTCCATTGAGCGAGACCGATATGGCTGATCTCGGCGCTTATTTCCAGACCCAGAAAATCAACGCTGCGGCAACGTTTGATAAAAGCAAACTGGCCATGGGCAGTGAGATCTATAATGGTGGTGACCTGACCAAGGGCGTGCCGGCCTGCAAGGCATGCCATAGCCCGACCGGTTCTGGAAACCCGGGTGAAGGCTATCCTCAGCTCAAGGGCCAGTATGTGTCTTATACCCTGGCGCAGCTGCACGCATTCAAGGATGGTACTCGCACCAACGATAACAAAGCACTGATGCGTGATATTGTTGCGAAATTGAGTGATGCCCAGCTCGAAGCCGTGGCAAACTACATTGCCAGCCTGAAATAACAACAGCGCTCTGCGTTGCGGAAAAAGGGATGGCATGCCATCCCTTTTTTGTCGCTGAAATATTTTTGTGTGCAATTAAATAATCATGTCGGATACCGCCAGAACAGATGTTTTATTGAGTGGCCAGTCGCTCGAATGCAGCCGCGATGATCGTCTGTTGTTCAGTGATCTGAGCTTCGAGCTGGAATCCGGACAGGTGCTGCAAATCGAAGGCGCCAATGGCAGCGGCAAGACCAGTCTGCTGCGCATATTGTGCGGCTTGCGCATGGCGGATGCCGGCCAGGTTCTGTGGCAGGGTGAGAATATAACGAAATCGCGCGAAGACTATTACAGCCAGATGGTGTACATCGGCCATCTGCCCTGTATCAAGGCAGAGCTCAATGTGATGGAAAACGTGCGTGCGCTACTGGATACGCGCTCGAAAACGCTGGGCGATTCAGAAATCATGATCGCACTGGAGCAGGTCGGTCTGGCACTATATGAAGATGTCCCCGGGAAGGCATTGTCCTCTGGACAGCGCAGACGCATTTTACTGGCGTTTTTATTGCTGGCTAATGCGCGCCTGTGGATTCTGGATGAGCCACTGACCGCACTCGACGTGCAGGGTGTGGCGCTGATGGAAGATATGTTGCTGGCACACCGTGCTGCGGGCGGCAGCGTGATTTTTACCACCCACCATGGAATGCAGCTGGATTGTGAAATGGCTTCCTTACCGCTGGGCGTGAGTTCTGCCGAGGTCGGGGTCTGATGTTTCGCGCGTTTTACCATTTATTGTTACGCGATCTTCGCCTGGCCATGCGTTCGCCCCAGGAGCTGGTCAACCCGCTGATATTTTTTGTGCTGGTGGTGACCTTGTTCCCGCTGGCGATGACGCCCAGCGATACCCTGTTGCAGAAAATCGCGCCGGGGGTGATCTGGGTATCCGCGCTGCTTTCGGTGTTGCTGTCACTGGATCGCCTGTTCAGGCAGGATTATGAAGACGGCTCGCTCGATCAGCTGATGTTGAGCCCGAATCCGCTGGTGATTCTGGTGCTGGCCAAGGTGTTCGCGCACTGGTTGCTGACCGGCCTGCCGCTGGTCATTATTTCGCCCCTGCTGGCAATGTTCATGCATGTGCCCGATGCGGCTCTGCCGGCATTGCTGTACAGCCTTTTGCTGGGCACGCCGGTGCTGAGTTTGATCGGCGCCATCGGGGTTTCATTGACGGTGGCTGTGAACCGAGGCGGCGTATTGCTGTCTCTTATAGTCCTGCCGCTGTATATTCCGGTGCTGATCTTTGCTGCAAATGCGATAGATGTGGCCAGCGCCGGCATGAGTGTGCGTGGACAGCTGCTGTTTCTCGGTGCCGTGCTGGCGCTGGCGGTCTCGCTGGCGCCCGTCGCCACGGCGGCTGCGCTCAGAATTACAGCTTCGAGGTAAGGTTGAATGTTTAGAGCAATATGGGCGTGGATTCAGAAATTTTCTTCGCCGAAATATTTTTTTGATATGTCGGGCAAGATGATTCCCTGGTTCGCGATCGCTGCCGCGCTGGTGGGCATATATGGCTTATATCTGGGGCTGTTCGTCGCGCCGACCGATTACCAGCAGGGTGAGTCTTACCGGATTATTTATATCCATGTACCCGCGGCCTGGATGTCGATGTTTATTTATGTGGTGATGGCGGTTTCGGCAGCGATCGGTATGATCTGGCAGATCCGGCTGGCTGATATGATCGCCGCCGCGAGTGCGCCGATCGGCGCTTCGTTCACCTTTATCGCGCTGGTCACCGGGTCACTCTGGGGCAAACCGATGTGGGGGACCTACTGGGTCTGGGATGCGCGTTTGACCTCCGAGCTGATTTTGCTGTTTCTGTATTTTGGTTATATGGCTTTGCAGTCGGCAATCGAGGATCAGCGTGCGGCCGATAAGGCCAGCGGCTTATTACTTATTGTGGGTGTGGTAAATATTCCTATCATCCATTATTCGGTAGAATGGTGGAATACTCTGCACCAGGGTGCGACCGTGTCCAAGTTTGGTAAACCTTCGATCGATATCCACATGCTGATCCCCCTGCTGCTGATGGCGGTGGCGTTCAAATTGTTCTACGCCGCTGTGGTGCTGGTGCGAGCGCGCAATGAAGTGCTGTATCGTGATCGTAGTCGGCGCTGGGTGCGCGAGATTATCGAAAAATTGTGAGTAGTATTTAATGAATGGTAGCGAATTTCACTGGTCGACTTTTTTTGCCATGGGTGGTTACGCGGTCTATGTCTGGCCTTCCTACGCCCTCACCGCGGTGGTGATGCTGTTGAATGTGATCATGCCTCTGCGCCAGCGCAAACATATTATCCGCCGGGTGAGACGCGCGGCGCGTCGTGAAAAAATGTCGACGCAATGAAACAAAGATGGTGATGTATGAGCAGTAAACGTAGTCGTAGAAAATTGCTGGTTATTCTGGTGTTGTTTGGTGTCAGTCTCGCGACAGTGCTGGCGCTTTCAGCCTTTCAGCAAAACCTGCTGTATTTTTACAGCCCGACCCAGGTGAAAGCGGGTGAAGCGCCCAGGATGCGTGCATTCAGAGTGGGCGGGCTGGTGGTGAAGGGCAGCGTGAAACGCTCTCACGTTAACAATAAATTAGACGTTAATTTTGTTGTCACCGATAACCACAACAGCATACCGATTAGCTACAGCGGAATTTTGCCGGATCTGTTTCGTGAAGGTCAGGGCATCGTTGCCATGGGCAAAATGAATAGCTCGGGATTGTTTGTCGCCAGTGAAGTGCTGGCAAAACACGACGAAAAATATATGCCGCCCGAAGTTGCGGCTGAACTCAAAGTATCGGCTGCCACCAAAGCAGCGAAAGCAGCCGCGAAAGCAGATACCAACTAAAAGCAGGACTGACATGATTCCAGAACTCGGCCATTTTTCGCTCATCATTGCTTTTGCCATCGCTATCTTATTAAGTATCGTGCCTCTGGTGGGCGCTGCAAAGAATGATGCAGCGATCATGGCGGTGGCTCGGCCTGCAGCGCTGGCACAGCTTCTTTTTATCGGACTGGCTTATGCGGCGTTGACACACGCATTTATCGTCCACGATTTTTCTGTGCTCTATGTCGCGGAACACTCGAATCTGGTGCAGCCGTTGCTGTATCGCATTTCGGGTGTCTGGGGCTCTCACGAAGGTTCGCTTGTTGCTGTGGTCGCTTATTCTGTCCGTGTGGACCACCGCAGTCGCTGTATACAGTCGCAGTCTGCCCGAGGTGCTGGTCGCGCGTGTGCTTTCAGTGATGGGCATGATCAGTGTTGGCTTTCTTGCTTTCATGTTGTTCACCTCGAATCCTTTTACCCGTATTTTCCCGGCGCCGGCGGATGGTAATCAGCTCAATCCGTTGTTGCAGGACCCGGGCCTGGCGATTCATCCGCCAATGTTATACATGGGCTATGTTGGTTTTTCGGTCGCGTTTGCATTTGCTGTCGCGGCCCTGATTGGCGGTAAGCTGGACGCTACCTGGGCGCGCTGGTCGCGTCCGTGGACCACCGTGGCCTGGAGTTTTCTGACCGTGGGCATCGGTCTCGGCAGCTGGTGGGCGTATAACGAACTCGGCTGGGGCGGCTGGTGGTTCTGGGATCCGGTCGAGAATGCGTCTTTCATGCCCTGGCTAGTAGGTACTGCGCTGATTCATTCGCTGGCCAGTACCGAAAAACGCGGTGTGTTCAAAAGCTGGACGGTATTGCTGGCGATACTCGCGTTTTCGTTGAGCTTGCTGGGTACCTTCATCGTACGTTCCGGTGTGCTGGTATCGGTACATGCGTTTGCGACCGATCCAACGCGCGGTGTGTTCATTTTAGTATTTCTCAGTCTTGTGGTCGGCAGTTCTCTGGCGCTGTATGCCTGGCGCGCTGAAACGGTCAGTACTACCGGTCGGTTTGACTGGTTTTCGCGCGAGACTGCGCTGGTACTGAATAATGTAATTTTACTGACCGCTGCGGTTGCAGTGTTTGTTGGTACATTGTATCCGCTGGTGCTGGATGCGCTTCACCTGGGCAAAATTTCGGTAGGGCGTCCGTATTTCGACAGCATGTTTTCGCTGGTGAGTATACCGCTACTGATTTTGCTCGGCATCGGCCCCTTTGTGCGCTGGAAGGGTGATGACCCGGCGCGCGTTGCTAAACAATTGCGCCTGACTTTATTGTTTGCGCTGGCAGCGGGCGCAGTGATTCCGTTTGTGTTCTTCGGCGAGCTACCGATTGCAACTGCGCTGGGTACGGCTGCTGCGATATGGGTTGGACTCAGTACGCTGTATGGTTTTTACCTGCGCTGGCGCGGTGGCACGCGTATGCCTTCATCGTTTATGGGAATGACACTGGCACATCTGGGCATTGCCTGTTTTGTGCTGGGCGTGACCTATACGATGAGCTACAGCAAGGAGAAGGACCTGCGTCTGGAACCGGGTAGTAGTTACACCATGTCAGGGTATGAATTTACATTTCTTGGCACGGATAAGTTCAATGGCCCTAACTATGTGGCGACCCAGGGCAATCTCGAGTTGCGCAAGAATGGTGCTTTAATAGGTACCTTAACACCGCAAAAACGTGCTTATGAAGGTCAGGGTGGTAATACCATGACCGAAGCTGCGATCAACGATGGTATGTTCCGTGATTTATATGCTGCGATGGGTGAGCCGCTCGGCGGCGGCGCATGGAGTTTCCGCCTGTATTACAAACCTATGATTCGCTGGATATGGCTGGGCTGTCTTATGATGGGTGCCGGTGGCCTGCTTGCGGTGAGTGATAAACGATACCGTCAACGTATTAAGCAATCGTTGCCGATGTCAGCAAGCACTTCATCATCTACTGCGAGCCATCAGGCGTAAAATAACTATGTCTACGACTGCTCAAAATTTAAAACCAGCAAAAAAGCCTGTCTGGCGCGCGTATCTACCCCTGATTATATTTGCCCTGCTGGTGGCGGTGCTGGGCATCGGTTTAACACTGAATCCGCGACTGGTGCCGTCCCCGCTGATTGGAAAACCCGCACCTGATTTTTCCCTGCCCTTGCTGGATGGTAGCGGTGTGCTGACCCAGGAAACATTCAAAGGAAAGGTCACATTATTAAATGTCTGGGCAAGCTGGTGCTATGTTTGTCGTCAGGAACACCCGGCGATCAAATGGCTGTCCGGGCAAGGTGTGCGGATTATTGGTTTTGACTACAAAGATAAACCGGCTGATGCAAAAGCCTGGCTGCAGCAACTGGGTAACCCGTATAGCGAAGTGATATCGGATCTGGACGGCCGGGTTGGTATCAACTGGGGTGTCTATGGCGCACCGGAAACGTTTGTGATCGACCACAAAGGCATCATTCGTGAAAAACATGTCGGTGCTGTGGATGAAGAATACATAAAGAAAACACTGGGGCCGTTGCTGGAAAAATTGACCGCTGAAATGCGGAGTTCAGCATCATGAAAAATATAATCTATCTGCTTGTCTGCGCGCTGCTGGTGCTGACAACACAGTCTTATGCGGCTCCCATCGAAACTTTCAAGTTTAAATCGGACAAGGAAGAAGCGCTGTATTTTAAGCTGAGCAATGAGCTGCGCTGCCTGGTTTGTCAGAACGAGTCGATTGCGAACTCCAACGCGGGTCTGGCAAAAGATCTGCGTACCGAAATGTACGAAATGCTACAGGCCGGTAAAACCGAAGATGAGATCATTGATTATATGGTGAAACGCTATGGTGATTACGTCCTGTATGATCCACCGTTTAAGCCGATCACGTTATTGCTATGGTTTGGTCCTGCAATCATATTTTTCATTGGTGTATTTTTTGCGTTTCGCTTTATTCGCGCGCAGCAGGTAGAGACAGGCGCAGATGAGATGAGCGAAAGCGATATCGAGCGCCTTAAAAACCTGCAGTCACATGGCCGCAGCCAGAAATAACACTCCTACCTATGAATTCCCACAGACGATCTGAGCAGAGAGCTAGCGAATGAATTTTTTATTTTGGGGCTTGATGCTGCTTATGCTGCTGGTGGCCATTGCGATTATTATTTTTCCGTTACTGCGTGCGCGTATTAAAAAAAGCGCAGTTGCATATAAAGACAGCAATGTAATTTTGTATGAAGAAAAACTGGCTGAGCTCGATATTGATCTTGCGGAATCACGCATTGACCAGGAGCGCTACCGGGTAGCGCGTCAGGAGCTCGACCGCGAACTGCTGGATAACGTGCCTGCCGAAAGTGCAGAGACGGCATCGGAACACTATACCGGGCGCGAACAAAGGCATCCGGCTCTGGCGCTGCTGGTCGCGGTGTTTGTTCCAGCGTTTGCGCTGTTAATGTATTCACATCTTGGTATGCAGTCGGCGGGCCACGCCAATGGCGCCAGCGGCCAGGACATGGCGCAGGCGCAGACAACTAAAACGCCTTCAGTTGAAGTTATGACGCAAAAACTGGAGAAATATTTACAGACGAACCCGGGCAATGTGCAGGACTGGACGATGCTGGGCCGTGCGTACAAATACCTGAAACAATACAAAGATTCTATCAAGGCGTTCGATCACGCGCTAAAGCTGAAGCCCGACCCACAACTGATGCTGGAAAAGGCAGAAGCGATTGCTTTACTCAATGGGCAGAAATTTAACAAAGAAGCATTTGATCTGGTGATGAAAGCGAAATCGCTGGAGCCTGACAATGTGAATGTGCTGTGGTTTTCGGGTGTCGCTGAATATCAGATGGGTCAGTACCGCGCGAGCATAGACAGTCTGTCACGTCTGGCAGCAGTGGCCCGGTCTGACAAAGAAGTAGACAAGTCGATACGGTTTTACATCGAACAGGCCAGAAACAAACTTATCAAAAAAGGCGAAGTGGTTGCCTCGGTAGACAAGCTATTAGAGGTGAACGCAAAATCAGTTCCAGTGCCATCGTCTATGCAGGCCGCCGCGCAGACGCCAGCGCCAGCAGCAAAGACAAGCGCCGCAGCTCCGGGCGTCAGTCTGCATGTGGCGGTAAGCGTCAGTCCTGATGTGCGCGCTAAATTCAGTCCCGGCGACGCTGTGTTTGTTTACGCCAAGGCGGCACAGGGGCCGCCCATGCCGCTCGCGGTGCAGCGCATGACACTCGGTGATCTGCCGGCAAAAGTAACGCTGGATGACAGCATGGCGATGATGGCCGGAATGAACCTGAGTGCCTTTCCAAAGGTCGTAGTGTCTGCGCGTATCAGCCGATCAGGTTCGGCGATTGCGCAGAGCGGAGATTATATTGGTGAATATAAGGTGAATGATGTGCATTCCGCCAAAGATGTTATAAGCATAAATATTAACAAAGTCGTTCCATAACATATAAAACGAATGGAGAATCCGATGCGAAAAATTCTGTTATCAATAACTCTGCTGTTCACCGTAATTGGCCTGTCTATTGGGGCGAGTTACGCCGATCAGTTTGTTGCTGGCAAGGACTACAAGATCGTTCAGCAACAGCCTACTTCTACAGGTAAAAAAATCGAGGTACTGGAGTTTTTCTGGTACGGCTGCCCGCACTGTTATCATTTTGAGCCCTATATAAGTAAATGGGTGAAAATGCAGCCAGCCAATGTAGAGTTTATTCGTGTGCCCACTGTGTTTCGCCCTGACTGGAAAGTGCATGCAAGAACCTACTATGCACTGGAAGAGCTTGGCTTGAATGAAAAAATGCATAGCAAGATTTTTAACGAAATACATAAAAAAATGAACCGCCTGGACACGCTGGATGCGATGACGGATTTTCTGGCAACTCAGGGCGTAGATAAAAAAGTGTTTACAGAGACCTACAACTCGTTTTCTGTAGACGCAAAAATGCGTAAGGCGCAGTCGCTGCAAAGTGAATACGACATAACCGGCGTACCGGCCATCGTTATCAATGGTAAGTATAAAACCGATGGCGCTATGGCGAAAAGTTATGACAGACTGCTCAAGATCATGGATTATCTGGTGGCTAAGGAAAGTGCGAATAAAGGCGCAAAATAGGCCTGGCAGCTCACTTTACGATAATAACGGGGCTTTTTAGCCCCGTTATTATGTGGGCGGCCAGTCTGTGGTGAGCGGGCAGGGAGGAGACTGGCCGGTAGTCGCACACGTTTATGTGACAGGCTTAACACCCGGGCAGGCATTTTGGATTAGACTTAAGCCTGAAATTTGCTACGATTAGTCCACTGAGCATTTCAGCTAACGACTTTGCGAGATAATGACACCGATTGGAGAATGGGTATGAAGATGATGAATACGGTCAAATTTGCCAGTGGTCTGGCAGTGGTAGTGTTATTAACAGCCTGTGGTGGCAAACAAGAGGTCAAACAGGCGGCGCCCGATTGCGTATTCCCGGATGCGCCAGGTGTGGCCGCACCTGGGTGGATCTGTGACGAGCCGGTACCCGGTGTGGAAGTGTCGGCAGTAGGCTCGGCCGAGAAATCAGCCGCCGGAATGAGCTTCATGAAAAATATGGCGGCTACCGATGCGCGCGTGCAGCTGGCACAGCGTATGAAGGTGCAGGTGCAGAACATGGTCAAGCAGTATGTCGAGACCACCGGTGCGGCTAGCAGTGAAACCGTCGATAAGGTGAACACCTCGGTGACCAAGCAGATTACCGACCAGACCCTGCAGGGGACCAAAATATTCAAAACCAGAGTGAGCCCCAATGGCATGTTGTATGTACTGCTGGGTATGGATGCAAGCGCAACAGCGGCAGCCGCTCAGGACGCGATCAAGACCAGCATGAATAATGACCGTGCCCTGTGGCAACAGTTCAAGGCGCAAAAAGGACAGGACGAGCTGGCAGCAGCCATTGCAGGTGTAAAGAAATAATATCCTGGCGATCAGGCCGACCTCCGTATCGCGGGGGTCGGCTTTTTTGACTACAAGGGATCATCATGGGCACGAAACGCGGCGGGAAAACCAGCATCTTTGGTGTTGCATTGGCGGCCCTGGCCGCAGCATTATTCGTGCCGACGGCGATGGCGAATGATGAGTTTCAGCAGTGGAAACAGCAGGAGCAGCAAAGTTTTCAGGAATACAAAGACAAGCGCGATAAGGAATTTACCGCCTTTCTGAAAACACAATGGACAGAAATGCAGATGCTCAAAGGTGTGGTGAGAGACCCTGAACCAAAACCAAAGGTCATACCGGTTGCAAAACCCAAACCGCCACCTGTTCCTGAAGAAACAGGTAAAACACCAGCTCCGATTACAACACCAGTCGTAATTGCGCCTCCTCCACCCAGACCTGTGCCTGAAGTCGCGCCTCCGCCAGCACCGGTACCGAGTACTGTAAAAAAAGGCCAGCATATCAGTCTTGATTATTACGGCACAAAAATCAGTTTATATTATGATGAAAAACTGCATACTCAATTTGAGTCACCAATTAATGCAACCGCGGTCAGTGATTTCTGGTCTGCTTTGAGCAAAGCCGACTATGATGATTTAATCACGCAGCTAGAGGCGCAACGTACAGCCTTACAGCTGAATGACTGGGCCTATTTGATACTTGTCAATGAAACCGCTGCAAAAATATATCCGGATTCGATAAACAGCCAGGCGCTGTTTACATGGTTTATCCTTGCCAAGGCGGGATATAGCGCGCGTATTGCATACAATGACGATCACGTATATCTGCTGGTACCTTCGGACCAGCAGATATATGCGGTACCTTATTTTACTTTCGACGGGCTGCGTTATTATGCTGTGCGATTTGATGGTGCTAACCAGAAACTTGGCAGAGTGTATACCTATGACGGCGAGTATCCCGGAACACACAAAAAACTCGATATGGTTTTAAATCGAGATATGGTGATCGCAGATAAAGAAACTAATCGCAAATTATCGTTCAAATATCAGGGCAAACAGTACACCATAGAAGCGCCATACAGCAGGCAGCGGATAAACTTTCTGAACACTTACCCGCAGCTGGATCTGGGCTTATATTTTAATGCGAACGTCAGTGCCGCTACTGCGTCACCGTTGTTGATTCAGCTCTCTGGTGACATGCAGGGCATGAGCCAGACACAGGCGGTAAATTTTCTGCTGAGATTCGTGCAGACCTCACTGAGTTACGAGACCGACGAGACGCAGTTTGGTAAAGAAAATTATCTGTTCCCGGAAGAAACGCTCTACTATCCGTATTCAGACTGTGAAGATCGCGCAATACTTTTTTCATGGCTGGTAAAAAAGCTGCTAGGAATGGAAGTGGTGGGGCTGGATTATCCCGGGCATGTGGCCACAGCGGTCCATATGACAGACAAAGTTAACGGGGACGCCATTACATTCGATGGCAAGCGCTACCTTGTCGCTGATCCGACCTATATCGATGCTTCGATCGGTATGACCATGCCCGACTACAAGGGTGTCCGGCCAAATATTATCAGAATACAGTAGGTCTGCCTGTAACCAGTCTATGCTTCCGGCGGTTTTTTGACGAAGCTAATGGACGGATCTATGCTGCGCAGGTGCAGGTCGCGCTGCGGAAATGGAATTTCAATACCATTGTCGCGAAGTGCTTTTTCAATCGCAAAGTTAAGATCGCTCAGTGTTGAGAGCCTTTTATCGACAACGTTTATGAATGCGCGAAGTTCAAAATTGAGTGAGCTGTCACCAAAGCCGCGGAATAGTACACGTGGAGGACCGACATCGTCGTTGTCCTTTATCACGAGCGGATGTTCCAGGGCGCAATCAATCAATATTTGCTCCACTTTTCTTGCATCCGATCCATAGGCAACACCCACTGGAACAATGACCCGCCCCCAGGCATCACGTAGCATCCAGTTAGTCACCTGGTTTGAGATGAGTTCGGAATTAGGTACGATGACATCAGCACGATCAAAGGTTTCTATCTGTGTTGAGCGAATACTGATTTTACGAACATAGCCTTCAGTGTTACCGACTATGATCCAGTCGCCTGTTCGTATTGGGCGTTCAAATAAAAGAATAAGTCCGGAAACAAAATTATTGACTATATTTTGCAGCCCGAAGCCGATACCTACTGAGAGCGCACCGGCAATAATGGCGAGATTTGTAAAATCAAAACCGGCGACTGAAAGGCCGAGCAGGGCTGAAAGCAAAACCCCAATATAGCCGCTGATTGTGATCATCGCTTCGCGGCCACCACGGTCGAGGCTCGTGTTGCGCACCCATTTGGGCAATGTGTTCTGACGGAACCAGCGTACTAATGTAAGAAGCATCGCAAACAAAATAATACCCAGGACAATCTGTACGGGTACTACGCGAATAGTGCCGATGGCTATACCGTTCTGTGCAAACTGCAGAAACCAGGACCAGCCACTGTCAGAATATTGCCATAATTGCAGCATGCTTATAATAAAGAACATCCATACAAGAATGACGCTGAGTATTCGTATCCAGAGTAGTCCCGGAACAGACTGATTTTTCTTCAGCTGAAGCTTGTTACGTAATCGTCGCCCCCAGCTGTGCCGCCCTTCATTGAGCGAATCGAGAATGTCCTGCACCAAAGCATAGATGAGCCACAGGGATATGCCGAGTGAAATGCTTCCCAGCGTACCCTTATATAGAAACGCCGCGAGGTTGCGGTAACCAGACAGTTCCGCGCCCAGGGCTACCAATAAAGTAATGCTGACCAGGCCGCGCAGTAGTGTGTTGCCTAATATGCCAGGCGCGCGATTAAGATAAGAGACCAGCCAGACAATATTGACAACAGTCAGCGTCATAAAGCCTGCGCGCATCAGTTCCCACTGTGAATGCGTCAGTATCTCTTTTATATTGGTCGAGAATGCAAAAACAGCTATAAGCCCCAGAACAAGAAGAAACTGCAGACGCTTGTAAAGCGAGTAAGCAAAATTACTATTCAGTATGAAGAAGTACTTTGCTGGCTTACAAGGGTGGAGCAAAATTCTGACAGCAATGATGGTTAGTAGATATACTGTAAAACTACCGAAAATTGCAGTGGAAGCGGGTATGGGTTTTAAAGGGAGCAATACAGCGACTACTGCAGTTGCGGCTACCGATGCCAGTAACAGAGGCAGGCTTTTTCCAAGACAGGCGTAACTTGCGGCTATCATGCTTTCGGTAATGCTTTTTCCTGTGGGCTCTCCCACGCGTGCGCGCAATTTATTTCCGAGCGAAGCGCCGAAGAACCAGGCGATAAGGGTGGCACTGATGAATAACAACAGATCGTATGATTCGAAAGAAGTGATTTTGATCCGCGTGTCTATAAATGATTTGAAACTATAAAGTGCGGGATCGATCGATTCGAAATTATGCCGCATTGTTGCAAATAAGGGCTCACCTCGCGACAGCAGATACTCCGCAAGGAGATTTGATTCCAGGGATTTTATGGTGCTGGAAAGGTTCTGGGCATTTAATAAGATTGTCTGGCAGGTTTTTAGCTGGCCTTCGGTTTTATTCGCAAGTTGCCCAAGCATGTCGAGTGAGGCGTTCGAGACGGACTTTGCTGGTGAATTGCCTGTTTGGCTAAGCTCCGAGATGTCCGCTTTTAATTTTGTTACCTGTGGTAACTTATCGTCAACGCATTTTTGCGCTTTTGTAATATATTCTGAAATCTGTTTATCAAAATCAGCAAGTTGCTTTGCGTTGGTATAGCTGCTATCGGACGATTCGATCTTTTTACTTATGTTCGTTATGTCTTTTTCCGCTGGTTGTATCCAGGCATTTTCGTCGTCAGTATTCGCCGATATCGCTGATGAGGTAACAATCAATAAAACACAAAGGCAGAACAGGCGATAAACGCTATATAGAGAACGAGTGTGCGTGCGCATTAGACCCACTTTTTAAATTTGAAAACAAGCAATAGTACAACGGCTATAGTGATCATGGCGCCTACGGTGATGTAATACCCGTTTCGATAGTGTAGTTCGGGCATAAACTCAAAGTTCATTCCGTATATGCCCGCAATGAAAGTAACAGGTACAAATATCGCAGTAATGATGGTGAGTAGCTTCATTATCTGGTTAAGCCGGTGCGAGGCAAGTGATATGTAGCCATCTATCAAATCACTGGAAAGTTCATAGTAGAGCTGTGCCAGACTGGCAGCGCGCTCCTGGTGTTCATACACGTCGTTTATATTATGAGTGAGCTCATCGGGAATTCCGGGTGTTGATTCTTCCTGCAGGAGTTCGAAAGCGCTCTTGTGATATGTAAATACCCGCCGTAGCTTTTTCAACTGACCCTTGTAACCAATGAGTTCTGCCAGGATATTGTCATTGGGATGTTCGACCATTTCGTCTTCCAGTTGTTCAAGACGCGGTTCGAGGCGAAGAATTAAACTGGTGTAGCGATCAACCACAGCACGTGAAATGCTGATCGCAATCGGGCCGGCGCCTGCTGCGAACAGGGCAGGGTTGCTCTGGTATTGTGACCATACTTTATTGGTGCTGGGCGAATCATCAGAATGTCGGGTAATAAGGAAATCATCGCTGCAAAAAATGGCAAGTTGCAGGGTGTTGTACTCGATGTTTTCAATTTCTCCATTCAGGCCTTTGAGCAGAATGAATGTATAGCCATCGAATACTTCGATTTTGGGCGGGTGACGATCACGCTGTGCGTCGGAGATTGCCAGAGGGTGAATGCCAAATTTATCCTGCAGGATCGTTTTTTCCTGGTCGGATTGCGTGCCGTCCAGATCCAGCCAGAGCAGTTGCCGTGAGTTTTTTTGCCAGTGTTCGAGTAACTCGGCACCGCCTGTTTGCAGAGACCCCGACTGTTTTTCGTATAGAGCAACTCGCATTGACGTAGTTCTCCGGCAAATGTGAGCGACAAGTGCATGGATTCTAACGCGAATAGTTGCTGTTTTGTCGATATATTCGCATCTGGTAGTCTGCGGTTCAAACTGCATGCGCACCATATAAAAAAACCACCTGTCGGTGGTCGTTTAGAAGGAAAGCGCCCTCGGGATTACTCGGCCCGTCCCTGGGCCTCGCCCTTCGGGCCAGCTCTTCGAGCTGTTCAAAATTGTTCCAGACAATTTTGTACTCCGGGCGTCCTGCCCTCCACCCTTCGGGCCGCACTTCGTGCGTTCAAAATTGTTCCAGACAATTTTGTCAAACCCGCGGTCCGAATCAAATCAGTCGGGCGCACCATATAAAAAAACCACCTGTCGGTGGTCGTTTTATATGGTGCGCCCGACTGGATTCGAACCAGCGACCTTTGGCTTCGGAGGCCAACACTCTATCCAGCTGAGCTACGGGCGCGTACTGCTTCCTGTGGTGGCGTAGTTTATCAGGCTTATCCGCCTTTAGCCTGAAATCTGCGTTAATGTCTGAAACGATCATGGTTGCGATAACTGATTGCTTCGCTGAGATGTGGTGTTTCAATCTCTGTGGCATCGGCGACGTCGGCGATGGTGCGCGCCAGTTTGAGGATGCGGTGATAGGCGCGGGCCGAAAGCCTGAGCCTGTCCATGGCGCGTGTCAGCAAAGCCTGGTCGTCTGGTTTCAGGCGACAGAGCGAATCGATTTCTTTCGCACTGAGTTCGGCATTGACCTTGCCGCAGCGGTCGATCTGTTGATGAAAGGCGCGTTCGACACGCTGTCTGATGATGCGGCTTGGTTCACCCGGCGGACCGTTGCGGTCAAGGTCGACGCTGTCCAGTTTCGGAACTTCGATATGTATATCAATCCGGTCGAGCAGGGGCGCAGATATCCGGCTGAGGTGGCGTTTTTGCTGCTCGGGGCTGCACTGGCAAAGCAGTTTGCCGTCACAGCTATAGCCCTGTGGGCAGGGGTTCATCGCCGCGATGAGCTGGAAGCGTGCCGGGAACTCGGCCTGTCTCGCGGCGCGGGAGATGGTGATGCATCCGGTTTCCAGCGGTTCACGTAGCACGTCGAGCACATGGCGATCGAACTCGGTGAGCTCGTCGAGAAACAGCACGCCATGATGCGCCAGTGAAATTTCGCCGGGTGAAGGCGACGAGCCACCGCCGACCAGCGCCACGCCGGAAGCGGTGTGGTGCGGGTTACGAAACGGCCGTTGCTTCCAGTTTTTGAGATCAAAGCCCTGGTAGCTGATCGAGTTCACCGAGGCGCTTTCCAGTGCCTGCTGATTGGTCATCGGCGGCAGAATACCGGGCAGACGGGAGGCGAGCATGGATTTGCCAGTACCCGGCGGTCCGATCATTAACAGGTTATGGCCGCCGGCAGCGGCGATTTCGAGCGCGCGACGCGCATGGTGCTGGCCGCGCACATCGGCCATGTCGAGCTGAAAAGGGTCGGGCGATTCAGTATCGATACCTGCCGACGGTGTCGGCAGCTCGGTCTGGTTATGCAGAAACTGACAGATTTCCAGCAGGCTGCTGGCAGCGAGCACTTCGACATTGCCAGCCAGCGCGGCTTCAGCGGCACTGACAGCAGGTAACACCAGGATGCGGCTATGATTTTGCGCGGCCAGCGCGGCGGGCAGACAGCCGTTCACCTTGCGCAGTTTTCCGGAGAGCGCCAGCTCGCCATGAAATTCAAAACGATCCAGCTGTTGCGACGGAATCTGTTCCGAAGCCGCGAGTATGCCCAGCGCGATCGGCAGATCAAAACGCCCGCCTTCCTTGGGCAGGTCGGCCGGTGCCAGATTGACGGTAATTTTTCTTGCCGGGAAATCAAAATGCGAATTGATGATGGCGGCGCGCACACGATCTTTGCTTTCGCGCACTGCAGCTTCGGGTAAACCCACGATGGAAAGCGCAGGCAGGCCACTGGAAATATGGACTTCGACGGTGACTTCGGGGGCGAGGATGCCGACGAGCGCGCGGCTGTGTATGGTGGCGAGGTGCATGGTGTCCATTCCATTCAGATCTGCTAATGAGTGCGCCCCAATTGTATGCAAAATTGGGCCAGGTTTGTATAACCAATACATCGCGCCACTTTATGGAGCATCATGGCCTCGATGTTGCATAGATATCCTGGAACAGATGCCCGTTGCCGCCAAAGCGCGATGCTAGCGTTGTCTGGGACAACAGGCCTATGATGTTTCGCACCATGACGGTGCGTGATTATTATTTTGCAGTTTATGAGGTAGCTAAATGGATACTGGATCTGTGTCAGCGCTGGTGGGCCTGTCATTTGTATATGGTCTGTTACACGCGCTCGATGCTGATCATATTATGGCAGTCTCGGGGCTTTACGGCGCCAGACCGGGTACCGGTATCGTTCGCCTGTGTTTTAACTGGGCGCTGGGCCATGGTCTGGTGCTACTGCTGACCGGCATTTGTGTTTATATTCTGGGCTATGCATTACCACCGCGTTTCAGCGAAATCGCAGAGTACATGGTGGGTGGTTTGTTGGTCATCGTTGGACTGGCGATTGCTCGGGACTTGATGAGTAAGAAAGCGCAGTTGCATTTTCATCAGCATGAAGGACTTGAAGCACACGCGCACTGGTATCTACCCGGTGCCGACGAAAACAGCCATCAGCATAAGCGTGATCACCGGGCGCTGTTAATTGGTACCGTACATGGTGGTGCGGGGGCGGCGCCGATGCTGGCGTTGTTTTCGCTGGCACAGACAAAGTCACCGTGGTTGCTGGTGGCTTATATTTCGATATATGTCCTGGGGATCTTGTTCGCAATGCTGGTGTTTGGCGGCGTCATCGGTCTGGTGATGAGGCGATTATTAAAATACGGTGATCATATGATGAATATCATGCGTAGCACGGCGGCCGCGGGCAGTGTCATGCTGGGACTGTTTATGTTGCGAGGCCTGTTGCCGGTGCACGGAATTTGAAAACACAGGCAGACAGATTTTCAGCCTGGCAGGCTGAGTTATCGATCAAGTATCGCGCAATCGGTGATCGTACTGTTCTGGCGGAGCGTAAACATTGCGGCCCACTACATGTGCAGAAATCGCTGTACCCGGAAAAGGATGTTTGTCATACCTATATTCTGCATCCGCCGGGTGGTGTTGCCGGTGGTGATCAATTAACGATTAATGTTGTTGCGGAAACACAGGCGCACGCGCTGATTACTACACCGGCATCGAACAAGTTTTACCGCACTGCCGACGATGTATCGACTGTGCGCCAGAGCATTGATGTGAGTTCAGGTGCGATTGTCGAATGGTTGCCGCAGGATTCGATCATGTTTTCAGGTTGCCGGGTGAACATGCGCACACGCGTAAACCTTGAGCAGGATGCAAAATTTATCGGCTGGGAAATCACCTGTCTGGGCAGACCTGCGAGCGAAGAAATATTTTCACAGGGTTTCTGCAAACAGAAATTCGAGCTGTACAGAAATAACCGGCCATTACATATTGAAACCGCAAACCTTGAAGGCGATGGCGAAATATTAAATGCAAAATGGGGGCTGGCAGGATATACCGTGTCTGGATTGATGCTGGTCAGCAATGCAGATACAAACATGCTTGAACTGGCTCGCGCCTGTGATCAGGACGCGCCCTGTTTAACTTCGGTGACATTAAAAGGCGAGCTGTTATTAGTGCGCTGCCTGGGACGCCAGGGCATGGAGGCGCGAGATTATTTTACTCAGGTGTGGTCGGCGATACGGCCACAATTATTAAAACGCGAAGCGAGTATTCCGCGCGTCTGGTTTACATAGAATAAAGTCGATGAGAGGAAAACCATGGAGTTATCACCCAGAGAAAAAGACAAGTTATTAATATTTTCTGCATTTCTGCTTGCGGAAAGACGTAAAGAGCGTGGCGTTAAATTAAATTATCCGGAAGCGATCGCCTATATTTCTGCGCTGATCATGGAAGGCGCGCGCGAAGGCAGAAGCGTGGCCGACCTGATGAGTTATGGTGCGACCCTGTTAAAGCGCGAAGATGTGATGGATGGTATTGCAGAAATGATTCCCGAAGTGCAGGTCGAAGCAACGTTTCCCGATGGCACCAAGCTGGTCACTGTGCACAATCCAATTATATAAACACGGAGAGAGACGATGATACCGGGCGAATATTTTATCGATGAAGGTGAGATCGAGCTGAATGCAGGGCGCGATACGCTTTCGATAAAAGTGGCCAACAGCGGTGACCGACCCATACAGGTGGGTTCGCATTATCATTTTTATGAAACCAACAGCGCGCTCGATTTTGATCGCGAAGCCACGCGCGGTTTTCGTTTGAATATTGCAGCAGGCACCGCGGTGCGTTTCGAGCCGGGCCAGGAACGTGAAGTCGAGCTGGTGGCTTATGCGGGCGACAGAAAGGTATACGGTTTTAACGGCAAGGTGATGGGGAAAATATAGTCCGCAAATGAACGCTAATAAACGCAAATGTTTTGTATCCATGATTGCGTAAAAGCATAAGAAGTTCGTATGTTTTCTTATGGTTTTAATTGCGTTTATTCGCGTTCATTTGCGGATTAAAGTTTTTAAGTTTTAAATGATAAAGATACAGAGGATCAGGCTATGGGCAAGATCAGTAAAGTCGCTTATGCAGAAATGTACGGCCCCACCACCGGAGACCGAGTGCGGCTCGGTGACACCGAAATAATTATTGAAGTTGAACAGGATCTGACGCGCTACGGTGACGAAGTCAAATTCGGCGGCGGTAAAGTGATTCGTGACGGCATGGGGCAGAGCCAACGAGTGGCTGCCGAAGTGGTCGACTGCGTGATCACCAATGCACTTGATTCTCGATCACTGGGGTATTGTCAAAGCCGACATCGGTATCAAGAACGGGCGCATCGCCGCCATCGGCAAGGCGGGCAATCCGGATGTGCAACCGGGTGTGGATATTATTATCGGCGCGGGCACCGAAGTGATTGCGGGCGAAGGCCAGATTATTACCGCGGGCGGTATCGATGCACATATACACTTTATATGTCCGCAGCAGATCGAAGAAGCGCTGATGTCGGGTGTGACCACAATGCTCGGTGGTGGCACCGGGCCTGCGACCGGCACCAATGCCACCACCTGCACACCGGGTCCGTGGAATATTCATCGCATGCTTCAGGCGGCGGAAGCATTTCCGATGAATCTGGGTTTTCTGGGCAAGGGCAACGCCAGCATGCCGGAACCCCTGAGAGAACAGGTCGCTGCAGGCGCGATGGGTTTGAAACTGCACGAAGACTGGGGCACGACACCGGCATCGATAGATAACTGTCTTTCGGTGGCAGAAGAAACCGATGTCCAGGTCGCGATTCATACCGACACATTAAATGAAAGCGGTTTTGTCGAAGATACCATCGCGGCTTTCAAGGGCCGCGCGATTCATACCTATCACACCGAAGGCGCGGGCGGTGGTCATGCGCCCGACATCATCAAGGCCTGCGGTGAATCGAATGTGCTGCCTTCGAGCACCAACCCGACGCGTCCGTACACGGTGAATACGATTGATGAGCATCTGGATATGTTGATGGTGTGCCATCATCTCGATGCCAGCATCGCCGAAGATGTGGCTTTTGCTGAATCGCGCATTCGTCGTGAAACCATCGCCGCAGAAGATATCCTGCACGACCTCGGCGCATTCTCGATGATTGCATCGGATTCGCAGGCGATGGGCCGTGTCGGTGAAGTGATCAGCCGCACCTGGCAGACCGCGCACAAAATGAAAGTGCAACGCGGCGCGCTGCCTGAAGACAATGCGCGTCAGGATAATCTGCGCGCAAAACGTTATGTCGCAAAATACACGATCAATCCGGCGATTACGCACGGCATCAGTCATGAAGTGGGTTCGATCGAAGTCGGCAAGCTGGCCGATCTGGTATTGTGGAAGCCGGCGTTTTTTGGCGCCAAGCCTTCGTTGATTATAAAAGGCGGCTTTATCGCGGCAGCGCCGATGGGTGATCCCAATGCATCTATCCCGACACCGCAGCCGGTGCATTATCGAAAAATGTTTGGTGCATTCGGTTCTGCGCGGCACGAAACCTGTGTCACCTTTATGTCGCAGGCAGCGATTAAAAATGGTGTGCGCAGAAACGCTGGGCCTGAAAAATAAAATATCAGCGGTCAGCAAAACAAGGACCGTTACTAAAAAAGATATGATCCTGAATAATTATCAGCCTTCGATCGAAGTTGATGCGCAGAATTATCATGTCTATGCCGATGGTGAATTGCTAATATGCGAACCGATGGACAAGCTGCCACTGGCACAAAGATATTTTCTGTTTTAATCGGAATCACTAATTACAAACACAATGTTAAAAATATCTGAAAAACTGGATAACACTAAACCGCACGACTGCACATTGACTCTGGCGTTTCGATCTGAGACAGAAAAGTCGATTCAAAGCCGTGCTGGATGATGGTGTTGAGGTCGCGCTGATCCTGCCGCGAGGCAGCGTGCTACGCAGTGGTGATTGTTTGCGGGCAGAAGATGGAAAAATTGTTCTGATCCAGGCAGCGAGCGAGCTGGTGAGTTATGTTGCTACCGATGATGCGCATCTTCTGGCGCGTGCCTGCTACCACCTTGGCAATCGACACGTGCCATTGCAAATCGGTGAAGGCTGGTTGCGCTATGCGCACGATCATGTGCTGGATGATATGTTGCACGGTCTGGGTTTGCACGCGGTAACGGTCGAAGCACCGTTTGAACCTGAAGCCGGTGCGTATGGCGGTCATGCTGCACACGCGCATCATCACGATCACGACCATGAGCATCACGAACATTAAATCCCTGACACAAGATGAGCACTGCTGACAGTATTGCTCAGTTTCGTCTCTGGCAGCTGATCAGCCCGGCGCTGCCCATCGGTGGCTATGCCTATTCACAGGGACTGGAATACGCGGTTGAATCTGGCTGGGTGCGCAATGAGCAGGATATGCAGCAATGGATTAGCGGCATGCTCAGACACATGCACCAGCAACTTGATCTGCCGGTGCTGGTGCGCATCTACCGCGCATGGTGTGCGGATGATGTAGCAACAGTGCAGTACTGGAATGATTATCTGCTGGCCGCCAGAGAAACATCGGAACTGTTGCAGGAAGACTGTCAGCTGGGTCGCGCGCTGGCGGTGTTGCTCAGGGATCTGGAATGTAAAAACCTGGCAGTGCTCAACAAGGATGAATTATCACTTGCCACAGCATTAGCCGCAGCGGGCGCTGAGCTGGGGGATTCCTGTCAACATGCTGGCGCAGGCCTATCTCTGGATCTGGGTCGAAAACCAGATCGCAGCTGCGATCAAACTGATCCCGCTGGGCCAGACTGCTGGGCAGAGAATTTTGTACGCGACATCCGCACTTGCTCGCGGATGTGGTCACACAGGCGCTGGAAGTTGATGACGACGATATCGGCCAGTCTGCGATGGCGCTGGCCATTGCCAGCGCGCGCCACGAAACCCAGCACACCCGAATTTTTCGTTCATAAAACTACTAACAAATTCAGATTGAGGTAAACACAGTGCAAGATCAGGTATTACGAGTGGGTGTCGGTGGCCCGGTGGGTTCGGGTAAAACTGCATTGGTGCAAAGCCTGTGCATGAACATGCGCGACCAGTTCAATCTGGCGGTGGTCACCAATGATATCTACACCAAGGAAGATGCGCAGTTTCTGGTGAAGCACGCTGCCCTGAACGAAGACCGAATCATCGGCGTTGAAACCGGCGGTTGTCCGCACACCGCGATCCGTGAAGATGCTTCGATGAATCTGGCTGCGGTGGAAAGTTTGCAGTTAAAGTTTGCGCCGCTCGATATCGTATTTATCGAGAGCGGTGGTGATAACCTCAGTGCGACCTTTAGCCCGGAACTTTCGGATCTGACTATTTATGTGATCGATGTTTCCGCCGGTGACAAGATTCCAAGAAAAGGCGGCCCCGGCATTACCAAATCGGATTTACTGGTGATCAACAAAACCGATCTTGCACCCTATGTCGGTGCTTCGCTTGAAGTGATGGATGCGGATGCGAAAAAAATGCGTGGCGACAAACCCTTTGTTTTTAGCAATCTGAAAACTGGTGATGGGGTGAAGGAAATCATTGCCTTTATCTGTGACCAGGGATTGTATTTGCGCTGATCACAGCACCCGCACTTTAATAGATCCTTAAGTAAGATTTTCCATGCCCATCTGGGCCAGTACACCCGTTTACTCGAATGATCGGTAATTGCAGGCCTGTGTATATTTTAGGTCTTATAAATAATCGACCAGTGTCACATCGATGTCACATCTGCGCCTGGTCAGTGCGAATGCACTAAAACGATCCAAATCAAGGAATATACGCGTTTATTAGCACTATTATGGTGCGCCATGATTTTCCTTGCACTCCGTAAGCAAGCCCGAAAACAACATAACACATTGTTGTTCATAGAAAAAACAAAAATGGCACGAAGTGTGCTCTTACTGTAATCAAATTCAGTTGCTTAAACGAATTTAGAAATGACGGCCAGATTGGCTGACCATATGAACGACTTTTTCTAATCCATGAGGAGAGCTCAAAGATGAAATTTATTAACAAACTCACACCTGTTGCACTGGCAACTGCGATGGCCCTCGGCAGCCTGGCTGCACCGATGGCAGCGCAGGCCGAAGTAAGCTCCAGTGCCAGCCTGGCATCTATGTACCTCTGGCGCGGTCTGGATATCAGTGATAACAAGCCAGCTGTATCAGGCGATATCACTTACAACCATGCAAGTGGTGCTTATGCCAGCCTCTGGTTATCCAGTGAAGGTACATTCGATAACAGTTATGAAAGTGACTGGACAGTTGGTTTCAGTGGCGAAGCTGCTGGTGTTGGTTATGACATCGGTTACTACAAAATCTGGTATCCGGAAATGATTGATGCTTCTACTGGTAATCCGCAGACCTTTGCCGATGCAGCTGCTGAAGCTTATCTGGGCCTGTCTTACCAGGACTTTGGTTTCAAGTGGTTCACAGACGCAAAGAGCCCTAAAACTTACGACTACTATACCTTCTCATACGGCATGGGTGCATTCAGCGGTACCGTTGGTGTCAATGATGATGATAGTGATGCAAGTGACTACAAGCATCTTGATCTGAGCTACGCAGCCACCGATCGTCTGTCATTCACCGTCAGCAAAAAGTTCGCTCTGGGCACTGGCAGCACGCTGGAAACCAATCCGATCATGATGATTTCATATTCACTGCCAGTGGATCTGAAATAAACAGGACATTCATCTCGGCTCGTAAACAAGGCTGGAACAGAAAAAACATCACTGTTCCAGCCTTTAAATATAAATGTAAATTATGCGGAGATATGGAACATGAAAAATCGGTTTGAGAAATTATTTGTGAAAACAGCAGCGTTAAAGCTGTTGCTGATAACTGGCCTGCTGGGGCTCTCTATACAGGCGGTACAGGCAGAAGGTGTTATCAAGGTGGGCGTGCTGCACTCATTGTCCGGCACCATGGCCATTAGTGAATCAACATTAAAAGACACAGTGTTAATGCTGATTGACGAGCAAAACAAAAAAGGCGGTGTACTCGGTAAGAAACTGGTGCCAGTAGTGGTCGACCCGGCATCTAACTGGCCATTGTTTGCAGAAAAAGCAAAAGAACTTCTGGAAAAAGATAAAGTGTCTGTTGTATTCGGTTGCTGGACCTCGGTATCACGTAAATCGGTATTACCAGTATTCGAACATGACAACGGACTGCTGTTCTATCCAGTCCAATATGAAGGTGAGGAATCTTCAAAGAATGTATTCTACACAGGTGCTGCGCCAAATCAGCAAGCCATCCCTGCTGTTGATTATCTGATGAAGGACGTAGGCGTTAAACGTTGGGTGCTGGCGGGAACGGACTATGTGTATCCACGTACTACCAACAAGATTCTGGAAGCGTATCTGAAATCAAAAGGCGTCAAATCCAGTGACATCATGATTAATTACACACCATTCGGTTATTCCGACTGGCAGAGCATTGTATCTGATATCAAGAAGTTTGGTTCCGCTGGCAAGAAGACTGCAGTGGTTTCAACAATCAATGGTGATGCCAATGTTCCGTTCTACAAAGAACTGTCCAATCAGGGCATCAAGGCTTCCGACATTCCTGTCGTTGCGTTCTCTGTGGGTGAGCAGGAACTCTCCGGTATTGATACCAAAAACCTGGTAGGCCATCTGGCTGCCTGGAACTATTTCGAAAGCGTCGATACTCCAGCTAACGAAAAGTTCATCAAGGAATGGAAGGCTTACACCAGGAACCCTAAAGCTGTGACCAACGATCCACAGGAAGCCACCTATATTGGTTTCAATATGTGGGTGAAAGCAGTGGAAAAGGCAAAGAGCACCGATGTGAGCAAGGTGCAGAAGACCATGCTGGGTATGAAATACCCGAACCTGACCGGTGGTGTTGCGACCATGTTACCTAACCATCATCTGACCAAGCCAGTGCTGATCGGTGAAATTCAGGCTGATGGTCAGTTCCAGGTCGTGTGGAAAACCAAGGGCCTGGTTCCAGGTGATGCCTGGTCAGATTATTTGCCAAGTGATGTTGGTTATGTATCCAACTGGAAAAAGTATGACTGCGGAAGATATAACCTGAAAGAGAAGAAGTGTTACGGCGCTGGCGCTGATATGAAGTAGCTGGCTGAAGATGTGTGTAATCAAGAGGTGCAGAATTCACAAAATATTCTGCACCTCTTTTTTTCAAAAACAGGAACACAACCCGCGGTCAACACGCATATGAAATCTCCACTAGCAAGACGCAATATACTTGCCCGCTATTTTGCATGTAGACAGGCCGGGCTACCTATGTTGTGGTTTACTTTGTTACTGTTGTTATCTGGCGCATTATTTCAGGCGCACGCTGCTGATGCTGAGAAACATGGTGATTTTTCCAGTGTTGTTGCGAAACTGGTGACCGATGATTTTAGTGAGAAGCAGGATGTCATCGCGCAGTTAACAAAAACCGACCATCCTAAACTTTTGAACACCTTCCGTCATTTATTGAACGGCGAACTGTTTTATCGTAAATCCGATAAACGCGTTGTCTACGCAAAACAAACAGACAAGGGCTATCAGACCTACGATGTTGTGACTGATGAAAAATTACAGCTTGTTGATAAATTCGATCTGCACAAAATCGGTATCAACAACAATATGCGCACCATGCTCGGAATGGAAATCGCCAAGCTGAGTCTTTCTGATAAAGATGCCGGCTGTACGCTTAAGTGCGGTGAAAGAAATGGTCGGCAATCTCGATGCGGACTCTATCAAACTGTTGCGCGCGCAACAGAGCAAAGAACAGGATTCCAAAGTCAAAGAAGCGATTGATGTCGGACTGGCTATGGCGGATCTGAATGCAGATGATCAGAAAACACGCCTGGCCGCGATTGACTTATTGAGTGGTTCACTGCTGCCGGAAGTCAGAAACGCCTTACAGCCGCTGCAGGAAAAATTCAGCAATGGCCAGTATGTTGAGCAGGATTCGGTGGTTCGTGAAGCGGCTGCCGGTGCGCTTAAACATATCAATGACAAGCGCGATTTTTATAACTTTGCTCAGACCACATTCTTTGGCCTGAGCCTGGGATCGGTGCTGTTGTTATCGGCTATAGGACTTGCCATCACCTTTGGTGTGATGGGTGTGATCAATATGGCACACGGCGAGATGATGATGCTCGGTGCTTACACGACTTATCTGATCCAGACCATGTTCCCCAGCCTGCTGGATTATTCCTTACTGATCGCAGTGCCCGCGGCTTTTGTGGTCTCAGGCCTGTTCGGGATTGCGATTGAACGCAGTGTGATTCGTCTATTGTACGGGCGACCACTGGAAACACTGCTCGCCACCTTCGGCATCAGTTTGATCCTGCAGCAACTGGTGCGCACCACGATCTCGGCGCAAAACGTAACGGTGAGTACTCCCGGCTGGATGAGCGGTTCCTGGCAGATCAATCCGGTGTTTGCGCTGACTTACAATCGTTTGTACATCGTGATTTTCAGTTTAATTGTATTTGTTGCGCTGTTATTCATTCTCAAGAAAACCGTTCTGGGTCTGCAGGTGCGAGCGGTGTCGCAAAACCGCAGCATGGCCAAAGCCATGGGTGTGCGCAGCGAATGGGTGGACGCGATGACCTTCGGTCTGGGTTCCGGCATCGCGGGTATCGCGGGGGTCGCCCTGAGTCAGCTGACCAATGTGGGCCCCAATCTTGGACAGTCCTACATCATCGATTCTTTCATGGTGGTGGTGTTCGGCGGTGTGGGTAATTTATGGGGCACCCTGGTCGGTGGTCTGTCACTGGGCGTGGTAAATAAATTTATTGAGCCCTGGACCGGCGCGGTGATGGCAAAGATTCTGGTACTGGTGTTTGTCATTCTGTTTATCCAGAAACGGCCGCGCGGATTGTTCCCGCAAAAAGGCCGGGCCGCGGAGAATTGATATGTTGCTGGATAAGGTCGGTCCGAAGTTTATGCAAAGTGATCGCGGCGGCAAGATCTTTCTTGCGATTCTGCTGGCGCTGGCGATTTTTATTCCGTTTGCCAATCAGGTGATACCGGCAGGGTCGATCTTTCATGTTTCGACCTATACCCTGAGTCTGATATCAAAATATTTATGTTATGCGCTGGCCGCGATTGCACTGGATATGGTCTGGGGATATTGCGGAATACTCAGTCTGGGTCACGCTGCTTTTTTTGCTCTGGGCGGCTATGCCATGGGCATGTATCTGATGCGCCAGATCGGTGACCGCGGTGTGTATGGCAATCCCAACCTGCCGGATTTCATGGTGTTTCTGAACTGGAAAGAACTGCCCTGGTACTGGCACGGCTTTGACATGTTCTGGTTTGCGATGCTGATGGTGGTGCTGGTGCCCGCATTGCTGGCATACGTCTTCGGCTGGTTGGCGTTTCGTTCGCGCGTCACCGGCGTGTATCTATCGATCATCACCCAGGCGCTGACCTTTGCGTTGATGCTGGCCTTCTTTCGTAATGAAATGGGTTTCGGTGGCAATAATGGATTGACCGACTTCAAAGATGTGCTTGGTTTTGATCTGCAGTCTGATGCGACGCGAGCTGGATTATTTCTGGTCACGGCTGTTGTGCTGGCTGCGGGTTACATGGTGTCGCGTTATATCGTGCAGTCCAAAATGGGACGAGTGGTCATCGCTGTTCGTGATGCAGAAGATCGCGCGCGATTTATCGGTTATAAAACCGAATCGTTCAAGCTATGGATTTTTGTGTTCTCTGCAATTCTCGCAGGCATAGCGGGTGCATTGTATGTGCCACAGGTCGGCATTATCAACCCGGGTGAATTTTCGCCATTAAATTCTATTGAGCTGGTGGTGTGGGTCGCGGTCGGTGGTCGTGGCACGCTCTACGGTGCAGTGGCGGGCGCTTTTCTGGTGAATTATGCCAAAACCTATTTTACCGGTGCTTTGCCCGAGATCTGGTTGTTTGCACTTGGTGCCCTGTTTATTGTGGTGACTGTGTTTTTACCGCAGGGCATTGTCGGCCTGATCGCCAAACTCAAATCCAGAAAAACCGAAACAGGAGTACCGGGTGAAATTGCTGGATAAATTACGCGGTAGTCCGCAACACGCAGATTCGGGTGCAGTCCAGCATTATCCGCAGGGCATGCATATGCTCGATCATGACAATGTCGATCTCAGTCATGGCACGATTTTGTATGTTGAGAATGTCACCGTCAGCTTTGATGGTTTCAAAGCGCTCAATGATCTAACACTGTATATCGAAGTGGGAGAGCTGCGCTGCATCATAGGTCCGAACGGCGCGGGTAAAACAACCATGATGGATGTGATTACCGGTAAGACGCGTCCGGATGAGGGGCGGGTATTTTTTGGTCAGAGCATGGATCTGTCCAGAATGACCGAATACGAAATTGCTACCGCCGGGATCGGGCGTAAATTCCAGAAACCCACAGTGTTTCCAAATCACACGGTGTTTCAAAATCTGGAACTGGCCATGCGCACCGACAAGCGTGTGTGGTCAACGCTCACGGCCAGACTCAATGGGGAACAGCGCGACCGTATTGCTGAGGTTAGCGAGTTGATCGGGCTGGCAGACCTGACTGGATTTCAGGCCGCATCTTTATCGCATGGTCAAAAACAATGGCTGGAGATTGGCATGCTGTTGATGCAAAACCCGTTACTGTTACTGGTAGACGAGCCCGTCGCGGGTATGACACACCAGGAAATGGACAAGACGGCAGAGTTGCTCACAGGACTTGCTGGCAAACACTCTGTGGTTGTGGTCGAACACGATATGGATTTTGTGCGTTCGATCGCAAAAACCGTTACCGTATTGCACGAAGGCCATGTGCTTGCTGAAGGCAAGATGGATGATATCCAGAGCAACCAGCGTGTCAGAGAAGTGTATCTTGGAGAATAAGCAGTCGTGTTAAATATCCAGGGTCTTAATCAATACTACGGCCAGAGCCACACGCTCTGGGATATCGACATTGATATTCCGCAAGGCGCCTGTATCTGTCTGATGGGACGTAATGGCGTGGGTAAAACCACTTTACTCAAGGCCATCATGGGGCTGGAAAAAGTAAAGTCGGGTGACATCAAATTCGAAAATAGCAATTTAACGAAAAGCACGCCGGAGACCCGGGCCAAGCTGGGGATAGGTTATGTGCCGCAGGGCAGAGAAATATTTGCCCAGCTCACCGTGGAAGAAAATCTGCGTATTGGACTGACCTCGCGCAGAGACAAAATCCGAAAAATCCCCGAACATATTTTTGAACTGTTCCCGGTACTCAAAGAAATGCTGAATCGCCGTGGTGGTGATCTCTCGGGTGGACAGCAACAGCAGCTGGCAATCGGTCGGGTACTGGCACTGGATCCGAAAATATTGCTGCTTGATGAACCCACCGAAGGTATTCAGCCGAACGTGGTGCAACAGATCGGGGATGTGATCAAACAGCTCAATGAAGAACTGGGTGTTACCGTATTACTGGTGGAACAGAAACTGCCTTTTGCCAGGCGTATCGGCAAGCAGTTTATTATTCTCGATCGTGGCCGCAAGGTAGCGGAAGGTGCGATGCCGGATCTTAACGACGATCTGGTGAAAACTTATCTCACCGTTTAAAAATATAGTTGGCAGCGATCAGGCATCAGTTTGCAGCAAAAGCTAAAAAACAAAATTTTTTATACTGCCAACTAGCCATTTTTTTGTTGCTCGATCAGCTCAGCGAGTTGTTTCTCCAGCAGATCAAGTTTTTCCCGGCTGCGTTCAAGCAGCGCAGCCTGGATGTCGAATTCTTCACGCGTGACCAGGTTCATTTTCGCCAGCCCGTTCTGGCAATTATAAAC
>CAVRHW010000021.1:0-132877 GCA_963721085.1 uncultured Gammaproteobacteria bacterium
TGCGCAAATACATTTATTGCACTTTTCATAAGACCTGCTGAGCTTTTTCTGTTTTGTTGACCAAGCTTGTTGATCACGGTGGTTTTCACCGAAAACCACCGTGATTCTATCAACGTTTCGAATTGGCAGTCACTGCGGCACCGCGCTCTCAATGACCCATCGCTGCTGCGGGACGAAACCAATCGTCCACGCAACAGCAAGGTGGGTGGCGAGGGAACAGCCGCAACGCATTGCTGATGCGGGTGGTGACTTGCGTTTCGTCAGTTTTAAGATTTTGGGGATCCCTACGTTTGGCGAGCACGCCAAGGAGCGTGCGAACTAGCGATGACGACCCCAAACACAAAGCCTGCCCAGGCACTAGCGGCCTGCTCTGGGTCCTATTCAATACGTGATTCTGTTTGACGGTGGCAGAATTGAGGCTGCTTGTACCGTGACTCGATTCAGAAAGAAGGGAAGTGAATAGTGCGTCAGCCCCTGTTGTTGGTTGGACTTCTTGCCACTGTCCATGTTGCACTCGTCGGCTGTTGGAACTCGATCCCCGAGCGGAACACGCCTGAATTAGGTACCGTTCACGGAAAAATCACCTTAGACGGGAAGCCTCTCCCGGAAATGATGATCCTCTTCGAGCCTGATGATAAAAGTCACACATCCGTTGCCAATTCTGACGCTGAGATGGTGACCAAAGCGATGTATTTCGTCGACTTAGAAGGTGTGAAAACCGGCCCATGCACTGCTCGCGTTAGTTTTAGACCGGGGTTAAACTCACCCAAAGTCCCTTCCAAATACTCTTCAAAAAGCGAACTGAAGTTTGAGGTTAAGCCCGGAGATAACATTTATGACATCGAGATGAAGTCGAAATGAATGACGGATCATCTTTTGCAGCCCGTTGAAAAATGGCGTTTTCGCGTGAGGCATGGGGGCAAGGCGATGATGACACTGGTTGCCGGCGTTTACGGGTCTGGCGATCCTGGACGGGCGACGGTGTCGGTGGAGCGGCGGCGGAGAATATCAGTTGTTGTGGTTGGCAGCCTGCACGGCCGCGACAACACGCTACCCTAGCCCCCTTGAACTGCCGCCCAGCAGCTTCCCGCAACACGCGGCCCAAGTCTTAAGTGCGCCGCGGCTCCCAGCAGGTAATGCTTGCGGACGTTGTCGATCCCGAGCGGCTGACTCATCCAATCTCGCCACCCGTCTCGCACTTGCGCTGGGCGGAGCCAAGTCCGGAAGTCATCGAAGAATAGCTCTGGAACGATCCCGCTAAGATAATGCGCGGCGGAGCGGAAGGTGGCGTTAAAAAAAGATTCAACAGAAGTGACATTGCTGACAACATCCGCTAATGTACGGTCATCGTGTTGTGTCACCGAACTGGCGTTCGTAGGGCCACAAAAACAGTTCACCAAGATAGGTCGAAAAGTAGTTGAGTTCATTCATGGCTGAAGAAACTGTTCGCGTTGCCATCGTTGGAGCGGGTGCGAATACCAGATTACGGCACATTCCGGGTTTTCGTGCGATTCACGGCGTCGAGATCATCGGCCTCGTCAACCGCACCCCGGACTCCACCGCACGCGCCGCCCAGGAGTTGGGCATCCCCAAACAATACCCCGACTGGCAAGCGCTGATCGCCGACGACGATGTTGACGCCGTCATGATCGGTACGTGGCCGAATCTGCACAGCGAAATCACCTGCGCCGCATTGGCAGCGGGAAAACATGTCCTCACCGAAGCCCGCATGGCCCGCAATGCCGCCGAAGCCCACGCGATGCTCGAAGCGGCGCAAGCGCATCCGGACCTGGTGGCGCAAATCGTGCCCAGCCCATTCGGCCTGCAACACGAAAGCCGCATGCGGCAACTTATTGAGGATGGTTTTATCGGCGATTTGCGCGAATTGGTGGTCGATCGGCGCCGCTGACGCGTTTTGGGATTACACCAAACCGCTGCATTGGCGGCAGGATGCCGAAATCAGCGGGTGCAACACACTCACGCTGGGAATCATGCATGAGACCGCCATGCGGTGGGCGCCGCCGACAACCCGGGTCTTCGCCCAAGCCGCCACGTTCGAACCAACGCGTCCCTCGAACGTTGGTACGGACATTCTGGACGTCACCATTCCCGACAGTCTGCAAGTGCTCACCGAGCTTGACGGCGGCGCGCGGGGACTTTACCACTTCAGCGGAATTGATCTGTTCGGGCCGGGACACCAAATTCACCTGTACGGCAGCCGTGGCACGATCAAAGCCAAGTTCAATGGCGGTGAACACATCTTCGTTGGACATGCCAGCGACGAAGAGTTGTCGCTGCTAAAAGTCCCCAAGGAACAGCTCGGTGGATGGCGCGTCGAGGCGGAATTTATCGGCGCCATTCGCGGCACCGAACCGGTGCGGCTGACCGACTTCGAATCCGGGGTGCGGTACATGGAATTCACCGAAGCGGTGCACCGCAGCATCCAGACCAACGCGCCGGTCAATCTGCCGTTGGCTTGAGACTGTTGGCGAACTATTGAAATTCGAAATGCTGCCCCCACGGATTGGAGGCATCGCATCCGGGGTGCGGACCGGGCGTTTTTGGACGATACCCTACTGCCGGCCGGCGGTACTCGTCGGTGGGCTATTTGACAACCAACTTGTCCATACTCCGATCGGAGGAGACGAAATTTCCGTTCGCCGGTCCGTCTCGATTTCAACGGGCAATATTAGACTCGTACGCCGAATCGGTTGTGGGTTGGTCGTTGGCATGACCGTGTGCTGCTCTTGTTCGATTTCCTGCAGCCAGCGGCGGGCGGCCGACATGCGGGGGTTCAGTTGCAAAGCGGTGTGGAATTGCGCTTCCCCTTGTTCCCAATAACCCGCTTTGCACAACATGACCCCCACGTTGTAATACGCGGCGGCCTCTCCCACGGTTTCCGCGAACATCGGCAGTGCGGCGCGCATATTGCCAGTTTCCGCCAAGCCACGCCGATGTAATACCGGGTGATTTCGACGTCCGCTTGACGGGCAATGGCCGCGGCCGGCGAATCCCGGAAAACGTCGCGCGGGCAACGGCAAATGCGGCGCCGACATGGAAACGGCTTGGCTCACCTTCGGTCCGGTCGAATTTAAGCGTTGTGGAATCCCGCCCGTTTCCTGCCCCGCGTCAGCTTCGTTGACCTGCTCTTCGCCGCCGCTGTTGGCGTCCGCATCATCCGTGGCGGCGTCTTCGACCGGGTCCGCAACAATCCGGCAGTCCGGCAGCGCGGTCTGCAATTCCGCGACGCCCACAGGCGTCACACGGGTTCCAACAAGACTGAATCCTTTCAGTTTGGCAAGCCCCCGCAAGTGCTGCAGGCCGGCATCGGTCACTTGCGTGTGTCCCAACAGCAGATATTTGAGATCCCGCATTTTTCGTAGGTGTATCAGTCCGGCATCGGTGACCTCCGTCTTATTCAGTCCCAATGACTGCAGTCCTTTCAAATCGGCGAGTTGGGCCAGTCCGGCATCTCCCACCGCGGTTTCGTTCATCCACAACAATTGCAGCCGATGCAGGTTTTCGAGGTTTTGCAATCCCGCGTCGGTAATGCTCGTTCCATTGAGCGACAGCCGCGTCAACATGGACATCCATTGCGGATCGGCCAAAGCCGCGTTCGTGATTTGCGTGTTGCTCAGATCAAGTTGCGTCAAATTCTCCAAACCGGCCCGTCACGCAAGTCGGCGTCGGCAATCGTCGTTCCCGATAGGTCGAGCACACTGATGTCCTGTGCCGCGTCCCGTTCCACAATCCCCCCCAATGCCGCGAATCGCGCCGCCGTCTCATCAGCAGTCACTGGCGGTTCCTCATAGGGTGCCGGCCCGGTTGATGGGTGGCCCCGGGCGGTTGGCATGCGGCTCGACAGGTCGCGTCGAATCCGGCGGAACCGCTATCGGCTTGCGAGCCAGGAGCAGCCGGCTGCTGAGCTGCCACCGGTGCGCAGACTTGGCAGCAGCCGGTTTCCGTGTGCGAGGTTTGGCACCCGCACACGCCGGCGATCCCCGCCAGCCCCATCGTCGCCACAACGGCCGCGAGTTTTTTGGAGGGAATGAAGTAGTTGTCAAGCATGTTAGTCAGACCCGCGTTGAAACAATGAAAGACCGAAATAGGGATATCGCACTAAGCGCGGCCCATAGGGCGGTAATTATTTTCGGTGCAACTGGTTTCACCCGTCCATTTCAAAACAACCAATCGCGCGATCCCGAATAACCCGGCGTCGGTTGGCGCAATCGAACCGGCTGTGTGGCCTCAAGCCGTCGTACAAAGTTTGCGGAGCGTGACGATCTTGCCAAACAGCGTCACCTTGCGTAGGCGGCCGATCCGCTAAAATCGGACCGCCGCAGCCCGTCATTGACAGGCACGCTCCGACACGGCAAGCTGGTAGTCAGAACCTGTCATCGGCAGCAATACGTTTATGTAACGCCTGACCGGTACGTCTGGCTGGCATTGTAATGCGGGATGATCTGGCAGCAAAATACACCATAGAAATCGCCCAGAGAAAAGCCAACATGGTGGTGATGTCTGGCATTGCTTCTGGTGAATTTAAAGCAGCCAGGAGTGATATTCGGCAGGAGTTAAACCATATTGATGGCTTGATTGTGATGCAGGGTGGTTTACCCATCCGCGCTGGTGGCTCACTGATTGGTGCTGTTGGGGTGAGTGGTGCGCCGGGCGGTGATAAAGATGAAGCCTGTGCAGCTGTTGCGATAAAAGCAATCGCTGATCGCCTGGAATTCGCTGCTGCTGAGTGAAAAATTAAAATATTAAAATCAGATCACGTTCACAAAAGCCGCGGGGCATTCGGAGCCAGTCGTTATATCTGATTTAATCGAGAACCTGGAAATAGTATTAACCTGAATCGAATTGTTTCATTAGCGGACGAGATTGTTATGCGTATAGGCATTGACCTTGGCGGCACAAAAATCGAAGGCATCGCGCTTGATGATAATGGCGAAGAATTAATTCGCCAGCGTGTGCCTACCCCGCAGGGTGATTACAGAGCGACATTGGCAGAAATTCAAAACCTGGTTGGCTACATCGAAACCGAAACCGCGCAGACTGGCAGCATCGGTATCGCCACGCCGGGTGCGATTTCTCCAGCCACCGGTTTGATGAAAAATTCAAACTCGGTGTGCATGAACGGTAAACCGGTACATACAGACCTGGCTGATTTGCTGGATCGGGAAATCAGAATCGCTAATGACGCCAACTGTTTTGCACTGTCGGAAGCCACCGACGGTGCTGCGCAGAACGCGCGCGTTGTTTTTGGCGTGATCATCGGCACCGGTACCGGCGCGGGTATCGTGGTCGATGGCAAAGTTCTCGAAGGCCCGAACGCGATTGCAGGCGAATGGGGGCACAATCCCATGCCCTGGCCACGGGACATCGAGCTTCCCGGCCCGCAATGTTATTGCGGTAAATATGGCTGTATCGAAACCTATCTCTCGGGCCCCGGCATGACCCGCGATCATGAGCTCTATGCCAATATCATTCTTGATACAGAAAACATTGTCGCCAAAGCGACCTTTGGTGATGAAGACGCGATTGAAACCCTGCAACGCTACGAAGACCGGCTCGCGCGCTCGCTGGCGCATGTGATCAATATTCTCGACCCGGACGCGATCGTACTGGGTGGCGGTATGGGAAATATCAAACAGCTGTATAAAAATGTCCCGGAATTGTGGGGGAACTATGTGTTTTCGGACCAGGTAGCGACAAAACTGCTGGCACCGGAATACGGCGATTCATCCGGCGTGCGCGGCGCCGCGTGGTTGTGGTGAATTACGGGTTACAGGCTACAGGCAAAATCTCGAAACCAAAGCAAAAAACTGAACCACAGAGACACAGAGAACACGGAGAAAAACCTTTATAGGTAAAAGCTTTTAAAACAGAAATGAATTAGTGTTTTTCCTCTGTGTTCTCTGTGTCTCTGTGGTTCAATCTTTATCTTTTCTTTGGTTTCGCTTCCAGGTTATTTTATGGCGTCGCAAACATTTTTGTTTTTATTTTTTTCAGGATCGAACTGATTCATATCCATCATGTTTGGCAGCATGCTGCTGACTTTTTCAGTACATTTTTTCATTTGCACCATCTGAGGACTGTTCATCACTTCTTTGCTGTAGGCAATGGCTTTGTTCTGTGCAGCGCTTCGCTTGCCGGCATCGCAGAGTGACTGGATTTCCTGTTTCATCTTCTCACCGCGGGCTTTCATGTTTTCAATATCTGACTTGTCTATCTTCTGCATACAGGCCTGCACTTCCATCATTGCTTTTTGCATCTCCGCCATTTTCGCCGGGTCCATGCCCATCAGCTGCATCTGTGGGTCAGCAGCAAAGCTGGCGAACGAAATTAGCATTAGTCCAGATACGATGAGTCGTTTCATATCAATCTCCGTTGGGTTTGCATAAAGCCGATTCTAACTGAAATCGAAGCTGTATATATAGTGTGCGTATGATTATTCGGCTGCATCGCCATCGAGCACGCGACCGGAAAAATCCGCATTGCTGTGCTTGCGATCGCCCCTGAGAATGTCCCGCTTGAATGCGGCTTCGTCGATACTGGCGCCCAGGTGTTTGACGATGATACGCAGATCGATCTCGGCATTTTCGACACAGGAGGTGCCGCCCGGTGATGGCGTCATATTGAAAATGGCGCCGATGCCGGTGTCGATCTTGGCTTCGCCCATCAGTAGTTTGCCATTGTTCTTGTCTATTAATTGCGGGCGAATACCGCCGACATGGCGCGCAAAGCTGAGTTCCTTGAGTTTCAGAGAAGGCACGATCTTGCGCGCGTCCTGCAGAAACAGAAATTTACGAATCAGCGGGATTTCGAACAGAATGTTTTTCAGCATGTAGTTTCTGATGTCGCTGACCTTGAGCAAATCCCATAGCGCTTTGGCCACTTTGCGATCGAAACGAAACACACGGAAAAAGTCGGGCAGCGTGCTCAGGTTGTAGCGTTCGAGTATGGGTAATACCAGGGCGGTCGGACCGAACCGGGTTTTGCCCGGTACCAGGACGTCGGGGTCACCGTGGATGGCGGCAAACGGCAGCGCATCATTTTGCACGGTGTAAACCTTGCCGTTGAGCAGGTGCGGCGTGAAATAATAACTGCCCGCAATCGGCAGGCAGGAATAATGCAGGCCATAACCCAGATCGTGTGCCAGCTTGAGACTGTGGCCGCCGGCGCAGACCACCAGTGAGCGTGCCTGGTAGCAGGTGTTGTGCGTTTCCACCTTGAACAGGTCTTTTTCGATGGTGATGTGCAGCACTTCTTCGTTGTAATGCACTTTGACACGTTTGTTTTCGATTAACTCGGCCTGCCTGACAAACGAGCGGCTCAACGCTTCAAAATTGACCGCAGTGTATTCATCGGTGCTGCCGAGCGCGACAATTTCGTCTTCACGAAACACGCCTTTTTTCATTGCGACTTCGGGTTCAATTTTTGCGATGTCTTTTTTTTCTAACAGGCGCAGCTCTGGATAATGCGGTTTGAAAATTTCATAACGTTTGCGCAAATAGGCGCATTCTTTCATGCCCACGCCCAGTACCATCTTCGGGTATTTGAAAATAATATGATGGCTGTCGGGCTGGCTGGTGGCGTAGCTTTCCAGCATACAGGCGGCGCGTTTTACTTTCAGCGCCTTGTCGAGTGAATAATTGGTTTCGATATCACCGCGGTGCAGGGTCTGGCTGTTATTGCTGGAAAGTGAATTGACCCGGGCCGGTGCGGCGTATTTTTCGATCAGGCCGATGTGTTCCAGGCTGCTGTATCTGGACGCGAGATAAAACAGCGCGGAGCCGGTGACTCCGCTACCAATAATTAGCAGATCGTATTGACTGGATGAAGGCATGGTGTAACCAGGGTTTCCGTGATGACTGAGAGCAGGGTGCGTATTATAAAGACTTTGAACGCATCACCATCATTTTTTCAATCTGCATATCCCTGAATGTGTGTGGAATGCCGCCAACACCGTGGCCGGAGTGCTTGAGCCCGGCAAACGGCATCCAGTCAACCCGAAAAGCGGTGTGGTCATTGATCATGATCGCCGAACCATTGAGATGTTTGAACGCGTACAGACAGGTGTCGATATCTTTTGCGAATACCGAGGCCTGGAACGACACATCGAGTGCATTGGCGCGCGCGATGGCATCGTCGATGTGGTCATATTCATAGACCTGGACCACCGGGCCGAAAATTTCATTGCGTGAAATCGTGGCGTCGTCCGGCGCATTGAATAACACCGTGGGCTGATACGTGCTGGCGCTGATCCGGTGGCCGCCGCAGATCAGTTCCGCGCCTTCGGCCACGGCTTCCGAGACCCACTGGTGAATGCGGTCGGTTTCGGCGTGGCGGATCAGCGGGCCGATATCGGTGTCGGCCAGGGTCGGGTCGCCGACTTTCATCGCCCCGGCCGCTTTGGCAAGTCGTTTGGCCACTGTGCGTGCGATAGATTTATGTGCGTACACGCGCTGCACCGAAACGCAGACCTGGCCCGCGTGATAAAAACCGGCTTTTGCCAGTAAAGGGATGGTGTCGTCCAGATCCGCGTCGGCCGCGACGATCACCGGTGCCACACCGCCGTGCTCCAGTGCACAACGCGCGCCCGGCGCAAGTTTCGAGCGCAGCATCCAGCCGACTTTGGCGCTGCCGATGAAACTGAAAAATGATACCCGCGCATCGCTCACCAGTGCGGTGGCGGTTTCATTGCTGTCGGTGACAATGCCCTGGCACCAGCCTTTCGGCATGCCTGCTTCGTGCAGAATATTGAGCAGGCGAAAACAGGACAGAGGCGTATCGCCCGCTGGCTTGATAATCACCGGGCAACCGGCAGCGATCGCCGGGCCCACCTGGTGCACCGCCAGGTTGAGCGGATGGTTGAACGCGCTCACTGCTACCACCACGCCGATCGGTTCGTGGGTGGTAAATGCCAGCCGGTTCATCGATGCTGCATTTCTTTGCATCGGGAATTTCTTCGCCGTGCCCGCTGCGCATGACTTCGATGCAGTTTTTTATTCCATCAATCGCGCGCGCGACTTCAACACGCGAATCGATCAAAGGCTTGCCACCTTCGCGCGCTGCTTCCAGCGCGAGTTCTTCCGCGCGGTCCTGCATGATCTCGGCGGTTTTGCCAAGCACCTGAACGCGTTGTTCTACCGTGAGCCAGTTCTTTCTGTCTTTGTACAAAGCATCGGCAGTCGCAAGCGCAGTATCTACCGCTTTGCGATCGCCGGTATCGATCGTGGCGATGAGTTTGCCATCGAATGGCGCAGTGACTTCGTGTTTGCCGACAGCTTTGGCGCCGGGGACCAGCATTTTGAAATGTTCAGTCATGATATTTCCTGTTACTTAAAAAATAAAAGCGAAACTGTAGAGCACAGAGAAACGCAGAGTAAGACAAATAATTTATGTTAAAGAACTAAAAACTAAAACTGAAACAAATAAAGCTGAACCACAGAGACACGGAGAACACAGAGAAAGCATATTGTTTTCCAAAACAAAGAATCGGTTTTTCCTCCGTGTTCTCTGTGCCTCTGTGGTAAAAATCTTTTTGTTTTTTATGTAATATCAAATCGCACAGGCAATATCGCCCAGCCGTTTGGTCAGTTTCAGGTTTTCTCTGTAATCAATCGGCACCACGATCAGGCTTGGGCCCATTTCTTCGAACGCGGTTTCCAGTGTGTCGACCAGGTCTTCGCTGTTATCAACATGGTGTCCGTGCCAGCCAAAGGCGTCTGCCAGTTTTAACCAGTCTGGATTGCTAAATGATAGATCGGTGTGTTTGCCGAACTGGTTTTGCTGTTTCCAGGCGATCAGTCCATACGCCCTGTCTTCCCAGACCATGACCACAATGTCCGAGTTCAGGCGTTTTGCGGTTTCCATTTCCTGCACATTCATCATAAAACCGGCATCACCACAGATCGCCAGGATACGTTTTTGTGGGTGCACGATGTCGGCAGCAATCGAACCGGGCAGGGCGAAGCCCATGGAACAGAAACCATTGGGTATCAAACAGGTGTTGGGTTCGTGGCATTGATAATGCCGCGCGATCCACATTTTGTGCGCGCCCACATCAGACAGCAGGATATCGTTGCGCCCCATGACCTGGCGCACATCCCACAGCACTTTTTGTGGTTTGATTACGCCGCGGGTTTTGTCGTCCTTGTACATTTCGATTTCGGCGGTCATCTCGCGGCGGGTTGAAGCCTGCTGGCTGAGGTCGAATTCGAGGCCGTCATAGGCGTCGACGCGTTCGTTCAGCATCCACAGGGTGTGCGCAAGATCGCCCACCAGTTCGGTTTCGGGGTGATAGCACTCATCGATTTCGGCAGGCAGAAAATCGGCATGAATAATCTGCTTGTCGCCTTTTGCATTCCACAGTTCGGGATGGTATTCCACCATGTCATAACCCAGTGTGATCACCAGGTCGGCGTCATCGACCGCCGGGCGACCACGTCCCTGGCCTGCAGGCCGATGGTATAGAGACAGTACTCAGCGTTCATGTCGACACAACCTTTGGCCATAAACGTGCTGACCACGCCGATGCCGGTTTTTTCGCAAAACGCGCGCAGTTGTTTGCTGGCGCGTTTGCGAATGCAGCCATTGCCCGCGAGGATGATCGGGCGTCTGGCTTTTTTCAGCAGCGCGAACGCTTTGTTCACGATCTTGTCGTCGGCCACCGGGCGGCGGAATCGGTGGGGGATCATGGGCGAAGTTTTGGCATTAGCTTTGGCGATGTCTTCGGGTAGTTCGATATGCACCGCGCCGGGCTTTTCGGTGCGCGCGAGTCGCACCGCCTTGCGGATGATTTCAGGAATGTTGTCCGGGTGCAGTACCGTGGTCGCCCATTTGGTGACCGGTTCGAACATGTGCACCACGTCCATGATCTGGTGTGATTCTTTGTGCAGGCGTTCGGTCGAGCCCTGGCCGGTGAGCACCAGCATTGGCGCATGGTCCATATTGGAATCGGCGACACCGGTGATCAGATTGGTGGCGCCGGGCCCCAGAGTGCCGAGACAGCCCGCAGGCTGGCCGGTAAGCCGACCATATATTTCGGCCATGAATGCCGCGCCCTGTTCGTGGCGAGTGAGGATGAATTGGATTTGTTTCGAAGCGTCCAGCGAGATCATGAAGTCGGCATTTTCTTCACCGGGGACACCGAAGATATATTCGATGCCTTCGGCTTCAAGACATTTAACGAACAGGTCAGAAGCTTTCATACCAGGTCCCGGGTGTGGCAGCGACCTCCGGCCGCAGAACGAATGAATCGTAGTGAATGCTACAGCACTATAAAGCTTATTACTGGCCTGTGCCAACAGGCGAGGATTTGCTACGCCTGTGTTAGAATCTCCACCATCTATTGAGCCAACATCCGGGTTAGCCTTATGAACGCACGCTTTTTTACACTGGTTGCCATCGTTTTTGGTGTTGCGCTGTTCCGCTATCTGCCGCACCCGCCGAATGTGTCACCGATTGCTGCGATGGCGCTGTTCGCTGGCGCGACTTTTAGTGATCGCCGCGCTGCGTTTTTGCTGCCGTTTCTGGCGCTGTTTGTCGGAGATATGTTCATCGGCTTTCACATTACCATGCCCTATGTGTACGGCGCCTTTGGCCTGACCGTGCTGGCAGGCTTTGCCCTGCGCGGTCGTTCGCGCGCAACACATATTGCGCTCGCCGTGCTTGGTTCATCCCTGATGTTTTTCCTGCTGACCAATTTTGGTGTCTGGGCGACGTCGGCGATGTATCCGAAGAGTGCTGCAGGTTTGCTCCAGGCCTATGTTGAAGGCATTCCGTTTTTTCAGAATTCTCTGCTGGGTAACGCTGCATTCAGCCTGCTTTTGTTCGGTGTTTATGAGCTGCTGCAAAGAAACCTGGCCTGGATGCGTCCGAGTCCATCGCATAGCTAGCCTGTCCTGGCGGGCCGAGGTCAGGCTTCAGCCATTTTCAAACACAGGGTCTTCAACAGGGTCCACGCCCGCGTAGCCTTGATGTGTTCGACGAATATTTCATCTGAACTCAGGGTAAATCGAACAGCAGGGCTTCGCAGCCTGTTTTGCTGTGTACGTTAAATTCATTGATATCGGTGAGCGTTGCGCCATCGCCTTCGCTGAGTGGCGTGCCTTCCACTTCCAGCTCACCGCGCACCATGTGGATATATAAAGTGCGGTCGGCCAGGCCCGCGAGCGCGGTGTCCTGCCCGGCATCGAGCACGATGTGATACAGGCGCGCATCCTGGTGAATCAACAGAGAACCCTGATCGCCTTCGGGTGAAGCGATCAGTTGCATCGGCCCTGTGGGAAAACGCTTTTGCTGGTATCCGGGCTCGATGCCGAACTGGTTCGGCTGGATCCAGATCTGCAAAAAATTCAGGGATTCGCTGTCGGACGGATTGTACTCACTGTGGGTGACCCCGGTGCCGGCGCTCATCAGCTGAAACTCGCCCGCAGGCAGGCTTTGCACGTGGCCCATGCTGTCCTTGTGCTCGATGCTGCCGTGCTTCACAAAGCTGATGATTTCCATGTCGTTATGCCCGTGGGTGGCAAAGCCGGCGCCCGGCCTGACCACATCGTCATTGATCACGCGCAAGGCGGAAACGCCCATGTGTTCCGGGTCGTAATAGCTGCCAAACGAGAATGTGTGGTGGCTGTCCAGCCAGCCGTGCTGGGCGTGGCCGCGTTCGTGGGCATATCGAGGTGTAATCATGATGAATTCCTTCAGTTAATTACAATAATTAAGGCTATGATAAATAATATTTTATAAATATAATAACGAAATATACTGAAATTATTGTTCAAAAAATATGAACATAAAAATAACGCTTGATGGCCTGAGGGTACTGGACGCGATCGATCGCCGTGGCAGCTTTGCTGCGGCTGCCAGCGAGCTGTTTCGGGTCACTTCAGCGCTGACCTACAGCGTGCAAAAACTGGAGGCCGATCTGGGTATCGCGCTGTTCGAGCGCCAGGGTAAAAAGTCCCTGCTCACCGCCGCAGGCCGCAGCCTGCTGGACGATGGTCGCAAACTGCTACAGGCCGCTGAAGCCATGGAAAATCGCGCAAAACGCATTGCCACCGGCTGGGAAGCCGAATTACGCATTGCACTCGACACCTTGTTGCCGATATCAGCATTGACGCCAGTGGTGAGGCAGTTCGACCAGATGGATTGCGGCACCGAGCTGCGTATTCCATGAAGAAGTGTTCGGCGGCAGCTGGGATGCGCTCGCCACCGGGCGTTGTGATCTGGCGATCGGCGCTGCGGGTGAGGGGCCGTCCGGTGGCGGTTATCGTCAGCCAGTCCTTGCTGCAGCTGGAGATGGTGTTTGCGGTTGCGCCGAACCATCCTTTGACAGAACTCAGGCAGCCATTGAGCGAAGCCGATATTGAACGTTACCGCGCAGTGGTGATCGCTGACAGTTCGCGCCAGCTGTTGCCCCGCACTTCGAACGTGCTGGCTGCGCAGTCCAGGCTGGTGGTACCATGATTTGACTGCAAAATGTGAAATGCAGATCGCCGGGCTGGGGGTGGGCAGTCTGCCCCGGGTGCTGGCGGAACAGTTACAGGCCCAGCGGGCTGCTGAAAATCTTGCCACTGGAAACACCGCTTTCACCGATCGAGATGAACATTGCCTGGCGCGCAGACAACAAGGGCCGCGCACTGAACTGGTTTGTGAAAAACCTGGGTGCGAATGGTTTACAGCTGGCCGAGGCGGCTTATGCCTTGATGCCGATGCCGCGGTTGAGCAATGACAATGCAAACCAGAACAGTGCTGCGATGAAACCCAGAATTATCAGAAAAGCGGTGGTGACATCGATGTCCGAGACTCCGATAAAGCCATAACGAAACGCATTGATCATGTACAGGATCGGATTCAGCTGGCTGACGTGCTGCCAGAACGGCGGCAGCATTTTGATGGAATAAAATATGCCACCAAGATAGGTGAGCGGGGTCAGCACAAAGGTCGGGATGATGGTGATGTCGTCAAAACTGCGGCCATAGACCGCGTTGATAAAACCGGCGAGCGAAAACAGCGCGGCGGTGAGCACAAACACCGCAAGACTGATCGCGAAATGATGGATGCGCAGATCGCTGAAAAACATCGACACCGCGGTGACCGTAATACCGACCACCACGCCGCGCAATACGCCGCCGCTGACATAGCCGAGTAAAATGACGTGATTGGGCAGCGGTGAAACGATCATTTCTTCCACGCTGCGATGAAACTTGGCGCTGAAAAAGGATGACACCACATTGGCGTAGGAATTGCTGATCACCGACATCAGGATCAGCCCGGGCACGATGTAATCCATGTAACGATAGCCGTCGATATTGCCGATCTGGCTGCCGATCAATTTGCCAAAAATAATAAAATACAGGCTCACCGTAATCACCGGCGGTAACACGGTTTGGATCCAGATGCGGATGAAACGCAAAAACTCGCGCCGCATGATGGTTTTCAGCGCGACCCATTGTTCGTACATGGTCATGCGGCCACCTTTTTGGTGAGCATGGACATGAACAACTGTTCCAGCCGATTGCTCTTGTTGCGCATGCTGACCACCTTGATATTGCAGGCGCTGAGTTGCTGATAAATGGCGTTCAGGTTCTGGCCTTTGTGCAGCATGACTTCCAGTGTTCTGGGGTCGACCATGCGCACATCGTATTCACCGCAGTTGGGTACATGGTCGATGTCTTCTTCCAGATACAGCACAAAGGTTTCCACGCTGAGCCGGTCGAGCAGGGTACGCATCCGGGTGTGCTCGATGGTGATGCCGTGGTCGATGATCGCGATGTTGTTGCACAGACTTTCGGCTTCTTCGAGATAGTGCGTGGTCAGGATGATAGTGGTGCCGGCAGCATTGATTTCTTGCAGAAACTCCCACATCGAACGGCGGATTTCGATGTCCACCCCTGCGGTGGGCTCATCCAGAATCAGTAACCTGGGCTTGTGTACCAGTGCCCGGGCGATCATCAGACGGCGTTTCATGCCACCGGATAATTCCCTGGCCATGACCTTGCGTTTGCTCCAGAGATCGAGCTGCCTGAGATAATGTTCGGCGCGTTCGGTCGCGGTGTCGCGGTCGATACCATAATAGCCGGCCTGGTTGATTAAAATTTCACCGGCGGGCTCGAAAATATTGAAATTGAATTCCTGGGGTACGAGCCCGATATGGCTGCGGGCCAGCGCCGGGTCTTTTTCGGTATCCACGCCAAATACACTGACACTGCCGGAGGTTTTATTGACCAGTGAGCAGATAATCCCGATCGCGGTCGATTTGCCCGCGCCGTTGGGGCCGAGCAGGGCGAAAAAATCACCATCTTCGACTTCCAGGTTTACCCCGCAAAGCGCCTGAGTGCCATTGCGGTAGGTTTTATATAAATCCTCTATTTTTAATGCAGACATTTAGACTATTTATTTGCGCTCGAAAAAAGAACGGGTAAGGTAAGGCTTCGTGAGGACGATAGCAAGCCCGGCATGCGAATTAGAGATATTCTCAATAAATCTGCGTTATGTCGGAAAACACGTGGATAGGCTGGACTGCTGTTGCACAAGCGCCTAATATTCAGGAACACATCATCTGGGGAGAGGAGTGTAAAGTATTATGGGTAATAAAGGCGATAATAACCGCCAGCGTATTGTTGAAGCAGCAGATCAGTTGTTCTATACGCGTGGCTATAATCAGACTTCGTTCCGGGATATATCTCTGACTACAGGGATCCCGCGCGGTAATTTCTATTATTATTTCAAAACCAAGGACGATATCCTGGGTGCGGTGATCGAATCGCGCGTGAAGTTTTATTCAGGAAATCCTGGGGCAATGTGAGGCGACTTCTGATCAGCCGACAGGCCGCATGCTGGCGTTTGTTGATATGCTGGAAAGCTCTGGCCGACAATTTCGTCGAAGTGGGATGTCCGATTGGTACCTTAACTTCCGAGCTGTCCAAAGACGAACCGCATTTGCAAAAAAAATCACGCGAAATTTTTGAGTTGTTGCGCGACTGGCTGGAAGAAAACTTCAAAGCAATCGGTGTCAGCCAGCCCAGAGATGCAGCGATGGACATGCTTGCACATATTCAGGGCGTGTCGGTGATGGCCTGCGCTTTTAAAGACAAGGCATATCTGCAGCGCGGTCTGGGAAATGTCAAAGCGGAGCTGAGAGAACTGACTTTAAACTAGAGCATGAATCTTCGAGTATCTGACGCTGGAAAAATAATGGAGCCCGCTACTGAATCAGGCTATGTTGAAGCCTACCGTGGTAATTTCACTTCGATGATGCGCTGGCCTGATCTGGACCAGTTCTGGAATACCTTGCGGACGCAGGCGGACGATGACTGGTATATCTATGCGATAGGCGAGGAAGCGCCAGAGGCGCCTGCGACAAAAGCCGATCTTCTGAAATTTATTGATGAGGTCGATGCTCTGCTGCGCCAGGAGCACGAAGAAGATTATTGCGGCATTGTCTACGCAGACGACAAGGAAGCGCCGGGCTTTATCAAAATATTCGATCCCAATAATCTGGGAGTCAGTTGTGGCTTTAGTGAGAAGCCACCGTTGCCGGGCTGGATCATATCGCGCCTGCCGCCGGTCGATCTTGAACCCGCGCTGTATCCGAAAAGCCGCCAGCGCTGGTGGCAGAAAATCTTTGAATAATATAAAACATAGTTGGCAGCTATCAGTTGGCAGTTGACAGAAAAAACCAGAAAGTTAAATTTTTTATACTGCCAACTGCTAAGCGTTCAACCACTCCAGCGCTTCAGCGCTATTCTCGAAATATTTAGCTTCACCTGAGATAAACCACGAACCCACCTTGCTGGCATATTTCTGCCAGTCTTTGTTGCCCACTATGGCGATCTTTTTGAATTCGCGGCCATGCTTTAAACCGAGTTTCAAATCATCCCATGCGGCGCGGACTTCCCAGCCCTGGAGTTCGGTGGCGTCAATCAGTGCTTTTATTTCCGGGCTTTTGATACCTTCAATAGCAGACTCGAGCATCGGAACCATGATTTCATAATCTTCGTGCCTGAGCTTTCCAGATACTTTCAGCGTCATGTAAATACCGTGGCCGGAGTGTTCGAATCCTACGGACAGGCCATGTCGAACTATTTTCATCTCGTTACCTCCAGTGATAAATGACACACTTTTAGTTTACGTAAGATGTGACAGGATCGATAGTGCTAAGTGCCGGGAAACAACAGGTGATATTGATATGCATCAAGTGGGTCATCGTTTCCTGGCATTCAGTGGTGAGGCTGTGCCAGGCTGAGGTTTATTGCTCTATGGCTTCTTCGCGCTGTTTTGTGTATTCATTGTAAGTCTTGTCATAGCTGCGCATGCAGTCCTGGTACTCGCCAGGTGGCAGCGTGCGGCAATGCGCTTCGCCGCTGGCCTTTGCGCCCTGGTACCAGCTCGCTGTGCTGCATGAGGTCAGCATAAGAATAGCTGCTAACAGAGTAATCGTGATCAGTCGCATACTGATCACTGCTCGTTAATCAAACTGTTGATCTGTTTTTCCACCTTCGGATCATCAAATTCTCTGCCACCGATGGCGCGGAAACGGATATCGCCTTTTTTATCGATGAGATAGCTGGTAGGAAGACCTTTGACTCGATACGCAGTGGCTACATCGCTGTTTTTGTCGAACAGAATAGGGAACGTTGGCGCCAGGGCAAGCTGGCTGGTGTAAACAAAAACATCGTCGGCTGTTTCCATCTGATTTATAGCGAGCACAACAAAATTTTTTGTGTGCAGGTGCTTGTATACACGTTCTATTGATGGCATTTCACGCCGACAGGGCGGGCACCAGGTGCCCCAGAAATTCAACAGGATCACTTTGCCTTTGTAGTCAGCGAGACTGTGCGGCTTGTCGTCTATGTCTTTCAGGGTGAATGCAGGCGCTGGTACCGGCGTGGGGAGTCGGCTGAGTTCATGCCCTAGTGGGGGTTGTTCCTGTGCTGCATACAATGGTGACGCCAGCAGGAGCAGGATACAACTGCTAATAAAAAAACGTACTCGCATTATTTACTCCTCGTGATATCAGGCGCGCAGCGCAACTGATGAATTTTTCCGCTGTGCTCGACCCCGTCAACTTTCCATTTGAATATAAGATCGAAGCTGCTGTCGTGCGGTAATTTGACAGTGGTAAATCCCTGTTGCCAGTCACCCGGGTAAAACGTACCTTCGCCCGGAAGCAGGGTCCAGGAAAAGTTCACGCCCGCTTTTTTCCATTGTTCCGCCCACTGGCCTTTGGTTTTGACAACACCTTCGTTCCCTTTGGCGTCTATCGTACGCCAGGTGGCCACATCATAATCCAGCGTTTTGCCGGACGTGTTTTTGATGATGGTGCCAAATACACAGTAGTCACCGATCTCTTTATATAGTTTGGCCGGAAGGCCGTGCTTGGCATACACCGCGCGGACAAAATCGGGTAACAACTGGATAAGTTTAATGCTGAAGCCATCGTCGACAGCGCTCCAGCTGTGCAGGCCGCTGCCGGGGATCTGGTCAATAGTTACCTGGGTCTTGGCGCTGGCGTTAGCGCACACGAGGCCAAGAAACAGCAGTACAAGGTATGTGGGAATCCGGGCTGGTCTCATAGGTTTCATCTTGTGATTATACGGGAAATGCGTTTTTATACACGCATACAGTCAGGACGGTGCAATGGTCGTTAATATTCCCCCGTTGATCGGCTGGATAACCGGTACGCGCTATTAACCACCGCCCTGACTCAATTTGGCGATGAAATAACCTACAATTGAACGGGTACACCAAATTAAGAAAATACACAAATTGATGATTTCATGCAGGGCTATTTTCTTTATGATGGTGTTTAAACGGATATGCCTATATTGTCTGGTGCTACTGATTCCACTGGCGGCGGCGCAGGCGGCCGTGCCTGGTGGCCTGTCCGGTCCAGCCTTTTCGGATCCATCGCAGGCGGCTGATGTTGGTTCTGATTTTCAGTCACGACCTATCGAGTACGCCAGGGGTGTCGGCAATGTTGACGTTGTGATTACACTGGGCCAGCAAACGTATCCGGCACTGCATAAGATCGTTGAAGATATTGCGCGACAGCAGGGCATTACAGTTGATATTCAGCAGGGCTCATGTGGTGCAACGGCAAAAAAACTGCTGAAAAAATCGGTAGATATTGGCACCTATTGTTGCCCGCCAGGTAAGACCGACCGGTTACCCGGGCTGGTGTTTCATACCATCGCTATTGCGCCCGTCGCCCTGACAACCAATTCGGCCAATCCCATCAATAGCGTCACCCTTGCGGAAGCCAGAAAAATTTTCGCAGGCGACTATGTGACCTGGTCTGAAGTCCCGGAATTCCACGAGACAAAAAACCTGTTCAGTAGTGAAAAAATCCAGCCGGTAGTGCGCCTGCATTGTAAAAAACGCCCGGGCCACTGGCGTCTGTTGCTGGACAATCAGGATATGTTCAGTCCCCGCATCCAGTCCGTTGCCACCATCACCGATATGGTCAGGCAGGTGAGTGAGAATAAAAACGCCATCGGCTATGAAGTTCCATTTATGTTGAAAGTGCACAGGGACAGTGGACAACTGAAATTGCTGAGCATTGACGGTAATAGTCCGGATGACCTGTATAAACTTCTAAAAGGCGAATACCCACTGTACCGCACGTACAATATGACAACCTGGAGTAATGCAAACAATAAAAATGAAAAGGCCTCTAAGCTGGTGGCGGCTATCCGGGACTATGTCGAGAAAAACGGTGCCCAGTACGATTTCATACCTGCGTCACAGCTTCGCCTGGCCGGCTGGAAATTCAAGGGGGATGAGCTTGTGGGTGAACCGAGCGGTGCGCCCATTGTCAGAGAGCATCAATAAGCTCGCCCTCATCTTATGAATATAATGCGCCGCTTTTCGCTAACGACGTCAATGTTAATTATAACATTGCTGGTTGGTATTGTTCTCTGGGCCGCATCGGATTTGTATCAGTCAGGACAGCTGAGATCGATTTTTCATGAGAACCTTGAAGCCCGATTCAAGACAGAAGCCAAGGAACACCGTATTCGGTTCTATCGCTATATTAATTCTTATGATCCGGCGGTACGAACCTATGCAAATAATATTGCCGCAATCGATTACCTGAAATCGTCGCAATGGAAAAAGAACAGGACCGGCAGTCTTGTCTTGCACGAAAAAGTACCCGCCTGGCTTCCAAAAATATCGATCATGCGCAGTTACGTCTGGCCGCGCTATGCCCTGCTGCTGGACAAACACGGAAAACTCCGCGAACTCTATCATTATAAAAACCCGATGCCGCCACAGGGCTTGCTGAATATTACTCGTCACACGATCGAACTAAGTAGAGGGCAAAGTTACGTTACAACATTCAATGGCCAGCCGTATGTGCTGTCGTCGGATTATATTGATAATAATACCAAAGGCCCGATCCTGGTTATTGCCAGCCCCATTGATTCGGAACTGTTAAAGAAATCACTGGGCGGTAGCGCAGATAAAAGCATCGTTGCTCTTCTCAAAGATGGCGAAAAATCTATCCTGATTAGCAGCAACAACAGGCTGATACCGAAAAACGCCAGTTTGCAGGATATGAAGTCGCGTTATTATGTGACCGGCGCAGACCATTTTGATACCGGCACATCTGATTTACTGCTTCAGTTCGTTTCATTTATATCGACCGATGAGGTTAATAATCAAACAGAAACGATCATCAGCGCGGACAGGCAGGTAACGGCCTTATCCGCTTTTGTGTTCATTGTCGCTTTCGCGCTGGTTATTTTCAGGATTACTTCCAGAATACAGAAACTCACTTCACGGGTGGTCAAGTTCTCGGAGGACATGGAGATTATCCAGCCAAGGCTGGAGCACGCCTGATCAGATTGATGAGCTGGAAAACCGGTTCGAGTTGCTGGCGTCAGCTATCCGCCAGGAAACAGAGGCGCTTGAGCATCAGGCCTTGCACGATCCGTTGACGGATTTACCAAACAGAAAAATGTTTAACGATCAGTTGCAGAAACAGCTGGAAAACAATGCTGATGTAAATCACCGTTTTATTATCCTGCTCATCGACCTCGACCGATTCAAGGAAATTAACGATACCCTGGGACATCATATCGGTGATATGGTGTTGCAGATAGCAGCGGGCCGTCTGCAACATGTTCACAGAAACAATGATCTGGTGGCTCGACTGGGTGGAGATGAATTCGGGATATTGTTGCCGGACACCTCGTTGCTACGTGCAAGGCTAATCGTCGACAAGATCCTGGAAATTTTCAGCAAGCCGCTGGTTGTCGAAGGGCATAATCTTGAGATAGGGCTCAGTGTTGGAGTTGTCGAGTTTCCGACTCACGGATATGATGCCAATATTCTTTTGCAGCGTGCTGATGTGGCGATGTATACCGCCAAACATAATCGCAGCGGATACTCTATCTATGAATCCGCTGAAGACAGGAATACGGTGAGTCGTCTGTCGTTGATGGGTGAACTCAGGCAGGCGATGGCCCAGGACGGCCTCAGTATTTATTATCAGCCAAAAATAAATCTGACAACCGGAAACATATGCGGGGCAGAAGCACTGCTGAGATGGGAGCATGGCCTGCGTGGCTTTATTGCGCCGGGAGAATTTATTCCACTGGCTGAGCAGGCGGGGCTGATACAGCCGCTGACTTACTGGGTGCTCGAACAGGCGGCGAAACAATGTGCGCGATGGCGCGAAAGTGGAAATGTATTATCGGTTAGTGTAAACGTGTCGGTGAATTGCATACACGATGTGCTTTTGCCCGAAAAACTCCAGGAGATAATCAGTAAATACCAGATTAAATCCATCGCAGTTAATTATCGAGTTAACGGAAAATGTGTTTATGAAAGATCCTGTTAACAGTAAAAAAGTCTTGAGCAAACTCGATCAGATGGGTGTTGAAATATCGATAGATGATTTCGGCACGGGTTATTCGTCGCTGGCGTATCTCAAGCAATTACCGGTAAAAGAAATCAAGATTGATCAATCGTTTGTCAAAGATATGCTAACAGATGAAAACGATGAAGTGATTGTTCGCACGACCACTGATCTTGCGCACAATCTTGGTATGCGCGTGATTGCCGAGGGCGTGGAAAGCCAGGAGGTCGAGGACATGCTCAGGTGTATGGGCTGTGACTCTGCCCAGGGTTATCATTACAGTCGCCCTGTAACAGGCGACGACTTCCTTGTCCTGCTATCCAATCCTGCTCGACTTCGGCTGCGTCTGGCCAAATAAACAAATCCTGGCGCCTGATCTGGTTTTAGCCTGCTATCCTGATTTTTTCTTCGAACCTGTAAGCTGCAAGCCGTAGCCAATACTGCCTTGCCGGCAATACGGATACGCCTTTCTGGTGTGCTTATCGGTTCTGACAGATCGATCCTCCTGTTTTAAGTTCAGCTGCCATCCCGGTTCCGGATATTCAGTTTCATTTCATGCTCGCGATGTAGAGTCTACTCAAACTTTACGGAGAGTAGTTATGCATCGTTCGAATGAAATCAGGGTCTGGGACCTGCCGGTTCGGGTTTTTCACTGGGCACTTGCTGCAGCTTTCGCTATCGCTTATCTCAGCGAAGATGACTGGCTGGATATTCATGTGATCGCCGGTTACACGGTGGCGGCCCTGATTTCATTTCGCCTGTTATGGGGTTTCATCGGTAGTCGGCACGCGCGCTTCAGCGATTTTGTGCAGCCACCGCGTGAGGTGCTCGCCTATTTGAAAAGCATCATCAGCTTCCACCCGAAACGATATGTCGGGCACAACCCGGCAGGCGGCGCCATGGTGATAATGCTACTGGTGAGCTTGTTGTTGACCGTGATTACCGGTCTCTCGGTTTATGGTGCCAGCGAGATGGCAGGGCCATTCTCAGGACTGTTTGCAAATGCGCCAGAGTTTGTCGGTGATTTCTTCGAGGAGGTCCACGAGTTCTTTGCCAATTTCACCATGCTACTGGTCGTTTTCCATGTACTCGGCGTCATCCTTGCGGGATTGCAGCACGGTGAAAACCTGGTGCGCTCCATGCTCAACGGTAACAAGCGGGCCGAATAATATTTTGTATTTCACAAAGGAGTTCATCATGAAGTTATTAACCGCTATTGCTGCAACCACAACGTTACTGCTCGCGCAGTCAGTTGCCGCAACTACAGCAGTCGATGCACTGCTGGATCAGTACCGTGCCAGTGGTGCAGGCCCGTTCAGTGCAACCGCAGGGCAGCGCATGTGGAGTGAAAAACATAGCAATAGCAGCGCCCCGGTAGAGCGTAGTTGCAGTAGTTGTCACAGCAACGATTTGACTGCTGTTGGTACACACATAAAAACCCGGAAAGCGATCAAGCCGCTCGCGCCGAGCGCTAATCCAGAACGTCTAAGCAATGCAAAAAATATCGAAAAGTGGTTCATGCGCAACTGCAAATGGACCCTGGGCCGTGAATGCACATCGCAGGAGAAAGGCGACTTTCTTCTGTATATCCAGAACTAGCAAGAGGAAATAGACTATGAAAACGTACCACAAACTTCTGGCAGCCGCTGCCACCGGCCTGTTATTTTCGGTCACGGTATATGGCGGTGACGATGAAGGGGGTGGCTGGTTCAGCCAGTCGCGACTTGATGTTGCGCCAGTAAAAAATGTGAGCTACCAGGAAGAGTGCGGCAGTTGCCACTTTGCTTATCAACCTGGCTGGTTACCACAACGCTCCTGGCAATCGCTGATGGGCAAGCTGTCAAACCACTTTGGTGATAATGCTGAACTGCCGCCGACCACGGAAAAACAAATCCTCGATTATCTGCTGGCCAATGCTGCAGACAGGAGCGATTATAAGCGTTCGAAACGAATTGCCGGCTCGCTGAAACAGGATGAAGTACCACTACGTATCACTGATACCGTATACTTTAAACGTAAGCATAATGAGATACCGGCGCGCCTGGTTCGAGACAACAAGGACGTGGGTAGTTTTAGCAACTGCACAGCCTGTCACACCCGCGCCAAAGACGGCTCGTTCAGCGAACATGAGGTCAATATTCCCGGTGCAGGTCGCTGGGATGATTAGGTAACCGCACAATGAAACGTCTGCTGCAAACAGCGTTATTCCTCAGCCTGCTGATGGCTGCGTACGTTTATGCCGATGAGGATCAGGAGCAGGCGCGTGAGCTGGTCAGGAGTGGTGAGATTATTCCACTCGAACAGCTGTTGCAGCAGGTGCTGAGCAAACAACCGGACAGGCTCCGCCTGCTGGAAGCGGAGCTGGAACACAAGCACGGACGTCTGCTTTACGAACTGGAGTTCGTCGATCAACAGGGGCGAGTGCGAAAACTGCTGTTTGATGCCAAAACAGCTGAGCCAGTCGAGGCAAAGAAAGACTGATGCGCCTGTTGCTGGTAGAGGACGATCCGATCTTTGGCCCCCGCCTGCGCCAGGATTTGCGCCGTGCCGGTTATGCTGTCGATCTGGTCGATAACGGCATCGATGGACAGTTCCAGGGTGAAACAGAGGCCTACGATGCCGCCATTCTCGATCTTGGTCTACCGGGCCGGCCGGGGCTGGAAGTGTTGCAGCACTGGCGCAGGACCGGGGTGCAACTACCGGTACTGATACTCACCTCGCGCGATGCCTGGCATGAGCGCGTCGACGGTCTCAAGACCGGGGCCGATGATTATCTGGGCAAGCCGTTTCATCAGGAGGAGCTGCTCGCCCGTCTCGATGCGCTGTTAAGGCGTTCGCAGGAACGCAGTGAACCGCAGCTGGCGGCAGCCGGACTGAGCCTGGATGAACAGCGTCAATGCGTGATCCTGGCCGATGGCACCACGGTCGAGCTGACCGGGACCGAGTTTCGCCTGCTGCGCTACATGATGGTCAACCCCGGCAAGCTACTGTCAAAATCACGTCTCACCGAGCATGTGTATGAAGGCGATGCCGATCGCGACAGTAATGTGATTGAGGCCTACATCAAACGGCTGAGACAGAAAATTGGCAAAGCCGTGATCGAAACCCGGCGTGGCCAGGGCTATGTTTTCGGTGGAGGCGGCCGGTGAATTCACTGGAACAACGCCTGCATCTTGGGCTGGGGCTCAGCCTGGTTCTATTGCTGGGTTTGCTGGGCTGGCTGATCTATGATCAGAATCAGCGGCTGGTGGATGAGCTGGTTGTCTCGCGCCTGCAACACGACGCTGAAAGCATACTGACTGCCTTGCAGTTTGATGCCACGGGCAAGGCCAGCCTGAGCGAAGGGCGGCTATCGTCAATTTATCGCCAGCCTCTGTCGGGCCATTATTTTCTTGTGCTTGGTGAAGCGGGCGAAGTCTTGCGTTCGCGTTCGCTCTGGGATGCGGAATTGAGCGGCGAAAAACTCGCGCCGGGCGAACGTCGAGTGCAGCGCGTCAACGGCCCCGGCGCACAGTCTCTGGTACTCTGGAGTGCCGCTTATCGTAAAGCCGGACACGCAGTCACGATTATCGTGGCCGAGGATATTTCACCGCTGCAGCAGCGACTTTTACAAAATGCGCTGTGGTTGTTCGCATTCACGGTTATTTTTTTGTTCGTGATTTTATTTATCCAGCGGCATATTGTGCGCCGCTCCTTTGCGCCCCTGTGGAAACTGGGCGAGGAGATTAAACAGCTGGAACGCGGCGAAGTCGACAAACTGACCGAAGCGGTTCCGCTGGAAGTGCAGGCGCTGGTGGTTGAGGTCAATCGACTACTGGCCGTCATGGGGCATCGTCTTGATCGTTCACGCAATGCACTGGGCAATCTTGCGCATGCACTTAAGGGTCCGTTGAATCTTCTTGGTCAACTGGCTGATCAGAGTGAAACATCAGACTCGCTCAGGCAGGAATTGCATCAACACACGGACACGCTGCAACAGCTGGTAGAACACGAACTGGTGCGTGCTCGTCTTGCAGGTAGTGGCGGTGCCGGACAACGCTTTAACGCGGCTGAAGAACTGCCTGCGCTTATTTCAGTTCTGGAACGCATCTACCACGATAAGGCTATCAAGTTTGACTGCCATTATCCGCAGCAAAACATTTACAACATTGACCGCCACGATCTGCTGGAACTGTTTGGCAATCTACTGGATAACGCGGCCAAGTGGGCAAAAGGCCGCGTGCGTTGTTGCATCGAACAGACTGATGAGGCCTGCACCATTATTGTCGAAGATGATGGCAGTGGTGTTTCTGAAAAGGAACTGGACAATCTTCTCCAGCGTGGACGCCGTATCGATGAGTCCCTGCCCGGACATGGATTAGGGCTGGCAATCGTCAGGGAGATCGTTGAACTATACCATGGCACACTGCAGCTCGATCGCTCACCGGAGCTGGGCGGGTTTCGAGTCAGGCTGAGTCTGTCAGCACACAGCGTTAACGCTTTGATGGGCGCTACCCCGTCTGCTTAACTGCTCCTGACCGTTTGATCCAGTGTCGGGTAATCGGTGTAGCCTTTTGGCCCGGGGGTGTAGAAAGTATCCATATCCGGTTCATTAAGCGGCGCACCTGTTTTCCAGCGCGTGATCAGATCCGGGTTGGCGAGAACGGGTCGACCCACTGCAACCAGATCGCATTTTCCTGCTGACAGATCGCTTTCTGCGCGCCTGGCATCATAACCGCCGGAGAGAATCAACGAGCGTTTGAATTCCTTGCGGAATGTTGCCTTGATCGAATCGGGCACTTCGGGTGCGCCCATCGCTGAGTGGTCGACGATATGGATATACATTAATTCACGCGCATCAAGTTGTTGTGCCAGACAGGTGTAGTCCGCTGCCATGTCGTCATACAGGGGCATGTCATTGAAAGTGCCGAAAGGCGATAGTCGGATCCCGACCCTGTCCTTGCCTATTGCGGCGATGACAGCTTCCACTACTTCGAGCACAAACCGGGCGCGGTTTTCGATGGGGCCGCCATAATCGTCGTACGCTGGTTCGAATTCGGACGTATAAACTGCTCCAGCAAATATCCGTTCGCGGCGTGTAACTCGACACCATCAAAACCCGCGGCGATTGCATTTTCCGCAGCCTGCGCATATTCGGCAATCGCAGCTTTGATATCGTTCAGGGTCATTGCTTGCAGGTACAGGGTGTGGCTTCGGTCCTTCGGCATCGGTGTACATTTCGCCTTCCGCGGCTACCGCAGAAGGGCTCAGTGATGCGCGCCTCTTCGGGCAGGTTGAGCGGATGTGCAATACGGCCGCAGTGCATCAGTTGCACGAACATCCTGGCACCTTTTTCATGCACCTTTTCGGTAATGTTTTTCCATCCTGCAATTTGTTCTGCTGAAAATATACCTGGAATGCGCGGGTAGCCGAGTCCGTTCGGTGATGGTGAGGTGCCTTCGGTGATGATAAGGCCGACGCTTGCACGCTGCGCGTAATATTCCTTCATCAGTTCATTGGGAATATTATTGATAGCGCGGTTGCGCGTCATCGGCGACATGACCAGGCGATTCTGCAGGGCCAGTCCCCCAAGCATGGTTTCTGAAAATAACAGTGACATTTCGGGCCTCACGATGGGTTGACATGTTGTGATGTACATAATGTTGACAACGTTCTTTTGGTTTAGTTGGAAATTTATAAAAAACGGGTATGTGGTTTACGCTGGGAGGTAGAGAGGCGGTGTTGTTAAGTAACCTTCAATTGCTCATGGGTATGGTATTGCGCAGCACAGGTGAGAACTATTTTTTACTGAGGTATTACCGGATGATTACCAGTCTACAGGCTCGGGTATGGTGCTTTCTGATTTCGCGTGTTTCACCAGTTCGGTTTTTATATATTCATTCAAACTGATTAATAATCTGGATTCTGCTTTATGAAGACTGGCGATTAATTGTTTTGATTTATCTTTTTTATCCTGCTTGCTAAGTGCCTTGTCATTTTCAGTGACAAAGGCGCTGTCCTGCCAGAGAATATTTTTATCGTTTGCATAAGACAGCGAGGCTTCCAGTGTTACGGGTGCGTAGGTCTCACCCAGAATCCAGTCGACCCCGTTCCAGGTAAGATATTCAGAAGTGATTTCTTCAGCGCCTACCGCAGTACCCAGCCATGGGTTCTGGGTGGCGGCGTAGACCACCAGTCCCTGGAAAATACCTTCGGCGATACCGGTGCCAATCAGTACTTTTTTCCATTCTTTCTTGATGCTGCCATAGCCTGACAGATCAATGGTAAGAACAAAATCGGCGGGCCGAGAGGTATTGCCGCCAGTGCAGACAGGGTCATACTGTAAATCGATGTCAGGATCGTGAGCGATGTTTTTTTTTACATATTCATGTATGTCAGCAATGGCGAGCTGTACATGTTTTTCAAAATCTTTTTTGTTTTCTTCTTTGGAGAGTGATTTGGTGATGGAATTGATTTCGCTCGACGATTGAATACAGTACGACATTTTTAATGCGGTATTGCGCCATACGATATCCGGATCGTGCACTGCTGTCGAAGCACAGCCGGACAGCATCAGCAATACGATAATGATTGAAATACGCGTGTGCAATAGATCGGCTCGTCTGAACGCAGCAGTATCAATATAACACGATGTGCCGATGCCTGTTTCGGCCAGACATGCATACAGTATTGTTAATTAATGCCCCTGTTTTGCCGGCTTATGCGAAAACATAAAGATGAAAGCAGTAATAAGTGCAATTAGTGTTAGTGATGCCGAATACCGGCTGAGTGCAAGGCCGCCGTGTATGATGGGCTTGTCCAGAAAATCGCCCACCACTGCGCCCAGCGGGCGGGTCAGAATAAACGCGGCCCAGAACAGCAGGGTGTGTGAAATTCTGGTTCGATAATACAGTATCGCAATCACTGCCAGCATGGCACTAAATATCAGTGCGCCACCGCTGTAGCCCAGGCCTGCAGTGTCGGCGGTCCAGTCACCCAGCGCGGTGCCCAGTGTCTGGGAAAACATGATGGTCACCCAGTAAAACATTTCAGATCTGGGTGAGCGTACGCTTTCAACCGCAACCGTGCCCAGCGTGCGATACCAGATATAAAGCGATACCATCAGCAGCGTAAAAAGAATACTGGTTCCGCCCAGATAACCAATGCCGAGTGAGCGATCGGCGAAATCCGCCATGGTGGTGCCCACTGTCGTGGTGGCGATAATGGTGACCCAGTAAATCACTGGATGAAACTTCTTTGCAGAAATCTGTACCATCACCGCAGCGATGAACAGAGCGGCGAATATTCCAGTGCTGACGAGATAGCCCATTTTCATCGACATCGAAACAGCATCGCCGCCGGTTTCGCCCAGCGTGGTCGCCAGAATTTTGATAATCCAGAAAATCAGTGTGACTTCCGGAACCTTGCTGAATATTTCCTGCTGTTTCGTGTTCATGTTTTGTCGGCCCTGTTAATGGGTTGCGAGAAAGCTCCTGGCAACGCTGTTCGCTGGAGAGTGCCAGTGATAGCGATTAGCAGAAGTGGCTGCAAGCTATGACAAATGGTAGACGAGATTACACAGGCAGGTGTATTACCATTTTGTATATTTCGGATCGGTGCTCAGATTTTAAAACACTGCCCGTCTTCGGCAAAATGCAATGGGCCGTGATAGTGTTTTCTGATTTCGGTTGTTGATTCTGTCTCGTGTCCGATCGTTCTGAGCATGCGATGTGACAGTACCAGTTGTTTCACTTTCGCTTCTGCGGCAATAGCCCCGATCACCGACGGTGGCATGTGCAGGTTGCGCGCCACGCCAGTGGCGTTTTCCGGGATAGCATGGTCGGCGACCAGCAGGTCGGCGCCAGCAGCCAGTTTTGGCAGGGTGTGCTTGTCACCATTCATGTCACCGCTGAAAACAATCGAACGCCCGCCGATATCCACGCGCCATGCCAGTGCAGGAAAGGGTCCGTGGTGAACGGCGATCGCAGAAATTTTGAAATCTTTATTCGCCAGTACTGGCCGGACCTCGGTTCCGTTGGTTGACACATTGTGAGGTAACAGCTGGTAGCTATCATCACCGCTGAGATAGCTGGACAGATAATGCCAGGCCCCGCCGGGATCGGCGAACAGAGCGCGCACAAACGATACCGTGTCCGGCATCAGTGCATTACCATCGGGCCCGTACAGCGGCAGGTCGGTACTACGATCGGCGAAAAACGAGCCTTTGATCAGCGCTGGCAGATCTGCTGTGTGATCGACGTGCAGGTGAGTGAGTAGAAGCAGTTCCAGGTCTTCGAGGCGGGCGCCGCTTTGTTCATAGCGCAACATGCTGCCGGGGCCGATATCCACCATGATGCGGGCATGGCCGTTGTGCCAGACCAGATAGCCACTGGATGCGCGCCCGTCACTGATCTCGGGCCCACCCGAACCCAGTACCTGCAGGGTGACGCCGGTGCTGCCACAGCCTTGCGCCGAATACTGGTGCGGAGCTCAGCAGCATGATCAAAATACAGGGAATCATGAGCAACATAGCTAATTGCAGCGTTGGTTCCAGCCTGTTTTCAGCCCCGGCTGACGGGCGTAGAACGGCGTTCTTCGGGATGTGATTCGTTGCATGGTGTTTATCATGTTAGCGAATAAAATCAACCTGTTAAGGCAATGCTCACCTTGAAGTTATATTAGCGTTCTGGTATATTGTGTCCCCAGTTCTTAGGTTCAAATCCCGGTTGGTGGCAGCTATTGCCGCTGGTCGGTGGGTCCTGGCGTTACTCTCACGAGAATTGTACAGATTTTTATCCCGATTATGGGGTCGTATGAGTAATGCTATTTACTATTTAAAATACATTTGAAGAGGTAACTTGTGTTAGAAGAAGATGATCCGTATGCAGTATTTAAACGCGAAGAAATGATCCTGCGCGACTGGCTGGCCCTTGACCGCACCGTGCTGGCCAACAAGCGCACCTTTCTTGCTTATGCTCGCACAGCGATCGCGCTGATTGTGCTTGGTATCGCCTTTGTCCGTCTTATCGATCACCGGTTTTTCGAAATCGCAGGTTTTTGTCTGATGGCTCTGGGTATGGTGATTTTTGTTGTCGGAACGCGTGAGTATACAAGTACTGCCAGCCGACTGAGATAGCTCCTTAAAAAAGAGAAAGAGCTCGAGCAAGAGCTGGTCGGCAAAGAACTCTGTTCTGAAAAAGAAGCCTGATAATCAAACCAGTTGTCCTGGTGTTTTATGAACACTCTGACCGCAACCATTCCTGCTGATAACAGCGCCATGGCCATGTACACAGCATGGCCCATGGGTGATGGGCCTTTCCCTGCGGTCGTGGTGATCATGCATGCAGGCGGAGTCGATACTTTCGTCCAGGCCATGGTTGCTCGTATAGCCGATGCCGGTTATTTCGTCGCTGCGCCGGATCTTTATCATCGTCTTGATCCCAGGCGCGGCGGGATGGACAAGCTCAAACAGCTTCGCGATCTCGAAGTCATCGCTGATGTGAATGCAGCCGTTGAATATCTGCAGGGCCATTCTCTGGTAGACAGCGCGCGGCTGGGCATTATCGGTTTTTGCATGGGGGGTCGTGTGTCCTATCTGATGGCCGAACTCAATCCCGCCTTGCGCGCAGCCGTGGCTTATTACGGTGGTAATATCATGGTTCCCTGGGGTGACGGGCCTTCACCGTTTTCGCTGAGCGATAAACTGCAATGTCCTTTGCTGTTTCATTTCGGAAGTGAAGATACCAATCCTTCGCCGGAGGATATGGCGAGATATGATCAGGAACTGACACGCCTGGGCAAGGAGCACCAGTTCTACGCTTACGAAGGGGCGGGCCACGCCTTTATGAATTTTGACAATCCGGAGCGCTACCGCGAGAGCGCGGCTAAAGCCTCCTGGCCACGCACCCTCGATTTTCTGTCACATCATCTGGGCTGAGCGACTGTCTGAAGCTTCTTTGCCCAGAATTTTTCATGTTTTATCAATTGTCGGGCTTGTGAATTGTCCAGATACTGAAGGATGAGTTTTACTTCAGAACTGGCGGGCAGGCGTCTTCTTTGCTGCTGCATATATGTCTGCATTCTTTCTATAACCCGAGGCCACTCCTGTGGCGTATGTTGTCGCGGGTCTGGTGGTTGATGGCAGCCGGTGCAATACGTTTGTGTTACCGCATATCCATTTTGCTTGTTTGCAGCATCCTGAGAGTGTGACGGTTGCTCCTGTGACATTGCGCTTCTGCCCATCATGTTTCCATTCATCATCTGAGCACTGGCAGCACTGCTGGTAGCGATCAATAGTGCCAATATTGTAATTCGTTTCATGTTTTTGGTCCTGTATGTTAGTGCTACTTATTAATCGGTGCCCTGGCGCCTGTCATGCATAAGTTATTCTCTGTATTGGCCATGAATTGTCAAATAATTCAGTCTGGCCGATCACCGTTAAGTTTCCCGGATCAAAATAACTGCTGTATTGTCATACAGGACAGGCTTTGTGCTTAATGGGTGCGGCCAGTTGCCCCTGATGTTTGAAAGCAGCATAATCCTGGTGCTACGTATCCACTGGTTCTCACGGGAGTATTTAAATGAATATGCACTATTTTATGATCGGGCCGCCACTAATATCTTTGTGCGCGGGCATTGCCATTATTATCTGGCCGAAACTGCTGAGTTACATCGTGGCGTTTTACCTGATTCTGTTTGGCCTGATCGGTCTTTTACCGGTATTGTTTGCCTGATTAAAATTAGACGTACTGCCTCCCATGCAGGTAATCACTCCTGAACCTTGCGACTACAAAGGTTAGCCAATGGCGCGTTTCACCCGTTCTTATTCAATGCTTCCTCCTGTGGTTCAGTTTCTGCTGATCACCAATATCCTGATATATATGCTGGAAATGTCCACAGGATCTCGATTGATTAGTGCGTTCGCATTATGGCCGTTAAATACGACGTCTGTTCCAGACTTTAGATTCATGCATGCGCACTTCCAGCTGTTCCAGCTGGTGACCTATGCTTTTTTGCACGGCAGTGTGATGCATCTGCTGTTAAACATGTATGCATTGTGGCTGTTCGGAACGCGCATGGAAAACGTATGGGGTTCGCGCGTGTTTACTGTTTATTATTTTGTATGCGTACTCGGCGCAGGCATTGTGCAGCTACTGGTGGCTACCCTGAGTGGTGGAGACCTATCCAACCATCGGTGCCTCCGGCGGTATTTTTGGACTGTTGCTTGCTTTTGGTATGCGTTTTCCGAATGAAAGGCTGCTGCTGATATTCCCGCCAATACCGATAAAAGCAAAATGGTTTGTGACGATATATGCCGCTATCGAGCTATGGGCAGGGGTGACCGGTACCGAAGCCGGGGTAGCGCATTTTGCGCACCTGGGCGGAATGTTATTTGGCTATTTTCTTATCGTGTACTGGCGGAGTCATCCACCGAGGTTTTTCTAAACCGAAAAAGCAAATACATAAATCATCGAAGCAACAAACAGCAGTGCCAGCCAGGCAGCGGCAGCCAGCGTATATCGGTTGCGCTTGAATGCTAGCGCATAAACTGCCTTGATCAGATTGTTGCTGCCTGATGCGATAATAACGGCGGTGATTAGCTGTGATTCGCTGACTCTGAATGTTCCTTCCAGCAAGGACAAAATGAACGGATCGATATCGGTCATGCCGACTGCAAACGACAGAATATGAAGCCCACCCGTGCCGTACTGTGAAATCACGAATGAGGTCAGTGCTGCAAAAATCACGAACAGTACGGAAAAAATTAACGCGGTCTTGAATTCCAGTGGATGATTCAGCAACAGGCTGTCTGCTTTAATTTCATCGCCGCGTGGAATACGAGAGGCATACCATACCGCGAGTAAGGATGCTGCAATAAGCACGAAAAACGGCCACAAAAGCCGATGTGCGATATCCGTGTGCCCCAGAAACATCACCAGCAACAACAGACGCAGGTACATCATCGCGGTTGCCAGAATAATCGCCTGGCTGATCTGGGGGCTGGGTGGTAATTGTCTGGCCCGACGTCCCAGTATGATCGTAGTAGCAGTGCTCGAATACAGGCCACCCAGCATGCCCGTTAACAACAGCCCTTTTTCCTTGAACACATAGGTTTGCGCCAGATAGCTTGCGTAGGAAAGACCGGACACCACCAGTAGCGCCATCCAGACCTTGTAATAGGTCACTGTGATAAAAGGAGCGATCTGCCGATCTGGCAGCAGGGGCAGGACCACGCCTGCCATGATCAGGAATTTTGAAAAGGTGACCATCTCCGTACTGCGGAAAGCGTCGGAAAAACGGCGGATCTGAGGTTTTTCTCCAAGCATTAACAATATCGATACGATGTACAAAATAGAAAACCAGCTCGGAAAGCGTAACAGCACGGGTGCAATCATATAGGTCAGTAGTGCGAGCAGCGGAGTAATCAGCGAGTACAGATGCTCGCTCGCACGTCGGTAGTAATAAATACTCATCAAAATGACCATGCCGATGAAACCGCAGATATAAATGAGTAGCTGGTCATTACTCATGTACAGCACAAAGCCAAGAATACCAATCAGAGTAAAAGTACGCGTGGTTCCAAACCCGAGGTCCTGTTCGTTTGCGCGGCGATAGCTGTGCAATTCCAGGCCAATGATAAAGCTGAGCAGGGCAGTGATGACAAACTGCGTCAGCAAAGGAGGTAAGTTGAGGTTAAATAATGAATTCATCTCGCTTCATTGTATCTCTGTGGCCGCTTGTTGCAGTGTGGTACAACAGGATCTGGCACCATGTCTGAATACTTCTATATAAAGTACAGTGATACAAATGTAGCAGATTTTAATCCAGTGTCACGAATATCGTGCGCTGTAAGGATTATCACGAACAACCAGACGCCTGAATTTGGCATCAAAAGGCGTATCAGCCCAGGCGATTATCTTATAAGGTCAGGCACTATTGCCTTCGATGTGTTTTTTTGTCGCCAGATTATATATTTTCAGCAGATCATCCTCGTCAATATCAACATAGGTTTCGATATGGCTTAAGGCATAGACGAAGTCTTCGTGGCTTATCGGTCCATATGACTCTACTGGTGGTTCAGAGGCCTGCTGTTTAGAATGAAGATGAGATGGAAAGCGCCGCCATTTGAACAGTCCGTTAAAAGCAACTGCGACGAAGAGAATAGTTATTGTATTGAGTAAAATGGGCTGGAACTCGTAACTGTATCCCAGATTATGCAGCTTTTGTGAGCCGATAACCGCTGCCAGCGCAGTTGCGCCACCGGGTGGATGCACGCTGCGTGTTGCAACCATGACGGCAATAGCGATGCCAACACTGGCTGAGGCAGCCACTGTATAGTCAGGAATCAATTGCCAGCATGCCACGCCTACGAGAGCGGAAAAAGCGTGGCCGGCAAAGACATTCCAGGGTTGAGAAAATTGCGCATGGGGCGCAGCAAAAAGCAGGACAGCGCTCGCGCCCATGGATGGAACGATAAAAACCGCAGTTTCAGGATCAAGCAACCAGTAACTGGTCATGAAGATCCCGAAAATCCCAAGAAAGCCACCAATGCCAGAAATTATTTTTTCACGGTGACTGGCGGCTAGATGACTAAAGCCAATTAAATCGAGAAAGTTTGAATTACTCATGAATCACCACTTTATTGTTTAAGAAGAAAGCAACATTATTTATTCATTAAGAAAGTGCCTTGCCCTGAAGTGTACCCTGGGCGAACAACAGTCTAGGCGGAAGGCGCGGGCTCAACAGGCGGATTATCAGATGGTAATTCTATTGGAGTACACTTTAATGGCAACCTGCTGAACTTCATGCTTATTTTCATTGAAGTCATAGTGCTCCAGATTTTTTAAGATTAGTAATGCCTGGTTTGAAACGATCAAAAAATACTTTGACCAGATCAGACCGAGTAATCATACCAACAACGTGCTGTTCTTCATCACAGACCACCACTCGCTTAATCTGATTATGCTTCATTACATCCAGCACCTGATGCAGTGTTTGTTGTGGCATGACAGTAACGGCGTGCTTGATCATCAGGTCCTTTACCAGGCAGTCGGGATCACTGGCTGGCACTGGTTGAGCAAACATGTGTTCCAGGGTATGCCATACACTGTGACCGGGCTGATGCGCAGGAACGCCCAGGGTGCGTAAAAAATCGGCCTCGGTAATAATACCGACAAGTTTATTATCGTCTGCAACAACAGGTAGCCCGCTAATTTTATTGGTCACCAGAAGATGTGCTGCTTCAGCAAGACTGTGATCAGGCTGTATCGTTATCACCGGATGCGACATCAGTTTTTCCACCAGCACGCTTTCCCTGTTACGCATGCGAGCATGTTTTTCTGCCAGCCGGTAAAGCTGCATCAGATCGTCTACTGAAACATCAATAAAGGTGCCCATATCCTGTATCGCCATTACAAAATCACTAGCTTGCAGGCGTTGCCCGCTTTGTTCACTCATGCTTAGCCACCCAATGATTAAAAAATAGACAGGTACTCATGACTGTACTATATAAGAACTCGTTTATATAAGACAAACGATTATTGTTTGACATTGGTATCGGAATATTCGATATTAAGCCGATGGATATGAATCAGGTTAAAACCTTCCTCGCCGTTATTGCAAATGGCAGTTTTCTCGAGGCGGCAAAGCGCCTGCATGTCACGCAATCCACGGTGAGCAGTCGTATCCAGGGACTGGAAGATTATCTGGGTGCAGGCCTGTTCATCCGCAACCGCTCCGGCGCCACGCTCACGCCGGCAGGGCGGCGTTTTGTGCATCACGCAAAAACATTCATCCTCACACTCGATCAGGCACGTCATGATGTCGGCTTACCGAGTCGTTACCGTGCCAGTATTACCATCGGCGCGCGGATAGCACTCTGGGAGGTGTTTTTGCCACGCTGGGTCGGTGAAATGCGGCGTACAAATCCGGATATTTCGATACGAAGCGATATCGGTTTTGAAGACGATTTGATGCGGCGCGTGATCGAAGGCACTGTTGATGTGGCTTTGATGTATACCCCGCAGCATAGCCCGGGCATACATGTACAACATCTATTTGATGAAACCCTGGTGTTGCTCACCACTGATCTGAATAAACCCTGGCCCGACGAAAATTATGTCTATGTTGACTGGGGGGCTGCATTTCATGCACAGCACAGCAGTAATTATCCGGATATGGAGCGGCCCGCGCAGGTAGTCAATATTGGCTGGTTAGGGGTGCAGATCATGATGAGTAACGGTGGTTCATGCTTCGTGCCAGTTCGTATGGCTGAGCCATTGCTGAATACAGGCCAGGTTTTTCAGGTGCCGGACAGCCCGTCGTTTAAACTGCCTGCCTATATGGTTTATCAGCGTAACAGTGACTCGACGGTGCTCGAGCAGGTGCTGGACAGTTTGCGTGTACAGGCCGATATTGAAAAACAAAAATATTCCTGAATCAATCTGGCAGCAGACTAGTAACTGGCGCATAATTTTTAGCAGTGAGCCAGAGATTCATATTTTTCCTTTCGTAGTGTTCTGATTATTCCACTTGATTTCTGTCTGTATTCGCATTTATCGCGCTCGGCTCTCACAAAATTTCTGAATTTATCCAGATTGCATCGAACTCAGGAGGTGTTTGTGTATCAATACTACAAACGCCAGCCTGACATCCGATTTGTTTTGATGGATTCTGCGATGCAGGCGCTATTTTTCGACCAGGTCAGGATGTAGCTGACATGTCGCTCGGATTTACACACTCGCGCTAACCAGTCGGGTATCAGTGGTACACCACTTTTACTGAAATCTGGTTCATCCATACATTGATGTCCGCGAGGCCTGAACAATATTATTTATCACGCTTTTCGGGATGGCATGATCTTTGTGATTGATTGCGATGCCCCGTGTCTATCCTGGATTATGAAATGACTAAAGAACCAAAGCATAAGGTTGATATTAAACGACGCCGACTCCTGATCGCTACGACATCGATCACCGGTGGCGCCATTGTTGCAGCAGCTATTGTGCCTTTTGTCAGGTCTATGGAACCTTCGGCTGCGGCGATCGCCGCTGGCGCACCGATCAAAGTTGACGTCAGCAAGATAGAGCCGGGCGCGATGATAACGGTTCAGTGGCGCTCGCGACCCGTCTGGATTCTTCATCGCACACAGGCTCAGCTGACGGAATTATCCAAACTTGATTCGCAACTCAAAGATCCCGATTCCACGCAACCACAGCAGATTTCCGAGTGCGCTAATGCATCTCGTTCACTCAGGCCGGAATATTTTGTGTGCGTAGGAATTTGCACACATCTGGGTTGCATTCCGACCTATCGTCCTGAGATTGCACCGTCCGACCTGGGGCCGAACTGGGAGGGTGGTTTTTTCTGCCCCTGTCACGGTTCACGTTACGATCTGGCTGGTCGTGTGTTCGATGGTTCGCCTGCTCCGCTCAATCTTCCTGTACCGCCGCATTATTATCCCAACGATACAACTTTGCAGGTCGGGGAAATGAAGGATGGCAGTGAGCAAAACTGGCACCCCGAAGCATGGTGAAGGGAGGACATCCAGCATGAGCAAAAACACTAGCGGCATCCTCTCGTGGATAGACACACGTTTTCCCCTGAGCGATCTGTGGAACGAACATATGACGCGCTACTTCGCGCCGAAGAACTTTAATTTCTGGTATTTTTTCGGGTCGCTGGCGCTGCTGGTGCTGGTGATGCAGATCGCCACCGGTATCTGGCTCGCGATGAATTACACACCGAATTCTAAAATGGCGTTCGACTCGGTCGAGTACATCATGCGAGATGTGCCGTGGGGCTGGTTGATTCGGTTCATGCATTCCACGGGTGCTTCCGCGTTTTTCATTATTATCTATTTACACATGTACCGTGGTCTGATTTATGGTTCTTATAAACGGCCTCGTGAACTTATCTGGTTAATCGGCGCCAGTATTTTTTTGTTGTTGATGGCAGAGGCTTTCATGGGTTATCTGCTGCCCTGGGGGCAGATGTCTTACTGGGGCGCGGAAGTCATCACTTCGCTGTTCGGTGCCATTCCATGGGTCGGTGGTGGCCTCGAAATATGGATTCGTGGTGACTACAATGTTGCCAATGCTACCCTGAATCGTTTTTTTGCCTGGCATGTCGTACTTATCCCGTTGCTGCTGCTTGTTCTGGTAGTGTTGCACATCATTGCACTGCATCGGGTGGGATCAAATAATCCAGACGGTGTAGAGATTCGCGACAGCCTGGACAAGCATGGCGTTCCGCTGGACGGTGTGCCGTTTCATCCGTATTACACGGTGAAGGACCTGTTTGGGGTGGGTGTTTTTCTGATCCTGTTTTCATTAGTTGTATTTTTTGCGCCCACCTTGCACGGATGGTTTCTGGAACCGGATAATTTTCAGGCAGCCAATACGCTAAAGACACCGCCTGAAATTAAACCGCTATGGTACTTCATGCCGTACTACGCCATTTTGCGTTCGGTGCCGAACAAGCTGGGTGGTGTGCTGACGATGGCCAGCTCAATCGTGATGCTGTTTCTGTTGCCATGGCTGGACAGCAGTCCGATCAGGTCCCACCGCTACCGCGGCATACTGTACCAGCTGGCGCTGGGTATATTCGCAGTGACCTTTCTGGTGCTTGGATATATGGGGCAACAGGCGCCGACACCAGCGCATGCGGATCTTGGTTTCAGATTCACGGAACTGTATTTCTCGTTCTTTATTCTGATGATATTTTACAGTCAACCGCGCGCACGTCGAAGTTATGTCTTAATGTTGATTGCGGCAGCGGTTCTGATCTTCGGGCTTGACTGGTTACGGGTCGGCGCCATTCCGGTTTCTGATATGTTGCGTACCTGGTGGATACCTGCTGTGTACTGGCTGTTGTTCGCGCTGCTGCCGCTGTTTACACGTCTGCACGTTCCGAGCGAGGTGCCGACAAGGGTGACCTCACGATGAGAATGCTCATATCCATTTTAGTGTGCTTGATAGTGCTGGCGCCGATAACGAGCCTGGCGGAGACTCAACAAAACTGCGCCACATGAACGTGGATCTTTCAGACCAGGCATCGCTACAGCGTGGCGCGCATTTCTTTATGCGTAATTGCTTCAGTTGCCATGAGGCCCGGCATGTGCGCTATAAACAATTGTTGCCTGGACTGGGGATTACCCGGAAACAGTTAAAGGATAAGTTTATGCCTGCCGGGCGCAAGCCGGGCGATAAAATGATCGTGGCGATGACCTCCAGTGAAGGCAAAAAGTGGTTTGGTGTTGCGCCGCCCGATCTGTCCAATATAGAACGCGTGCGCGGAGCGGACTGGTTATATACCTATCTGACCAGCTTTTATATTGATCATTCACGACCGACTGGAGTCAATAATTTAATTTTTCCAAAAGTGGCCATGCCCGATGTTCTCTGGCAACAGCAGGGTATGCAGAAACCTGTATATAAAACGGTGAAAGACGCTAATGGCAAAACAAAACAGGTGATCAGCGGTCTGGAGGCAGCTACGAAAGGCACAATGTCGCCCGAAGAATTTGATGCTACGGTGCGGGATCTGGTGAATTTCCTTGCTTACCTGAGTGCGCCGTATCAGCAGAAGAGCCATCGCACGGGTTTCTGGATTATTCTGCTATTAATCCTGTTCACGGTTTCCGCATATCTTCTCAAGCGCGAATACTGGAAGGATATTGATCATTAGAAGATGACGGGGTAATCGGAAATATTAGTTTGAATCATGGAAAACCAGGGTTCGGTGAAAACCGGTAATGCTCGCCGGCTGCCACCAGACCCTGGATACCTGTACTAGAATCTGGTGCCAATACCGAAGGTGAATCCGGAGACATCAACACCACTATTGTTATTATATTTGGAATAATTGATTGCAGCGTACATTGGGCCAGTTCCAAAGCCGATTTCTGCACCGACGCCGAGCATGGTGTCACGGTCGCTTTGTGTGGTTTTCACACCATTATATTTTGCGCTAAGTTCTGTATTACTTGAGCCAATCTGGGCGTACATCATTACATTATCGCTGACCGGCGCACCAGCACGAAAATAGAGTGTTCCTATATTTACACTGAAATCAACGCCGGGTGCCCAGTCCAACTGATCGGGCGATATGGTGACGTTTGATTCCAGACCAATATTAAAGTTTTGATTTATAAAATAACCGCCGCGTACGTATATGTTTGTCGGTTTGACCTGATCGTAACCGTCATCGAATTTGACGGAACCAAGCCCACCATCTATGTACCAATGATTTGGTGTCCATTGTTCCGCGAACACAGAAGTACTGGACAATGAGGCCGCGATCAGAACCAAACAATATTTGTTAAACATTCCCTTTCTCCTTTTTATAACTGCTCATTATATATTTGATATTAATGTAGTTTTATCGTTCAGGCGGCTAAATATTGTGGCCGACCCTGCCTTGATAATATCACATGCTGAATTGAGGAAGTGATATTCTGAGCGCAGGAAGGTCGGTGGTTCTGACACGATTTTCGATAAAAACAGCAGAGTCGAAACAGGCCAGGATTCAGGGCCTCTGGTTTATTGTTCAAGCGCAGCAATACGCTGACGCAAAGTTTCGACTTCTTCCAGTAGTTCCAATGCCAACGCCGCGCCCGCGATATTGATTCCCAGGTCGGATTGCAGTCTTTGTGCAATACGTACTCGGCGCAGGCAGTGGCCGGGGAAATGCCATTGAGCTTGATCGCTGCTAACAGGTTCGATCACGCCTTCTTCCACCAGGGTGAGTATCCACTCCGCAGGCATGCCACTGGCGCGGCTGAGTTCACCCAGTGTGAACTGGGAGTTGTCTTCCACAATGATGCCAGTCAGTATGGTTTGTGTTGCCATTGTTTATACTCCCATGTCCGCTCTTGGATTGAACGCCAGTTTGCTCGCCATGTTCTGATAAATGGCTTTGGCTTCATCGCTGTTTGCAGGGGGTGTTACCACGCTCAGGGTGACATAAATATCGCCTGGTGGTTTGCCGGGTATGCCACGGCCCTTGAGCCGCATTTTTTTCCCGCTGTTCGAACCTGCAGGAATTTTCAGATCCACCGTGCCTTCAGGCGTGGGGGTTTTTACGGTTGCGCCGAGTGCAGCTTCCCAGGGTGCGATGGGTAGTTGCATGTGCAGGTCGCGTCCTTCCGCACGGTAAAAGGAATGCGGATTGAAATGAATCTCCAGGTACAGATCACCCTGTGCGCCCTGACCCATGCCGGGTGAGCCCTGGCCGGCGAGACGGATCTGCTGACCTTCCTTGATACCTTTGGGGATTTTCACTTTCAAAGTTCGATTCAATAAACGCATCTGACCGTGCTCGTCCAGCGCCGGTGCCTGCAGGCTGATGCTGCGCGTTGCGCCGTGAAACGCGTCTTCAAGGTCGACGACGACCTTGGCATGATGGTCTTCGCCGCGGGCGTTGAACGAAGTGCTGCGGCGAGTGTAGCCACCATGCGGTTGCTGACCGAACAGCTGTTCAAAGAAATCACTGAAGCCGGCGCCGCCAGCATCGGTAAACCCGCCACCACTAAACTCAAAACCGGAGTCCCAGTTCGGTGGCGGGTGGAAATCCTGCCCGGCCTGATAGTTGGCGCCAAGGTGATCATAGGCCGCGCGCTTTTCCGGGTCCTTGAGCACTTCATAGGCTTCGCCAATTTCTTTAAAGCGTTCCTCTGCGTTTGCTTCCTTGCTCACATCGGGGTGATATTTGCGCGCCAGTTTGCGGTAGGCGCGTTTGATCTCGTCCTGCGAGGCATCGCGCTTCAGGTCCATAATTTTGTAATAGTCTTTATATTCCACAATCCACTCCGCGCCAGACGATTGCCACAGGCTATTTTAGCTTTTATAAATAGCCTGATCAAAATAAAGCATCGACAGACGCTATCACATATCGTGATCGGAGATAAAGAAGATTACAGGAGCGTATATCAGCAGGGAAGGGCAGTGCAGTTCAGGAATGGTGTGCCGATTGCGGTGACGAGGTGATAGCGCATTGTACTGGCAGTGCGCACATGCCCCGGTTGTCGCTCGCTACTTCCGGGGCATGGCTGGGTCATTGATAAGCGTACTACAAACGCTCCTGTGCACTCTGTAAATTACCTAAGGCCATATTGGCCGCGCTTTGCGCTATTTTTGTTCGGGATGTCAGTAATCCATACTGTGCATCTTCCAGCGCCTGTTTTAAATATTGCGTATCGACCGTGCCCTTGTTGTAGTCCTGCATGGCACCATTTCCCTGTCCACTGCAGGGGTCGCCCGCAGTTTTGTCATAGCCGGCACCATTGGCACCCACTAAACAGTTAATCACAGTATGTAGATAGCGATCGGCCTGTTGCACGGAAGACGCTTTCTGCGCTTTTCCGGCCTGCGCGATAGCGGTGGAAAGTTCCTGGCTAATGTTTGTGCTTGCGTAAGCGGAATCTATAGCAAAGGCAAGCGCGAATAACGAGATCAAAGCAATCAGGATACGGTTTTTCATGATGGTTCTCCTGAGGTTGTTTACGTGAGGTAGATGTACTAAAAGCCTGAGAAAATTAATATCTAACAGTATTGGACACAGCAGCTTAAACCAGTCTGTACTGGTAACGCGCAAGAAACGCAGGCGCCGTTACGCTTTTGAACAGAAGTGCACATAGACTGATCAAACTTACTATATGGCTCACTGTACACACAGTGACCTGTGCGACTATTTTTTGTTCCCTGCAGTGCTACAAGTTGGGTAACTTTTTGAAAAAAATGAGCCGCCATTATTAACCTGTAGCAACTATAATTATTATTTATAGCGATAATCACAAATCGTTAATATTTGTGCGGATAGACAAAAATATTTTTATTGATAAATGTTAAAACTATTTCGCAGATATCTTGTCGATTGCACGTCAACACATGTAACTAGACGACAAGAGGTATCAATTATGAACGAACACATTCTTCCAGAACTCCCCTACGCATTAGACGCACTTGAGCCACATATTTCCAGGGAAACGCTGGAGTATCATTATGGCAAACATCATGCTACTTACGTCAAAAAATTAAATGATGGTATTAAAGGCACAGAGTATGCTGATAAATCTCTGGAAGATATCATCACAACAGCGACCGGACCTGTTTTTAATAATGCCGCACAGGCCTGGAACCATGCGTTCTACTGGCAGTGTATGAGCCCGAAAGACAGCAAGGCGAGTGGTGAAATACTGGATGCTATAAAACGTAAATTTCAGTCACTGGAACGCTTTGAAGCCGAATTTGAAGCGGCTGCAAATAGTCATTTTGGCTCCGGATGGGCCTGGCTGGTGCTCGATAAAAATGGTGAGCTCACTATTGCTACCACGCATGACGCCGATACCCCATTGCGGCACGGTGAAATACCATTGATGGTGTGTGATGTCTGGGAACACGCGTATTATATTGACTATCGTAATGCGCGTCCGAACTACGTGAAAGCATTCATGAATGTTGTGAACTGGGATTTTGTTAACCAGCAATTCAAACAGGCAAGACAGAAACAGGCTGCTTAAGTCATCGTGGTAGATACATGCGGGTTAGAATCTGGTTTCATTGATTGTTCACAGGTAACCAGTTCTAACCCGGGTTTTCGGTGGGCAGTCCGGTATTATGCCAGCGTGATGCCCTGCGGTTCTGGTCTCTTTCCTGTTTTATAATCATGACAGCGGCTTGCCCCTGACTTTATAAACGATAAAATTTATAATGCCGAAAAACATGCAGGCGAGTAAGAAAAAAGCGCTAATAAATGTAAAAAAGTAAAGTTCATCCCATCTTTTTATCCTGGATTTACCGGGATCTTTCGGCGAAAAATAGACATCCACTGGCTGCCCAATCTTCCAGTCTGGATATCCCATAGCTCTCCCGTTTACCCTGTAGGTGGAGCCATTAAATTGAAAGTCGACAAGCGCTTGAGCGTTGGTGGTTATCTTCTTTCCATTGATGCTTGTTGATGAAGTGCTTTTATTTCCGAGACCAGCCACTACGCCCGTGGTAATTTCCATGCCTTTGATGTAAGCAGATTCCTGTTGATAGAAAAAAAGGTTATTCCTGTTAATGCTACAACTATTATAAGTGCTGGAATATAACGTTTTGGCATACTGATGTGACCGGGGTTATCGGCTGATTCCGAGAATAATACCGCTGCCTTGCAGTTCCTGCAACGCGGCAAGTCCGCCCTGCATGACAACAGCTGGATTCGGGTGTTGCATTTCTTCTGTGATCTGTTCGATGGCCTGCTGGCCGGTCAGGATCTGGTTTTCCTGTAGTAGATTCAGCAGGCGTGCAGTGACCGGGTTAATTTCCATGAACTTCACTTCATCATTGCGGTTGCGATAGACCACCAGGCATGTCATCTGCTCGGGAGGCTCTGCGGGTAAAAAATCGCTGCACATTCTATGCACCGGGAACTGGTAAGCCAGAGGCCAGGCCAGTGGTGACAGCACAGGATGTCCCTGCAACAGATCAGCGTTTGGCTCGATCTTGCTCATGTCAATGTCGATGTCGGCGATGCTGAGCGCAAGCTCGACCCACTCATAATGTGCCAGCTCTTTCAAACCAGCAGGATCTTCCGGTTGTGGCTCGCGTTCGTTTTCCAGGTAGGCGAGATATTCCTGCGAGATTTCCAGAAAATAAGGTGTGCCTGATTCGTGCCTGGCAAAAAAGTCGCGAACCATTTTATGCCAGTCGTCATAGCTGTAAATGGATTTGATTACCGGGAATCCGCTGGCCAGAAAGCCTTCGACATTGTTGTATAACAACTCACGGTAAATCCCGATACGACGATCTTCGATGCCTTCTGGCACCGGATTGTTTTTCGGGTCGCGCAGGTGCGCAGTAAATTCATACTGTGCCTGTTTGAATGCCGGGATTTTGTTCTGATAGGTCATGGAGTCGATGGTAGTAGTAAAATCAGTGTGATTGTGACTGTTCCAAATGTACGATAAACATTGTGAACAGATAGCTTTTCACATTCAACTTTTCAATTATTCATTGCTTCATTCGCAGCGTCTGCTGCGTCTCCCATTTAGTCTGGTATTCGAGAATGCGATCAACTTCCCGCAGCAACTGCGGCACCGGTGGAATATTAAAGTCGCGTTCCAGCAAGGTCGGGAATACGCCAAAGTGTTCATAGGCAGCATCAAGAATATTCCATACCGGATCGATAACATCTGCGCCGTGAGTATCGACAATTAAATCATCTGCTTCGTTGAAGTGCCCGGCGATGTGCGCGTAGGCGATACGTTCCGCCGGCAGTGCTTTCAGAAACGTAATCGGATCGTAACCATGATTGATCGAGTTGACATAAATATTGTTCACATCCAGCAACAGGTCACAGCCGGCTTCTTCGAGCACCGCGTTGATGAACTCGATTTCGCTGAGCTCGCTGCCTGGCACCGCGGTGTAATACGAAGCGTTTTCCATCGCGATGGTCTGTTCCAGAATGTCCTGCACCCGGCGAATGCGCGAAGCAACATAATGTACCGCTTCTTCGGTAAAAGGGATGGGTAACAGATCATAAAGATGCCCATCATCCGAGCAATAGCTGAGATGTTCGCTGTAATATTTAATCTTGTGCTCGCGTAGAAACTGGCCAATCTGCCTGACAAAGTCTTCATCCAGTTCAGAAGGGCTGCCGATGGAGAGCGACAGACCATGGCAGACAAAATCAAAGCGTTCGGTAAACGCGCGAAATTTTTTGCCGAATTTGCCACCGATGCCTATCCAGTTTTCGGGTGCCACTTCCATGAAGCCGATCTGGTCTAGTCTGGCTTCGCTCAGTGGGTCAATAATTTCTCGGCGCAGCCCGAGGCCGGCGCCGTGAACAGGGTAGTGAGGTGTCATGAGTCCATTGTTGCAAACATTGCGCTGATTGTCAGCATGCGCCTGGTAGCGGCTTACACAGTGTGGACTAGCTGCCAGCGATCGAATTCAGGGTGCTACTGGCTGTCTGTTTTTCAGGCGTAGCATCTTCGGGTGGGGTGACATCTGGCCAGAGCTGGCTGAGCGCAACAGTGTGTCCATTGTCCTGCATGATGCGTACATGATGACGTCTGAATTCGCGAGGCGAACGCAGGCCGCAGGAGTGTGCGATCAGGCCAACTTCGTATTCAATGTTTTTGATGTAATTCATTACCCGGCCAGATTTTTGCGTTGCCACCAGGCCTTTTTGCAGTTTTTTATCGTGCGTGGTGATGCCGGTCGGGCAGGTGTTTTTATTGCATTGCAGTGCCTGAATACAACCGAGCGCGAACATGAAGCCGCGTGCCGAGGTGACAAAATCGGTGCCCGCGCACAACGCCCAGGCGACTTCGCTGGGATTGATCAGTTTGCCCGAGGTGACCACGCGCACGCGAGAGCGCAGGCCGTAGCGATTGAGTGCATCGACCAGCAAGGGCAGGCTTTCGCTGATGGTCAGACCAACATAGTCCATCAGACTCATCGGTGCCGCGCCAGAGCCACCGTCAGCACTGTCCAGAGATATAAAATCGGGTGCCGAGGCAACGCCACGTTTGACAATGCAGGCGCAAAGTTCGTTGATCCAGATATCATCACCCAGCACGGCCTTGAACCCGGTGGGTTTGCCGGTGACCGTGCGCACGCGCTCGATCATATCCAGCAGCGCGTCGTTGGAAGTGATTTCGTGATGACGGTTCGGGCTGATTGAATCGATGCCGACCGGAATGCCACGTATTTTTGCTATCGCAGGGCTGACTTTTATCCCCGGTAACATGCCGCCCTTGCCCGGTTTTGCACCCTGGGACAATTTAATTTCGAACATGCGCACCTGTTCGTGTGCCGCAATTTCACGCAGTTTGTCATCGCTCAAATTGCCGGCTTCATCGCGCACACCGTATTTTGCCGTGCCGATCTGAAACACAAGGTCAGCGCCGCCTTCAAGGTGATAGGGTGAAAGCCCGCCTTCGCCAGTATTCATCCAGCTGCCCGCTTTTTTTGCGCCATACGACAGTGCCTGTACCGCCGGTTTGGATATGGCACCATAGCTCATACCGGAAATGTTTATCAAAGATGAAGTGGTGTAAGGTTTTTCGCAATAGCCTCCACCAATGGTTATCGGATCGGGATCAACCGCATCGGTACCCAGCATGGGAAAAGCGCAGTTCACAAACAGCATGGTGCCAATCGGACGCAGGTCACGGGTGGAACCGAAAGCGATAGTAGTGTCGATATCTTTGGCGGCACGATATACCCAGGAACGTTGTGCGCGGTTGAAAGGCATTTCTTCCCGGTCCATGGCGAAAAAATACTGGCGAAAAAACGTACCGACATGTTCAAAATAATAACGGAAGTGGCCAATGACAGGATAGTTGCGACGAATCGCCTGTCGCGTCTGAGTGACATCAGAAATATAAACACCGACCAGAAAAAGCAGGAACGCACCCACAACGAAGATGAATATGACTGTCATCCAGCCAAGGATTTCCAGCCCGAGTGAATCACCTGAAAACATGCTGTGCTACCTCCGCATAAATAAGCAAATTCTGATTGAGATTACACCTGCCCTGTATTCTTATATATGCGATGTTATTGGTTTACACCAGTCGGTTGTCAAGATTTAACGTAAATAGACTGAAATGAACACAAAACACCCCGAGCCAGCCGGGGTGTTTTGACATGTAATAATGTGCTGGTTATACGTATTAGCTACTCATTGTTTACTGTTTTTCTGTGCCGGCGCCAGCTGAATCATCCATTTTCATCATGCCCGCACCACACTTGCCTTCACCGCACTTACCTTCGGGCATAGTAGTGTTTTTACTGGTGGTCGCGTTCTTTTTGCCGCCACAGTTGCCCTCAGCTGCTTTTTTATCATTGGTGGTTGTGGCATTTTTGTTACCACCACACATCCCTTCGCTCGCGCTCTTGTCTGCAAGCTGCATATAGCCGCTGGACAGGTTGTGCATGGCAAACGGGTTACTGTTTACATTATTGGTCATTGGCGCGGCGGATACTGTCGCTGCAAAGCTCGCGCCCATGGCAATGACGAGTGATTTTTTAATTTTGCTAGTTTGCACTGAGAATCTCCAGAGTTTTTAATCACGGTGACCCGTGTTACAGGGGGTTGAGTCTACAGGGTTCATTGCAACCGTGACAATGCCAACGGTCGGCCTCATCGTGTGCCGCCCGATTTCTTTTCCAGGTTTGCTCGCGCCATCAGACAATCCAGATACGCCGCCTCATCAGGTGCCTGCTGGTTGCGTTGCGCCTGCCACAGGGCTTCGCCCAGGCATTCCATCATTTCGTGTTCGGCAGCATGCGCGGAACCGTGGATGGCCAGCAGGCTTTGATAACAGTCCCGAATCCCTGCAGGGCGGTCGGTGCTGAGCTGTTCCGCCAGTGCGATATGCATGCTCATGTGCAAAAAAGGATTGGTTTCGCCGTGCTCGGGCGAATAATCACGGTCGATGCTATCGGGCGTTTCCAGCAGATGATGGTATTCCGGGTGTAATTCGATGATGCGTACAATCACCTGCTGCATGGCATCAAGCGCGGCCGCATCCTGCTTTGCCTGCCAGCAGTCATAGAATACTTTTCTGAGTTGATTGCGGTCGTTGCCGAACATAGGAGTATCGTGTTTAAGTGGTCGCTTATCTTAACAGATGACTTTGGTGTTTTGGCCTGAGATCATATGTTTAATACCGAAAGCTTATGGCAGTATCTGTCCGGTCTACAACCACAAGTTTTAGTGATTTTATGGATAAAGTATTAATCGTTACAGGTGGCAGCCGGGGCATTGGCGCGGCTACTGCAAAACTTGCAGCAACGCGAGGCTATGCTGTTTGCGTTAACTACCATGTAAATAAAAGCGCTGCTGATGAAGTTGTTGATGAGATTAATGCAGACGGAGGAAGCGCTATTGCTGTGATGGCAGATGTGTCATCGGAGCCAGATGTCTGCCGGCTGTTTGAAACGGTCGATGATCAGATGGGTCCTGTAACGGCTCTGGTAAATAATGCCGGTGTACTGGAAAAACAGATGCGCGTTGAGGACGTAGATGCAGCACGACTGAATCGAATATTTGCAACCAATGTTGTCGGCCCTTTTTTATGTGCGAAAGAGGCGGTAAAACGCATGTCAGTCAAATACGGAGGACGTGGCGGCGCAATCGTTAATGTATCGTCTGCTGCTTCCCGACTTGGGTCTGCAGGTGAGTATGTTGATTATGCTGCATCGAAAGGCGCTATCGACACGCTTACCCTGGGCCTGTCGCGCGAGGTGGCGGATGAGGGTATTCGAGTGAATGCTGTTCGACCGGGTTTTATCTACACCGAAATGCACGGAAGCGGCGGTGAGCCGGGACGTGTTGATCGCCTGAAAGATTCGCTGCCAATGAAACGTGGTGGCTATCCAGTGGAAGTGGCGAACGCCATCATCTGGCTGCTTTCAGATGAGGCATCGTATACCACCGGCACGTTTATAGATGTGTCGGGCGGAAGATAAGAACGGCCCTGCACGATTAATCCTGAACTATGATTGAGTGCTGAATTTAAACGTTTATTATTCTTTCAATTATTCGCTATCGCTTTCTGAATCAGCGGGATCAGCGGTTCGGGTAGTGTGATTTTGCCGCCGAGTGCGAACTGGTGCGCAGGTTCTGACATTTTGTTCCAGGTCCGGCGAATGATAGTCAGCCATTTTTCTTCGTCGTACTCGGGATGTTTTCCCGCGAAGTCCAGCATGTAATGCTCTATAAACACCAGGGCAGTAACGTCTTCCAGTAACTGGGTGTCAGGGCTGGTTTTGAGGGATTTCTTGCTTACCGCCGCTTTGACCCGTTCGATGACTTCAGCCTCATAGCCCGCTTTTTCCAGCAGTGCGCCGACAGTATCGGCATGAAAGGTGTACAACTGGCTACGCCACTGGTGATAGCCTTTACGATCCATCGGGTAATCGCTGCGAGGCGATTTCCAGCGCTGGATGTGCTGGCTGCGGATCGCCAGTTTCATGGCCTCATCGGCATCCGGGGCGTATCGTTGCAGCATGTCTGACATGCGCTGTGAGTAAAGCAGTTCTTTCGGCCAGTCTTTCCCGTCAACGCTTTCCTGATTGGGGTCTTCGCTGTTTGCTGCATCAATGAGTTCGATGGCTTTGTTAAAGTTTTGTTGTGTCATAGGGCCTCTAAGGTGGGCTTATAGTAATTACAGTTAAACACTATATAAGTGAGCATGGCCATGTGGTGGCGTGTCTCTCATGTGCGCTCTGTCAAAATGATTTTATTTGCGTGCATTTGCGTTTATTAGCGGACTAAGGTTTATCATTCAGTCACTTTATCTTTAAATTCGCACAGGTCTTCGATGATGCATGAACCACAACGTGGTTTGCGCGCGATGCAGGTGTAGCGCCCCAGCAGGATCAGCCAGTGATGTGCATCTTTTTTGAATTCGTCAGGGATAAATTTATTTAATTTTTTTTCGACTTCCAGCACGTTTTTACCGGGCGCGATTTTTGTGCGATTGCTGACGCGAAAGATGTGTGTGTCGACTGCGATGGTTGCATGGCCGAAAGCAGTATTGCGCACTACGTTTGCGGTTTTGCGACCGACCCCGGGCAGGGCTTCGAGCTGTGCCTGCTCCTGCGGGACTTCGCTGTGGTATTCATCGCGAAGTATTTTGCAGGTTTTAATAATGTTCGCGGCCTTGCTGTTATACAGGCCGATAGTTTTAATATATTTCTTTAAGCCGTCCTCGCCCAGTTTGTAAATCGCATCGGGTGTATTCGCTTTGGCAAACAGCGGGCCGGTGGCTTTGTTGACACTTTTATCAGTCGCCTGCGCGGAAAGAATCACTGCAATTAATAACTCAAAAGGATTGCTGTAATTGAGTTCGGTGGTGGGTTCCGGATTGTTGTCTCTGAGCCGAGTGAATATCTCAAAGCGCTTTTGTGGGTTCATTCAGACAGCCGGATAATCAGGATTTAGAATCAAGATCAGGCATTCACGGGCTGTGGGCTGGTAATCTGAACGGCCCTTGCCTGACGACTGCGGCGTTCGATGCTGTTTTTGATTGCAATCAGTAAACCCAGGCCGATGAATGCGCCCGGCGGAAGAATAGCAAGCAGGAAGCCGGGATAGTTTTTATCGAAGTGTATTTCGAGCACGCGTGCACTTTCACCGAACATCAGGTGTATATTGGCGAACAGGGTGCCCTGGCCGATGATCTCTCTCAGGCTGCCGAGTGTGATCAGTACCAGCAGAAAACCCATGCCCATCATAAAACCATCGAGTGCGGAGTTGAGCACGGTATTGCGTGATGCAAACGCTTCGGCGCGCGCGATGATCGAACAGTTGGTGACAATCAACGGAATAAAAATACCGAGGATGATGTACAGTTGATGAAACCAGGCATTCATCGCGAGCTGAATGGCGGTCACGATGGATGCGATGATCAGCACAAAAATCGGAATGCGTACTTCGGGACGCGTCCAGTGGCGAATCATGGAAACACAGGTGTTCGACAGTATCAGTGTCATCATGGTCGCCAGGCCAAGACCAAGCCCATTGACAAAACTGCCGGTCACCGCGAGTAAGGGACACAGGCCGAGCACCTGCACCAGAGCAACATTGTTGTTCCAGAGCCCGTCTTTGGCAATTTTGAGCTGTTCGGCTGCCATAATCAGGATTTACCCTTCTGGTTTTTTGCAGTAGGTTCGCTTTTCGCGAACAGTGTGTCGCGATGCTTGCTAAAGTATAACAGAGCATTATGGACTGCCGACACTACTGCGCGTGGGGATATGGTGGCGCCGGTGAACTGGTCGATATCACCGCCATCACGCTTTACCTTCCATTGTTTGGCAGTCATATTGCTCAGTGACCTGCCGGCGAATTTGGTGATCCAGTCGGAGCGATCGGCTTCTATGGCATCGCCCAGCCCCGGCGTTTCCTGATGGCTGACCACGCGTACCCCGGCGAGCGTGCCGTCGGCGTAAATGCCCACCAGTAGCTTAATTGCCCCGCCGTAGCCATTGGGTGCAATCGGAGCCAGCACGACGGCGACAGGCGCATTCTGTTTGCGCGCGCGATAAACAATGGAAGGGCCGGTGGTGCCGAGCAGTTTATCGGGTGCGACCTGAATCGTATCTTCTAACAGATCATTATCGTATTTATCGGAGGGCACCAGCATGTTGAGTTTGTGCAGCAGTGCGAGTTGCTCGTTGTGCCGAATAATATCGGCTGTGTTGTCGTGAGTGAGTCCGACCAGGCCGGCGCCAGCGGCAGCAAACAGCATCAGCAGAACAGCAGTCGTAATAATGCGGCGTTGCCTGTTCATTTCGGTGCTTTACCAAACGTGCGTGGCTGAGTGTAATAATCGATCAGCGGCGCTGCGATGTTCATCAGCACCACAGCAAACGCAATGCCGTCCGGATAACCACCCCAGTTGCGAATCACATACATCAGGAGCGCAATACCCGCGCCGTAAATCCAGCGACCTCGGGGTGTGGTTGAAGCGGTAACAGGGTCGGTCGCGATGAAAAAAGCAGCCAGCATGGTGCCACCGCTAAACACATGGAACAGGGCTGAACTGTAACTGGCGTAATCGTACACCGCAAAAAAGTTTGAAATCAGAATCAGTGTGATTAAAAACGAAGTGGGGATGCGCCAGTCGATGACTTTTTGTTTTGCCAGCCAGATTCCACCGAGCAGGAACAGGCCATTGATCCATTCCCAGCCGATACCACTGACAGCACCAAACAGGGGGCCGTACTGCTTGCTATGGCGTGTCATCTGCACGCCCTGTTCCAGACCGAGCTGGGTTTTTAATGTATCGATCGGTGTGGCCATGGTGATGGTGTCAACAGTCTGGCCGTCTGGCGGTGTGCCATTAAAAATCATCTGCAAGGTGTCGTGAAAATTTGGCCAGCCATGTGCAATGGCGTGCGGCGCGGTCCAGTATGTCATTTCGCGCGGAAACGAAATCATCACCACGATGTAGCCCACCATCGCCGGATTGAATGGATTAAAACCAAGACCGCCATAGAGATGTTTGGCCAGTACAATCGCAAACAGCGATGCGATCACCGTGAGCCACCACGGCGCCAGTGGTGGTAGTGCCAGCGCCAGCAGACAGGCAGTGACCAGCGCACTGCCATCATAAAGACTGGCCCTGATATCGCGTTTGCGCATCCACAGCACCCAGGCTTCGGCAGCGAGGCAGGTCGTCGAGGCCAGTACCAGATTGATCAACACGCCCCAGCCGAAAAACCAGATTGCAGCGAGCGCGCCAGGCGCCAGTGCATAGAGCACTTTGAGCATAATACTTTGCACGCTGCTGTTATCGCGCACGAAAGGCGAGCTGGGTTTACCAAACAGCATGTTTGTATATCCTCAACATCAGGTTTCCTGTCCGCGGCTTTGCGCGCGGCGTTTTTCTACAGCCTCGATCAGCTGCTGTTGTTCGGCGCTGAGATTGTCGGTGTTTTTCTGTGTCAGGCCCTGTTGTTTTTTCTTTGCCTCGACACGCGCCAGTGCGGCCGCGATCGCAGCTGCCTTGCTGTCGTCTGCGGTGGTACTGGTGGCTGGCCGGGCTTTCAGCGCTTCGCGTTTTTTACGCAGCTTTTCTTCGCGCTCCTGTTTTTGTTTTTCCAGCCGTGCCTGATGTGCTTCATGACGCTGACGTGCAATGTCTGCCTGTTTGCGCTGGCGTTCCTGTTCCCAGATTTCTGATTTTGCGAAACGATAATATTGCACCAATGGAATCTGGCTTGGGCAGACATAGGCGCAACAACCGCATTCGATACAGTCGAACAAATGATACTCGACAATGCGTTCAAAGTTTCGTGCGCCGGCATACCAGTACAATTGTTGTGGCAGTAAATTGGCAGGGCAGACATCGACGCAGCGCCCGCAACGAATACAGGGTAAATGCGACGATGTTTTTGGCAATACGGTCTGGTCGGTTTCACCGCTGGTGAGCAGGCAGTTGGTCAGTTTGGTAATCGGCAAATGCGTGTTTTGCAGTGCGAAGCCCATCATCGGGCCACCCATAATAATCTCGCCGTGCTGGTCTTTGTAACCACCACAAAAATCAATACAGGCCTGTACCGAACTGCCGATCGCCACATCAAGATTTTGTGGTCGTTGAATGCCATGACCGGTGAGTGTCACCACCCGCGACAGCAGCGGTTCACCAAGATAAATAGCACGGTAAATCGCATAAGCTGTGCCGACGTTCTGGCAGAGTACACCGATGTCATTCGGTAATCCGTTGGTCGGCACTTCCTTGTCCAGCAACACTTTGATCAGCTGCTTTTCGCCGCCGCTGGGGTAAATCGTGGGTACCACCTGAATACGAAAATAATCAGTGATGTCGTCGGCAATGGCTTCCTGCATCGCAGCGATGGCTTCGGGCTTGTTGTCTTCGATCGCGATGATCACTTCACGTGCTTTGATAATGTGACCGATGATATCGGCACCTGATACGATTTCACGCGCGCGTTCACGCATCAGCATATCGTCGCAGGTGATATAGGGTTCGCATTCGACGCCATTGATGATCAGGGTATAGATGTCGATTTCGGTTTGTTTGATCGCGGTGGGAAAACCTGCGCCGCCGAGACCAACGATGCCGGCATCGCGAATGATGCGTCGCAGCGATGAAGATGTCATTTGATACGCTTCATCACCGACCGGTGTGCGTGGCACCCATTCGTCCCTGAAATCATTTTCAATAACAATGCAGGCACTACTTAATCCAGACGGGTGTGGCACCGGGTAATCGCCAATGTCGATCACGGTACCCGACACCGGTGCATGAACCGGTGCGCTCATCATGTGCTGTGGTTTTGCCAGCATCTGTCCTTTGCGTACGTGCTCGCCGACCTGCACCATGACTTCGCCCGATTTGCCGATATGCTGCAATAGCGGAATGGTATACCGCGCCTGTGCGGGCAATGGTGTGATGGGTGAACGCGTCGACAGCTGTTTGTGACCTTCAAGCTTGAGGCCGCCGTGGAAATGCGAAATTTCAACTGTGTTGTTGATCTGGCTACTCATCGGTTCGGTCTTGGTGCAGCATGTGCGACTTCGGGTGGCTCCCACTTCCAGGTAATCAGTGTATCTTTAACATCCACCACGTGGATACAGTCCACCGGGCAGGGTGGAATACACAGATCACAGCCGGTGCATTCAGAAGCGATCACGGTGTGCATATGTTTGGCAGCACCGAGTATGGCATCGACCGGGCAGGCCTGGATACACAGTGTACAACCGATGCACACCTGTTCGTCGATGTACACCACGGTTTTATTTTCTTTTACTTTGCCATGCTCAGCGTTCAGCGGTTTGGCTTCAACACCGAGCAGATCGGCGAGCGCGATGATCGTGGTTTCGCCGCCGGGCGGACACTGGTTGATATCGGCCTCGCCTTTCGCGATCGCTTCGGCATAGGGGCGGCAGCCAGCATAGGTGCACTGACCGCACTGGGTCTGCGGCAGAATGGCATCGATCTGATCGACAATCGGGTCGCCTTCTACTTTGAAGCGAATCGCGGAATACCCCAGAATCAGCCCGAAAATAGCAGCGGCCACGGCCAGAGTGATTATCACAGTTAGCATGTGGACGTCCGATCAATGCGATGGCTGAGTGTATCAAATGTCTCAACTATGTTCAAACCTTGATAAGACCGGCGAAACCCATGAACGCCAGCGACATGATACCTGCGGTCATCAGCGCGACTGAAACGCCCTGAAAAACTTCGGGCACGTCGGCAGCATTGATGCGTTCGCGTAAGGCCGCAAACATGATGAGTACCAGTGAAAAACCCACCGCCGCACCAAAACCATAGAATAATGACTGCATGAAATTGTTCTGCTGCTGCACATTCAGCAGCGCCACACCGAGTACCGCGCAGTTGGTGGTGATCAAAGGCAGAAAAATACCGAGCACGTTATAGAGCAGGGGACTGGTCTTGTGAACCACCATTTCGGTGAACTGGACCACCACCGCGATCACCAGAATGAACATGATGGTCTGCATATACTCGATACCCAGTGGCACCAGAATGTATTCATTGACCAGGTACGAGCTGACCGAAGACAGGGTGAGCACAAAAGTGGTCGCCAGCGCCATGCCCATCGCGGTTTCGAGTTTGCGCGAAACCCCCATAAACGGGCACAGGCCGAGAAACTTCACCAGTACGAAGTTGTTGACAAGGATGGTGCTGAGCAGGATCAGGGCATATTGTGTCATCGCAGCAAGTGTATCAAAAAGCAGCATATATTAGGGTGTGCTATCTCCTTGTGGGAGTATGCCACCGGTAGCGATGCATAGCTTCTCAACGAGGGGGCAAAACGCTATGATGGGTGTGGATTAACTCGGTGGCTGGTGTGTAAACAAGGTCAGGGGTGGAATGTGGATGGCTGAACAGAGTGGATTGCTGAATTTTGAGCGGAATCAGAGCCTGGATCGGGAAGTCCAGCGTCTGAGAAAGCAGGTCAGGGAACTGCTGGAAGATGGTCGCCATAACGAACGCGTGCACAAGCGTTTCCAGTCCATTGAGTTTACCCTGCTCGCGGCCCAGGACTTCGACACCATCGCCGAGTGTTTGCGCAATGATTTCAGACGTCTGGCCGATCTGGATAAAGTCTCTCTGGTGCTGGCCGACGAAGGCGGCAGAATTCAAAAACAGCACTATGCCAAAGGCCAGGCACCGAGTCCTGGTGGCATGTTGCTGATTAGCAAACCTGTCAATATCAAACGCTTACGCAAACTGGGAAAAACCCCGCAACTGGGGCGATATGACAGACACCGGCACGGCTGGCTGTTTGATGAACCGCCAGCAGAGCCGGGCAGCATTGCTCTGCTGCCGCTGAACAGGCATCGCCGCAGTCTGGGCTGTCTCGCGCTGTACAGTGCCCGGATCAACCGTTACCAGCCCGATGCCGCCACCGAATTGCTGCAGCGCCTGGGAATGATCACCGCGATCTGTGTCGAAAACTGCCTGAACTATGAACAGCTGCGTCAGACTGGGTTTTACCGATGCCCTCACCGGCCTGTCGAATCGTCGTGAACTGGAACGGCGCATGGATATAGAAGTCAGCCGTATATTGCGCGAGAACAAACCGCTGTCCTGTTTGTATCTTGATGTTGATCATTTCAAACAGGTCAATGACCGCTACGGGCATGATGCAGGTGATCAGGTATTGCAGGCCGTGTCGGAAGTGATGATGCAGGTTGTGCGCATGGGTGATGTGGTCGCGCGTTATGGCGGCGAAGAATTTGTCATTATGCTGCCGGGCGCCGGTATGACACAGGCGCAGGAAACGGCTGAACGTATTCGCTCGGCTGTCGAATCCAGCACCACCGAGCTGGACAAAGATATCAGTATCAAGGTGACTGTTTCGATCGGAGTCGCCAGTATTATGCCCGAGAAGGATACTATTGCTGATGCGGCAGAGATCTCGGAACAGGTTCTCAATCGTGCAGACCGGGCCTTGTTGCGCGCCAAGAGCACCGGCCGTAATAGAGTCGTGTGTGGCTGAAACCGTATTTTTACTGGCCAAAATAGTTGTATGTACAACTAATATGGTCTAGACTGGCCCCATGTTCGAACGTTGTCTCTACTTTAATGTGAATGCCCTGGCGCGCAAGGTGAATGCGATCTGGGACCAGGCATTTGCCGAGTTTGAGCTATCTCCAGCGCATGCCTATCTGTTGCGCCTGGTGCTGGAATCCCCCGGGATCACGCAGACCCGGATCGCGGAGGAGCTCAGACTGGAAAAATCGACAGTGACTCGATTTATCGATGCGCTCGAACACAGGCGCTTGCTGAAGCGTAGCCGGTCCGGACGGGAAACCATGGTGAATCCGACAGCACAGGCCAGAAAAATCCAGAGTCGATTGAATCAAACCGGCGAGCAGCTGTATCAACGCATGCTGGCTAATGTCGGTAAAACCGAACTGGCCGAACTGGTGACGGGTTTGCGCAAAACCGGCCGCCAGCTGGAAAACCAGAGCGGCTGATTTTTTTTGAAATAATAGTTGTATATACAACACTTGAGGAGGTGGATGGTGTCTGAGGTGATTAAGGGTACGGAACATGTTGTGCAGGATGGAACTGCGTATGCAGCGCTGGTCGATTTTTACCGCGCATTTAATCAGCGTGATCTGCCGCGTATGGCAAAGTGCTGGATGCATTCGGATTCGGCTTCGATGTCGAATCCGCTTGGTGGCATCAAGCGCGGCTGGGATGAAATTGGCAGCGTTTACGAAAAAATATTTGGCGGGCCGGCGCAGGTGTATGTCGAATTTTATGATTTTCAGATTTACCAGTCAGACATGATGTTTTGCGCGGTGGGCAGAGAGCGTGGTTATCTGCAAACCGCCGAGCAAAAAATTGATCTGGCAATTCGCACTTCGCGTGTTTATGCCAACTGGCAGGGCCGCTGGTTACAGCTGCATCACCACGGGTCTATCGATCAGGCGGGATTACTCGCAGACTATCAGAGTGCTGTTCTTCAACAAAAATGACCGTAGGTAAAGAAAAAGAAAGTGGTGTCTTTGTTGTGGGAAGGTTTTGTCGCAGATCGTATTGCGTAGACATCGCCCGTGTATCGGCGTGCATGTCTAGCTGATTGCGAGACTGGACTGGCTGACTCTATTGCGACCGTTTTTCTTTGACTGATACACAGCCTCGTCGGCTTCCTTGTACAGTCTGATCGAAGTCGTGTCGGTGTTGTTTGTTCAATGAGGCAATGCCGATGCTGGCAGTCACATGGATGCCACCCGGCATGCTGCGTTCTATGCGGGTACGTAATTCTTCTGCTTTAACTGCCGCGCTATTGTTGTCGCAGTGTGGCAGAATCATGATAAATTCTTCTCCGCCAAGTCGGCAAACAAAATCACCCTGGCGACAGCAGGCGCGTAGCTGTTTACCAATATCAGCAAGTACATGGTCGCCAACAGTGTGACCGTGTTTGTCGTTTATCAATTTAAAATGATCCAGATCGAGAATCATGATCGACAATGGATAATTATAACGATCTGCATCAGTTAAAACCTTGGGTGCATATTCGACCAGGCTGTGTCTGTTATGACAACCAGTAAGCTGGTCTTTCATGGCCAGTTCGTGCAGCGTGTGTTTTTGCTGACGAACATGGTCGAGCAATCGCTTGTTGGTAATAAGATTGTTCACCCGCGCAGCGAGCTCTTCCTCGACAGGCGGTTTGGTGACGTAGTCATTGACCCCGGCACGGAACAGTTCTATACGTCGGTGTGGGTCGTCATAGCTGGTGAGTGCAAGAATCGGTGTTTCCGACTGGATATTATTTTTTGAGCGGATCATTCGTACCAGTGATACGCCATCGATATTGCCTTCAAGCATTACATCGGTAATGACAAGATCGTAGTCGTGATTATTAAAATCATTTAATGCGTCTTCAGCGCTGCTGTAATGTGTGATAACCAGATTGAGTTTTTCCAGGTAACGCTTCATCGCATGCGCAACCGACTTGCTGTCTTCAACATACAGCACGCGGCCGCCCTTGATGTCGATCAAACTTTCACCGCGAACGAAATAGCGAATGTTGTCAGCTAAATACGACATGTTCGCTTTTGGAAAAATATCGGTAATGCCTGCTTCACGCGCACGGTTGAGCAGGGCTTCATTAGGTTCGGAGGTGAGCAGGATGACCCGGCAGCGCTTGGACATCGCGGTGTAATAACTAATGAACTCGTCACTGCTATCGTCAAAGATGTGCTGGGCGGCAATGATCAGACCGTATTCATTATTGCGCAGGTTTTCCAGGCCTTCCTCGCCTGAGCGTGCGCAGTCGACATCGCAGTCCTGCGCCTCCAGCAGTTCGCGCAGGACCTTCTGGTAAAGACGGCTGTGTTCCAGTACTAATACTTTCATTGAGATGATCGATTCTCGCGCAAGCAGTATCCTCGGTCTCGGAGGCTTCGCCCAGTAAATAGAGGATAGCTTAGAATCAGGGTAAAACGACAGCTTTGGGATAATTGGCGGCTGTATGCTGACTGGAAGCAATATCCTGACGGGCCTGCGAAAACAGGGCTCCGCAGAGGCTGGTGAGGCTGACCTGAGGCCTGGCCGGGGCCACAGCCGCTCAGCTACCCGATCCCGATCTCTTTAGCCGGTTATTTGACCCGCATGCCGGGCTGGGCGCCATCGTCGGGGTGGAGCACGAACAGGTCCTTGCCCCCCGGGCCGGCCGCCAGCACCATGCCTTCGGACATGCCAAAGCGCATTTTGCGCGGTGCCAGATTGGCGACCATCACGGTCAGTTTGCCTTCGAGATCGGCGGGGGCATAAGCCGATTTGATGCCGGCGAACACGTTGCGCAGGACGGGATTATCAGGGCCGCCACCGATGTCGAGCGTCAGCTGAAGTAATTTATCTGCGCCTTCGACGTGCTCTGCTTTAACGATTCTGGCGATGCGTAAATCGATTTTGGCAAAATCATCAAAGTTGATTTCAGCGGCGATCGGATCATCGGCCAGCGGACCGGATTTTGTTTCTGTCGTTTGCATGTTGTCTTTGGATGCTTCGGTGATGGCATCGAGCTGGGTTTTTTCGATGCGGGTCATCAGGGGTTTGAATGGATTGATGCTGTGGTTCAACAATGGCGTTGCCAGTGTCGCCCAGTTAAATTCGGTGTTAAGAAATGCTTCGGCTTTTTCTGCTGTGGCAGGCAGCACCGGTTTTAAATAAGTCATCAACACGCGGAACATGTTGAGACCCTGGGTGCAGATGGCGTGCACTTCGGCTTCACGCCCGGCTTCTTTGGCCAGTGCCCAGGGTTTGTGCTCGTCGATATAGGCATTCGCTTTATCGGCCAGTGCCATGATTTCGCGCACTGCCTTGCTGTATTCCCGTTTTTCAAAATGATCGGCAATACTGTCACCCGCCACCACCAGTTGTTGTTGCAATGCTTCATCAGGCAAGGCGGCGGCCAGTATGCCGTCAAATTTTTTGCTGATAAAACCGGCGCAACGGCTGGCGATGTTAACTACTTTACCGACCAGGTCGGAGTTCGCGCGCTGCATAAAATCATCGAGACTCAGATCGATATCATCGACTCCATTGCTTAACTTGGCAGCAAAGTAATAGCGTAAATATTCTGCATCCAGATGATCGAGGTAGGTACGTGCCTTGATAAAGGTGCCGCGCGACTTCGACATTTTCTGGCCGTTGACAGTAAGAAAACCGTGGCAATAAACTGCAGTCGGTGTGCGATAACCGGCAGCAGTCAGCACCGCAGGCCAGAACAGCGTATGAAAACGCGCGATGTCCTTGCCGATGAAATGATACAGCTCGGTTTTATTATCCGATGCCCAGTAATCATCGAACTTTAATCCGCTTTTGTCGCACAGGTTTTTGAAGCTCGCCATGTAGCCGATGGGCGCGTCCATCCAGACATAAAAATATTTGCCGGGGGCGTCAGGAATTTCAAAACCCCAGTATGGCGCGTTGCGTGAAATGTCCCAGTCCTGCAAACCTTCGTCCAGCCATTCCGCCAGTTTGTTGGCGATCTCGCTTTGCACATGGCCCTGTTTCATCCAGTCCTTGAGCATGTCACCAAAAGCGCTGAGTTTGAAAAAATACTGTTCCGAATCTTTTTCGATCGGGGTGGCGCCGCTCACCGCCGATACCGGGTTTTTCAGTTCGGTGGCAGCATAGGTCGAGCCACAGACTTCGCAATTGTCACCGTACTGGTCCGGTGCGTTGCATTTCGGGCAGTTACCCTTGATGAAACGATCGGGCAGAAACATTTCGGCTTCCGGATCATAGGCCTGTTTGATCGTGCGTGTGACGATATAACCGGCGTCGCGCAACCTGAGATAGATGTTGCTGGCGAGTTCGCGGTTTTCTTCCGAGTGCGTGCTGTAGTAATTGTCGAAATAGATATTGAAATCAGCGAAATCGGCCTCATGTTGCTGTTGCATGTCTGCGATCAGCTGTTCCGGGGTGATGTTATCCTGGCGCGCGCGCAGCATAATAGGTGTGCCGTGCGCATCGTCAGCACAGACGTAATAACAGGTATTACCGCGCAGACGTTGAAACCGTGCCCAGATGTCGGTCTGGATGTATTCCACCAGATGGCCGAGATGGATCGGGCCATTGGCATAGGGCAGGGCGCTGGTGACCAGGATGTGGCGTGCTTGAGTCATGATGTCGCAGTTTGGGAAAAGGCGCCTAACATAGCAATTTTTACCGAGATTTGCATGGCTTTTACGCCCAGGCGAGCGCTAAGTTTCGGTTCGTGCAGTGATTATCAAGGGAACTCTGATCAATTCGGAGTTTCCGCGGTACACGGATGTGCCGCCATTTTCATTAACTGATAAGTTATTGAAAATGAAAAACAAATCAAGATCGCGTTTTGATTTGTTTTTGCTTTGATAATTCATGGATGAATTATTCAGAGCTTCCCTAAGTAAACAGGATTTCACTAAGGTTTAATAGTCGTAGTGGTGGTGTAGAATGCGCCATCATTTTGTCATGGCCGCCAGTCGGCCCTATCTATCTATTTTGAGGCTTTCGCCATGAGCGTAACAAAAGAACAGGTCGAATCTGCGATCAAGCAATACATCGACCCCTATCTGGAAAAAGATCTGGTCACTGTCGGTGCGGTAAAATCCATCGAGATTGATGGTGCGGCAGTGAAAGTCAAGATTGTACTGGGTTTTCCCGCCTATGGTTATGTCGACACACTCTGCGAAGAACTGAAAACCCGAATTTCGGCTATCGACGGTGTCAGCAGTGCTGAAGTCGAAGCCAGCTGGACCATCGCCAGCCATACCGTGCAGGGGGGTATGAACCCGCTCGAAGGCATCAAGAACGTGATCGCGGTGGCTTCGGGCAAGGGCGGTGTCGGCAAGTCCACCACTGCGGTGAACCTGGCGCTGGCGCTGCAAAAAGAAGGCGCGCGCGTCGGTATTCTGGATGCGGATATTTACGGCCCCAGCGTGCCGCGCATGCTGGGTATTCATGGCAAGCCCGAATCCAGCGATGGCAAATCGCTGGAACCGATGGGCGGCCACGGTCTGCAGGCGATGTCGATCGGCTTCATGATCGATGAAGAAACCCCGATGATCTGGCGCGGGCCTATGGTCACCCAGGCGCTGGAACAGTTACTGCGCGACACGCGCTGGAAATCGCTCGATTATCTGATCATCGACCTGCCGCCCGGCACCGGCGATGTGCAGCTCACCCTGGCGCAGAAAGTGCCGGTCAGCGGCGCAGTGATCGTCACCACGCCACAGGATATTGCCCTGCTCGACGCACGCAAAGGCCTGAAGATGTTCGAAAAAGTCGAAGTGCCTGTGCTGGGCATCGTGGAAAACATGAGCATCCATATCTGTAGCCAGTGCGGCCATGCCGAGCACATCTTCGGCGAAGGCGGCGGTAATCGTATGAGTGAACAGTACAATGTGGATTTTCTCGGCGCGCTGCCGCTGGATATCAATATTCGTGTTAACGCGGATGACGGTCATCCGAGCGTGGCCGATGATCCGGACAGCGCGGCCAGCATGATCTACCGCGAGATCGCACGCCGCACCGCGGCCAAGCTGTCACTGAAAGCGAAAGACTATTCGGCCAAGTTCCCGAATATCGTGATCCAGAACAACTGATCGTATAGCACGAGCAGATGTGGTACAAAAAGCAGCCTCCGGGCTGCTTTTTTATTGATGTCAAAAATCTATAAGCTGAACCACAGAGGCACAGAGAACACAGAGAAAACCTGAATCTTTAGTTAAAACGTGAATGTTCTCAATAAGTGTGAAACTGACGTTTTACAATGTTACTTAGATTTTTTATTCTCGTGTTCTCTGTGCCTCTGTGGTTCGGCTTCTAATGCTTTTATCTTTCAGCGACTACTGTGACAAGTTTTGTGGCAGTGTCAGATTAACGATAAGCTGATACAATCCTGCGCCATCTATGGGTATAAAGTTTGACAGGAGAATCCAGTGCACAGCCTGAAAAACACATGATTCGATGTGTTGCTGGATAATCACATGCTAAAAATATTGCTGTTAATCGTGAACTCCATGCATCGCAATGCGTCCCATGACCTGATTATGCTCGGTTCAAGATTAATTCAATGCGTCGTTTACTGCCTGTCATCCTTGTTGTCATTCTGGCGATTGCGCTGGTGATTTATTTTTCGCTGACAGCACCACTAAAGACAGCTCGAAACCCACTGCAAAACTGACCGGCATGCCCTGGCAGATTGAGATTTTACCCGACGGCCATAGCAAGGTCTTTGGCCTGATACCAGGCAAGACGACACTGCGTGAAGCGGTCGCTGTTCTGGGGAATGACAATGAACTGGCGATTGTGGAAAGTAAAACCAGCACCAGTCTCGAAATGTATTTTAGTCATTATCAGGCAGGCCCACTGGCTGCGAAGCTGGTTCTGGCAGCCAAAACAGATCCTGATGATCTTCAGCAATGGAAGCAGCGTGCGATTAAAAAGGATTACATCGGGGTGGGCAAAGCAAAAAAATATATACTGGCTACCGCTGACCGGGAAGCAGCACTGAATTCAGTGCTGCGTGCGATTGCATTTATTCCAGCAGTGAATCTGGATGATGACGTCGTGCGTAAGCGTTTTGGTGAGCCGGAAGAAAAGATTGGTGCAGATACAGGGGGTGACTTACTACCTGTACCCCAAAAGGGTCTGGCGATCACGCTCAGTCCAAAGCCAGAGAAGTGCTGCAATACGTTGCGCCGCCTAGATTTCGCTAGTCTGCGCGCGCCTTTACACCCGAACTAGTCTCTGAAGCTGATAACCGGCCAGCCGCGCTGGTCGGCCGATTTCCTGTAATGTCTGATCCGGATCAACCGCCACCGGATGGCTGACCTGTTCCAGTAATGGCAGGTCATTGTGCGAATCGCTATAAAACCAGCTGTCCTCCAGATTTTGATCGTGGCTTTCCATCCATGCCTGCAGGCGCGTGATTTTGCCGTGCTGAAAGCTGGGTGTGCCGGCAACACGGCCGGTATAACGTCCGTTTTGCATTTCCGGTTCGGTGGCGATGAGGTCATCGACCCCAAAAGCAGCGGCGATCGGCTGGGTCACAAAACGATTGGTGGCGGTGATGATCAGGGTGGTATCGCCTTTTGCCTTGTGTTCATCCACTTTGTTCTGGCCTGTCCGGGTCATGATTTCACGGATCCGGGTTTGCATGAACTCGTGGTGCAGTTCCTGTAATGTCTCAAGCTCGATCTGCGCCAGCGGACTCAGAGCGAAATTGAGAAATTCGTGGATGTCCAGCCGACCTTCGGCATACTCCTTATAAAAGCGTTCGTTACGCAGCTTTGTATAGCTCACCGTCCACCAGGCCCTTTTCGACCAGAAATACTCCCCACAGATAATCGCTATCCCCGGCCAGCAGGGTATTATCGAGATCAAACAGAGCGAGCGCCATGGTGTGGTCCTGAACGACAAAGCGCAGATGGTAACTGCTGGCGTAATCGATGGCCAGCGCTAGATGCTTTTGTGGCCGAAAATGTCTGATAATTATCGTATTATGTAATGTATTTCGACAAAATAATAGAGCGTAGCCGATATCGGAGAGATAAATATGTGTTTTTTGTTTGCCTGAACATGTAAATATTAATATTATCAATTAGTTATTATAATATTCTGGTTTTGCTTGGTGTTGATTTCAAATCGAAGCTAATTAATTTTGGCAAAGCATAGCCTGCGAATACGTCGATTTATCACCACAAAGTGTCGGTAATTATTACATTTGTGATGCCGTTGATATCGGAGAAAGTGGCTAACAGATTGTAAATGCTTATAAATTTTTTTGGGCATGGTTATTGCTCTATCAGCAGTCAATAGAAGTGTATGTAAATGGATACAAACTGAGGATAATGAAATGTTTACCAAAATGAGAACATGTGGGATTTTGCTAGCCGCGGCTGTGTTATTGCCCGCGGTTGCAAATGCAGCGACTATTTTTGACTTTGCTGCGATTGCTGATGGTGATGCTTCGTACGGCATTCCTGGCGGTGAGCGCGGTGCGCCCTCACTCACGTTCACAAAAGATGGCCTGAGCGTGACCGCAACAGGCTATAACACCAGCTCAGGTGCGGCGTACAGTGCATACCTGGATTCATACAGCGGCGGCCCGGGTGGACTGGGCGTTTGTGAAGTTATGACATCGGGTAACCAGTGTAATCCGAACACAGATGATAACGTCACCTATCAGGAATCGCTGCAACTGGTATTCGACCAGAAAGTGACCATCGACCTGACGACATTCAGGAACGGTGATCACCTGACCAACTTCAATGGTAACTTCGATTTGCAGATCGATGGCGGTTCAGTGAACACCTATTCCCTGGTCAATCTGTTCAATACGCCGATCACGGGTACGACTTTCATCTTCTCGAACCCGAACTCAGGTGGCGGGTCGTTTGTTTCAAATGACCAGCAGTTCTATATCAATGCACTGAGTGTTAACGCCGTGCCGGTTCCAGCTGCTGCATGGCTGTTTGCTTCCGGTCTTCTGGGGCTGGTAGGCGTTGCCAGACGTCGTCAGAGCTGAAAGTTCTCTACCTGGTTTAAAAATAGCGGCTTCAGGCCGCTATTTTTTTGTCTGCTGCTCGCGGTTATCTAATCAATCTTTTCTTCTTTTCGTTGTCTGTTATTATCAACACATGAGTTTTAACGCGGCGGATGTGGATCCCCCGCTTACCACAGGTTTTTACAAGTGATTGATGCAAAAGGATATCGCGCCAACGTCGGTATCATCCTTGGCAATGACGATGGCAAAGTCTTCTGGGCGCGTCGCTGTGGTCAGGATGCCTGGCAGTTTCCCCAGGGCGGTATTCAGGAAAATGAAACGCCGCTGGATGCGATGTATCGCGAGCTCAAAGAAGAAACCGGTTTGCAATCCAGTCATGTCAGGCTGGTGGGGCAGACCGATGGCTGGTTGCGTTATCGAATCCCCAGGCATTTGCTGCGACACCGCTCTCAGCCTTTATGTATCGGCCAGAAACAGATATGGTTTCGGCTGTTACTGATCGGTGGTGAGGATGACTTTAATCTGTCCGCCAGCGAGACTCCGGAGTTTGATACCTGGCGCTGGGTGGACTACTGGACGCCGCTGAAAGAAATTGTGTTTTTCAAACGCAAGGTCTACCGACAGGCGCTGCGACAACTGGAGCGTTTTGGCGAAACAGGTTGATCAGGCAGGCTGCAACTCGACCAGCAGTACGATGGCGATGAGCAGAATCACGGGTACTTCATTAAACCAGCGATACCAGACGTGCGAGTGCTGATTTCGGTCATACTTGAAATCCAGCAGCAGTTTGCCGCACCAGATGTGATACACCACCAGGAGGCTTACCAGGATCAGCTTGGCACGCAGCCAGGTGGTGTCCAGAATGGCGGGGCCCAGTATGGTGATTAACCAGATGCCGAGTGAAATCGTGATGATGGCACCGGGTGTGGTGATGCCCCAGTACAGTTTGCGCTCCATAATTTTGAAGCGTTGATTGCTGGTCTCGTCATTCGAGTCGGCATGATAAACAAATAATCGGGGCAGGTAGAACAGCCCGGCAAACCAGGTGACCATAAAAATAATATGGAAGGACTTGATCCATAACATATGCACTTACCTGCCACTACAATAGGAAGTGTGCATAATAACGCGCTCACATATGTGGGCAAGATGTAATTTGATATGACTAAAAATATGAACTCAAAAATAATCAATGTAGGCGTGGTGGGCGGCACGGGTTATACCGGTGTTGAGTTACTGCGTCTGCTGGTGATGCATCCAGCAGTGCGTTTGCAGATGGTGACTTCGCGTAGCGAAGCCGGGCAAAAAGTGGCCGATATGTTCCCCAATCTGCGTGGCCATACCGACCTGGCCTTTACCGAACCGAATGCGTCAGCACTGGCAGAGTGTGACCTGGTGTTTTTTGCGACACCCAATGGCACCGCAATGAAAATGGTTGGTGAATTAGTCGACAAAGGCTGTCGGGTGATCGATCTTGCTGCTGACTTTCGGCTTAAAGATCCCGCGCTCTGGGAGCAATGGTATGGCATGCCACACGAGTGCGTGAATATATTGAACGAAGCTGTGTACGGTATGCCCGAGATCAACCGTGCTGATATTGCGCAGGCACGTGTGGTTGGCAATCCGGGCTGTTACCCGACTGCGGTCATACTGGGGTTTCTGCCCCTGATCGAAAATGCGCTGATTGATGATCAGCATTTGATCGCGGACGGCAAATCCGGTGTCAGTGGTGCAGGTCGCGGCGCCAAAGTACCGTATTTACTTGCAGAGGCTTCGGAAAATTTCAAACCTTACGGTGTCGATGGCCATCGCCATCTGCCGGAAATTCGCCAGATATTGACCGCTACCGCTGGTCATACGGTGGCTTTGACCTTTGTGCCCCATCTGGTGCCGATGATTCGTGGTATCGAGGCCAGTCTTTATGGTGTGCTAAAACAGTGCGATATCGATCTGCATGCGCTATATAAAGAACGTTATGCAAATGAATGTTTTGTCGATGTATTGCCAGCAGGCACCTTGCCCGAGACGCGCAGCGTGAAAGGCTCCAATATGTGCCGGATCTCTGTGTTCCAGCCGCAGCAGGCGGATACCGTCGTGGTGTCTGCGGTGATCGATAATCTGGTCAAGGGCGCGGCTGGCCAGGCGATCCACAATATGAACATCATGTTCGGCCTGCCGGAAACCACGGGGCTTGAGCAGCCAGCCATGCTGCCATGACCTATAAAGCACTGCCGACGCGTATTCTGATCACCATTCAGCGCCCAGGGCTGTGGCTGCTGGGCGTGCTGGCCATCCTGCTGGCTATTATTACGCTGGTCTGGTCTGCCTATCTCTATGGTCAGCGCGAAGCCGGCTTCGATCGTTCCCAGGCGATGGATGAGGTGTCCAGGCTGCACCAGCAGCTCGAAGATTTACAGAAGCAATATGCTGAAAATCAGCACAAGGCTGCTATGATTGAACGTACCAGTCAGATTGATGACGATGCCAACAAGCAGCTGAAAAAGTCGTTAAATGACTCACAGCAGGAAGTGCTGGATCTCAAGAAGGAGCTGGCTTTCTACAAGAGCGTGGTCACGCCAGAGCACGAAAAGCGTAGTCTGGCGATACAGACCATACAGCTACAACAGGACGAGACTGGTGAATATCGCTACAAGGTCATGGTCAGCCAGCGAGGTCGCAATGACAAACTGGTACGTGGCAGTATCGAAATCAAGATCGAAGGAACCGAAGCAGGTAAGGTAAAAGTGCTGAGCCTGAGTGATGTTTCTAATAATGCTAAAAATGTGACCAAATTCGGCTTCAAGTACTTTCAGAATTTCGAAGGTACGATGAACCTGCCAACAACTTTCACACCCGAAAACTTGCGGGTAGTGGTAACACCCAGTAGCTGGGGCGTCGATAAAATCGACGAACTCTACAGCTGGGCAGACCTGTCATCGGGAGGTAACTAGATTATGTGGGGCAACAACAAGATTAAGTCATCCAAAATAGAAACACTGATCGGGCATAGCATCGAGATCAATGGTGATGTTCAGTTCAGCGGCGGCCTTCATCTGGACGGCAAAATTATCGGCAATGTGCATGCAGAAGGCGGTGAGAATTCGGTACTGGTGGTGAGCGAGCGCGGCTGCATTGAAGGTGATGTCAGTGTGTCGTACGCAATTATCAATGGCACCGTCAAGGGCAATGTCTATGCTTCTGAAAAGCTTGAACTTTCTGGTAAAGCACAGGTCTTTGGTGATGTGCATTACAATCTGCTCGAAATGGCCAGCGGTTCCGAGGTCAACGGCAAGATGGTGCACGACAAGCGTGAAAAAAAGCTGCTGGAGCACCATGACAAAGATGACGCGGGACTCCATATCATGGACTCCATAGGCGCGGCTAAAAGTTGACTAAATTAGTCAGGTAATGCTACATTAGCCTGATCTAATACATCTGGTTAATGAATACGAGGTTTGTACAGCTATGGATATCCAGGTATCACTGGCACCAATGAAGCCCAGAGTGGTGGAAAACGCTACCCTGAAATTTTCAGATGCGGCGGCTGCGCGCGTGAAACAGCTGATCGCGGAAGAGAAAAATCCAGATCTCAAGTTGCGCGTGTATGTCAATGGCGGTGGTTGCTCGGGTTTTCAGTACGGTTTCGAGTTTGACCAAAACGTTAAGCCAGGCGACACCCAGATCGAAAACAGCGGTGTTGTGCTGCTGGTCGATGCCAGTAGCATGCAGTATCTGGCCAATGCCGAAGTCGATTTTCTCGATGGTCTGGAAGGCTCACGTTTCGTGATCAACAATCCAAATGCCAAAACCACCTGCGGCTGTGGCTCATCGTTTGCGATCTGACTGAGCTCTTTGGTGCGGTCAGGAAAAAGGACGCTCAGGCGTCCTTTTTTGTTGCCCAGGACAGGAACAAGCGGCCCGGAGTTTGATATGCTAGGCGCCATAGTGATTTAAGGATATTTTTATGAGCAGCGAATATCTACCTGGCCTCGCCGGCGTACCGGCAACCAAATCCAATATTTCAGACATCGATGGCGAGAAGGGAATACTGGCTTACCGTGGTTATGATATTCGTGAGCTGGCCGTGAAGAGCAGTTTTGAAGAAACCGCCTTGCTGTTGCTCGACGGCAAGTTACCCACCCGTGATGAACTCGACATTTTCGACCAGCAGTTGCGTGGTGAACGTCGGGTGAAATACAACATCCGCGAAATTATGAAATACCTGCCAACCTCCGGGCACCCGATGGAGATGCTGCAAACCGCAGTGGCCAGCCTGGGTATGTTTTACGGCGGTGGTGACATTCTGAGTGATGGTTATCAGCACGAAGATGATTTTTATATTCACAGCATGTCGGTGAAAATCATTTCGCGCATGGCTACGATTGTCGCGATGTGGCAACACGTGCGAAGTGGTTACGATCCAATAGAACCGCGGCGCGATCTGACCCATGCGGAAAACTTCCTTTACATGTTGCATGGCAGTGACCCGGACCCTTTTGAGTCGCGGATTATTGATGCCTGCCTGGTATTGCACGCAGAACACACGATCAATGCGTCGACCTTTGCAGCGATGGTGTGTGGTTCCACACTGGCTTCGCCGTTCCTGGTGATTGCGGCAGCCATCGGAACACTCGCCGGGCCTTTGCACGGCGGTGCCAATCAGCGCGTGGTAGAAATGCTGGAAGAAATCGGGCGGCCGGAAAACGTCAAGGACTGGCTCGATATGAAACTGGCAGAAAAAGAAGTGATCTGGGGCATGGGGCACCGCGAATACAAAACCAAAGATCCCCGCGCAATTGTTCTGCAAAAGATGATGATGGAATGGATCGAGCGCAAAGGCAATCTCAGTCCCATGTTTGAGACTGCGCTGGCACTGGAAGAAGCCTGTGAGAAAGAACTGGGACCGAAAGGGGTGTACCCGAATGTGGATTATTATTCGGGAATTTTGTATACCGAGATGGGCATACCCTCAGACCAGTTCACGCCTATATTTGCCGTATCGCGTATAGCCGGCTGGATGGCGCACTGGCGTGAGCAGTTGTCAGACAATCGAATTTTCCGGCCGACACAGATTTATACTGGCGAGCCTCCGCGCGACTATATACCGATCGAAGAACGTTGAAACTATTGTAAGACTAAAGCTTAAGCCGCAAAGTACGCCAAACACGCGAAGGTAAAACAAGTAACACCAATCTTTTGCGTATTTTGCGGCATAAGATCTTCTGTTTCTGTCTTGTTCAGGCTCTGGTGATTTCTCCCAGTACTACCGCGCGTTGCGCACCGGTGACTGCCGGTAAATTTCCGGGCAGGCCATGAATGGTTTGCTTTGCCAGCCAGGCGAAGGCCATGGCTTCCACCCAGTCGGGATGGACTCCAGAGGTGTCGGTCGAGCTGATCGGGTAATCCGGCAGATTTGCCTGCAGCCGTTTCATCAAATATTCATTATGCACACCGCCACCGCAGATTAAAATTTTCTTTGTTTCCCGCGCGTAGTTTTTTACTGCCTGTGCAATGCTACTGGCGGTGAGTTCACACAGTGTTGCCTGCACATCAGCTGCGCGCAGACTGCTGACCTGGTAGCTTTGCAGCCAGTTCAGATTGAAATATTCAAAGCCCGTGCTTTTCGGTGGCGCCAGTTTGAAATAGTGATCGTCGAGTAATTCATCCAGTAATGCCTGATTGATACTGCCCGTGCTCGCCCACTGGCCGTTTCGATCATAACTGTGGCCGTTTATTTTTTTCATCCAGGCATCCAGCAAGGTATTGCCTGGTCCGGAATCAAAGCCGGTAATAGCTTCGCGTGAACCTGTGGGCAACAGTGTCAGGTTGGCGATGCCGCCGATGTTGATGACGGTGTGATGTTCGGTCTCGGACTGGAACACGGCTGCGTGAAACGCAGGGGCCAGAGGCGCCCCCTGGCCACCGGCTTCCATATCGGCGCGGCGAAAATCATGTACCACATCGATACCGGTGTCGTGAGCGATCACTTCGGCATTGCCTATCTGGAGTGAAAACGGTTTTTCTGCATCGGGCCGGTGACGTATGGTCTGGCCGTGGCTGCCAATGGCCACGATCTGGCTTTTATCGATCGCAGCACGGTCGAGCAATTCATTTACTGCCTGGGCAAAGGTTGCTCCAGTGTCCAGATCGAGTTGTGTCAGCGTGTTTAGTTCTGCATCGGGAAGTTTGCGACTGTCGTGCAGTGCCTGATGAATTTTACCGGGCCAGGGATGACAATGCGTGCTGATTAATTTTGGCGTGGTACCGGAAAAATCTACCAGCGCTGCGTCGATACCGTCAATGCTGGTACCGGACATCAGGCCGATATAGAGTTCGGGCATGGTCGTTACTGGTTTAAGGCCAACTGGGTCCGTGTTAACAAATCGAGCTGCGCCAGCACAGGTCTGGTTTTCTGCAAAAAGTCATCACGGTATTTTGCCGCGATCGGTTGCGCAGAGGGCAGCTTGACCGTCAACGGGTTGCGATGCACGCCATTGACGCGGAACTCGTAATGTAAATGCGGCCCTGTGGCCAGACCTGAGCTACCTACGTAGCCAATGTATTGTCCCTGTTTAACTTTTTTGCCCACCCATACATGTTTATCAAAGCTGTTCATGTGTGCGTAGAGCGTGCTGTATTTGGCGCCGTGCTGAATAATGATGACGCGGCCATAACCACCCTTGATACCTTTGAATACGATTTTGCCATCGCCTGCAGCGCGTATCGGCGTACCGCGTTTGGCTGCATAATCGACGCCTTCATGCCTGCGTATTCTGTGCAGAATAGGGTGATAACGTCCGGTGCTGAAGCGTGAACTGATACGGGTGAAATCAACCGGTGCACGCAAAAAGGCTTTGCGCATGCTTTTGCCATCAGGCGAATAATACGCAGCGACCGTGTCGCCGGGTTTCTCATAACGTACCGCACTGTAGGTTTTACCGTTGTTGGTGAAGTCGGCAGCGAGAATGTCACCGTTGCCAATTTTCTCGCCATTACGATAGATTTCTTCGTAGACCAGGCTAAAACTGTCGCCTTTACGAATATCGAGTGCAAAGTCGATGTCCCAGCCAAAAATATTGGCCAGTTCCATGGTGATGTTGTCAGGCATGCCCGCAGCGCTGGCAGCTTCAAACAATGAACTGTCGATTACGCCCTGTGCATATTTGTGGCGTACTTCGATGTCGTATTTGTGTATTGCTGAAGTGAGCTGATTCTGGTCATTGCGCTTGACCAGCAAATAGGATCCGTTATCGATTTCGTAGCGTAGCGCTTCAAGGTCGCCTGCATTATCGGTGAGTATTCGTAGCGTGTCTTTAGGGTAGAGCTTGAGTAATGTTTTCGCCGCTTCGCCTGATTTCATCATGGCGTCGAGCTGCTGTGGTTTGATTTTTTCGCGCTGGAATATTCTTCGCCAGGTTGTCGCCAGATTTAACTTTGTATTCCTGCCATTTCTGGGGCGCGACTTTATTGGTTTCATCAAGAGCGTTCTGTTGTGCCTGGAGTTCGGGCAGGGGCAGTTTGATGCTCTGATGTGCGATGCGCGATGGTGCCGGGTCCTGGGTTTTTGTGTCTGTACTGGCCTGTTGCACTGTCTGTGTATTATTGGTGGTCCAGCGCCGCTGCGGGTTTGTGCGAGACACTGCTGGTGCTGCCGATCACCACAGCTGCGAAGAACGCAACGGCCGTACCAAGCCCCAGCAGCAGCCAGCGGTGGTCAGACCAACGATTATCCGGTGTGGTTGAGCGAAAATCTTTATTTATCAAGGACATTAGGGACCAGAATGTACGTGAGGTTTAACTGAATGTAGCTTGGATATGCTGGTCGGTCAATCAAATCCTGTTCTTATTATTGCAAAATTCTCAATTAAATCAGAGTTTCCTTGAGAATGTGCAGGCCGACGGGTATCTTATACGCCTTTTCAGGCCAGTAACACAGTTTGTGGCGGTTTCATGCCTGCCCGCAGAGGAGATTTTATGAACAAACCAGAACCCGCCATTCAGCAGCAGCTGGATCTTATCAAACGCGGGGCTGATGAAATTCTGCGCGAAGAAGAGCTGGTCGCGAAGCTGAAGCTGGGTCGACCGCTACGGGTCAAGGCCGGCTTTGACCCGACCGCGCCGGATCTGCACCTGGGGCACACCGTGCTGATCAACAAGCTGCGCCAGTTCCAGGAGCTGGGTCATGAGATATTGTTCCTGATCGGCGATTTTACCGGCATGATCGGCGATCCTACCGGCAAGAGCGCGACCCGTCCGCCGCTGACCGCGGAAGATGTGGCGAAAAACGCGGTGACCTACCAGGAACAGATTTTCAAAATTCTGGATAAAGACAAAACCCGCGTGGTGTTCAATTCCGAATGGATGGGCAGGATGAGCAGCGCGGATATGATCAAGCTCGCGGCCAGCAGCACGGTGGCGCGCATGCTGGAACGCGATGATTTCAGCAAGCGCTATAAAAGCGGGCAGTCGATCGCGATCCACGAATTTCTTTACCCATTAATACAGGGCTATGACTCGGTCGTGATGCAGGCCGATGTCGAGCTCGGCGGCACCGACCAGAAATTCAATCTGCTCATGGGGCGCCAGCTGCAGGAACAGGCCGGGCAGCCGCCGCAGGTGGTGCTGACCATGCCGATACTGGAAGGCCTGGATGGCGTGCAGAAAATGTCGAAGTCGCTGAATAATTACATCGGCATTAATGACGAAGCAAAAGATATGTTCGGCAAAATCATGTCGATATCGGATGAACTGATGTGGCGCTATTTTGAACTGCTCAGTTTTCGTCCCATGGCTGAAATCGAAGGCTTTTAAAAATGAGATCGCTGCCGGTAAAAATCCTCGCGATGTAAAATTTTTGCTCGCCGAAGAAATCATCACCCGGTTTCATTCTGCCGATGCGGCGAATGCTGCGCGTGAAGGTTTTATTGCACAGTTTGCGAAAAATAAAATTCCGGATGATATTCCGGAATTTTCATTTACTGCCGAGGCGGAAGGCATTGCGATTGCTAACCTGATCAAGGATGCAGCCTTGTGCGCGAGCACCAGCGAAGCGCTGCGCATGATTCAACAGGGCGCGGTTAAAATCGATGGTGAAAAAGTCTCGGATAAAAGCCTGAAAATTTGTGCAGGAACATCTGCGGTGTTCCAGGTGGGTAAACGCAAGTTTGCAAAAATAAAGGTTGACTAGTTTTCTTATCACTGCTTTGCCGCGCGACGAACGGCAGGCTAAATTCATGAGTCCGCATTGACACTGGCTGGCGTGCGCCTATATAGATTATTCGTACGCGAATATTGATAGAGGTCGAGCAGGCACCATGGAGAGCATACAGGCCACCGCTACTGATGAAATTATTCTTGCTGATCACTTTGAAGAGGATGCGGATGAGATCCGCGAAGTACACGCAAAATTTGTACAGGACAGGCGGTTTAAGGGCATTAAACGCGATTTCACGATTTTCAATAAAGACCAGTTATTGCAGTCTTTGCAATCATTCAAGAACAAACGCGGCAACACTCATCGCATTAATCTGAAATTTGTACGTCAGGCGCCGGAGCGTCATCGCCAGTTCGCCTGGCGAAGTTTGCAGGCATCGGGGCTGGGTTTTGTGCTGGGCGCAATTCCAGCCTGCATCTGGTATTTCACCGAATTCAAATCGATCTATCTGCTGGTGGCGTCGGTGCTGTTTTTCGTCGCTGGCCTGATCGCCTTGCTGTTGTTTTTTTATCGCTCGCGCGACACTTATGTGTATCGCAGTATCGCAGCAGGCGTGCCTTTGATCGAACTGGATTATAACAAACCGAATCGAGCAGGAATTCGAAGCCTTTACCGATCGGCTCGAAGCGTATATACGCAGGGCGCAGTCCAGTGGTATGAGTAACCAGCAAAGGCTGGCGGGCGAATTAAAAGATATCCGGCGTTTGAAAGAAGCGGGCCTGCTCAGCGAACAAACCTATGCAAATTCGCGCGCGCTTATTTTCAAGCACAAGGAATTTAGTGCGGGTTAATCAACTGGAATGTCCAACGACAGAAGGGCGGTCATTAGACCGCCCTTCTGTTTCTGATGCGGATGCTTAAGCCAGCTGCTTACGGCCAAATCCGATCATTGCGAACAATCCCGAAGCAAACAGCCAGCCCGTTGCCGGCACCGGTACCGTACTCACGGCTACCGATGAGCAGTCACCACTGCCGGTGATATTGGCAGTTCCGGGCGTGATGCAACCGAGCTGAAAATCAGCCAGATTGTTATTGGTATCGACTCCATCTGGCAAACGCGACAGGCTGGTGATGATGCTGCCGCTGTCCGCCAGTGTGGTCGCAGTACCTTCGGTGGCTGATGGAACATCGCCTTCGTATGATATTGAATCAACGATATTGCCATTCTCGAGCAGCGCGACCGCGTCGGGTGCGCCGTTCTGGAACCAGCCTGAACTGCCGGTAAACGCGTAGTTGCAGTTCGCTACCTGTGAGGCGCTGTCGCAAACAACAAAATAACTATTGGCCGCCATATTAAAGCCGTTCAGGTCGATGCTTCGGTAAACACTGTCATCACCTCCATTGATCAGATTAATCGAGAAGGTATCGAGCGCTACGCTGGAACTGCTGTTGTTGTAGAGTTCGATGAACTCGGCAGTGTCAGCGCCAGGCTGGTCGTAATCAATCTCATTGATGACCACGGCGGCCTGGGTTGCACTGGTGACAGCAAGGCCCGCCAGTGTACAGATCGCGAGTGTGCAGATAGATAAAAATGGTTTCATTTCACTACTCCCTATGATTATTAAAGTGTGTTGATGCAACACACAGCATCACCTGCCGCGAGCACGGAGACGCTGAATAATAAAAACAGGAAATATGTAAATACTGCGACAACCGATCCCTGTGTCGACTATTCGTTACATCCCTGTGCCAGAAGGCAGGTACCACACAGACATTCTGTCTGTGATGAAAATACTAATACTGAAAGAGCGTTTTTTCAAGGCCCATTTCAATTTCAGGTCAGGCGTTGGCTTTGTCGATTTTCGCCCAGGTATCGCGCAGGGTAACCGTGCGATTGAATACCAGCTCGCTGCTCTTGTTGTCTTTGACAAAATATCCGATACGTTCGAACTGATACGAGGTATTGTGATCTGCTTCTGCGAGCGCGGGTTCCAGTTTGCACTGATTGAGAACCTGCAATGATTCCGGATTCAGGTGTGCGAGATGATCATCGCAGCCACCGGGATCGGGATGCGTGTAAAGACGGTCGTAAAGATTGACCGTGGCGTCGATCGCGTGCGCGGCCGAGACCCAGTGAATCGTGCCTTTGACTTTTCTGCCGTCGGGCGAATCACCGCCGCGGGTGGCGGGATCATAGGTACAGATCAGCTCGATCACCTTGCCGTCTGCATCTTTGATCACGTCGGTGCAGGTCACGTAATAGGCATAACGCAAACGTACTTCGCGGCCCAGTGAAAGACGGAAAAACTTGTTCGGTGCGTCTTCCATAAAATCATCGCGCTCGACATACAGCGTTTTTGAAAACGGCACCGTGCGTGTGCCCAGTTCCGGCTTTTGCGGATGGTTCGCTGCGGTCATTTCTTCGACCTGGTCGTCCGGGTAATTGGCGATGGTGACTTTTAACGGATCGAGCACCGCCATCACGCGCAGCGCGCGCTCATTCAAGTCTTCGCGCACACAGTTTTCCAGCACGGCCATTTCGATAAAGCTGTCTTTTTTGGTGACGCCGATGCGATCGCAAAAATCGCGCAGTGCTGCCGGCGGGATGCCGCGGCGGCGCAAACCGCTGATCGTCGGCAGGCGCGGATCGTCCCAGCCGGACACGTGTTTTTCGGTGACCAGCTGGTTGAGTTTGCGTTTGCTGGTGATGGTGTATTTTAGTTGCAGACGGGCGAATTCGATCTGTCTTGGATGGCAGGGAACATCGAGCTGATCCAGTACCCAGTCGTAGAGCGGGCGGTGGTCTTCGAATTCCAGCGTGCATAAAGAATGCGTGATGTTTTCCAGTGCATCTGAGATGCAGTGGGTGTAATCGTACATCGGGTAGATCGGCCAGGCATCACCGGTGCGCTGATGGTGCTCGTGCTTGATGCGATAGATCGCCGGGTCGCGCATATTGATATTGGGCGAGGCCATATCGATTTTGGCGCGCAGCACGTATTCACCGTCATTAAATTCGCCGGCGCGCATGCGCGTGAACAGGTCGAGGTTTTCTTCGATGGAACGATTACGGTCCGGGCTTTCTTTTCCGGGTTCTGTCAGCGTGCCGCGGTATTCGCGAATCTCGTGCGCATTGAGCGAATCAACATAGGCCTTGCCCTGCTTGATCAGGTCGATTGCGAATTGATACAGCTGTTCAAAATAATCCGATGCGTGGCGCAGTTCGCTCCACTCGAAACCCAGCCACTGCACATCGGCCTTGATCGACTCGACATATTCGTCGTCTTCTTTTTCCGGGTTGGTGTCGTCGAAGCGCAGATTGCACTTACCATTAAAATCGCGCGCCACGCCAAAGTTCAGGCAAATGGATTTGGCGTGACCGATATGCAGATAACCATTGGGCTCGGGCGGAAACCGTGTCTGGATCAGGCTGTGCTTGCCCGAGGCAAGGTCGTCCTGAACGATGTTGCGGATAAAATTAGTAGGAGCGGTTTTTTCTTCTGCGGCCATGGGCTCTGTCTTTTGCGAAGGTGCTGGCGGCGTATTGTACATGGCTGGCCGTGTCTTTGTGCAGGCCTGCAGCAGAAACAACTGCAAAACCGGTGCTAGCTGTGTGTTTGACTTCGCCTGTTATAAACTGCGACCCATATGAGTGCAGCCACAACCAGTATCGACAGACTCGACAGCGGGCAAATTTTGCATATCTTGCATGACACCGGTAGCGTGCCCTGTGCTGTGCAGGTGTTCGAACAGATCGATTCCACGAATGCCTGGTTGCTGCAACAGTGCCGCGCAGGTGCTGAGCTGCCGCTGGCCTGTATCGCTGACAGCCAGAACGCGGGCCGCGGTCGTCGTGGCCGGGTCTGGCATTCGCCTGCTGGCAGCAATATCTATATGAGCCTGGGCTGGGAGTTTAAAAATTCGGCTGCCGAGCTCGGCGCGTTTTCATTATTGATCGGGGTGGCGCTGGTGCGTGTTTTGAAACAGATCGGCATTCGCCAGGCAAAACTGAAATGGCCCAACGATGTGCTGGTCGACAATAAAAAGCTCGCCGGCATTCTGATCGAAACCCAGAACCGGCAGGATGGCAGCCTCGCGGTCGTGATCGGTATCGGGCTGAATGTCCATATGTCAGAAGCTGAACGCATACAGATCGACCAGGCCTGTACCGATGTATGCTGAATGGCTGCCCGATGCTCTTGATCGTAACCGGCTGGTCGCGCTACTGCTTATAGAATGTATCGCGGTGTGCCAGGGCTTTCCGCAAAACAGTGCTGAGCTGCTGGCGGAATACCGCCGGGATTATGATGCGCTGAAAAACCAGCCGGTGACGATACGACGAGACGATGGCTCACAACAAACCGCGCTGTCACTGGGCGTGGCGGCAGACGGTGCCTTGCAGGTGCAGGTCGATGGTGTCGAGCAGCGCCTGATGGCGGCCGATGTCAGTTTGCGGTGGGCAACATGACAGCCTCTTCAATCCTGACCGTAGACATGGGTAACAGCCGAATCAAATGGGCGTCGTGGAAAAAGGCGGCCGTGGTTGAGCAGGGTGCACATGTTTATAACAGCGACAATCTGCCGGACGTTTTGAGCCAGGCCTGGAATCAGCTGGAAGCGCCCGGGACTGTCATGCTGGCCTGCGTTGCTGGCGATGAAGTTGAAACAAAAATGCAACACTGGCTGGCCGAGCACTGGCAGCTCGAAGCTCGAGTGTTGCGCTCGACCAGAGAGTTTGCCGGGCTCAGCCACGCTTATCAGCATCCGGAGCAGCACGGTGCTGACCGCTGGGCCGCGATGATTGCAGCGCGCGATCTGTATCAAACGCCTTTGTGTGTCATCAGTTGCGGCACTGCGACCACGCTGGATTTGATCGATGCGGATGGCAGGCACCTGGGTGGTCAGATCATGCCTGGCGCCGAGCTGATGTTCGCTGCGCTTAAATCGCGCATACCGGTATTGTCGGATCTCGAGTTTTCGAGCGCGGCGCCAGCAGGGCCGTTTGCCACGAATACAGCTGACGCGGTACGGCTGGGTATTTCGCAAATGGCGGTGGCGGGGCTGGATCGCGCCTGCGATGCGGCGCGTGAGCAGCTGGGAGCTGATATGAAAATTCTGATCACAGGCGGAGCGGCGACTGTTATCCTCGCCTTGATGAAAAACGCGGCTGAATTACAACCTGATCTGGTGCTGCGCGGTTTATATCTGGCCTCGCAGCAGGAGAATGCCTGATGCGCTGGATATTCCTGCTGCTGCTGGCGGCGAATATCGGCTATGTGGCCTGGGAGCTGAAACATCCCGAACCCCATCGGCATGTGGTGTCAGACGACCCGAATGTGCCAAAACTGGTGCTGTTGAGCGAACTGGACAAGACAGCACAGTCTTCGCTGGCAAAGAGCGATACAGCGACAAAAGCAGCGCAGGCAAAACCGGAAAGCAAGTCCACAAAAGCGCCAGAACCGGTGGTTGCAGACAAGGAACAAACGCCGCTGCCTGCACCACCCGAAACCAGAAAACCAGTGCCGCCGAGCTTTGCCTGTTACACCCTGGGACCGTTCCGGGATATCGCAGATTTACGCAAGCTGACTCGAGACATACGCGATTATGTGGCCGAAGCTTCGTTCCGTAGCCATGAAGAGCGCGAGCAGTCGATGTACTGGGTGTATTTGCCGCCACAAAAGAGCCACGAAGCCGCGAACGCGCTCGCGGCCAGTCTAAAGCGCAAAAATATCCGCGATTATTATGTGGTTCCCAAAGGCGATCAGGCGAACGCGATTTCACTCGGCCATTTCAAGGAAAAAAATGGCGCGCTGCAGGTACAGAAAAAAGCAAAGGCCGCGGGTTTTCCCGCCAGAATCGAGCCGGTGTTCAAAACCTATACCATCTACTGGCTGGATTATCGAGTGAAGGCCGATCGAACGATCCCGCAGACGGTGCTGAACCTGTCGAATATGCCCGGCGTCAGCCGTCTGGAACGCAGCTGTAAGTAGTTTTTATATGAAACAGCTGGTTTTTATCACCAGATTGCCTGGCTAATGCGCCAGGACTGAAAATAATCCCGATTTCCTCAGCTTAATTGCACCTTGCACATTGCTTTAGTGATCTGCTTTCCCTAAAATTGCCCGCCTTGCACGTAGGCGACTTGAAGCGAGGCCGGAACGGATGGGCGCCGCGCTGACAATTTAGCAAAAAATTGCCGGAGTAGCTCAGTTGGTAGAGCGCCTCACTTGTAATGAGGATGTCGCGGGTTCAACTCCTGTCTCCGGCTCCAGATTTTAGTTGCCGTATCAGATTGTTACGGTTGACAGTGATGCTGCGCACGCGCAAAATACGCGGCTTGATTTTTGGAGGGGTTCCCGAGTGGCTAAAGGGGGCAGACTGTAAATCTGCTGGTTCTACCTTCGGTGGTTCGAATCCACCCCCCTCCACCATAGGAAAGGATTTTCCCACCTCCAAAAAAGGGGGTGGATTAGAACCACCGAGATCAATAGATGGGTTCGACTGATTCGCCGGGAGCGAATCAGAACGCGCAAAGCGCGGCCCGGAACGGAGTGAGGGCGGAAGGCAGGAGCCCGGAGTAATCCACCCCCCTCCACCAAAGGAAAAGATTTTCCCGCCTCTGTAAAAGGGGGTGGATGCGGACCCCCGAAGGAATCATAGAGAGGGTTTGACTAATTGATTCGCCAGAAGCGAATCGTAGCCCAGGCTGACAGAGTCGCCGGGCGAGAAGGGTTGGCTGGGACCGGTCATCAAGGGTTATCGCGCTGAAGCCGCTGGTACCAGGCACTGAATGTGCGGGTGTAGTTCAATGGTAGAACTTCAGCCTTCCAAGCTGACTGTGTGGGTTCGATTCCCATCACCCGCTCCAGTTTTTTGGGGTGAAACGAAGCAATTTTGAAGAATTTTGGTCTCAGACCTGAATAATCTGAGGCTGGCGAGCGAGGTGGGTAGGTGAGAGTTTCAGTGATTTCTCGCTACGCATCTGGTACTCGAAACCGAACCTTGCTCATATAGCTCAGTCGGTAGAGCACTTCCTTGGTAAGGAAGAGGTCACCGGTTCGAATCCGGTTATGAGCTCCATTAAATATATTTATTGGGTTTTTTTCTTAAACATCTAGATCCGGGGGAGACATTTAAAATGTCCAAGGGAAAATTTGAGCGTAACAAGACGCACGTGAACGTAGGCACCATAGGCCACGTTGACCATGGCAAGACGACATTGACCGCAGCCCTGACCACGGTCATGGCCGCAACATACGGCGGTGATACCAAAGCGTTCGACCAGATCGACAACGCACCGGAAGAAAAAGCACGTGGTATCACGATTGCGACCTCGCACGTTGAATACGAAAGCGCCACACGTCACTACGCGCACGTAGACTGCCCCGGACACGCCGACTACGTAAAAAACATGATCACCGGTGCTGCGCAGATGGACGGCGCAATCCTGGTCTGTTCTGCTGCTGACGGCCCGATGCCGCAGACCCGTGAGCACATCCTGCTGTCACGCCAGGTCGGTGTACCGTACATCGTGGTCTACCTGAACAAAGCCGACATGGTCGACGATGCCGAACTGCTGGAACTGGTTGAAATGGAAGTGCGCGAACTGCTGGACGCCTACGAATTTCCCGGTGACGACACCCCGATCATCATCGGCTCAGCACTGAAAGCGCTGGAAGGCGACACCTCGGACATCGGCACCCCCTCGATCGTGAAACTGGTCGAAGCACTGGACAGCTACATCCCGGACCCGGTCCGCGCTGTTGACCAGCCGTTCCTGATGCCGGTGGAAGACGTATTCTCGATCTCAGGTCGCGGTACCGTTGTTACCGGTCGTGTCGAACGCGGCGTGATCAAAGTGGGCGAAGAAATCGAAATCGTCGGTATCCGCGACACCCAGACCACCACCGTGACCGGTGTCGAAATGTTCCGCAAACTGCTGGACCAGGGTGAAGCCGGCGACAACGTAGGCCTGCTGCTGCGCGGCACCAAGCGCGAAGACGTGGAACGCGGCCAGGTATGCTGCAAACCCAAGAGCGTGAACCCGCACACCAAGTTTGAATGCGAAGTCTATGTACTGAGCAAAGACGAAGGCGGCCGTCATACCCCGTTCTTCAACAACTACCGTCCGCAGTTCTACTTCCGCACCACCGACGTCACTGGCGCCTGTGATCTGCCGGAAGGCGTAGAGATGGTGATGCCGGGCGACAACGTGAAAATGGTGGTCAGCCTGATCAACCCGATCGCGATGGAAGAAGGTCTGCGCTTTGCGATCCGCGAAGGTGGCCGTACTGTCGGCGCCGGCGTGGTCAGTAAGATTATTGAGTAAGTAAACACCGAGGGCGGCATCGTAGTCGATGCCGCCTGTAACTAACATTGTCTCGGCGAAACCCGGGATTGTTCTTTTGAGGTAAGAGTAATGGCAAATCAACATATTCGTATTCGTCTGAAAGCATTCGATCATCACCTGATCGACAAATCAGCGAGTGAAATTATAGAAACGGCGAAACGCACCGGTGCTCGTGTCAAAGGCCCGATTCCGCTGCCGACCAAAAAAGAGCGTTTCACGATATTGATTTCGCCACATGTCGACAAGGACGCCCGTGACCAGTACGAGATCCGTACCCACAAGCGCCTGCTCGATATTATCGATCCGACCGACAAGACCGTGGACGCGCTGATGAAGCTGGACCTGTCTGCCGGTGTGGATGTCCAGATTAAGCTGAATTGACGCGAAGCGTCATCCCCGATCAGTAGTACGGGGATGGCCCTGGCGGCTGGACCTGAATTATTTGTAGAAAAACCGGGGATTAACCCCGGCTTAAGCTTGTTTGACAGGAGAAAACTCCTGTATAATGCGCGCTCTTTGCTGCCTGGCTAAGACGAGGTTTTTTCAGACTCGGTCTCATAAAGTCACGGCGCATTGTTCACATTATCGTAAGTCCATGATAATAAAGCCGAAAAGGTGTATCTGGATACTGCGACAACGAGAAGAGTAGCTGCGACCTTGCCGCAGCGAGTTTTTGAGTTACTGATTAATCTATTAACCCTGGTGGTTACCGGGGTTGAGTGGCTGGTTTTCCTCTTTGAGGGGCCGGTTTTTTATTGAGCGGGAATCGACATGACTATTGGTATTGTAGGCAGAAAGGCTGGAATGACACGTATCTTCACTGAAGATGGCGATTCTATCCCTGTGAGCGTGATCGAAATTACGCCGAATCGCATTACCCAGATCAAAACCACTGATGTCGATGGCTACCAGGCGATCCAGGTTACCACCGGCGTGCGCCGTGCCAGCCGCGTTACCAAGCCAATGGCGGGTCATTTTGCCAAGGCGGGTGTTGAGGCAGGCCGTGGTCTGTGGGAATTTCGCGTCGCTGGTGAAGAAGCGGCCGATCTGGCGGTTGGTGGCGAGCTGTCCCTGAGCATGTTCGAAGCCGGCCAGAAAGTGGACGTCACCGGTCGCACCATTGGTAAAGGTTTTCAGGGCGGCATCAAGCGCCACAATTTTTCGATGCAGGATGCGACCCACGGTAACTCATTGTCGCACCGTTCCAACGGTTCGATCGGTCAGAACCAGACGCCGGGTCGTGTTGTTAAAGGCAAAAAAATGTCTGGCCACATGGGTAATGTGCGCAACACCACGCAGAATCTTGAGCTGGTGCGTGTGGATAGCGAACGCGGTCTGTTGCTGGTCAAAGGCGCCATACCGGGTGCCGCAGGTGGCGACGTAATCATTCAGCCTGCAGTCAAGGCCTGAGTTTTTTGAATCAGTAAAGAGTAGACGAGAGACAGATTCATGGATATGCAATTGCATAACAGTAAAGAAAAGATTGCTGTATCCGATGCAGTATTTGCTTCAGAGTTTAATGAAGCGCTGGTGCATCAGCTGGTAACGGCTTACATGGCGGCGGGCCGCTCCGGCACCAAGGCGCAGAAAAACCGCGCAGCTGTCAGTGGCGGCGGCGCCAAGCCGTGGAAACAGAAAGGTTCAGGCCGTGCGCGTGCCGGTACTATCCGCAGCCCGCTGTGGAGAACAGGTGGTGTGACTTTCGCTGCGCAACCGCGCGATTACACCCAGAAGCTGAACAAAAAAATGTACCGTGCCGGTATTCGTTCGATTTTTTCCGAGCTGGCGCGTTTGAATCGTTTAATCATTGTTGATGACATTACAGTCGACGCGCCAAAAACCAAGCAGCTGCTTGGCAAGCTGGCTGACCTGGGTGTGACCCAGACGCTGATTGTGACCGAAACCGGCGATGAAAAATTATATTTGTCCGCACGTAATTTATACCGCGTTGAAGTGACCGATGTAGCTGGCCTGAATCCTGTCATTCTTGTTGGTTATGAGAATGTTGTGGTCACCGTGGGTGCGATTCGCGCAATTGAAGAGTGGCTGTCATGAACCAGGAACGTATGTATCAAGTGTTACGCGCGCCGCATATATCTGAAAAAGGTACCGTGCTGGCTGACACATGTAACCAGCACGTATTTAAAGTGGCTTCTGATGCAACCAAGGCAGAAGTCAAACAAGCTGTCGAAGGCATCTTTAATGTCAAAGTTGATAAGGTCCGCATCCTGAACAACAAAGGCAAATGCAAGCGCTTCAGTGGCCGCATGGGTAAACGCAGTGATTTGCGCAAGGCCTATGTGACTTTGATGGCAGATAATGACATTGATTTAGCTGGAACCATCTAGGCCAGGCTGAGAGAGATAGGGGCTGTTATAACATGGCAATTGTAAAAACCAAGCCAACATCACCGGGCAGACGTTTCGTCGTCAAGGTTGTTGATAAGGACCTGCACAAGGGTGCGCCTGAGCGCGCACTGACTGAGCACAAGCATAAGCACGGTGGCCGTAATAACGCTGGCCGTATTACGACTCGTCATGTAGGTGGTGGTCATAAACAGCTGTATCGCGTTATTGATTTCAAGCGCGATAAAGACGGTATTGCTTCACGTGTTGAACGTATTGAATATGATCCAAACCGCAGCGCCAATATCGCTCTGCTGGTATTCGCTGATGGCGAAAAGCGTTACATCATCGCACCCAAGGGTGTGAGTGCAGGCGATCAGCTGATTTCTGGCAGCAACGCGCCGATTAAAGTGGGTAACTGTCTGCCATTGCGCAATGTGCCTGTAGGTACTCAGGTGCACTGTGTAGAAATGAAGCCTGGCAAGGGTGCGCAGATTGCGCGCTCCGCCGGTAACTCGGTGCAGTTGCTGGCTCGCGAAGGCCTGTACGCAACACTGCGTTTGCGCTCGGGCGAAGTTCGCAAGATTCACGTGAATTGCCGCGCCACCATTGGTGAAGTCGGTAATTCAGAACACGGTCTGCGTTCACTGGGTAAAGCCGGTGCAACACGCTGGCGTGGTGTTCGTCCCACGGTTCGTGGTGTGGTTATGAACCCGGTAGACCATCCACACGGTGGTGGTGAAGGCAGAACCTCTGGTGGCCGTCATCCGGTTTCACCATGGGGTGTACCAACCAAGGGCTACAGAACACGTAGTAATAAACGTACTGACGGCATGATTGTTCGCCGCCGTTATAAGAAGTAATACGTAAAGAATATTAAGAGGAAAAATTGTGCCACGTTCATTAAAGAAAGGTCCGTTCATTGACCATCATCTTTTAAACAAGGTGACAACGGCGAAGCAGGCAAATGATCGCAAACCGATAAAAACCTGGTCGCGCCGTTCCACGATTTTTCCTGAAATGGTGGGTTTGACCATAGCGGTACACAACGGCAAGGTGCATGTGCCCGTGCTGGTGAATGAAAACATGGTAGGCCATAAGCTTGGCGAATTTGCACTGACCCGTACTTATAAAGGTCATGTTGCGAACAAGAAAACGAAGTGAGGTGAGGCGTGGAAGTTATAGCTAAACATAGATTTGCACGTATATCGCCACAGAAGTGTCGCCTGGTGGCTGACCAGATTCGTGGTTTGAAAGTAGATGCCGCACTGACTGCATTGACCTTTGGTGACACCAAGTCATCCGAGCTGGTTAAAAAAGTGCTCGAATCTGCTATTGCCAATGCCGAGCATAACGAAGGTGCGGATATTGACGAACTGAAAGTATCAAAGATTTATGTTGATGCCGGTCCGGTCATGAAACGTATTCAGCCGCGCGCCAAAGGCCGTGCTAACCGAATTTTAAAGCGCACAAGTCACATTACTGTCTGTGTGGCAGATCGCTAAAGAGAGAACGATTCAATGGGACAAAAAGTACATCCTGTAGGTATCAGATTAGGTATTTCCGCAGACTGGAATTCCAAATGGTATGCGTCAACATCTGATTTCCCAGATCTGCTGAATGCCGATCTTAAGGTTCGTGAGTTTCTGAAAAAGAAACTGGCTAACGCTAACGTCAGCAAAATTCAGATTGAGCGTCCCACGCGTTCTGCTGAAATCACAATTCACACCGCGCGTCCTGGCGTTGTGATTGGTAAGAAAGGCGCAGACATTGAAAACCTGCGCAAGGAAGTCGCGGACATCATTGGCTTGCATATCAACAATGTCAAACTGAACATTGAAGAAATTCGCAAACCAGAGCTGGATGCACTGCTGGTGGCTGAAAGTATTACACAGCAGCTGGAACGCCGCGTTATGTTCCGTCGTGCCATGAAGCGCGCGATTCAGAACACCATGCGTATGGGCGCACAGGGCATCAAAATCATGGTCGGTGGTCGTTTGAACGGCGCCGAAATTGCACGTAGCGAAATGTATCATGAAGGTCGCGTACCTTTGCATACTCTGCGTGCTGATATTGATTATGGCACCGCAGAGGCGTTGACCACCTATGGCATCATTGGTGTGAAGGTCTGGATTTACAAGGGTGAAGTATTCGACCTCAATAAGAAGCGCGAAGAAGCGAAAGCAGCCGCTAAAAACGCAAGCTAAAGAATCAGAGGATAGTTAAGTGTTACAACCCAAGCGTACAAAATTTCGCAAGATGTTCAAGGGCAAGAACCGTGGCCTTGCACAGAACGGAAACAGAGTCAGTTTTGGAGACTTTGGTCTGAAAGCTGCTGAGCGTGGCAGATTAACCGCCCGCCAGATCGAGGCTGCACGTCGTGCCATGACGCGTCATATTAAGCGCGGCGGCAAAATCTGGATTCGCGTTTTTCCCGATGTGCCAATTTCGAGCAAGCCGCTTGAAGTACGTATGGGTAAGGGTAAAGGTAATGTTGATTACTGGGTGTCAAAAGTACAGCCTGGTAGCGTGTTGTATGAAATAGAAGGCGTGTCCGAAGAGCTTGCTCGCGAAGCCTTCAAGCTGGCAGCTGCAAAGCTGCCAATTAAAACCACATTTGTTGCACGTACGGTGATGTAATGGCTTCTGCACAAGACTATAGAAAAATGTCCGAAAAGGACCTGGGTGAAGAACTCGTCAATCTGAGACGCGAGCAGTTCAATTTGCGTATGCAGATGGGTACAGGTAATACCCCGAAGACTCATCGTTTCGGTATTGTTCGTCGTGATATCGCACGTGTTAAAACCGTGCTTAATGAATTGAAAGCAGGTAAAGCATAATGACTGCAACAGAAGCACAGAAAACTGAAACAGCATCAACAGACGCGGTCGTACAACGTACGCTGACAGGTGCTGTCAGCAGCAACCTGATGGATAAGACAGTCACGGTAAAGATTGAACGCAAAATTAAGCACCCTGTATATGGCAAGTACATTAAACGTACCACCAGTATCCACGTGCATGATGAAAATAATGAATGCAGTAAAGGCGACGTTATTATGATTGAGCAATGTCGTCCGATCTCAAAAACCAAGTCATGGCGACTGGTAAAGATTATAGAAAAGGCCGCTGTAGTTTAATAACTACATAGTTACAGGAAGCAGACATGATACAGATGCAAACAGTTTTAAATGCTGCCGATAACAGCGGTGCACGTCGAGTACAGTGCATTAAAGTGCTCGGTGGTTCACATCGCCGGTATGCTTCGGTAGGTGATGTCATCAAGGTGAGCATTAAAGATGCAATTCCTCGTGGCAAGGTAAAAAAAGGCGAGGTTTATAACGCTGTGGTTGTTCGCACCACTAAAGGTGTGCGTAGACCTGACGGTTCACTGATTCGTTTTGATTCGAATGCAGCGGTGATCCTGAACAATAACCTGCAGCCAATCGGCACACGTATCTTCGGGCCAGTAACGCGTGAACTTCGTAATGAGAAGTTTATGAAAATTATTTCGCTTGCGCCTGAAGTGCTCTGAGAGGTTTGAGATGAATCGAATTCGTAAAGGCGACCAGGTTGTTGTTATCGCCGGTAAAGACAAAGGACGCCAGGGCCAGGTTCTGCGTGTTGATGCTGATGATCGCATCCTTGTTGAGGCCATTAACATGGCCAAGAAACACGTGAAAGCAAATCCGCAGGCGGGTGTTGAAGGTGGCATCGTTGAAAAAGAAATGCCGCTGCATATCTCCAATGTAATGTTGTTGAATCCCGTGACCCAGAAAGGTGATCGCGTGGGTATCAAGGTACTTGAGGACGGCCATAAGGTGCGTTACTTCAAGTCGAATGGCGAAGTGGTCGACATATAGTCGCCCGAACAGGTTTAAATCATGACTACTAGATTAGAAGATTATTACCAGAACACTGTTATCAAGCAGCTGATGGAAGAGCGTGGGATGAAAAATCCTAACGAAGTACCGCGCATTACCAAGATCACCATCAACATGGGTGTGGGCGAAGCGATTGCTGATAAAAAAGTTATCGAAAACGCAGTCAGCGACATGGAAAAAATTTCTGGTCAGAAACCAGTGGTTACGCTTGCGCGTAAATCCGTGGCTTCATTCAAGGTACGTGATGGCTACCCGGTAGGCTGCAAGGTGACTTTGCGCCGTGCTCGTATGTACGAGTTTCTGGACAGACTGATCAATATTTCGATCCCACGTATTCGTGATTTCCGTGGCCTGAACCCAAAATCGTTCGATGGCCGTGGTAACTACAATATGGGCGTAAAAGAGCAGATTATTTTTCCGGAAATCGATTACGAAAAAATTGATGCGATTCGTGGTATGGACGTATGTATCACCACCACGGCTAAAACAGATGAAGATGGTCGCGCTTTGCTTAAAGCGTTTAACTTTCCGTTTAAAGGTTAATTAGAATGGCGAAACTCTCCATGAAAATGCGTGAGCTCAAACGCGCACAGCTGGTCAAGAAATATGCGGCTAAACGCGCAGGATTGCGCGCGGTGATCAACGATCAGACGTCTGATTTTGACGCCAAGATGGACGCTCAGAAACAGTTGCAGACGATGCCGCGCGACTCAAGTGTTGTGCGCAAACGTAACCGCTGCCGCATTACCGGTAGACCGCATGGGGTGTATCGTAAATTTGGTCTGTGTCGCAACAAGCTTCGTGAAGCTGCGATGCGTGGTGATATCCCCGGTCTGGTTAAGGCCAGCTGGTAATTAGATTTAGAACAGGTATACGATCATGATGTCAGACCCGATTGCAGATATGTTGACCCGAATTCGTAATGGTCAATCTAGCAAAAAAATTAGCGTAAGCATGCCGGCTTCAAAGCTCAAGGCTTCGATTGCGGCCGTGCTGAAAGACCAGGGCTATGTTGCCGACTACAGCGTAACAAAAGATGCCAAGCCGACCATGGAAGTGGTGCTGAAATATTATGAAGGCAAGCCGGTCATTGAGTCGCTGCATCGTGTATCACGTCCGGGCCTGCGTATTTACAAGTCTAAAGACGAAATTCCAAAAGTGCTCAATGGCCTTGGTATCGCGATTATTTCCACTTCTGCCGGTGTGATGACTGATCGCCAGGCACGTGAGAAAGGTCGCGGTGGCGAAGTTCTGTGTACGGTTTCTTAAGATTACGGACGCAATAAGTAGATTAACAGGTAAATGCAATGTCACGTATAGCAAACAGTCCAGTAGAGATTCCTGCTGGTGTAGAAGTCAAGATTTCTGGCCAGTCGCTTGAAGTTAAGGGCAAAAAAGGCGTTATGAATCTTGAAGTGCATAACAAGGTTGAAGTTAAGCACGAAGGTAGTGAACTCAAGTTTGCTGGCCGTGAAGGCGAGCCTGATTCTGTCGCTATGGCCGGCACCATGCGTTCGCTTAGCAGCAATATGGTGAAAGGCGTTAGCGAAGGTTTTGAGAAAAAACTTGCGCTGGTTGGTGTGGGTTATCGTGCGCAGGCGCAGGGTAAGGTGCTTAATTTGTCGCTGGGTTTTTCACACCCGGTTGTGTACCAGGTGCCTGATGGTATTACGATCGAAACACCATCGCAGACCGAGATCGTTGTGACTGGTTATCGATAAGCAAAAGGTTGGCCAGGTGTCTGCCGAAATTCGCGCTTATCGTCCACCAGAGCCCTACAAGGGCAAAGGCGTACGTTATGCGGACGAGCGCGTACTGCGCAAAGAAGCCAAGAAGAAATAACGGCATAAGTACTAACAGAGTTTAATCGAGCGATAACATGAATTCGAAAAAGTCCAGCAGACTGCGCAGAGCAAAACGTTCGCGCATTAAGATCAGCGAACTGGGTGCGCATCGCCTCAGCATTCACAGAACGCCGCGCCATATTTATGCGCAGGTGATTTCGCCCGATGGCCGTACTGTCATTGCGGCAGCATCGACTGTGCAAAAAGATGTGAAAAGCGATGTGAAGTACACAGGTAATGTTGATGCTGCAGTCGTTGTGGGCAAAAACATTGCAGAGAAATCTAGGTCAGCCGGTATTACTCGAGGTGGCTTTTGATCGCTCTGGTTTCAAGTTTCATGGCAGAGTCAAAGCGCTTGCTGATGCTGCGCGCGAAGCTGGTCTTGAGTTTTAACAGGATTGAATGATGGCAAAAATTGAACAGAATAGCGCTAAAGACGATCTGATTGAAAAACTGGTTGCGGTAAATCGCGTTGCCAAAGTTGTTAAAGGTGGCCGCCAGTTTGGTTTTACCGCGCTGACCGTGGTCGGTGATGGTAACGGTAAGGTTGGTTTTGGTTATGGCAAGGCAAAAGAAGTACCGCAGGCCATCCAGAAAGCAATGGATAAGGCACGTAAGAACATGACCAAGATCGCCCTCAATGGCGATACTTTGCAGCACCCGGTCACAGGTATGCATGGCGCAGCGAATGTTTACATGCAGCCTGCATCTGAAGGTACCGGTATTATTGCCGGTGGTGCGATGCGCGCAGTATTTGAAGCCGTTGGCGTTAACAACGTACTTGCAAAAATTAATGGTACGCGTAATCCGGTCAATGTTGTTCGCGCAACAATCAATGGCCTGGTTTCGATGACATCGCCATCCTATGTCGCAGCCAAGCGCGGCAAGAAAGTCGAAGAAATACTCGGCTAGACTGAAACAGCAGGAATAATACAGTGGCTAGTAAAGAACTTAAATTAACGCAGACCAAGAGCACCATAGGTCGTCTTGCCTCGCATAAAGCGTGTCTTAAGGGCCTGGGTTTACGCCGTCCACACCATTCAGTCACCGTGAAAGACACGCCGGAAAATCGCGGCATGATCAATAAAGTGTCTTACATGCTGACGGTCGAGGAGATTTAATCATGCAACTTAATAATCTCAGCCCAGCAGAAGGTTCGCAAAAACCGGCAAGCGCGTTGGTCGCGGTATTGGTAGTGGCCTGGGTAAAACCGGTGGTCGTGGCCATAAAGGTCAGAAATCACGTTCCGGCGGTTTTCACAAGGTCGGTTTTGAAGGCGGTCAGATGCCTTTGCAACGCCGTTTGCCCAAAGTCGGTTTTGCCTCGCGTTCGGCCAGAACCAGCGCCGAAGTGCGTTTGCACGAATTGAATAATATGACGGCTGAAGTGATCGATGTCGCCGCTTTGATTGCCGCCGATATCGTACCTATGGGTACATTGAAAGCAAAAGTGATCGCGTCTGGTGAAGTCACCAAAGCGGTTACCCTTAAAGGTGTTGCAGTGACTCCTGGTGCACGCAAGGCCATTGAAGCAGCTGGCGGCAGTATTCAGGCTTAAACGAGAAGCACTGGCCTATGAAATCGCTTGGACATATGCAGGAACTCAAGCAGCGGCTGTTGTTTGTACTCGGAGCTTTGATTGTATTTCGCATCGGTGCTTATATCCCGGTGCCGGGGATTGATCCCCATGTATTGTCGACGCTGTTCGATCAGCAAAAAGGCAGTATTCTCGGTGTGTTTAACATGTTCTCCGGCGGTGCGCTGGGACGTATGTCGATTTTTGCACTGGGCATCATGCCGTATATTTCGGCGTCGATTATCATTCAGTTGCTGTCCGTTACCATGCCGCAGCTGGAACAGATTAAAAATGAAGGTGAATCGGGCCGTCGCAAGATTGCGATGTACACGCGGTATTTCACCCTGGTGCTGGCCAGCTTCCAGTCGGTCGGTATTTCGATCGCACTGCAGAGCCAGTCGGTAGGCGCCAAAGCGCTGGTGATCAACCCGGGTATCGGCTTTGTGTTCACCGCGGCGGTAACTCTGGTGACAGGAACCATGTTCCTGATGTGGCTGGGTGAGCAGGTGACCGAACGTGGTATCGGCAACGGTATATCGGTGATTATTTTCGCAGGGATTGTTGCAGGTCTGCCCCGAGCAGTTGGCGGTACCCTGGAACTGGTCAGAACCGGCGAGCTGCACACACTGGCGGCACTGGTAGTATTCGCGATTGCGGTGCTGGTGACCGGTTTTGTGGTGTTTATCGAGCGTGGCCAGCGCCGAATTACGGTGAACTATGCCAAGCGCCAGCAGGGTCGACGCCTGTATGCCGCGCAGAGCAGCCATTTGCCGTTGAAGCTGAACATGGCCGGGGTAATTCCGCCGATTTTTGCTTCCAGTATTATTTTGTTCCCGGCAACGCTGGCGAGCTGGTTTGGCCAGTCACCCGGCATGGAATGGCTGGCTAATTTCGCCAGCATGCTGTCACCGGGGCAGCCGATTTACGTCATATTGTATGCACTGGCGATTATATTTTTCGCCTTCTTTTATACCGCGCTGCAGTTTAATTCGCGCGATACGGCGGACAATTTGAAGAAATCGGGCGCGTTTATTCCGGGTATATCGTCCGGGTGAGCAGACGGCCAAATACATAGACAAGGTCATGACCCGACTGACCTTTGTCGGCGCGATCTACATCACCATCGTGTGTTTGCTGCCGGAGTTTTTGATTTTGTACTGGCATGTACCCTTCTATTTTGGCGGTACATCCCTGCTGATTATCGTGGTCGTGGTGATGGACTTTATGGCTCAGATCCAGACCCATATGATGTCGCACCAGTACGAAGGGATAATGAAAAAGGCCAATCTTCAGAACTATGGCCGTTGATAAGACTTTGATTTACAAGTCTTAATACAGAATTTGACAGAAATCGGTGCTAACCGGAGACAGAAAATGAAAGTTCGTGCATCAGTTAAAAAAATGTGCCGCAACTGCAAGGTGATCAAGCGTCATGGCGTATTGCGCGTGATCTGTAGTGATCCTCGCCACAAACAGCGCCAGGGCTGAGCACGGCTGCCCGTGTTTGCTTTGATCGCGTTTGATTTAAAACAGTAATCTAAGTACAATTGCGCGCTTTGTCGCGCACAGACGGAAACGATAAATGGCTCGTATAGCTGGTATAAATATTCCACCCAACAAGCACACAGTGATTGGCTTGACGCATATCTATGGCATCGGAAAAACCCGTGCCATGCAGGTTTGCGAGGCTTCTCAGATAGCTCCCGACAAGAAAATCGGCGAGCTTTCCGAAGAACAGCTGGAAGTGCTGCGTACCGAAGTGGGCAGACACATGGTCGAAGGTGACCTGCGTCGCGAAGTATCAATGAGTATCAAGCGCCTGATGGATATGGGCTGCTACCGTGGTATTCGCCATCGTAAGAGCCTGCCTCTGCGTGGCCAACGTACCCGTACCAATGCGCGCACCCGTAAAGGTCCGCGTCGATCCGTTACCAAATAAATAGAGTATCAAGATGGCAAAGCCTGAAGCACGTAAAAAAATTAAACGCTCGGTCACCGACGGTGTTGCGCATATATTCGCGTCATTCAACAACACCATAGTGACCATCACTGATCGCCAGGGCAATGCACTCGCCTGGGCGACCTCGGGTGGTTCGGGTTTCCGTGGTTCACGCAAGAGCACACCGTTCGCGGCCCAGGTCGCTGCTGAAAAAGCCGGCATCAGGGCCCAGGAATACGGTATGAAGAATCTGGACGTCATGGTCAAAGGTCCCGGACCTGGCCGTGAGTCTGCAGTACGTGCACTCAATAATGCAGGTTTCAAGATTACCAACATTACTGATGTCACCCCTATACCCCATAACGGTTGCCGTCCGCCCAAGCGACGTCGCGTTTAGTCTGTAAGACTGGAGATTTTTAAGTGGCCAAATATACCGGACCAAAATGTAAGCTCAGCCGTCGTGAAGGCGTTGACCTTGAACTGAAATCCTCACTGCGTCCGCTGGAAAGCAAGTGCAAGCTGGACCAGATCCCGGGTCAGCACGGTGCACGTCGCGGTCGTTTATCGGATTACGCATTACAGTTGCGCGAAAAGCAGAAGCTGCGTCGTATCTACGGTGTACTCGAGCGCCAGTTCAGAAATTACTATAAAGAAGCGGCTCACCTCAAAGGCGCCACCGGCGAAACCTTGCTGCAGTTGCTGGAAACCCGTCTCGACAACGTGGTCTATCGTGCAGGTTTTGGCGCCACCCGTGCGGAAGCGCGCCAGCTGGTGAACCATAAATGCATCACGGTCAATAATGTCGTAGTCAACATTGCGTCTTATCGCGTTAGCCCGAACGATGTCGTTGCGGTGCGCGAAAAAGCCAAAAAGCAGACCCGCATTGCAGATTCGCTCAACATGGCCAAGCAAAAAGGCATCGTTGACTGGATTTCACTGGACGAGACCAAACTCGAAGCCGTTTTCAGGAACGTGCCAGAGCGCAGCGATTTACCACCCGACATTAACGAACAACTCGTCGTGGAACTTTACTCCAAGTAGGGGAATACAAGGCATGTCTGAAGATTTACTTACACCCAGAACCATCAACGTCCAGGCGTATAGTGCAACCCATGCAAAAGTTGCGCTCGAACCGCTGGAGCGTGGTTTTGGTCATACTCTGGGTAACGCCTTACGCCGCATTCTGCTTTCTTCCATCGAAGGCAGCGCTGTTATTGAAGCGGTCATTGATGGCGTGGTACACGAATACAGCACGATCGATGGTGTTCAGGAAGATGTTCTCGAAATCCTGCTCAACCTCAAAGGCATCGCTCTGCGCATGCACGCCAATAACGAAGGCACCATTACCCTGAACGCTTCAGGCGCAGGTGTGGTTACGGCGGGCATGATCGAAACGGGTCACGATATCGAAATCGTAAACCCTGATCACGTGATTGCTAATCTGAACAAGGATGGCAAGCTCAATATCACCATGCGTGTTGCCAAGGGCCGCGGTTATCAACCGGCTTCGCATCGTCAGGCCGATGAGTCTGCAGCGATTGGCACACTGCGTCTGGATGCATCGTTTTCACCGATCCGTCGTGTGGCCTACAATGTAGAAAGCGCGCGTGTTGCACAGAGCACCAACCTGGACAAACTGATCATCGATCTGGAAACCAACGGTACCGTAGATCCAGAAAGCGCAATCCGTACTGCAGCTACCATTCTGCAGGACCAGTTGTCTTCATTCGTGAATCTGCAGACCATGGAAGACGAATCACCGGTTGATGAAGATGCGGATATCGATCCAATCCTGCTGCGTCCGGTTGATGAACTCGAACTGACAGTTCGCTCTGCCAACTGTCTGAAAGCAGAAAATATTTACTACATCGGTGATCTGATTCAGCGCACCGAAGTTGAATTACTCAGAACGCCTAACCTTGGCAAAAAGTCACTGACCGAAATCAAGGACGTTCTGGCATCACATGGCCTGTCGCTGGGTATTCAGTTGGAAAACTGGCCACCGGCTTCGCTGCGTGACAAAGAAGCGATTTAAACAGTTACAGCTCGTATAACAACAGGTATTTATCATGCGTCATCGCAAATCAGGCCGTCAGCTAAACCGTAACAGCAGTCATCGCAAAGCGATGTTCAGCAATATGGCGACATCGTTGATCGAGCACGGCATTATCAAAACCACATTGCCAAAAGCCAAAGAGCTGCGTCGCGTGGCTGAGCCATTAATTACCCTGGCCAAGGAAGACTCGGTTGCCAAACGCCGCCTGGCTTTCTCACGTCTGGGTGACAAGGCTGCTGTTGGCAAGCTGTTCAATGAACTGGGTCCTAAATACAAGGAACGCAACGGTGGTTACACACGCATCATGAAATGCGGTTTCCGCAGCGGCGATGTTGCGCCGATGGCTTACATCGAACTGGTCGATCGTTAAACCTGTTTGTTAAGGTCTAAATAAAAAGCCGATCTTTGATCGGCTTTTTTTGTGCATGACGATTACCCCTGGTCGCCATGCTTTTCCTGCTGCGCGATGATGTTCTTCAGTTGCTCCGCGTTGTTGCAATAATCGATGTCATTTGCATCGACGCTTTTCTCATGTAGTTTTTCATCGCAGATATCGTTATGGTCACAGTCGCGGCAGCGCTGAATGTGCTGGTGTATATCTCGCGTTTTTTGCTGGTGTAGATACAGTTCGCGATTGATACCGAGTGCTGCCAGCATCCGGTCCAGTCGCAGGCTGGAAAGTTCGGCACGCAGTGCCTGGCGATAGGTCCTGCCGATGATCACATTATTGCGGATGCGCAGCATCAGCCTGACAATGAAATACCCGAGCGCAAGCCCCAGGGCGGTGGTAACGATCATGGCAGCAGGATTCATGACCGAGAAATATAAGACCGGCCTGCCTCAGGTGGTTTGACCTGAGTCAGTTATTCTGCGTTTTGTTAAAACTCGGCGGCTTCGACTTCCGCGTAGGCCTGCACACCCTGGCGACCGATCTCGTCTTTATAGCCGGACCAGTTTTTGAAAGCCGTCGTGCTTTTCTCGGCGATGGGCCTGACGTCGCTGCTGTCCATATCCTTTTCAAAAGCCTGTTTTGCCGCCAGGTACACAGCTGTTAAATAACGACGGTAGTTCAGTGGTACTGACTTTGTGCCGCCGGGGCCGTGACCGGGGATAAAATAGACCGCATCGGTGGCCAGCGCCATATCAATCGCTTCGATATTGCCAGTAAAACTGCCATCGGTTATACGTAAGATACGCTGGTTGCCGACATTGTCGCCGAGAAACATCAGGCGGTCCTGTGCTACTTCGATCATGATATCGGTTTTGGTGTGCGCCTTCTTTTCGCTATGGTAAATGCGAAAATCGGTATCACCAATTTTTATCGTTTCGCCATTCAGTACAGCCGTGTTCGGTATCACAGCCACGGTACCTTTGCTCGCACCTTTGGTCAGGGTGTACATGAGCTTGACCCAGTCATCCGCAGCGCCGGCTTTGGCTTCGGCTATCATCTCCGGGTGGGCAAATATGCGCACGTTGGGATAAGCGTTTACGATGGCCTGATTTCCCAGCCAGTGATCGCCGTGAATATGGGTATTGAATACCGCCACCACCGGTTGCGGTGTAATTTTTTTCAGTACGCGCAAAACCATTTCGCCGGTCTCGAGGGTGGAGCCGGGGTCAACAATGACAGCACCCTGCGTGGTGAGCACAATACCCGGGTTATTCATGAAGCCCTGGTTTTTGGGATTGGGTAATTCTGTCGGGCCAAGGATCACCCAGACCCGCGTGCTCACCTGCTGTGCGGGATAGTCGGGAACGGGCGCAGCTTCAACGCTGTTGAAACAGGCGGTGTTCAACAGCAAGACCAGTGCTGTCAATGTAATATATTTTAAATGGTGCATATGGGTGTGTTCTATCTGTGAGTTTAAATATTAATACTAATAGTTAGCTTGCGGCTTTTTCGAGCTTGGTATCCGGCAGCAACCTGGCCAGGTAATGCCCGGTGAACGAAGCTTTGTTTTGCGCGACCTGTTCGGGCGTGCCGCTGGCAATAATCTGACCGCCTTTGTAACCGCCTTCCGGGCCCAGGTCGATGATCCAGTCGGCCATCTTGATAATGTCCAGATTATGTTCGATCACGATCACGGTGTTTTTATTATCGCGCAGCCGCAACAATACATCGAGCAGCTGCTGCACATCGTGAAAATGCAGACCGGTGGTGGGTTCGTCAAGAATGTAGGCGGTCATCCCGGTGTCGCGTTTCGACAGTTCTTTCGACAGCTTGATACGCTGCGCTTCGCCCCCCGACAAAGTGGTCGCGCGCTGGCCGAGGGTGATGTACGACAGCCCGACATCCATCAGGGTTTGCAGTTTGCGTTTGATCACCGGGATCGCGTCGAAAAACACCAGCGCATCTTCCACGGTCATTTCCAGCACCTCGTGAATATTTTTTCCCTTGTATTTAATTTCCAGGGTTTCACGGTTATAGCGTTTGCCTTCGCAGACATCGCAGGCGACATAGACATCGGGCAAAAAGTGCATTTCAACTTTGATCACGCCGTCACCGTGGCAGGCTTCGCAACGCCCGCCTTTGACATTAAAACTGAAACGCCCCGGCTGGTAACCACGCGAGCGCGCTTCCTGGGTGGCGGAAAAAATTTCGCGTATCGGGGTGAACAGCCCTGTGTAAGTGGCAGGGTTGGAGCGCGGGGTACGACCGATCGGTGCCTGGTCGATTTCCACTACCTTGTCGAAGTTGTCGATGCCGCTGTGCGAAACGTGCGCGGCGGCCGCCATCGAGGCACCGTTGATTTCGCGCGCCAGGATCGGGTACAGGGTGTCATTGATCAAGGTGGATTTGCCCGAGCCTGAAACACCGGTGATGCAGGTGAGCAGGCCGATAGGAATATCAACATCGACATTCTGCAGATTGTTCGCACTGGCGCCCTTGATACTGAAAAAAGCTTTACCCACCGGCGTGCGTTTTTCCGGGATGCGAATCTGTTTTTTGCCCGAGAGATACTGACCGGTGAGCGAAGCTTCGGTGTTCATGATGTCCTGCGGCGTGCCCTGGGCAATCACTTCACCGCCGTGCACGCCGGCGCCGGGACCGATATCGATCACATGGTCCGCGCTCATGATCGCTTCTTCATCGTGTTCCACCATGATCACGGTGTTACCGATGTCGCGCAAATGCGTCAGCGTGGCCAGCAAACGATCGTTGTCGCGCTGGTGCAGACCGATCGACGGTTCGTCCAGAATATACATCACCCCGACCAGCCCCGCGCCGATCTGGGAAGCGAGACGAATGCGTTGCGATTCACCACCGGACAGGGTATCGGAACTGCGATCCAGGGTCAGATAATCCAGCCCCACGTTCACCAGGAACTGCAGGCGCGCGGAAATTTCGCGAGTGATCTTGTCTGCGATCTCGGCGCGCTTGCCGCTCAGGTTGAGTTCGGCAAAAAAGCTCAGCGCTTTCAGCACCGGCATCGAGGTGATGTCCGCCAGCGTGTGTTCCGAGATAAACACATTGCGCGCGGCTTCGTTCAAACGGCTACCTGAACACACCGGGCAGGCCTGCACCGACATATATTTCGCCAGCTCGTCGCGCACCACCGTGCTTTCGGTTTCGCGGTAACGCCGCTCCATGTTGTGCAGCACACCTTCGAACGCGTGGGTGCGTTTTTTACCGCGGCGGCCGCGATGCCCGGGATAATGAAACGCGATCTGTTCCTTGCCGCTGCCGTAGAGCAGTATTTTTACAATCCTGGCCGGCAGTTCTTCGTACGGAACTTCGATATCAAAATCGTAATGCTCGGCCAGTGACTGGATGATGCTGAAATAATACGCATTGCGCCGGTCCCAGCCGCGGATCGCGCCGCCGGCCAGGCTCAGGTGCTGGTTCACGATCACGCGTTCGGGGTCGAAAAAATGCCGCTGGCCGATGCCGTCGCATTCCGGGCAGGCGCCGGCCGGATTGTTGAACGAAAACAGCCGGGGTTCGAGTTCCGACAGACTGTAACCGCATTCCGGGCAGGCGAACTTGGCGGAGAAAATAATATCCGCGGCTCTTGTCATCGTCCATCGAAGCGATGATGGCGATATCGCTGGCCAGCTTGAGCGCGGTTTCGAACGATTCGGCCAGGCGCAGCTTGATGTCATCGCGCACCTTGAAGCGGTCCACGACCACATCGATGCTGTGTTTCTGTTTTGGCTCCAGCTCGGGAATATCGTCCAGCTCGTAGACCACGCCATCGACCCGGGCGCGGATAAAGCCCTGCTGTTTGAGATCGGCGATCAGGGTGTTGAACTCGCCCTTGCGTTCGCGCACCATCGGCGCCAGCAGCATCAGCCGGGTATCGCCCGGCATGGTCATCACCTGGTCCACCATCTGGCTGATGGTCTGCGCTTCCAGGGTGTGTTTGTGTTCCGGGCAGCGCGGGGTGCCCGCGCGCGCGAACAGCAGGCGCAGATAATCATAAATCTCGGTTGTGGTGCCCACCGTGGAACGCGGGTTGTGCGATGTTGTCTTCTGTTCGATGGAAATCGCGGGCGACAGTCCCTCGATATGGTCGATGTCCGGTTTTTCCATCATCGACAGGAACTGGCGTGCGTAAGTCGACAGCGATTCTACGTAGCGGCGCTGGCCCTCGGCAAAAATGGTGTCGAAGGCGAGCGAAGACTTGCCAGATCCGGACAGCCCGGTAATAACAATAAGCTTGTCTCGCGGAATATCGAGATTAATATTTTTCAGGTTGTGGGTGCGGGCACCGCGAATCTGGATAGTGTCCATAATCTTTTAATATAACAGCAAAAGCATACCAGCTGATCGGTTGTAGGTCTCTGGGCAGGTCTTCCATGGCTTGCCAGAGCGCGTTAAACAAATGCCTTGTGGCATTGTTTTAATGTGGCCCCTGTTTTATCGAAAACAGGAGCGTCTCTGCACCATGCGGTGCTTCTGAAGTACTCAGATGCGCCGAGCAATCTGGTAGAATGCCTTGCTTTGAGTGTTCAGGTCAACCAATGTCTCAATATCAGTCTAAATTAGGTTCCCTGGAACGCCGGGCCGGCTCCACGCTGGCACTGATCTACGCGTTCCGCATGCTCGGTCTGTTTCTTATTCTGCCCGTTTTCGCGCTCTATGCAGAGAAATTGCCCGATTCCACGCCCTTGCTCACCGGTCTCGCCATCGGTATTTACGGGCTCACCCAGGCCATCCTGCAGATCCCGTTCGGCACGCTTGTCCGACCGTATCGGGCGCAAGCCGGTGATCGCTTTCGGGCTGGTCATATTCGCGCTTGGCAGCCTGCTGGCGGCGTCCTCGCACAGCATCTACATCATCATCCTCGGCCGCGCATTGCAGGGCTCAGGCGCGATTGCAGCCGCGCTGATGGCGCTGGCAGCCGATCTCTCGCGCGAGGAACACCGCACCAAGATGATGGCCACCATCGGCACCAGCATCGGCATGGCGTTTGCGATCGCGATGGTGGTGGCGCCGATCCTGAATCACCTGATCGGCGTGCCCGGCATTTTCGCGCTGACCGCGGTGCTGGCGATTCTCGGGGTGGTGATTCTTTACACCCTGGTGCCCACACCCGTGGTGACCAAGTTTCACCGTGATGCCGAGGTCGATTCCGGCAGCCTTGGCCGGGTGCTGAAAAACCCCGATCTGCTGCGCCTGGACGCGGGTATTTTTACCCTGCATTTCACCCTGATGTGCAGCTTCCTGGTATTGCCGCTGATGCTGCGCGACATGGCGCACCTGGAGCCGGTGGACCACTGGAAAGTGTATCTGCCGATCTTCGTGGCCTCGCTGGTGATCATGGTGCCGTTCATCATCATCGGTGAAAAGAAACAGAAGCTGCGCGAGGTGTTCATCGGCGCGGTCGCGCTGCTGGCCGGCGCGCTGCTGGTGATGGCCACCAGCCACGCCGAGGCCGAGCTGATCACCGGCCTGGTGATGTATTTCACCGCCTTCAACCTGCTCGAAGCCACCCTGCCGTCATTGATCAGCAAAACCGCCAAGGCCAGCCAGAAGGGCACCGCCATGGGCGTGTATTCCAGCAGCCAGTTCCTCGGCGCGTTCTGCGGCGGTCTTGCCGGGGGCTTTGCCCACGGCCACTGGGGCGTGCACGGCGCGCTGTTCACCGCCATGGTCGTGGCCCTGATCTGGCTGGGGATCGCTACCACCATGAACAAACCGCGCCAGCTCAGCACCTATTTGCTCAACCTGGAAGGCAATACCTCGATCAGCGAGGACCAGCTGCTGGCCATCCCCGGGGTGGCCGAGGCGGCCATCATCGTGGAAGACGGCATTGCCTACCTGAAGGTGGAGAAGCATATCCTGGACGAGGAAAAACTGTTATCTTTCGCACACACGTCCTAGGAGCCTGTCGGGTTTGACCGATCGTTGCGAGGGAAAGCCGATTTGAGGCAGATTCTTCGGTCTTTTAAGGCGAATAGCACTGCTATTTAACGAGAAAGAGCGGAGAATATGGCCAGGTTCGGTTTTTCCGCAGTAGATCAGCGTTAAATCCGACAGGCTCCTGAACGCACATACGACCAATATCACATATATCACTTAAGACACGGGGCAAGACACATGGCACGAGGTATTAACAAGGTAATTCTGGTAGGCAACTGCGGCAAGGACCCCGAAACGCGGTATATGCCCAGTGGTGGCGCGGTCACCAATATCTCGATCGCGACTTCGGAAGGCTGGAAAGACAAGCAGACCGGCGAAACCAAGGAACGCACCGAATGGCACAACGTGGTGTTTTTCAACCGCCTGGCCGAAATCGCCGGTGAGTACCTGAAAAAAGGCTCGCAGATCTATGTCGAAGGCAGCCTGCGCACCCGCAAATGGCAGGACAAGGAAGGCAAGGACCGTTACACCACCGAAATCGTCGCCAACGAAATGCAGATGCTGGGCAGTCGTTCGGGTGGTGGTAGCAATAACGAACTATTCGCAGGAACGGCCATCGTCATCTCGTCTTCTTCAGCGCGTGCGCCGGCGCCGGCGATGGCGGATGACAGTTTTGATGATGATATTCCGTTTTGATTTAATGCTGCGCTGATTATTCTGATCATGCAGAGGGAAGGGCAGAAGCAATACATACCGGTGGTATCGGAGAGATCTGATACTGCCGGTTTTTGTTTGTGGGGTTCGTTGTTTGTCACGTCATATGAACGCGAAATAGCCGCAAATTTTCATCGTCATTCCGTATGCGAGGCTGGAATCTATTCTTTTGTATTTGTATGTTTACTGCTTGTCAGTGGTACACCTTGGCATTGTTTTTCGCCTTGCCGGCAAGTTACTTTCTCTTTGCGTGGCCAAAGGAAAGTAACCAAAAAAAAGGCCACCCCTCGACCCAGCCGCTCATAAAAAAACATGAGCGGTTCCCTCGTCAGCCACAATCGACAGGGCCGTTGCAGAACTCGCGAGCAAACAACACTCGCTCAGACAACTGCAGCGGAAAACTCCCTGTCGATTGTGGCTTCCTCGGCTGTGGCGAAGGGGATGGTAAAACAAAAAAATAGCTTGGAGTAATGTTGATTTTGAATATTCTCAACAAGTGCACAAAATGAATAATATTGATTTATCAAAATTTGAAGAGTCAATCATAAAAACAGGGTTTGATCTCGAATATCATGTTTCTGAAATATTGCGAAAAAATAAATGGACAGTAATAAATAACAAATACTATGTTGATGATGTCCAGCAAACCGTTCGAGAAATTGATTTAATTGCGTATAAAACAGTAACTGTTGAATCAATTGTTGTTTATACGGTTTTAATTATAAGTTGTAAGAAGAATGAAGAGCATATATGGGGATTATTAGCAAAAGATAAGGATGTAAAAGACCCTAATACAAATTGGCATCCTATTAGCCACTGGTCTAATAATAAAACACTCGAATATATGTTCAATGAAATTAACTGGAGAGATGAGTATTTAGATATAACCAAAACCCACAATCTGTATAAAAAGCTTATCGAGCCACAGAGTCATATATTTGCATTTCAAGAGATGCACAAAGAAAAGGAACCCCAAACCATAAATCGATTTTTTCCTCGATAAGCTCGCTAATGAAGGCGGAAGGTTATGAGATTGAATCCCTTTCTAAACGAAAAAAATACGATTGTTTGTACAATTTTAACTTAATCTCTATTGCCGAGACAGAATTAGTAAAGTTATTTTTCGATGACAATGGAGTAACGGCAAGTATTGTAGATGATGATAAATATATTGGAAGCTATATTATAAATAACAATGATGTGCAATCTCGCATTCATTTTATAAATAGTAATAAGTTTAAAGACATTGTCTGCGATTACAATAACCTTCATAAGGTTAATCGTGAGTTTTGTATAAAGTTAATAGATAAATTGATGAAGACGCTATCAAGGTAGAATCTAAAATAAATCTTTATAAAGACGTGTTTATAAAAAAAATAAGATGGTCGCTCTATAGGTTTATTTCTTCCGATTCTAGTATTGGGTTAAAAAGTGAAGACTACAGAATTCACTACAATAAAAAGGATGATGTCCTGGAAATTAGCTTCCCTTCTTTGTTTGGCGATCCAACGGAAGGCGGCTTAATATCAGGCTTAAATGACAACAGTAAGCTTAATAAAATTGTGAGAAAAGCGCTAAAAGAAATATATAGATATGATGGTGATTATGAATTTGTAAAAGAAGATGATGTTCCATTTTGATGAAAATGGTTGGCCCCTTTAGTTTTAGCAATAATAACGATTTCAATCGCCACATGAGGCTGTACTAATGAAGGAGATCTGGCCGTTATTTGTAGCGGCGCTATCCGGTGGATTAATAAAATAATAGGGGACAGACCACAATTAATTTCTCATAATAATAAAGGGGTCGGTGACAAATGAGAATTATTTACTTATTGGATTGCTTATTACTTGTCACCGACCCCTTTAATTGTAAACTATCATATGCTCACGACTATCAAAGTAATTGCTATATTCGTAATTGTCATTATACAAATCACTTGTCTCAGTGGTTGTGCGGATTTATTTATGGGGATTTTGGCTCCTTCAGTCCAGACTAACGAAAAAAACCAGGGGGCTATACAATTCCCACCTGTTGCGGTTTTGAGAATTCCAGATCTGTAATTACCTTGGTCAGGGAGCATGAATTTGCACAAGGTGCGGTTAACTACAAGGTCGCGCAAAATTATAAAATAATAGGTTTGCTTAAGCCTGGCAGTTATATGCAATGGGAGGTGCGCCCTGGGACGATGACTCTCAGTTACAGACCAGTGATAGTCAAAACATGCTACGTAAATAAAGGACCGTGTATTACAAAAATTGAGGATATTTTTCAAAGGGACACAAAGTACGCACCGGGAAGATTTAGCTTTAAGGTGGAAAAAGGGAAGCATTATTATTTGAAATTCGTTCCAGATATGACTTTGTTCGGAGATGTGCCCGGTCTCGCTACAATCAAGATAGTGAAAGCGGCTGACTTGTCCGGGCTTAAACCTCCGATATATATGAAGTTGAATTAATCGCAAATAAAAGGGGTCGGTGACAAATGAGAATTATTTACTTATTAGATTGCTTATCACTTGTCACCGACCACATTAATTCCTAAGAATTATAGATTCACGTCGCCCACACACATGATAAAGCAATTAGGCTTCGCAATATCGATTGTTATACCAGTGCTCGCAGAATTAAAGGGGACGCCCATTAGCCAGTAGTTGTCAACAGGCAATATAAAACAATTCGTACTTTAAAATACGAAACGGATAAACCACGGTAATCATGAAACGCGTCCAAAACTATTCAAAATAGTGGTTGACGAAACTGATTCGCACCAGACACCCATCAGGATCAAGGCTATACAAAAAATATTGATGGAATCAAGTGTAGCCCCTGCTTCAATATGAAGCCCAGAAGATCGTTGGTACCCAGGCGTGTCCAAATGTGTTTATTACATTGGTAGTGGTTTATTTATCAACCAGTCTCCTCGTGGATCACGACTGAGGCGCATCAGACAACCGCAGTTGTTTAAAAGAATGATAGAGCATCCATTCGTAGGGATGGTTGTTAGCGAGTCCCCTTTATTGGCTTACTCTATCATTCAAGCTTTTAGCGAAACAGTCGCTCATGTTGAAACGGTTCCTGTTTTCGAATCACATGGTAAGCCGCACGGGCCAGTTTATGAGCAAGGGCTTTTGTGGCTAAGGCGCCATTTCTTTGCGCGCGTTTACGCTGATAAAATTTATGTGCGGTTTTGTTGTGACGAATAATGCTATGTGCAGCTTCAACAAATGCCCAGGATAAATACTTATTGCCATTTTTATGGTTATTAGCGCCTTTCTTTTTGCCGTTACTGATGCGACTGCTGTCGACGCAGCGAGCATAAGAAGAAAAGTTGCCGACTGATGGAAAACGATGAATATCGCCGACTTCCAGCATGATCGTCATGCCGAGGATTTTGCCGATGCCGTCAATGGTGAGTAAAGACAGGAACTCCGGCTTAAGTTTTACCTGATTTAAAACGGTGTTCTCCAGTTCATCCACCTGTTGGTTAAGCGCATGAATCATCATCAGGTTAGATTTAATGGCCATCTTGACGTGTTTGTCGTCAATCATATTAAGCAGCGAGAAATCGGCCTGTTTAATCGGTGTTGACGTTACATTCATCCCTGTTGTTCGCCAGATCTGGTTTTGAGCACTCAGCATGTGAGTGACACGGTGCCTGACCATCTGTAGACGTTTGCGCAGCAAATCTCTGACAGCACGTTCTTCTTTAGGATAGATATAGCCTGTTGGCAATATCCCAAGGCGCATCAAATGCGCCAGGTGAAAAGCATCAGAATAATCGTCCGTGTGTTTTATGCCATCATATTGTTTAACAGCAGCAGGGTTAACCAGCAGGGCATTGAATTGATGATCATCCAGGCCGTCCACGAGCCAATACCAGTTAAAGGTGGATTCGACAGCAACTCCGATTAGATCATCTTTGAACGGCTCTAGAGCAGAAATGATTTTGGGTAAATCATTGGGCAAGCGTTTTTGAAAAAGTATATTATCGTTATCATCAATAACAACAGGTACATTATTGGTTGAGTGAAGATCAATAGCGCAGTAGAGTGACATAGCCGTCTCCTGTAGTTTCTGGGTGTGTGGGAACAGCCAGATTAGCACTCCTGCAGGGGTGAGCTACAGGAGGCTGGCTACATGATCTTCATAGCGATTATTTTTTGACCAGTGAGGTTGGTCGAATTAAAGTGGTCAGAGTCCTTTTTCCTGGCTGCGGTTTATTTGTGTTTCTGAAGATATGCGTTTTTACCACTCCCCTTACAGCTTGCCATGTCGCAGTGCTTCGGTAGCGGCAATCGGGCAGGACGCCCGATTGAGTCTCGTGCGCAGGACGCGCATCGAGACGACGCGTTAGCGAAGTGCTGTGACATGGGAACCCCATGTGTTTTTTACATGGGGCAAGTTGTAGGGGCGTATTCCTTTGGTTACTTTCCTTGTACGAGCAAGGAAAGTAACTCGCCCGTGGGTGCGAGAACCCACTACCACCAAAATTTGTCAGCGGCAAAACTTGAATCGAAGAAAAAGGTGACGGAGGGATTAAAATTTAATCCCTCCGTCACCTTTTTTCTACACCTAACTCGTGTTGGCTTTGACCCCGTTCTACTTCCTACTTTTTCGGTGCCTTCGCAAATCGCAGATAAGGCAGCTTAATATCAATCTCTCCGAATTTGTCCTTCGCCTGCTTATCATTCAGACTCAGCCCGACAATCACGTCCTGACCGGGCACCCAGTTGGCGGGCGTTGCGATCGGTGCGCCGTCAGTGGTCTGGATAGCATCCAGCGCACGCAAAATCTCCGCGAAGTTGCGACCCACAGACATCGGATAAGACATGGTTAGGCGGACCTTTTTGTCCGGACCGATGATGAATACAGTCCGCACGGTGGCGCTGTCGGCAGGCGTACGAGCCATCGGCAGATAGGCATCGGCTGGCAGCATGTCGTACAGTTTGGAGACTTGCAGCGAAGTGTCGTCGATGATCGGGAAATCGGCAGGAACGCCGGCAAAAGCCTCGATATCGCGCTTCCATTTCTTGTGCTCTTCAACGTTGTCCACAGATACGCCCATCACCTTGGTTTTGCGTTTGGCAAATTCAGGTGCAAGCTGAGCAACTGCGCCGAACTCGGTCGTACACACTGGCGTAAAATCTTTTGGATGCGAAAACAGGATGGCATAGCTGTCGCCGATCCAGTCGTGAAGTGTGAGCTTGCCGGCAGTGGAGTCCGCCGTGAAGTCTGGAGCGATATCGTTGATTCGAATAGACATGATAGTTGTCCTTAGTTGTTGTTCAGTTAATTTGTAAAGCCACTTATTAATAAGACATCCTTTTGCAATGATCGTTCCCATAACAATGCAGGCAAATGGGGACAAACCACGATTTCTCGGTCTTTCAGACAAACAGGCGATTTTCACTACTCCTTGCGGTATACCGAGATACGTAAAGAAAGCAGGTTAATGACATGAAACTATTTTATCTAATTAAAGGGGACGCAGCGATTTTTTTTGACCAGTGTGGTTGCTCGCAATAAAGTGGTCAGAGCCCTTTTTCCCGGTTGTGGTTTATTTGTGTTTCTGATGATATGCGTTTTCACCCCTCCCCTTACAACTAGCCGAGCCGGGTCGCTTTGCTAGCGTGAATCAGGTGTCCTGTGATTTATATCTTCTAAAAAAACATACAATTTATGGCGTCAAATCCCTTTTTCTCGCGCACGGAACTTTTCTCCGCTGAAAGCAATACTTGCCGTGACTTTTACGGACGGATGAAACTATATAAAAATGCATGAGTCCGAGCCTGTGAATCACAAACAAAGGAGGTATAAATAATGAAAGCGTCAAGCATTATCAATGCGACTCTGATCGCTGGTGTGTTACTTATAGCCTTACCCGGTTGTGAGAAAGGCCCGGCAGAGAAAGCCGGAGAAAAAATCGATAATACAGTAGATAAAGTCGGAGACACTGTAAATAATGCGGCAAATAAAGCCGAGGATAAGATGGATAAAGCTGGTGATGCCATCAAGGATAAGATGAAGGACGACAACAAAAACGAATAAAAAGAAGGGCGGAGGAATATATTTTTGATCATGTTTTTATATGATCGTTAACCCATTCCTCCGCCTATTTATTTGCTACCTGATTAATGTGTGGGTAACAAATGAGAACCATTAGCGAGTAACCGGGCATTACACTGCCCTCAAATATATATTCTTCGATATTGTCTTAAATCAACATTCTGCTCTCGATACCTGCATCTCTTTCTTATATGATGACTGTGGAACCCAGGCAAAAGAGGTGGCCGCGATGAAACCCATTATTATTGAATTTACTGCAAAAGCCGGCGATCAGGAATTTAAAGAGGAAAGTGTCACTTTCCATAATCCGGAAGAGTTCTTTGCCTTTGTGGCGCCAGGTGGCGGCTGTGATGCAATTCCCAATGAAGTCGGTGAAATCAATATGAACTTACTTCAGCCTGAACACGCAAACACGCAGAACCCGGTGGCCGACAAACGTGTCACCCTGGAGCTGGGCATGGTTTTTATAACAGGGCCGTTAGCCGAAATCGTGCAGACTGCGGAACAGATTATCGATAAAGCAGGTAGAGGCGAACTTACCGACTCGTTTCTGAAGGTAATCAACGTAAGCCGCTAAACTGAATCAGGCGTTTCCTCCCTCCCCTCACGACTTGATGGTCCAATTTGAAAGCGCCATGAGATGGGATCAATGAGGACAGACGCCTTTTCCAATACCGCATCTTATCTTTCAGCATGCGCTGAACCATAGCGGTTTCCGGTCAGATTGTTCGCCAGCTCACTCAGCAACGGCGGTAATGCTAACGGCTATCGCTTCACCAGCTGCTCTACCCACTCATCCAGGATATCGGCTTCGCGTTTTAAGAACTGGATATCGTGATAAGTATGCGCTACTACGCTAATGCCCTGGTTTCTGGAGATCAGGTGCAGCGCGTATTGCTCGGCTTTTTTTTTGCTGAAACCGAGTTGTATGAACTGGTCTGTCAGAAAATTTTTGAATAAATCGAATATGCCTCTTGCGTATGGCTGCAAGTCTTTATGGCTTTTGCCAAGCTGGGTGTTCAGTGTGCCCATGGGGCATCCATACTCAATGGCATCGTTGCCGTCATTTCGCAGGATTTGTATAAAACGCTTGATTCTTTCCTTTGGCGTTTTTATGGTTTCGGTCCATTCCTTTAGTGTTTTGGTCACGTCATCGATACGATAATCGACGATGGCATACAGGATATCTTCTTTTGATTTGAAGTGGTGATAGAAATTACCACGGGATATATTGGCCTTTTCCGCAATCTGGGTAAAAGAGGTTTCTTCATAGCCATTATGATAAAACAGCTCGTTGGCGGCTTTAATGATCACCGATTTGACTGATTGCTGCTTTTTAACCATGGCGCGCCGGACTAAGTAGTTGATCGTTATATTATATCCTCACTTTTCACATTTATCAGCCATCGTTGGCGCAAGCACGCCGATTACGGCCGTTATTAATATTCGAGGAACCTCAGATTTAATCAACGGTTCCGCGTGGCACATCCATGGTTTATCAGACCTTCATTAAATATCAGGCAATTTTTTTGGCTTCCATGCCGGTACCTTCGGCCACTTTGTTCACGAACTGAAGGATGCGTTGTCCGACTTCTTCGCCGGCATCTTCCTGCAGGTAATGGCCTGCATTCCGGACCAGATAGAATTCCCCATCGGGTACCGTCTGGGCTATCCGCCTGCCCTCGTCGGGCTTCCAGGCCATGTCGCCGTCGGCTGAGATGACAAGGACTGGCAGTTTCCAGGTCTGGAGTGTTTTTCGAATCTCATCTATGTAGGCGGCATCTGGATGTGTGCTGTGGTTGGGGATTAGTTTTGCAAAGGCTGCGATGCCCGCGCGTTTTTCGGGTTTGTCGTGCGGCATCAGGTAGTTTTCCATGGCTCTTGGGTCCACTGGCCTGCGCATGCCGGCGCCGAATATTTTTGAGGGATTACCCGTCCGCCATTTTTGCCAGACAAATTTCCTGAACACGTCCAGTCGTTTCACCACGAAGCTTGAAAAAGCGCCGTTTTTAAACAGGAAGGTGTAAATTCGCGGCAGTGGTGAAGTGATGATGTCGAGCACCTTGCGTTCTTTATTATTTGCGGGAAACCTCTCTATAAACGTATTCAGGATAACCAGTGCTTTTATGTTGCTCTGATTTTCAATCGCATAACGCAGTGTGATCGGGCCGCCCCAGTCCTGGCCGATCGGGATGATATCCGTCAGGTTTAGTCGGGTGATCAGCTGGGTCATCATGGCCACATGCCGCTGCAGCGTGTGTGCGCTTTCTTCAGCTGGCTTGTGCGAGAGCCCGAATCCCATTAAATCAGGCACCACACAACGGTAACCGGCATTCACCAGTATCGGGATCATTTTTCGATAGACATAGCTCCAGGTGGGCATACCGTGCATCATCCAGATGACAGGCCCTTCGCCTTCGTCTATGTAATGTATGCGCTGGCCATCAATTTCCATGTATCTGTCTTCGAAGGGATATTCAAATCGTGGGCTCACTGGATACGCCTCCTGTTGTTAATTTTCTAGCGAGCAATACATGCGCATTGGTTTCGTCTGCCGCAGATCCATTTCATTTACCTGTTCCCTGATCGCCTGTTTCCAGCTGATTTTTGGCTGGTATCCCAGCCTGGTCCTGGCCTTATCATTATTGACATTCACTTCTTCGAGTAGATGAATAATGCTTCTGGTGACGAGTGGTTCCCAGGGTACGATGGGGTCGATGATTTCCATGAACCGGGCAAATGGATACGCGATAAAAAACGGCACGCTGAAATGAGGCTTTGGGTAACCAAATTCTTCATGTATAAATGTAATGACATCCCGGGCGGTTGGTACTTCCGGGCCAACAATATTGAATGCTTCATAGCCTTTGATATTGCCTGACGTGGCGGCGAGCGAGAATGCCAGTCCGATATCTTCACCCGATATGATGGGCATGCTGGTTTTACCGCTGTTCACCCAGGGAACTAAATGGGTACGTAATCGCGGCAGTAATACAGGCAAAACCCCAAGGCTATAGCGTTTGCCCGCAAACAGTCCAACTCTTAGTGAAACCATGTCACAGCCATCCTGGGCTTTTTCACGCATTACGTTCTCTATCTTGATAATCGTATTCATATGAGGCCAAAGTTTGCGCATAATCCCCGGATGGAGTGCATCGGCCGATTTCAGGGGAGCGGCAACGCTTGTTGTACTTATAAACAGAAATCGCTTTACACTGGACTGCGGCAGTTTGTCGATCAGTTTAAGCGTGGGCTTTAAATACAATTCTTCTGATTCACGTGCATGGCCCCACAGCGCTGCCCAGCTTCCTGCATGGCAGACAATGTCCACGCCGTCCAGCAGGTGATCGATATAGTCATCATCTCGCAGATCACCTTCTCTGATTTCGCCATCGAAAAACGATGGCAATTTTTTAGCATTTCTACATGCTGCAATCACACGTATATCATTTCTCTGCGACATGGTTTCAAGAATATGACTACCCACAAAACCGTTTGCCCCTGTTATTAATACTGTTTGCATTGTATTTGTCCTTTAGATTTGATTTGAGATAAGCGTAAATTTCTTCCACCATGAAGAACTGGCAGCTGGTGACTGGTTTAAATCAGTGGGCTTTAGCGTGCTAATCACCCAGCCAGGCAATGGAGCCTCTTTTGCGATACTGCAGACCCCATGCCCCATTCGTTTTGGATGAAATATTTTGATAAAGCTGGGGTTTTCTTTGTCATCCGCATAAACCACGCCACAATATTTCTCATGATGTGTTTCACGCAGCCATTGATCGATGTCTTTAACAAACGCCTGTAGCTCCGGGCCATCCACGGTAGTGACAGGTGGCTGTTCAGTTAAATCGTAGATATACCATTGTGTGTTCGGATGCTGGTTCGTTTTCTTTCCAAGGGTTTGCCAGAGCGCATCCAGATCTGGCCAGTACAGCATTCCGTAAAAATTTGATTTAAATTTTTCTAAATACAGATCTCCCGATTCATCCAAAGCGTTTTCTGCTCGCATACGTCACCTGTTGACTGGTTCAGATACGATTACGAGGCTAATACATACGTATGTATGTGTCAACAGGATGGATTATATAAAACTGACAAAACTGCCACTCATCTGTGAAGCCTTGCAGAGACCGGGTAAGGATAGGGTTATTGGTGTCAGGGACAGCGCTGCCTGACCCGCATAGCTCACCACAGCGACGAACGGTATATTAACACCGATAATATGAATAAAATCAATAAGTCACGTTCTTTTTAGATCTGGATCAAGGTATACTGCCCGGCCTCAGCTATAGTTCATTTAGACAAAAAACATCGGGAAGTGGACGCCCTGAACGTGAGAAATCCATGCAATCAGAATTACAGTCCGTCGAGCAAGCGACTGAACAGCACAGTGACATCCATTCCGTTGATGACCTGCAGAACATTATCTGGTCTGCGCATCCCATGCACGAGCTGCATCTTGGCGAAGCCTTGATTGAAAGCGACCTGCTGGCGCAGCAGGATCTTGATACAGCGCTCAAAGAACAGAAGCAGAAGCCAGGCACTCAGCTGGGTGAAATCCTGGTGCAAAAAAAGCTTGTGAAACAGGGCGATATTTATATGGCCATGGCGCGCAAGCTTGGCATCCCACGTGTTTCGATCAAAAACCATACTCCTCAGCAGGAAGCAATGGCGCTGATCTCGGCCGACATAGCACTGCAATATACCGTGATGCCACTGGCGATCATCAACAATAAACTTGTTGTTGCCATGGAAAATCCTCTGGATATAAAAACGATCGAACTCCTTCAGTTTCACAGTGGCTACCAGATCGAAGCGGTCATCGCCTCGCATGATGAACTTAATCACATGCTGGGTACCTATTACGGGCGTATAGGCGAAACCGAAATCCTGGATGAAATCGACGAAATCGATGACGCTAATGTCAAAAATCTTTTGCATGAAATGGGTCACGTCAGTCCCAATTCAATTGAATTCGAAGCCAGCAAAAAACCAGTCGGTCGTTTGCTGAACACGATTATCCTGCAGGGCGTATTGCGAAGTGCATCGGATATTCATATCCGACCGGGAAAAGACTACGGCGATATTCTGTATCGAGTGGATGGCATGCTGCAATATTCACGTCGCATCAAGAAATCTTTACTGCTGCCTTTAATCGCCCGTCTCAAGATCATCGGTAACATGGATATCGCAGAACGCAGGATGCCCCAGGACGGGCACGCACGCATAGTGCACCAGAACAATAATGTTGATTTTCGTATTTCGATCATTCCCAGCGTTAAAGGCGAAAGCGCGGTCATTCGCATTCTTAATAAAGAAGTGGGCATGCTGCCATTGTATGACCTGGGCTTTATGGATAAAGACTTTAAAAAAATCAATCAGCTCATCAGCCACAATCATGGCATGGTACTGGTCACCGGCCCTACCGGTTCAGGCAAATCAACCACGCTGTATGCCGCGCTGAACGAGGTTAAAAAACGGGGGCCACACATAATTACTGTCGAAGACCCTGTTGAATACGACATGGATGATGTGGTGCAGATACAGGTCAATAATATTATCGACTATACATTTGCCGAAGCCTTAAGACACATTTTGCGCCACGATCCTGACGTGATCATGATTGGTGAAATTCGCGATCTCGAAACCGCGAACATTGCAGTCAAGGCCGCGTTGACCGGGCACCTTGTGTTCAGCACCTTACACACCAATGATGCACCCAGTTCTATTACGCGCCTGACCGAAATGGGCATCGAGCCTTATCTGGTCAGTTCTACCGTGCTGGGTGTTGTCGCGCAGCGCCTGGTCAGAAAGATTTGTCCAGACTGCAAGGAACCGGACAGCACCAGTACGTCTGAAATTCACGAAATTTTAAAAGTTAAAAAGGATGATGTTTTCTATCATGGCAAAGGTTGCCCAACATGTAACTTTAGCGGCTATCATGGCCGAACCACGGCCATCGAACTGCTGGTGGTCACACCGGAAATCATAGAACTCATCAACAAACACGCGCCGGAAGATGAGTTGCGCAAACTGGCGATAAAACAGGGCATGCAAACTCTGACCGAAAACGCAATCGAACTGGCGCGCCGCGGTCTGACCACGCTCAACGAGGTATTTGCGATCCGGCTGGAATAATACCAATTAAAAACCGTTGCATCGCACCGGCCCGGTCGGGCTGGTAGATTTTAAGAAACCCTCATAACTGGCCGCAAACCACGCATATAAACTGGTAACAGTGCTTTTTACTTTGCGCGCTTTTCATTTCGCGGCAGATGTTTTTCTCACAGCTGCCAAAAGCTGTCAGGATACAGCAGTCGCTCGAAATGGCATCTACGATCAGATTCCGGCATCCTCCGGTGCGGAAAGCCACCAAATTCGCGTATCATAGCCACTTCCTGTTAAACCTGTTGTCACCAGCCATGCCAAACCCCGTTTTACACATAGCACCAGAAATCTATCTTGCCGCTGTTTCTATTCTGCTGCTCGCCTACCTGGTGCGGGGTATTACCGGTTTTGGTTCGGGATTGATTGCGATCCCGTTGCTGGCGCATTTTCTGCCTCTGACTTTTGTGGTGCCGATGGTATTGGCGCTGGATTTTACCGCCTCGGTTGCGCTGAGCCGTCATACCCATCTGGAAGTACGATGGGACGAAATTCGTGTGTTATTGCCGGGAGCACTTGCTGGTATGCTGGTGGGTGCGGTGTTGCTGGTCAATTTACCGCGCGAGCCACTGCTGGTAGGGCTGGCCCTGTTTGTAATATTTTTTGGCCTGCGTTATCTGTTTAATGTGCACGATGAAAAACCGATCAGCCGCTGGTGGGCGCTACCGACCGGTTTTAGTGGCGGCGCGATCGGCGCCATGTTTGGTACCGGCGGCCCTCCCTATGTCGTGTATCTATCGCATCGTCTGCACGATAAAACGCAATTGCGAGGCACGCTGTCTGGACTGTTCATGCTGGAAGGCGCGATGCGCATCGCGACTTTTCTGTTCATGGGATTATTGCTACAGCCCGGTATGCTAAAAGCATTACTGCTGTCATTGCCACTGATGGGTCTGGGGCTTTATTTGGGAAACAAGGTACACCTGGGCATTTCGCGCCGACATCAGCTGGCACTGGTCGGACTATTGTTGCTGGGCAGTGGTGGCTCTTTGTTATGGAAAGCGTGGAGCTGAACAGTTAAAGCATAGGCTGATTCGTAGCTACGTGAATCATTATCCCGGATGCCACAGAATATGCTGGTCTTCCAGTGGAACTAACGCAGCTTCGTGATGCGGTATGATTCGTGCTGTGTAATCACTCGCCGGGCGCGTTGCCGGTACTTCTGCATGATAGGTATAACCATTGATGGCGCCCACCAGTTCCCGCACAGGTTGTCATAATAATTCGCTCGGGTGAATTGCTGTTGATGCCATCTGCAAAAGTTCAACCTGTACTGCTTTCGGATCCATGTCATCGAGATAGACCTGCACTTCAAAAATATGCTGGTCGTTCTCGGTGTCCTGTTTCATTTCTCCGAAATGCATGGCGTTCCAGTGCTGCGCCAGTGAAGTACGCCAGTTCATCAGCTCGACACCCATAGCGCCTTTATCAGCAGCACGTGCACGATAAGCCGCAGCCGCTGGAAGGTAATGTTGTTCGGTGTATTCTCGTACTGCACGATTGGAGGAATAATGCGGTGTTAATTGCGCCATACTTTCTCGCATGCGCGCTACCCAGGCGGTGGGTATGCCCTGCTCGTCGCGCGCATAAAACTCGGGAATGACTTCGTTTTCCAGAAGATCGTACAGAATTTCAGCATCACGCATATCCCATGCGGGATCATCACCGTGTTCCTGACCATCATCCAGTGACCAGCCAACTTCGGGTGTGTAGGCTTCATCCCACCAGCCATCGCGAACAGATAAGTTAATGCCGCCATTGACTAACACTTTCATGCCACTGGTGCCACAGGCTTCCCAGGGTCTGCGTGGTGTGTTGAGCCAGACATCTACACCCTGCACCAGATGTTTGGTGAGCAGCATGTCATAGTCACTAATAAAAATGACATGTTGCCTGACCTCAGGACGCTTGATGAACTGCGTCCATTCCTGAATCATTGCACACCCTGCTTTATCCGCCGGGTGTGCCTTACCTGCGATGATAAGTTGTAGCGGTCGTTGCGGATTCGTTAATAATCGTATCAACCGTTCCGGATCACGCAGTAGCAGGTTGGGTCTTTTGTATTTGGCAAAGCGACGGGCAAAACCCAGCGTCAGGGTATTGGGATCGAACAGATAATTCGCCTTCTCCAGTTCTTCCGCGGGCGCACCATTGGCAGCCAGCTGATCGCGCAGTCGTTTGCGCGCATAGTTCACCAGCAAACGACTGGAAGCGGTGCGAAATGCCCACAGCGCGTCATCAGATACCTGGCGGATATCATCCGCCATGTTTTCTGTGGTACCCAGCCAGCAATCTTTGCCGCAGGTCTGAGCCCACAGATCTTGCGAACCTGCATCCCAGGTGGGTATATGCACACCATTGGTGACATACCCGACCGGTATTTCAAGCTTGGGCCAGCGCGAGAAAAGCGGTTCGAACATATGTCGACTAACCCGTCCGTGCAGGCGGCTAACGCCATTCACCGAACCGCATCCACGAACACCCAGATAAGCCATGTTAAAAGGTTCGGATCTGTCTTCCGGATTTTGACGCCCCAGCGCCAGCAGTTCTGTTTTGCTTATGCCCAGCTTCTCTTCAGCATAGCCGCCAAGATATTGCGTGATCAGTCGTTGGTGAAAAACGGTCAAAGCCGTCGGCCACTGCAGTGTGAGTAGTGAACACATTGCCTGCACGCGTGATCGCCAGTGCAGTTGCGAAATCATGTCCGCCGTCTTCCATAAAAATACGCGCGCGTTCCAGCACAGCGAAAGCCGCATGACCTTCGTTGAGATGACAGACTTCCGGTTCAATCCCGAGTGCTTTTAACAGGCGCCAGCCACCAATGCCAAGCAACAGCTCCTGTTTGAGACGCAGTTCGGGACCACCACCATAAAGCTCACTGGTGATACCGCGATGTGCGGGATAGTTTGCAGCATCATTGCTGTCCAGCAAGATATAACTGTGCGCGGCCAACCTGAACCTGCCAGGCGCGTAACCAGACCGAGTAACCAGGCAAGGCGATTTCAAGTCGTAACCATTCGCCATTGTCATTCCGCAGTGGTGTGATGGGTAATTGACCGGGATCGTTATAAGGAAAAATGGCCTGTTGTGCGCCGTCCTTATCGATCACCTGGCGAAAATAACCCTGCTGGTAAAGCAGACCCACAGCGATCACGGGCACACCCAGATCGCTGGCCGCCTTGAGCTGGTCGCCCGCCACATTACCCAGCCCGCCCGAATAGATCGGCAGTGCTTCGCTCAGCATGTATTCCATACTGAAATAGGCAACATGGTTCAGCGGCGATTGCGGGATACGTTTGCTGAAACCAGGTGGTGGCTTCTTCCGCATTATGTCTGGCCTGTAACAAATCATCGACCATTTTGCGAAAGTCGGTGTCCGCCAGCAAAGCCTGAAGTTTCCTGCGCGAAACCGTCTGCAAAACGATCCAGGGATTCTGGGTGCGCTCCCAGAGCACCTCGTCCAGCTGGCGCCATACCTGATCGGTGGCAGAATTCCACGACGAACGCATGTCCAGCGCAAGTTCAGCCAGCGTATCGAAACCCTCCACTTCTCTGGACATGAAACGCTGTTTCGGATGACTGATCTGTGCGGGTTCACTCATGCTTTAACCATTGTTCTCTCAGGTACTACCCTGATATTTTTCCATAGAAACATACCCGGATGATAACGCGGTTTCATAATCAATAGCGGCTGCATATCAGAAAATCAGGCTGACACCTTGCCATACAAACACCACATAACCGTCCGAATGGGTCTCTTAACACCACCTGGTGGGCAGGCCCTGCAGACATTACCGGTGTGACGCAGGATTATCCCGCCCAGAATGCGTATAGAGGCTAGCTCTGATGGGATATTCAGTGGCCTGCCCGAGCCCTGCGCACTCTCATGATTATTTAATATAACTATATGATTAATATATATTATTTAATATTTTCCAGGACTTTCCCGGGCAAAATAACTATCTCTATATAGTAATCTAAATGATTATGATTATCATTTACATGATAAACGATCCTTGTTATAGTGCGCGCACATTCTTTGAAGAGGATTTATCAATGCGAGCACCGCTTATTTCACTGGCAGCACTGCTGCTGGCTTTTTCATTCTCGCTGAAGGCGAATGCCGGAGACTATGTGCTCACGATCAAGGACAAACAGTTCTCCCCTGCTGAGCTGATGGTGCCTGCCGGTCAAAAAATCAAACTGGTCGTGAAAAACGCGGACCCCACCCCTGCCGAGTTTGAAAGCACTGATTTGAATCGTGAAAAACTGGTGACCGCCGGGAATCAGATCATTATTTATATCGGCCCGCTGGATGCAGGAACGTACAACTATTTCAACGATTTTAACCGTGATGCCAAAGGCACCATTGTTGCCAGATAAGTAGATGAATCCTCATGAATCAAACATCGCTTTATAAAGAACATACGCACAAAAAGTTTATTGCCGGGCATGATTTTATTGTTCGGCGCAGGGACAGGTTCGGCATATGCTCTCGATGAGATTTATTCGCCCAACGTTGAATACCGCGAGTTATCGTTAGAATACGCCGGCAGTCATACATTTGATGATCAGTCAGATAAAAACAATGCACAGGATAACGCGCTGGTAGTTGAAGCAGGTATCGCGCCACGCTGGATGATTGAGGCCAGTGCTGGATATTCCAAAGAGCCCAATGCAGATACTAAATTCAGTAGCTGGGAGCTGGAGACCCGGTACCAGTTCGTCGAATCGGGAAAATACTGGCTGGACGCTGGATTTCTGGTCGCCTACGGGTTTGCCGCACAAAGCCAACAACCCGATTCAGTTGAGGTAAAATTGCTGTTGCAGAAGGATTTTGGCAAATACACCAGCACAGCCAATATCGGATTTTCACAGGATCTTGGCACATATTCAGCTTCAGGCGGAGCGGACTATGTTGCACTGGTGAATACTCGCTATCGCTATAATGAATACTTTCAGCCGGGACTTGAAATCCAGAGCGACTTTGGACAGAGCAGTACTTTTGGGCACTATAACCAGCAGGAACATTATATCGGGCCAGCAGCCTATGGCCGCCTGTTTGGTCGCGTGAAGTACCAGGTTGCATATTTATTCGGCGCCAGTGATGCTGCCGCGCAAAGTGCAGCCAGACTAAAACTCGAATATGAAATACATTTTTAGGATTTAAAACATGCTTGCCACACTCATTATTGTCTTTCGTGAAGTCATAGAAGCCAGCCTGATTGTTGGCATTGTTCTGGCTGCAACTCGCGATGTGCCACACCGCACGCGATGGGTCGCGTTTGGAATACTGGGTGGTATTGCGGGTGCCTGTCTTGTGGCGGGTTTTGCAAGCGCGATTAATAATGCAATGGAAGGCGTTGGTCAGGAAATGTTCGATGCATTTATCCTTCTGACTGCGGTGGCGATGCTCACCTGGCACAATGTATGGATGTCAAAACATGGACGTGAAATGGCGACACATATGAAAAACGTCGGTGCCGAGGTGGCCTCTGGCCAGCGAAATCTGCTGGCGCTTTCTATTGTTGTTGGTATTGCAGTGTTGCGTGAAGGCTCCGAACTGGTACTGTTTCTCTATGGCATTATCCTCGCAGGCAATGATACGGTCGCCAATATGAGCATCGGCGGCATGATGGGCCTGGGACTGGGTGTTGTCATCGGTGCGATCACTTATACAGGGCTGGCACGTATACCAAACCGTTATTTATTCTCAGTGACAGGCACGCTGATTTCTTTACTGGCGGCCGGCATGGCTGCTCAGGCGATCATGTTTCTCCAGCAGGCGCAGGTCATCACGATATTGTCCACCGTGATGTGGAACACATCCAACATACTCTCAGTCAGCAGCGTCGGCGGTAAAGTACTTCACACCCTGATCGGCTATACCGACAGGCCCACCGAGATGCAGGTGGTGGCGTATGTATTAACCTTGACGATTATCTTTTCTCTGATGCGGCTGTTCGGGAATACGAACACCAGAAAACAGACTGCGTAAAAGAGCTGTATCTGAAGTACATAGTCAGGCAGCCGCAATCTCGTCCACCACGCGATATTGCTACGGATAAGCGCGCAGACAGACAATCCTGTTGTGCCCTGCACGCCTGAACACAGTATACTGCCAGCATGAAAATACCCAAACGACTCAAGCCACTGGTAGAGGACGGCCTGGTGGACGAGGTCATTGGTCAGCTAATGAGTGGCAAGGAAGCATCCGTCTTTATCGTACGCTGTGGCACACACATCCGCTGCGCCAAAGTTTACAAAGAAGCCAGCAAACGCAGCTTCAAACAGGCCGTGCTTTACCAGGAAGGCCGCAAGGTACGTAATAGTCGTCGTGCCCGTGCCATGGAAAAAGGCTCAAAGTTTGGTCGCCAGGAACAGGAGCAAAGCTGGCAGACCGCCGAGGTGGATGCACTCTATCGACTGGCCAATGCCGGTGTGCGTGTTCCTAAACCGTACGGCTGTATCGATGGTGTGCTGTTAATGGAACTGATCACGGATGCCGAAGGCAATGCTGCGCCACGCCTGAACGATGTTACCTTGTCCCCTGAACAGGCACTGAACGATCACGCCATCGTCATACAGTCGGTGGTGCGTATGCTCTGCGCTGGTATGGTTCACGGTGATCTTTCCGAATTTAACATATTGATCAACGCTGACGGCCCGGTGATCATCGACCTGCCCCAGGCAGTAGATGCCGCAGGCAACAATAATGCAGAAAGCATGCTGGCGCGCGACGTGAACAATATCAGAAATTATTACGGACTTTATGCACCCGAATTGCTCAACACCCGGTACGCAAAAGAAATCTGGGCATTGTATGCAAGTGGCGATTTACATCCTGAGGTCAAATTAACGGGTGAATTTATCGAAAGCGATGACGCGGCTGATGTCGATGTCGTCATGCAGGAAATCGATGCCGCCCGCACTGAAGAGGAAGAGCGGCAGGAACGCATACGTGGCAGCTAGGATGTTTCATTAAAGCCAGGAATCCTGTTACGCGAACGAACAGGCCCTGCTATCTATCAGGTGTGTAAAGCCATATACTGATCCGCAATATTTCATGGATACCGTATGACACCTCCCGCAAAATCCAGTGCCACCAGCAAGGAAAAACAGCGCCTCGACATTGCTGATCAGGCAGCGACACCCTGGCGACGCTGGGGCCCTTATCTCAGTGAACGTTCCTGGGGTACGGTGCGTGAAGACTACAGTCCTGACGGTGCAGCCTGGGATTACCTGAGTCACGATAAAGCACGAAGCAAGGCCTACCGCTGGGGCGAAGACGGTCTCGCCGGACTCTGTGACCGTTACCAGCTATTGTGCTTCGGACTGGCATTATGGAACGGTGAAGACGCGATCCTCAAAGAGCGCGCGTTTGGCCTCACCCCCAACGAAGGCAATCACGGCGAAGACCTGAAGGAATATTATTTCTATCTCGACAGCACGCCAACGCACAGCTACATGCGTTACCTGTATAAATACCCGCAGGCCGAATTCCCCTATCAGCATCTGGTGGAAGAAAATCGCAAGCGGTGCGGCAGCGGCGAAGAATACGAACTGCTGGATACCGGTATATTTGATGATGACCGCTACTTCGATGTCTTCGTCGATTATGCCAAAGCCTCGCCCGAAGATATCTGCATACGAATCGAAGTGCATAATCGTGGACCGGAAGCAGCACCGATTCACATTCTGCCGCAACTATGGTTTCGCAATACCTGGTCGTGGACCGAACCGTGCGAAATAGCACCCAGCATTCGTGCCGACAGTGCCAGCGATAAAGCGGTTTGCCTGGTCGCTGACGATACCGATTCCACGGGGCTCACCAACCTGCCCTTTCAGTATCAGCTTGGACCACGCCGCCTGTATGCAGAAGCCGATGGTGAGTTGCTGTTCACCAACAATGAAACCAGCCAGATACGTGTGTATGGTGCAGATGCTGAGTACGAACCAGAATTTACCAAGGACGCGTTTCATCGCCATGTGATACATGGAGAGAACAGCGTCAATCCAGCACAGGAAGGCAGCAAAGCCTGCATCCATTTCACCCGCATAATATCGGCCGGCGAAAAAACGGTTATCCGCTTACGCCTGACACCAGAAGTTCTCAGCGATCCGCTGGCCGATGTTAACGATATTATTGACACGCGCCACAGCGAAGCCGATGAGTTCTACGCCAGCATCCATCCCACGAAAGCCTCCGAAGATGAGTGCCGCGTTCAGCGCCAGGCCTTTGCCGGTTTGATGTGGGGCAAGCAAAATTATATTTTTGATGTCGAAAAATGGCTGAGCGGTGACAATAAAAACCAGCCACCCCCCGATTCACGTAAACATATTCGTAACGAACACTGGCGGCATCTCAATTCACAACGCATTCTCTCCATGCCAGATACCTGGGAGTACCCCTGGTTTGCGGCCTGGGACCTGGCTTTTCATACCGTGCCGATCGCACTGATCGATCCGGAGTTTGCCAAGGAACAGTTATTATTGATGCTGTTCGAACAGTTCCAGCATCCCAATGGCCAGATCCCTGCGTACGAATGGGAATTCTCTGACCTGAATCCGCCGGTACACGCCTGGGCGGTATGGCGTGTATATAACATGGACCGAATTCGTTCAGGAAAAGCCGATACCGATTTCCTGGAAAAATGTTTTCATAAACTGCTGATCAATTTTGCCTGGTGGATTAACAAGGTCGACCCTGCTGGCAATAATATCTTCGAAGGTGGATTTTTAGGCCTGGATAATATCACCCTGTTCGACCGTTCGGAAAAATTACCCGATGGCGCCACGCTCGAACAATCGGATGCCACCGGCTGGATGGGTATGTTCTGTCAGAACCTGATGCGTATCGCGCTGGAACTGGCGAAAACCAATGCGGTTTATGAAGGCCTGGCGACCAAGTATTTTCAGCATTATGTCTACGTCGGCTCGGCGATGAAGCATATGGGTGAACAGGGCGACCAGAATCTCTGGGACGAACAGGACGGCTTTTTTTATGACGTCATGCGCTACGCCGATGGTAGCTATGAAAAACTGCGCGTGCGTTCACTGGTCGGGCTGATTCCGTTGTTCGCAGTTGAACGCCTCGAAACCGCCTGGATCAAGCCGTTCGAAGAATTCACAACCAACTTCCGCTGGTTTATAGAAAACCGCCAGGATATTGTGCAGCACTGCGTCAACAAGGTGAGCAAGGATAATGGTGACACCCATGTGCTTACCATCGTCGATCTCGAGCAACTGCAGCGCATCTTGCTGCGAGTATGGGATGGCGATGAATTTCGTTCCGAATACGGTCTGCGCAGCCTGTCGAAATTTCACCACGATCATCCACTTCATATGCATAACAGCTCAGTGCGCTACGAACCGGCAGAAGCGGACTGTAAAATTAAAGGCGGTAATTCAAACTGGCGCGGCCCTATCTGGTTCCCGACTACATTCCTGATGATCGAATCCTTGCGTAAGCTCGATACCGCTTATGGCGACCAGCTCAAGATTCCGGCACGCGATGGCAGCGAATCGACCCCGGGCGAAGTGGCGAACTATTTTGCCAACGCGATGATCTCAATATTTACCCGCGACAAGTCAGGGCGTCGCCCGGTCTACGGTGATACCAGAAAATTTCAGGACGATCCCCACTGGCGCGACTACATTACATTTTTTGAATATTTCGACGGCGATAACGGTAAAGGCCTGGGCGCATCGCACCAGACCGGCTGGACTGCGCTGGTCGCTTCGCTGATAGACGAATGGCGACAGTAATCGTGGCAACCACAAAGGAGGACAGATAAAAGTGACTGTACTGGCAGGCGATATCGGTGGCACCAAAACACTCTTACAAATTTCACAGGCTGGTGGTGATGGCGTTCAGGTACTTTATGAGCAGCGTTTCGTCAGTGGCGATTATCCGGAGTTCGATCGCATGCTGCGCGAATTCCTGGATACCGCAGCAGACCACTGCGAAGCACCTGACGCGGCCTGCTTCGGTGTTGCCGGCCCTGTGAGTGGGCGCAAGGCGCGCACCACCAACCTGCCCTGGACACTCGATGCGGACCAGATCGAATCTCAGTTTAATATTTCAAAGGTACGCCTGATCAATGACTTTCAGTCAGTCGGCTATGGCATCGAAGCACTGCACAAAGATGATATTGTCACTTTGCAGGCCGGCAAGGAAGTGGCACAGGGGACGCGCGTGATCATCGGTGCAGGTACCGGACTCGGTGAGGGCTTCCTGGTCTGGCAGGATGATCATTATGAAGTCGTCGCGTCGGAAGGCGGCCATGCCAGCTTCGCCGCGAGCGATGAGCAACAGATCGAGTTGCTGCGCTATCTGCGCAAACGGTTCGATCACGCGACCTGGGAGCACGCAGTGTCCGGACGTGGCCTGGTCAACATCTTTGAATTCATGCTCGACAGCGGCAAGTCAGAATCCGATGCCTTGCACCAGGCACGACAGGACGAAGACCCGGCTGCTGCCATCAGCCGTTTCGCACTTTCCGGCGAAGACGCGCTCGCGGTAGAAACGCTTGATCTGTTCGCGCGGCTGTATGGCGCACAGGCCGGGAATCTTGCCCTGACCGGACTGGCTGTTGGCGGCGTGTATGTGGCAGGTGGCGTTGCGCCTAAAATCATCGATAAACTTAAAGACGGTACTTTCATGTCTGCGTTCATCGACAAGGAGAAACGCATGCAGGATTTACTAAAAGCCATGCCGGTACACGTCGTGGTCAACGCGCATGTTGGCTTGATGGGTTCTGCACTGGCGGCAGCACGACTGGCAACTTCAAAATAAACGATCAGTCAAGGAAACTCTGATGTGTCAGAGTTTCCGCAGCATATGGATGTACTGCCAGTGATGAATGATTCAGCGCTTCCTTACTATTATTCGGCTTTCATTAACTGGTCAGCTGAAACGTTCAGGTCATAGCGCTCTTTTGCGATCCGCATCATGCTTTCGGAAAATTGCGGATGATCCGTCAATATACGGCTAAAGTCAGCTTTGGTCAGTACGAACAAATCACATAATGTTTTAGCGCGTACACTGGCAGTGCGCACCGATGTCATCAATACGCCTATCTCGCCGAAAAAGTCACCATCGCTCAATGTTTTGATAACACTGCCCGCTGCGTCCAGCACTTCCACTTCACCACGGCATATAAAAAACATTTCGTTGGCGATGTCGCCCTCACGGATAATGATTTCATCGTGCTCGGCCGTTGCCGGTTTTAATGCCAGGATCACCGCATTGAGTAATAACGGATCAGCGCCCTTGAACATGGGTGACTCTTCGAGCACATCAGGTGTTACCACTTCAAACCAGCGACGTCCGTCTTTGGCCAGTAATTCATAAGCGGATTTGGGGCCCCAGGAATTACGCGTGTAATTTGGAAATTCCTGTGCCGGCGTGGTTTGCCAGTGATCTAACAGTGGCTGAGCGATACGCCATGCTGCTACAACCAGATCACCGCGCGAGAATAAAGTGGCATCACCGCGGGTACAGGAATAAATCATGACTTCGTAGCCGGTATAGCGCGAGGCTTTAAATGCATCGCCATAGTTAAATACCATGTCGACACTTTGCAGCTGCATTGTAGGGCCGGGTGTTTTTGCCTGAAACAGCACTTCGATAGCCTGATAAGGCTGGATATGAAAGATCAGTCGGTTAGCCGGCAAATGCCTGATACCGGTGCCTTTGAAAAGCTGTTCAGGTGGTTTTTTAAATTCAACCACGATTTCTGTGCCGCGCTTCCACAGTGCCTTACCCGAGCGCAAATAAATGGGTACCCCCTGCCAACGTGGATTATCGATCAGGAATTTTGCAGCAGCGAAGGTTTCGGTACTGGATTCAGGATCGACATCGGCCTCCTGGCGATAACCCGGTTTAACAATATCACCCTTATCATCATAGGAAGGTCCGTACTGACCGCGCACGACATAGTGTTCGACTTCATCAGGACTGTAGATACGTACTGATTCCAGTAACTTTGCTTTTTCATCGCGGATGGAATCTGACTCAAACGATGCAGGCACTTCCATGCATAAATATGACAGCATCTGAAACATATGATTTTGCATCATATCGCGGAGCACGCCAGACTGATCGTAATAGCCACCACGCCCCTGCACATCGACTGCTTCGCAGACATTAAACTGGATATTATCGATATGATCCTTGTTCCACAGTGGTTCAAACATGCCGTTTGAAAAGCGAAACGCCAGCAGGTTCTGTACCGTCTCCTTGCCCAGATAGTGGTCGACGCGATAGATTTGATCCTCATTCCAATGCTTGAGAATGGCTGTGTTCAAATCCAGCGCTGACTGCAAATCAGTACCGAACGGTTTTTCAACAATGATGCGTTTCCAGCCCTCCCCTTGCTGAAATCCGGCCTGGTAGAGAAGATCACATAGTGGCCCAAAAAACCGCGGCGCCATCGCAAAATAGAACAGGACATTGCCGCCCGCCTGGTATTTTCTGTCCAGTGCATCGACCGTGAGCTTCAGTTTTTTGAAATCGTCCAGCTCCATCTTCGCGCTTTCAAAATGGAAGCGATCCAGCAGCTGCTCGCAGGCCGCTTCGTCAAATTCTTTACGCGTATGAAAAGCACGCAGGCCATTTTCCTTGCTGGCCATGCTGGCACGAAAATCTTCATTGCTGATCTGGCTGCGCCCGGTGCCAAGTACTGCAAAATGTTCTGATAACAGTCCGTCACAGGCCAGGTTGTACAAAGCGGGCACCAGCAGGCGTTTGGTCAGATCACCCGAGGCACCAAAAATCACCATGACACAGGGTTCACTGGTGTGCACTCTACCGTCGATATCTTCGCCACAGAATCGGTGACCTGTGCTTTATCTGTCATGCTATACCCACACCAAATTATACGAACCAGCAATTTTTCTCATTATTCATTTTTCATTGTTAATTATTCATTGCTTTTTCACGGGTACTCTGGAAATACCGGCAACTCATCACTGCACGACCATTCGGTACGCGAGTCCCAGAATATACGTGCTTCAGGTTTTATATCGGGTTCCGCATCCAGTGACCCGGCGGGTACAACTACTGCGCCAATCTCAGGCACCACTTTTGGCATTGGGCTGCCGCAGTTGGAACAAAAATTATTAAAATACCGCTCTGCTTCAGGGACTTTGTATCGCTTCAACAGCTCTTCACCCTTTAGCCAGTGAATGCTGGTCTCGGGCGAAACCCTGATATTGCTGGCATGCCCTGTGCCACTGGCCTTACGGCAACGTTGGCAATGGCAGTGATAAAAAGCCGTGCTATCGCCCTTGATTTCATATTGTACCGATCCACACAAACAACTGCCCGTCAGATTCAATTCAGCCATCGCTATGCCTCCAGACTCACTTAATCAAATATTTCAAAATCAGAATATACCAGTCATTGATCTTAACGATTATTTTTACATTATTCATTGCTGTTAGCGGAACGACTCATCAATGGGGTCCGGGCAGTATTCGCGTCGTTTGCAACTATGGCAATATTCACCCAGATACAGCTGATCCACCCATTGCATCAGTTCTCGCACAGGTTCGGGTTCATCAAAAAGAAACCCTGCTTCAAAATTGCGGTTGTCTTCGCTCTTGCTACCCATGCCTGCGCCCGTAAGATTTGGCGAACCTACAAACGCTGTCACACCATCAATAATGACAGCTTTGGTATGCACGCGCGGGCATAAAATTCGCTCAAATAATTCATTATTGACCAGCTCATCATAGCGATCAAAATCCTCGCGAAAACGAGGGCCCGGTTCTTTGGCATGAATAAGTCGAATCGCCACACCGCGATTAACAAGATCGGCCAGCAATTCGAGAAACGGAATAAATCTTCTTCCGGACTCAACATGCATATCTTTTATATCAGCAGTGATAATCCAGACAAAATGTTTCGCCTGTGGAATACGATCCTGGATCAGATCAAGATAGATATCGCGATTTAGCAGAAGTTTATGCATAGCGTGAATCAATAGATCACTTTCTATTACTCATACTAGCGTTCTGTGCCGAGTAACATGATGCCGACTGAAAATAGACTGGCTAACCTGTCTTTATTAGTATTGAGCACCAGATATGGCGCGTGTGCTCATTTGATCGGGTAAAAATATATCCAGCAGGTATGGTTTAGTCAAATCTCCCATCACCTGAATATCGACATTGCTGTTATCCTGTTGTGACAGTTATTTCAGCGACGGCCTCTGCCGCCTCTGGGGCGCTCTTCTTCAAATTTAACCTTGATAGGATTGCCTTCGAACGTTCTTCCATCCAGCGCTGCGATCGCAGCGCGTGCTTCGTGACCTTCCATTTCAAGAAAGCCAAAACCTTTGCAATGACCCGAGAACAGGTCTTTGACAATTTTCAGGGAGCGTACTGTTCCATAATCCGAAAACAGGGCTTGCAGGGATTCTTCAGTGGTACTGGGGGGCAAACTGCCAACAAATAGTTTCTTCACTCTGAAGCCCTCATCATTATTATGTTACAAAAAACAAACCCCGCGATGACGCGGGGTTTGTTAAGACTCGTTAAACTTAAAGACTGATTAAGCTTTTACGTTTGTAGCCTGTGGGCCTTTAGGGCCATCTTCAACGTCGAACGATACCTGCTGACCTTCGGCCAGAGTACGGAAACCTTCGCTAGCGATTGAAGAGAAGTGAACAAACACGTCTTTGCTGCCGTCAGAAGGAGAAATAAAGCCGAAGCCTTTGGATTCGTTAAACCATTTAACGGTTCCTGTTGCCATGATATACCTCATTAAATATTAAAAGTTATTTAGCGTGTTACAAATCTTACGAGGTCATTAACAGGAGAAAGCTTGAACAGAACTTCTGACAAAAACCAGGATAGTATGTAGCGCGCCATAAGTGTAACCGGTTTTTAACCAAAAACACCAGCATTGATATGTATATATTGTATAAAAACAGCAGGCTAGCATCGAAATCCTGCCCCACCGGCTCGCCCGGGCCGAATTCTGACGCCATGGCTGCCCGGAACTGGCCATTAGAATATTAGAGAATAGCTTTATTACTAATAGCTAATAGCTGAAATTCAGTTATAATAGGCTCTCAAATTCTGGTGCACT
>CAVRHW010000022.1:0-8664 GCA_963721085.1 uncultured Gammaproteobacteria bacterium
GTGGAACATGTCCGCAATAGTGGCTGCGCATGTGTTTTCCTGTGTGGGGCTGAAAAGGTCGGCTATGTTAACCGCCGTACCTTTGATTATCAAATACTTAGGTTTTAGGGCTTTTTTGTCGTTGTGGTCGTGCTGCCCGCGCTGGCTGCAGCCGGCTTTTTCTCGGTGGCACTCTTGCTGTCACCCGCTGTTTTCTCTTTGCTGGCAGTGCCGGCATCGGCAACGTTCTTTTTATTGTCCTTTTTAAAATCGGTCTCGTACCAGCCACCGCCCTTGAGACGAAACGCGGCTGCGGTCACCATCTTCTGCATGGTTTCCTTGCCGCATTCGGGGCAGGTTTTCAGCGGCGCATCACTTATTTTCTGCAGCATTTCTTTCTGAAAGCCACAGGCAGTGCACTGGTATTCGTATATTGGCATAACCTGATCGAGCTCTGGTAAACAAGCCGCGGATTATATCCCCACACACCAATGCTTGCCATCTCTCATGCTAAGCTGCGGCGATGTCGCCCCCCCACTCCAGATCAGTCCTTATCACCGGTTGCTCGAGCGGCATCGGCCGTTGTGTTGCCGAAGGCCTGCAATCTCGTGGTTATCGCGTGTTCGCCACCGCCCGCCGCGCCGAAAGTGTTGCGGAACTGAATGCTGCCGGGCTGGAAAGTCTGCAACTGGATCTCGCTGATTCAGAGTCCATTCACCACGCGGTAGATGAGATTCTGTCCAGAACCGATGGCAAACTTTACGCACTATTCAACAATGGAGGCTTCGCAGTGCCCGGTGCGGTCGAGGATCTGAGCCGCGATGCAATGCGCGAACAATTCGAAACACTGATATTCGGCTGGCATGAACTGACGAACCGTATCATTCCAGTGATGCGCCAGGCCGCAGAAGGACGTATTATTCAAAACAGCTCGATTCTGGGTTTTGCCGCGATGCCATTTCGCGGCGCGTACAACGCCAGTAAATTCGCCATCGAAGGATTGAGCGATACGATGCGGCTAGAGCTGCAGGGCACCGGGATTTACATCTCGTTGATAGAACCGGGCCCCATCATGAGCAAGTTCAGGGAAAATGCCCTGCTCGGCTTCAAAAAACATATTGATGTAAACAACAGTGCGCACCGTCGCGCATATCAAGGCATGCTTGCGCGTCTTGAAAAACAGGGACCGGCTGTTCCATTTACTTTGCCGCCCGAGGCTGTACTGAAATGTGTGCTTCATGCGTTAACAGCGCGTCGACCGCGTATCCGCTACCGGGTCACGGTACCGACCAAAGTATTCGCTGTACTGAAGCGCATATTACCTACTCGAATGCTGGACCAACTTTTATTAAAAGCAGGAGGTGCCGGAGAAAAATAAACATCAAATACACAGAATATATGTAATAGCAACTTATAACGTCGTACAACTGAAAATTAAAAATTGACTGGTAATTGCAAATGAATATGAGCTGTACATTCAATAATTGATATGAAGCACGATCCGAGCAAATACTTCATCATGCTGGGCTTTATCAGCCTGCTGACGCTGTGTTCTATCATAGCGTTCGTATCGCTATTCCAGATGGATCGCACACTGAACAACATGACCGACCTGGTCACTGTCACCAATGCCAAAATCACCCACGCCAATGAAATGCGCAACTTTCTGCGCATGCGTGGCGATATCTTGTTCCGAATTTCCCAGACCCAGGACGCTGCTGAACGTGAAAACCTGCGTTCAGTCATGAATGAGATACAACCAGGGTTATAAAAACGCGCACGATAATTTTGATAACTACATGATGGGTGGCGCAGGACATAAGCTATTCAACGAAGTCACGCATCTGGAAACCATTTCCAGCAAGCTAAATAATCATGCCGTTGCCCTGATGTTATCACCTGATGTTTCTCGCTCTGAAATCAACAATGCCATCAATGATGCCAACAGGGCACGGGCAAAAACTATTGATGCGCTTTCGCAGCTGGTGGTTCGACAGGAAGATAATGCACGTCAGGCACTCAAAGAAAGTGTGACCTACCAAAAACTGGCGCAAGCCATCATTATTATTCTGACCCTGGCTTCATTGCTGGTGGGCGGGCTCATCTCTTTATTCGTGTTACGCGAAACAACGCGAAAGAATTCCGAAATCAGGTTCCAGGCCAGTCATGATGAGCTTACCAAACTGATTAATCGTAAAGAGTTCGAAACACGACTGGAATCCGCTCTCAAAAAAGCACACAGCCGATGGACGAGAACATGCACTGTGTTTCCTGGATCTTGATCAGTTCAAGGTCATTAATGATACCTGCGGGCACAACGCGGGCGATGAATTACTGTGTCAGCTAACACGCGTTATCAACAGCCATGTCCGTGATCGTGATACGCTCAGCCGGCTCGGCGGTGATGAATTCGGCCTGCTGCTGGAAAACTGTAATCTGGAAACCGCAATCGATATCGCCGAAGGTATTATCCGACTGGTCAATAAATACGAATTTCACTGGCAGGGAAAAATCCATCATGTTGGCGTCAGCATCGGCATCACTGCGATCACCCGCAACACCGATAACATTACCAAGGCCATGAGTGAAGCTGACATCGCCTGTTATGCCGCCAAAGATATGGGGCGCAATCAGTTATATGTACACGAGCTCAGCGATGTGCAGGTTAAACGCATGCACAAAGAACTGAGATGGGTAGCCGACATTCGTAATTCACTTAAAGACAACCGATTTAAACTGTACTCACAGCCTATTTACACAACAGTTGGCACTCAACCTGAAATACGCATGCAGGAGGTTTTGTTACGCCTGAAAGATGATGAAGGCAACATCAGCTCGCCGGGCAACTATATCCTGGCCGCAGAACGCTTTGGCCTGATGCGCGATGTCGACCAGTGGGTGATAGACCAGGTTATTCAAACACTGCATGAAATAGGTGACACCAGGGATATATGCCTGTTTGTTAACCTGTCGACTAACTCTCTTTCGGACAAAAATTTCTGTGCATATATTCTGAAATTACTTGCAGACTATGAAATCGACGGAAATTCTATCTGTTTTGAAATCACAGAAACGGCTGCCACTCGAAACCTGAGCCAGGTAGCGGATTTCATCAAAGCATTAAAGCAGGCACACTGTTTGTTCGCGCTCGACGATTTCGGATCCAGCACCACCTCTTTTTCATATCTCCAGGACTTGCCAGTTGATTATCTCAAGATTGACGGCGCACTGGTTACCGACATTCACAGCAATACCATCAGTCACGCCATGGTGGCCGCAATCAATGAAATCGGTAGCGTGATGAACATCAAAACCATTGCTGAGCACGTTGAAAATGAAATCACATTGAAACGCCTGGACGAAATCGGCATCGACTTCGCCCAGGGTTTTCATTTTGGCTCACCTAAACCCATTGATACACTGGCACGCTTCAAGCGACCAGAAATTGTGCGTGAAAAACCCGCTATCTACCTGGCTCAGTGAAAACAGACTAACCAACCAGAATTCCCTGCAACACCTTCACTTACATTGCAGCTTTCATCGCATGCTGTTTGCTAAATATCAGTTTGTCATCACGCAAATCAACACGGATGGTATCACCAGCAACAAAATCACCCGTGAGTAGCTTCTGCGCCAGCGGGTTTTCCAGATACTGCTGGATCGCACGCTTCAATGGACGCGCACCGTACACAGGATCAAACCCGGCTTCTGCAATTTTAGCCAGCGCCTGATCAGACAGCTCCAGACCGATTTCCTGCTGCTGCAAACGTTCATGCAGCTGCACAAGCTGAATTTCAGCAATCTTCTGTATCTGTTCACGAGCCAGCGAATGGAATACCACGCTGTCATCGACACGGTTGATAAATTCAGGACGGAAATGCTGACTGACAACTTCCAGCACCGCCGCTTTGATTTCATCATATTCCGCACCACGTGCAGTCAGTTCCTGAATCTGACCGGAGCCCAGGTTCGAGGTCATGATAATCACGGTATTACGAAAATCCACAGTGCGGCCGTGACTGTCGGTCAGACGGCCATCATCCAGTACCTGCAACAGCACATTGAATACATCAGGATGTGCTTTTTCGATTTCATCGAGCAGGATCACCGAATACGGTTTACGTCGCACCGCTTCGGTGAGATACCCGCCTTCTTCATAACCGACGTAACCCGGAGGCGCACCTACTAAACGTGCGACCGCATGTTTTTCCATAAACTCGGACATATCGATTCGCACCATGGCTTCTTCGCTGTCGAACATAAAATCGGCCAGCGCCTTACTGAGTTCGGTTTTACCGACACCGGTCGGGCCAAAAAACATGAACGAGCCATTGGGTTTGCTCGGATCAGAAAGACCTGCGCGCGAACGCCGGATGGCATTCGACACCGCAGCCACCGCTTCTTCCTGGCCGACAACGTGTTTACCCAGCTCTTCTTCCATGCGCAGTAATTTTTGCTGCTCACCTTCCAGCATTCTGTTCACCGGAATACCGGTCCAGCGTGCAACCACTTCTGCGATTTCATCGGCGGTCACTTTGTTGCGCAATAAGGCATGGTCCTGATCGCCTTTGGCTTCGGCTTCCGCCACTTGCTCCAGCTGTTTTTCCAGTTCCGGAATACGACCGTACTGCAGTTCTGACATGCGTGTCAGATCACCTGCACGACGTGCAGTATCCAGTTCAAGACGCGCGCGTTCGAGTTCTTCCTTGATCGTGGTCGAACCCTGCACCGCGAGTTTTTCTGCTTTCCACTGTTCTTCGAAATCGCTGTACTCTCTTTCGAGTTTCTGCAATTCTTCTTCCAGTATCTTCAGGCGTGCTTTGGTCGCAGGATCGGTATCTTTACGCAGCGCTTCGCGTTCGATTTTCAACTGAATCACGCGGCGATCAAGACGATCCATCACTTCGGGTTTGGAATCGATTTCCATGCGTATCCGGCTGGCGGCTTCATCGACCAGGTCGATGGCCTTGTCGGGCAACTGACGATCACTGATATAACGGTGCGACAAAGTTGCAGCCGCGATAATCGCCGGGTCGGTAATATCGACACCATGGTGCACTTCATAGCGCTCTTTCAAGCCGCGCAAAATCGCCACGGTATCTTCTACCGAAGGTTCATCCACCAGCACTTTCTGGAAACGACGTTCCAGCGCCGCATCTTTTTCGATGTACTGACGATATTCATCCAGCGTGGTCGCGCCGACACAGTGCAGTTCGCCACGCGCCAGCGCAGGCTTTAACATATTGCCTGCATCCATCGAGCCTTCCGCCTTACCGGCGCCGACCATGGTATGTAATTCGTCGATGAACAAAATCACCTGGCCTTCCTGTTTGGCCAGATCGTTCAGCACTGCTTTCAGGCGTTCTTCAAAATCACCGCGGAATTTGGCACCCGCGATCAGCGCGCCCATATCGAGCGACAGCACGCGTTTGCTTTTCAGACCTTCGGGGACTTCACCGTTGATAATGCGTTGTGCCAGGCCTTCAACAATCGCGGTTTTACCCACACCGGGTTCACCGATCAGCACCGGATTATTTTTGGTGCGACGCTGCAATACCTGAATCGTGCGGCGGATTTCTTCATCGCGTCCGATCACTGGATCGAGCTTGCCCTGTTGCGCGCGTTCGGTTAAATCGACGGTGTATTTTTCCAGCGCCTGACGTTGTTCTTCTGCGTTGGGATCATCCACACTCTGGCCACCACGAATGTCGTCGATCGCTTTTTCGAGTTTGTTTTTGTCGGCGCCTGCCTGACGCAGCACATCACCGATACGCTGTTTGTCTTCCACGGCTGCAAGCACGAACAGCTCGCTGGAGATGTACTGGTCCTTGCGTTTTTGTGCGAGCTTTTCGGTTTGATTGAGCAGACGGCCCAGATCGGCCGAAATCTGCACATCGCCCTGGTGATCCTGAATCACGCCCAGATGATCGAGCTCGTCACCAAGCCTGCTGGTCAGCAGATCAACTTTTACCCCGGTCGATGCCAGCAAATGACGCACCGTGCTGCCGTCCTGCTCCAGCAGGGCTTTCATCACGTGCACTGGTTCGATATAGCCATGATCGCGCGCCAGCGCTAATGACTGAGCGTCAGCCAGCGCAAGCTGAAACTTGCTGGTTAATTTATCTGTTCTCATTTCCTGCCTCGTAAACTAAATCTTGAATGACTTCAATATAAGGCTTTAATTGCGAGGTTCAAGCACAGAAACGGAAACAGCCCACCTTGTGGTGGGCTGTTTTAACAAAACTTGATCCAGGTCTTATCTGGCTGCGAGACGTTCGCCGGCTGGAACCTGGATGGTCAGACCCAGCGCTTCCCAGGTCTGCAGGCCACCACGGTAGTAATACAGTTTATTCGCGGGATATCCCTGACTGAGCAGCGCCTTGATCGCACGCGGCGACTGCCTGCACCAGGCATCATTACACACCAGTGCGATATCTTTGGCGTGGGTAAAATCCCAGTGCGCTGTTTTCAGCTTGCCGCCCAACAGGCCCAGACGCTCGAACATACGCAAGACAAGACTGACATTGTGGCGCGGCTGCACACCCAGTTTTTCAAACGCCCGGGTCAGCTCAACATCCGAGGCTGGTTTTTCAAAAACTGTATACGGTATGTTCACGGAGCCGGGAATCGTGCCGCGCTGGTACCAGCCTGGAGAACGGGTATCGATAATCACGCCTTTTGCGCCGCGCTCACTGGTCTGCATGAACTTGAGCAAATCGAGTTCATCCACCGTGTGTACACCACCACCAAAAGCGATCGGGCTGATACAGAATGCCGGGCAGGCTTTGTTCTGACTGTTCTGGCAGGAAGGTAATCGCCTGCTGCGAATCGGATTGCGGTTTCTGAGCATGGCCGGCTGTTGGCAGCCGCGTTGGAAGTTTTGACTGCTGCCCCACTGGCCTCAGCATCAACTGGCAGACTGACCAGACCGAGCAGCACACCGATTAATAGCAATTGCCTCATCACACTATGCCCCATTAATTTTCTGATATTGTGTCGGCTTGCCAGACCGCCTGAAACAACAGCACAGCGACCGTTTAACTGTTTATAGCAGCCGCTGGTCAGAATTCAGAAAAATGAGGCAATATCGCGATAAATGGTGCTGCCGTTGATCGGAAATATAGAATCCAGATACAGGTCAGCCAGTCTCAGGTCCAGCCAGATCAGACTGGCCATGCGGCCGGTGACACCGTCACGACGGTAGGAATAAAACCGGTGGCTGTCGCTCCAGGTACACAAGCCACCACCGTAGATGCGGCTGACACCCGCCTGTTCAAGCTCGATACGAGCCAGCCGATAAATATCACACAGCCAGTGCTCGGCATCGGTTTGTTGAAACGCCTGCGCGTAATCGGGGTGTTTGGCGGTGAAAGCAGTAAACACATCAGCGCCGACCTCAAATGCCTGTGGTCCGATCGCCGGCCCGAGCCAGGCCATGAGCTGCTCACCCGGCAGAGACATCGCAGCAATGGTCGAACTGATCACTCCTGCGTGAAGACCGCGCCAGCCGGCATGCACGCTCGCCACCCGGCTGCCCTGCCGAATCGCACAGCAGTAGCGGCAGGCAATCTGCGGTGAGCACTGCGCAGATCTTCCCGGATTGCGCGCTCCAGGCAGCATCAGCACGAAGATCTGAATCAGTCGTTGCCTCATCGGCGGCTATTACCTGAGAACTGTGGACCTGATTCAGCCACAGCGGCTCACCCGGCAGATCCAGCGCCTGGCGCAATAATTCACGATTCTGCATAACATGAAGGTTGTCATCGGCGACATGACTGGCCAGATTCAGGCCCTGATAAACACCGCCACTCACCCCGCCGATGCCGGGTGGTACTGGCAGCCTGCACCCGAGCCGGCGCGGGCCAGTCAGGCCGGATGATCTCCAGCTGCTGAGGATCGGGCTTCTGAACTCCTGGTTCAGGCATCGCCATGCTGCTCGAGGTCGGCCAGCATCTGCAGGCGCAAGGCTTCCATATCCGCCGGGATCGGCGCTTCCCAGCTCAGCGCTTCGCCAGCTGTCAGGATGCTGCAGGCTCAGACGCCAGGCGTGCAGTGCCTGACGTCTGAAATCCTGCAAGGCTGCGATAAATTCAGCCGAAGCGTCTGGCGGCAGGCGCATACGTCCTGCATAAACAGGATCACCGACCACCGGGTGGCGTAAATACTGCATATGCACACGAATCTGGTGGGTACGACCGCTGTCCAGTTTGAGCTGAATATGACTGTGGCAACGAAAACGTTGCAGCAGACGATAATGTGTCAGCGCCTCCCGACCGTCTTCACGAATCGCCATCCGCAGGCGATCGTGCGGATGTCGGCCGATCGGTTGATCGATTTCGCCGCCGCCGGTCAACACACCGTGCACCAGCGCCTGATATTCACGCGTGATCAGACGCTGCTGCAGCTGATCGACCAGATAGGTGTGTGCCTGCAGGGTACGCGCCACCACCATCAGACCGGTGGTGTCTTTATCCAGCCGGTGCACGATACCTGCGCGCGGCACGCGGCTGAGTGCCGCATCGTGAAACAACAAAGCATTCTGCAAAGTACCGCTGCGATGCCCGACCGCAGGGTGCACCACCAGGCCGGCAGGTTTGTTGATCACGATCAAGGCATCGTCCTGATGCACAATGTTCAGCGGAATATCTTCAGGCTCACAGGATTCGTTTTCATCGCCCGGCTCGA
>CAVRHW010000023.1:0-57744 GCA_963721085.1 uncultured Gammaproteobacteria bacterium
AACCTGGCGCAACGCATGGTCTGGAAAATTGCGGCGCCTGTGTTCACGCTGCCTTGAACATGTGGCTCACAGGCTTATCTCGACGACGAAAACCATCTGGAAGCATCGCTATCGTTTCATGATGTAAATATGCTTAAGAGGATTTGATATGGATAAACAATATGATGTGCTGGTGATCGGCGGCGGCCCAGGAGGCACACCCACTGCGATGGCGCTGGCTCAGGCAGGCAAAAAGGTCTTGCTGGTGGAGGCGGGTGCGGGCCTCGGTGGAACCTGCCTATTCGAGGGCTGCATCCCTTCCAAAATTTTTCGTGAATCCGCGCGCCGATTGCGCGAGATAAGAGAAGCCAGTGATTTCGGTCTGTGTCTACCGACACAGGACGTGACGGTGAACTGGTCCGCCGTACTCGAACGCAAACGCGCGATTCTAAAACGTCGCAGCGATGCCGCCTTGCAAAACACTGAACGGCTGCCAACACTCAAGACTGTGTTTGGACGATGCCGTTTGCTCAGTTCACGCAGCGCCAGTATCGAAAAAGAAGATGGCACGACGCAGGAAATTCACTTCGAAATAGCCATACTATCCACCGGCTCAGTGCCCTTTATGCCACCCATCAGAGGCATTGAGCATCCGAGGGTGCATGATAGTGAAAGCATTCTGAATATCGATCACATACCCGATAAACTGGTGATTGTTGGCGGCGGTCCCATTGGTGTCGAGTTAGGTCAAGTCTTTAACACCTTTAGTAGCCAGGTGACGATTTTAGAAACCGCGCCACGCATTCTTGGTCCGGTAGATGAAGAACTGGCAACGCTGCTGCAACAAACGATGCAACAACAAGCTATCGATATTCACACGAGCTGTCAGGTGGAGGCCATTGTTCATTCTGGCCAGGACGTATTTGTGGAATACACTGATCAGGCCGGAGAAAAGCAGCACAGCATTGCCGATACTGTATTGATGGTGACTGGACGCCGTCCCAATGTTGAAGGACTTGGTCTGGAAAACACTGCGGTAAAACATGGCCTCCATGGCGTTGAGGTGGATGCCACACTTCAAACCACCGAAGCGGGTATTTATGCAGTGGGCGATGTCACCGGTCAACCCATGTTCGCCCACTGGGCAACCGCTCAGGGACTGGCGCTGGCGCGTCATCTAATGGGTCAGCCTGTTCCCTTTCCCACGGCAGCTACCAATACCGCGGTGATTTTTAGCGAGCCTGAAATTGGCATCGCAGGACTGACCGAACAACAGGCGCAAGAGGCAGGACTGGATATTGCGGTGGCCCGATACGATTTTCACATTGACGCACGCGCACAGATCGATGGCAGTGATAATGGATTATTAAAAATTATTTACGAGACCAGCAACCACAAAGTAGTCGGCGTGCATGCATTAGTAGAAGGTGCCGGTGAAATCATGGGCGAAGCCGCCTTGTTGGTGAAGGCAGGACTGCCGATAGAAGCCATTGCCGGCGCGATTCATCCCCATCCAACGCTGACTGAATCGTTTGTTATGGCGGTGCGCGCAGCGCTGGCTGCGGAAGCGATGAAGCATCATGAATGACGCGGAACCATAGTTATGCAGGTCATCTAAATGAAAACAGAATCGTTGCACCACATGTTGCGTGACATGTCGAATCCAGTGGATAAACCTGAATGAGCACTATTCTCACAATCATGCTCTGTCTGCGCTCGTGTAATACCTTGCATTATGAATGATCTGCCAGAACACTCCGTGTACGTGAGCGGCGCAACACGAGTACGATAACGCACTTAAGTGGCAGCCTAACCAGGACAGCAGGAGAATTAATTTATGCAATCCAATTCGTCTTCCACAAAACCAGGATCGAAATCCGCTGCGGAGGATGATCTGAAATCCATACCACTGGCGGAAGTGGAGAAAAGGCTGGGTTCCTCGCCGGACGGTCTGACTCAGGCTGAGGCGCAAAAGCGGCTGGTCAATATGGGCCGAACGAGCTTGAAGAAAAGCAGACCAATGCCTTCCTGAAATTCCTCAGTTATTTCTGGGGGCCGATCCCGTGGATGATCGAAGCGGCCGTGATCCTGTCGGCGGTCGCCCGGCATTGGCCGGACTTTGGCATTATTCTTGTGTTGCTTATGACCAACTCCGTGGTTGGATTCTGGGAAGAACATCAGGCGGGTAACGCGATTGCTGCGCTGAAGGCCAGGCTGGCGATAAAGGCGCAGGTAAAACGCGATGGCAAGTGGGTTAACCCGCCAGCGCGTGAACTGGTGCCGGGCGATATTATCCATTTGCGTCTGGGTGACATCGTACCTGCGGATGCGCGTTTACTGGAAGGTGATCCAGTCGAAGTAGATCAATCCGCACTGACCGGCGAATCTCTGCCCGTGATACATACGGCTGGTGATGCAGTGTTCTCTGGTTCAATTATTCGCACCGGTGAGATCGATGCACTGATCTATGCCACAGGCGCAAACACCTACTTCGGCAAGACCGCGCAGCTGGTGCAGGAGGCGCAAACCACCAGCCATTTTCAACGCGCGGTATTAAAGATTGGTAATTACCTGATTCTCCTTGCCGTGGCCTTGGTGACGGTGATTATTACCGTTGCGCTGTTCCGTGGCGACCCTATCCTGACCACGCTGCAATTTGCTCTGGTGTTGACCGTAGCCGCGATTCCCGTCGCGATGCCCACGGTGTTGTCGGTGACCATGGCCATTGGCGCACGCCTGCTGGCGAAAAAAGAGGCGATTGTTACCCGTCTGGCGGCGATTGAAGAATTAGCGGGTGTGGATATTCTGTGCTCTGACAAAACCGGCACCCTGACGCAGAACAAACTGACACTGGGTGAACCCTTTGGCGTCAATGACATCCCGGTCGAGCAAGTCATTCTGAATGCAGCATTGGCATCGCGCGCGGATAACCAGGACACCATCGACCTGGCCGTGCTGGGCGGTCTGAAAGACCGGGATGCATTAAAGGCTTATAAGGTGATTCACTTCCAGCCGTTCGATCCAGTGCACAAGCGCACCGAAGCGACTATCAAGGGACCGGATGACAACGAGTTCAAGGTAACCAAAGGTGCGCCACAAATAATTCTGGAATTATCGGCCAATGCCAATAATGTTGTTTCCTTAGTCGATAAAGCCGTCAATGAATTTGCCGCGCGCGGCTTTCGTTCATTGGCGGTAGCACGAGCCGATGGTGACGGCCAATGGCAGTTCATTGGTGTGCTGCCCCTGTTCGATCCGCCGCGCGAACAGGCCAAAGCAACCATCGCCACCGCAGGCAAGATGGGCGTGAACGTCAAGATGGTGACCGGCGATGCACTGGCGATTGCACGCGAAACTGCCAGTAAGCTGGGACTGGGCATGAATATCCTCGATGCCAGCGGTTTCGGCGACACCAGACATCACGAGGCCGGGCAACTGGCAGAGTCCATCGAAAAGGCAGACGGCTTCGCCCAGGTGTTTCCCGAACACAAATTCCACATTGTGGATGTGCTGCAGCAACGCGGACACATCGTCGGCATGACCGGTGACGGAGTAAACGATGCTCCTGCACTGAAGAAGGCAGACTGTGGCATCGCTGTTTCCGGTGCGACTGACGCGGCGCGTGCCGCGGCTGACATCGTGCTGATGACGCCCGGCCTGTCGGTAATCATCGACGCGATCAAGGAAAGTCGCAAAATTTTCCAGCGCATGAACAGTTACGCTATCTACCGCATCGCAGAGACATTGCGCGTGCTGGTGTTCATGACTCTGTCCATTCTGGTGTTCAACTTTTACCCGGTGACTGCAGTGATGATTGTGATGCTGGCGTTGCTGAACGATGGAGCGATCCTGTCTATTGCCTATGACAAGGTGCATTACAAGGACAAGCCCGAGGCCTGGAACATGCACATGGTGCTGGGGATCGCCACAGTTCTGGGGATAACAGGCGTGCTTGCATCGTTCGGAATGTTTTATCTTGGTGAGCGCGTGTTCCAGCTCGACCGCGCACATATCCAGACACTGATGTATTTGAAGCTGTCGGTAGCGGGACAATTGACGATATTCCTCACGCGCACGCGCGGTCCGTTCTGGTCAATTCGTCCGGGGCGGATGCTGCTAGGAGCAGTGTGTGTGGCACAACTGACGGCGACTCTGATCGCGGTCTACGGGGTGTTTATGACACCACTAGGCTGGGGCTGGGCAGGGTTCGTCTGGGGTTATGCATTGATCTGGTTCCTTGTCAGCGATCGCGTGAAACTTCTTGCTTACAGGGTCTTCGATCCCGCGGGTGTACCTCTGTTAGGCAGGAAACCTGAACCTGTCGACATGAACCAGCAGATCAGCGAACGGGCCTATGATCTCTACGAGCAGCATGGTCACCGCAACGGCCACGCAGATCAGGACTGGCTTGAGGCAGAGCACGAGATTCGCAAAGCTGAGGTGACAACAAAGGAATGAAAATCAAAATCAAAAAAACAGATGAGGCCAGATGAATTTACCAGGCCGGCTTGACCAAAACTTCCGTCGCGTCTGGGCAACACTTTATCTCGCAGTCAAAAAGTTCTGGCAGATTGACGGGGTTCAATGGGCGGGAGCATTTGCCTTCAATGCGTTTTTTTCGCTGTTTCCTTTGATTGTTCTCTTTGTCACCAAACGCAATTTATGGGACGTTCGGCGGTATCATGGCATTGCTGTTGTGGATTTATTTTCCGGATGCATTTTTATTTTCGGTGCCTGCCTGAGTGCCGCGCATGCCGAAGGGCGCTGAACATCAGTAGAGGCTACGATACTGCTGAGAGTAAAGTAATGACTTCACTGGCTGGAGGTCTACCGCTGCAACGCGTAGCATCTTATTGCTGATGTTTTCTGAAATGATACTTGCCAAAGCTCGTTATTCAATATAGATTTTTGCATGGCTATGAAACTTGAAACTGTAGTTCCTTTCGGTCGTTCACTGGGTGAATATGTCAACATGTTCTCGCTGACCAGCGGTGATTTAAACAAGATGATAATCGGTGTAGGTGATGGGCCTGCCAGTTTTAATGCTGAAATGTTTGAGCTGGGCAAGTCGGTTGTGTCAATTGATCCTTTGTATGTTTTTGGCTCGGATGAAATAGAACATCGGTTTTACTCGGTAGTGGACGACATTATTGATCAGGTGATCGAAACGCCCGACGACTGGGTGTGGACATTTCACCAGTCACCCGAGCATCTAAAAGAAAATCGAATTGCTACACTTCGCCGTTTTGTGGCTGATTATGACATCGGCAGGAGCGATGGTCGCTATATAGTTGGTGAGCTGCCGGATCTTGATTTTGATGATGAGCAGTTTCAGTTAGCACTATGTTCGCATTTTTTGTTTCTGTATTCGGATCACCTGTCTTACGATTTTCATCTGGCGTCAGTTCTTAGCATGCTTCGAGTAGCTTCGGAAGTTCGTATTTTCCCGATCCTGACCTTGATGCTGGGTGTGTCTCCATATGTCCAGATGCTAATAGATGACCTGACATCACTTGGTTTTGAGGCACATCTGGAAAAAGTGGATTACGAATTCCAGAAAGGCGGTAACCAGATGCTGCGTGTGCAGAAAATACTGCGGTAAGTGCGTGTGTACCTGCGCGGCTGGCCTAACAATTACTAATGTATGCAACCGCCTGTACCTCGGGAATGGCCTTAATAATTACGTGGTTTTGGGCTGATTTTTCTGGATATTAGAAATAACCGTCTTTCAGGCATGTCCATATGATCTGTGAAGGGAATGGACAAGACGCACGGGGGAATTCTGCTGACGGAAAGATGTGATATCCTGCATATTAATGGTATATCTACGTGATCATATCAGGCAGTAAATACAGGGCCCGTCAAATCAGTGATTAACAAGTTGCTAAGTAAATTGTTGTCGCAACCTATTTTCAGAATACAGATTCTGAGCTTTTTGATCGTTGCATTTCTGCCGATTATCTTTGTATCAATCAATATTTATCGCGTTGCCTGGGAAAATCAGTGGAATGAGATAAGAGAGAAGCATCAGCTGCTGGCTGAAAATATGGCTTCTCCGATACTGAATTTCGTAACGTATTATCGTAATGCTTTATCTGTTCTGGCGGATAACGTGCCGGATGTTCCTGATAATCCTGATGCGTTGTTCAAGTTAACGAATAACACTCTGAAGTGGTATGAAGATTTTCAATGTATTGCTATTGTTGATACTAATAAAAAAACAATAGTGCTTGCATATGATAATGCCCGTGGTAATCAAGCGACTGTGCGAAACATCATTAACAGAAATAATGCGATATATAAGAAAACATTAGAAACGGGTAAAGCGCAGATATCCGGCATCACACCAGGCAGCATCAGTTCAATACCTGTTATTATTTTTACTCAGCCGATACATGACAAAAGAAATAAAGTGATTGGTGTCATCATGGCTGAAGTAAAAACCGATGAGATCGTGCAGTTACAAAAAAATATACATTTTGGCAAAAGAGGGCACTCGGCTATTGTAGATGCCAGCGGGCATGTCATTGCTCATCCAAATCCAGAGTGGATGAAGACCATGCATGATATGTCGAAACTAAGTATCGTCAAAGCGATGATGGCTGGTAAAACTGGTGTAATGGAATTTTTCTCGCCATTTGTTAAGCAGAATATGGTTGCAGGGTATACGTCGATCCCTGAAATCGGCTGGGGTATCATGGTGCCGCAACCAAAATCCGAGGTGGAGCGCCAGGTCAACAGGATCATGGAGTCCAATTTTTACTGGATTGCGGCAGGGGCTGTGCTGGCAATTACTCTTGCGATGTTTCTGATTCGATGGATTACAAAACCGATTAATGTACTGTCCAGTTCTGCAAAACGTCTGGCAGTGAATTCATTTGAAGGTTCACTGCCCGAAGTTTCAAGTAATGTGCCACGTGAAATAAAAACGTTGACGGATAGTTTGAATGAGCTAATCAATGGTCTGCAGTCATCTCGAAAAGAAATAAAATCATTGAACGAGTCTTTGCAGTCACGTGTCGATGAGGCAACTAATGATCTGGTGAAGGTAAACAACCAGCTGCAGAGACTTGCGGACAGCGACCATCTGACTGACCTTTCTAATCGCAGATATTTCGAAAGCATGCTTGCGAGTAGCATTTCTGGTGGCGAGGCCGAAGATCTGAATATTTTATTGATAGATGTTGATGGCTTTAAATCTATCAATGACAGGTATGGTCATGCGGCGGGAGATACGGTACTCATTCAGCTATCAGAAGTTCTTGGCAGTGCGATGCGTGAGAACGACCTGCTGGCACGATATGGTGGTGATGAGATAGTCGTTAAACTGAAATGCAGCGCAAAAGTGGCCAGGGAGCGTGCTGAAACATTACGCAAACGTGTTGAGGAACATGAGTTTATCAGTAACGAGACACGTTTTCACGTGACCATAAGTATCGGTCTATTCTGCGGTGCGGCTGGCGGTGCAGATATTGACGAGCTTATGAATATGGCCGATGCGGCATTATATAAAGCAAAACACTCTGGACGTAACAGGGTTGTTGAATACGTCCCGGATGAATGAGAAATAGATGCTGTAGCAAAAAAAATGCCCGGGCTACGAGCCCGGGCGAATACCCTATAACTTCGGGTTGCAGATAACGCATTAAATTACTGGCCCGGCAATATTATGCCGGGCCAGTAATGATCATAAAGTTCTGAATCGTCCCTGATAACGCCGCCGTCCTTAAAATTTTATGATGTAACCAGCAGAAAGTGCGCTGACGTTTTCACCGGTTGCAGTGGTGTACTTCTGGTCATGGCCATTACCCATCACGTATGAACCGTTTGTGTCGTTGCTTACGGTTGAATAGGCGATGTATGTGCTGGAGATTTTATCCAGTTTGTAATCATATCCAACTGCAATTTCAGTGGCGCCGGAATTACTCACTGCCTTATTGTCACCTGCCTGGATGTACTGCACTTTGACTTTGCCTGCTGCGCCAGTCTTCATTTCGAAGTTTGCACCGTAGGCTGAGCGCTTAAGGCTGTCTGACTTATCGTCATCCAGGTTTTCGTATATCAGGCCAACGCGCATCTCACCCATATCGTAGGTGCCGACCAGCCGTGTAGCGGTACCGGTATTGGTGGTATCACCGGTAGTGGTGTCTACATGTTTTTGTTTTTCCATGCCGGCGGCCAGCGATAGTGCATTAGCTTTGTACAGCACATTGGCGCTAATCAGGCTGTTATTGTTGTTGTCCTGGCCTGCCTGTGCGGTGGTATCTCCTTCCCATGCAGTCGAATACATGATATTAGCCTCGATGCCACCAGACTTTGGTGTGGTGTACATGATCGCGTTTTTGGCACGCTTATCAAAAATATTGCCACCAATACTGCCGATGATGTTACGTGCATCACCCACGGTGTCACCGAACAGATCAAACTTGCCGCGAATATCCTTGAACGGTGTATCACGATAGCCCAGCAGGATACTACCCATATCACCCGTGAGACCAGCATATGCTGCGCGGTGATCAATGGTGCCGCCAGAATTCGCGAAGCTGACAGAACCTTCAATCTTGTAAAATCCTGTCATGGTACCAACAGGGGCTTTGCCCTTGAATCCGAGGCGTGATGAATTACTGGACAGGCTAAGATTGCTGACATCTTTGTTTGCACTATCTTTCGCGCTGACAGAATCAAGACTGATGTGTGCCTTACCGTAAATCTCGAGTGCATCACCAGCAACCTGGGCTGCATTTACTATTCCAGGAAGCGCAATACCCGCACCTGCTGCTATAATGATCAACTTTTTATTCATGTTTCCTCCCGGAAATATTGTTAAAACAAAACTAAGTAGTACAAATTCACAAGGCGGCTACGATATTATGCCGGTGTTACATTTGTGTGACGCAGATATGATGTGTTTGTGACACATATATGACGCTGGTATGACAGGTATGTGCAGTAGTGTTACAGCAGTGTTGCTGAATAGTAGTCAGCTAGGAGAGATGTTGAGTATTTCGGGTATTGAGTTAAAGATTGCTGGCGCGCAGCGTTAGAATCGAGCTGGCAAATACTTTCATGGCAGGCTAATACCGAGAACGTGCTTATAATTATTCATTATTAATTGTTCACTGTTCATTGTTGCCACGCCACCAGTCCACAATTGCTTTTGCGACCACGTCGTTTGCCAGATAGCCATACGAACGATGTACATTGAGCCCACTGGCGTTGCGATACCAGTTGTACACGTGTTTGTTGTAATCAGTGATGGATTCTACCAGGCCCAGTTTTAGCATGGGTTTGAAATCATCGTGGAGGTCTTTGTCCAACGCGGTAATGTCACCCTTGGCGGAAATGTTTATCCAGTGACGTATATTGGCGGGGTATTTATCGACGCCATCGAATGCATGGCCGAGTAAGCGGTGCTGCACAAAGTGCATCCCCAGTGGGCTGCCGATGGTCAGGAAATCCAGCTTATTGTTAAATTGCTGAAGATGACTGAGTTCCCACAAGGCGTCATAGGCGATGACCGTGCCCAGGCTGTGTGCAATGAGTAAAACTTTCTGCTTGTTTTCCAGCAGCTCGCGTATCTGCAGTTTGAGAGGTGCGCGTATATCGCGGGCTACATTGAGCGTGTTGCTGAAATAGCGTTGTGTTTCGCGTGCGGTGGCACAGGCCGGCCCGGGCAGATAGCGGATGATGAGAGGCATGATGTCGGCGATGGCATACATCAGCCAGTTCAGTTTGAACCCCCAGCTCCTGGCTTCGCGTACATCATCTGCATCCGCGCCCATTTTTGCCAGAGCTTTTTCGATCCAGGGTAGCTCGGGCTCTATGTTTATATAGCTGTGGTAGTAGGTGAAATTCCAGGCAATTAGAGAAAAGTGTGCTTTCTGCTGCTGTATTTCTATGGCGCAGGTTTTATCAATGCGTGATATGCCTTCTATCATAGCGCGCCAGAGCAGGTCACGATGAATATCTGGTTCCGGCTTCGGGTTTTTACCGGGTACAAAGATGATATGTCTGTTATCCATGTTATGGCATAGTAAGCGTTTGGCTGATACAGTCAACGACATTTATCAGCAACCAGGCATGCCGTTAGACGACAAATATGAAAGCGAATGTACTAATACTGGGTTACGGGGAGATGGGACATGCTATGCAATATTTGCTGGCAGAGCACCATGTGCTGCATATCTGGGATAAATTTCCGGTTGACGGTCTACAGAGTGCTGATCTGAACGAGGCTGCGCCACTGGCAGACATTGTTATTTTCTGTCTGCCGGTGAACCCGCATCGCGAAGTTGCAAACGACATTGCGCCCTTGCTGAAAAAAGACTGCGTGACGATCAGTATTGCCAAGGGGCTGGATGAATCAGGACAAACTGCTGCACAGATTCTGTCCGATGTGTTTTCTGATAAACAGCTTGCGTATGGCCTGTTGTACGGTCCGATGATTTCTGAAGACTTGCGCGCGGGCCATTATGGTTTTGCGCAACTCGCCTGTTCGGATAGTCTTTTGTGCCAGCGAATACATGGGCTGTTTGCTGACAGCAAGCTGTTGATTAGAAGCAGCCGGGATGTCACAGGTATTAGCTGGTCGGTGATTTTGAAAAATGTGTATGCCATGGTTTTTGGTATGGCTGATGAACTCGAGCTGGGAGAAAACATGCGAGGTTTTTTGACGGTGTGCGCGCTCCATGAACTGGAATCGATAGTGCAGAGACTGGGTGGCAAAGCGGGCAGCGTGTATGACCTGGCCGGACTGGGTGATCTGATCGCGACTGCGACCAGCGAAGATTCTCATCATCATGCGCTGGGCCGACAACTGGTACGCGGCGATCGTAGTAATATTAAAGGCGAAGGCGTACACACGCTGCTAATGGTCGAAAAATATGCGCTATTTCCGTGGCGTGATTATCCTTTATTCAGTCTGCTACATGAAGTGGTGGTCGAAAAACGTGATCCAGCCGTAGCAATAGTCGATTTTGTGCAAATTTAAATGCATCAGTATATTCTTAAAATAATGAGAAACTAATTCGCCCTGTGTTTATACTAAAGCAGCTATGAAATCACGTCCCGTCAATGCGACTCACTACAGTTTTGCTGAAGAGCTGGCCAATACGATTACGCATGGCATTGGTGCGTTGTTAAGTATTGTTGCGCTGGTGCTGATGGTGGTGTTCGCAGTGCGTTACGGCAATGTCTGGCATATTGTCAGCGTGAGTATTTATGGTGGTACGCTGATTCTGCTGTACACCGCGTCGACTTTTTATCACGGTGTTCGTGCCCACGGCCTCAAACATCTTCTGCAACGAATCGATCATGCTTCGATTTTTTTGCTGATCGCGGGGACCTATACGCCGTTTACCCTGGTGAGCCTGCGCGGTCACTGGGGCTGGGCGCTGTTTGCTCTGGTCTGGGGCATCGCCCTGCTCGGGATCATGCTCGAACTGGGTACTACGCGCGGCCGCCAGAAACTGTCGCTGGCGCTGTATCTTGGTATGGGCTGGATCGTGCTCATCGCGATCAAGCCGATGCTGGATCAGGTCGAGCCCGGCGGGCTGCTATTGTTATTGCTCGGCGGCCTGAGCTATACCCTGGGCGTGTTTTTCTATGTCAGGCACACCATGGCCTATCACCACGCGATCTGGCATCTGTTTGTGATGCTCGGCAGCCTGCTGCATTTTTTCTCGATATTTTTTTATGTCATTCCGGCGGCCAGCACCGCCTGAATTGGTCTGCAGTCCGGCTTCAACATCGGTACAATAGGCGCTTTGAATTTGAGGCCACCCGAGCTGTTCCATGCCAGAGCGCATCCGCGAAATACCCTATAACTACACCTCGCTGTCCGACCGTGAAATCGTCATCCGATTTCTGGGTGAACCGATCTGGCATCTGGTGGAAGAACTGCGCGCCGAGCGCAATACGGGCATTTCTGCGCGCATGCTGTTCGAGGTGCTGGGCGATATGTGGGTGGTGGCGAGAAATCCCTATCTGCAGGAAGACCTGCTCGAAGATCGTAAACGCCGTACTGCGCTGATCGAGGCCATGCGCCATCGCCTGGGCCAGATCGAGGCCCGCGCTGCGGGCAATGCACGCGCGCTGGAACTGCACCGCGCTGCACTGGCCGCGGTGACCCGGTTTGCCGATCAGTTTGAACTGGATCGCAAGCTACGCGAGCGCGTGCGCAGGCGCTTCAAACGCATCACCGCACACGACAATGTCGATTTTGGCGGTCTGGCGCGGGTGTCGCACGCCACCGATGCCACCGACTGGCGCGTGGAGTCGCCCTTTGTTGTGATCTCCCCCGATACCGAGGCCGAGGTCATCGAAGTGGTGCAGGCCTGTATCGAGCTGGAACTGACCATCATCCCGCGCGGCGGCGGCACCGGCTACACCGGCAGCGCAGTGCCGCTGGATGCGCGCTCGGCGGTGATCAATACCGAAAAGCTGGAAGATCTGGGCGGTATTGATTTGAAAGCCCTGGACGGCGTGGATCACCAGGTACCGACCGTGCGCTGTGGCGCGGGCGTGGTCACACGCCGGGTGTCGGAACTGGCTGAAAAAAGTGGTCTGGCGTTCGCGGTCGACCCCACCTCGCAGGATGCGTCCTGCATCGGCGGCAATATCGCGATGAATGCTGGCGGCAAAAAAGCCGTGCTCTGGGGTACCACGCTGGATAATCTCGTGTCCTGGCGCATGGTCACGCCGGATGCGGAATGGCTGGAGATCGAGCGCCTCGAACACAACCTCGGCAAAATTCACGAACAGGACGAAGTGCGCTTCAGGCTCACGCGCACAAAACAGAACGGTACCCGGATCGGTGAACCGCAAATACTTCGCATGCCGGGTGCCAGTTTTCGCAAGCTGGGCCTGGGTAAAGATGTCACCGACAAGTTTCTTTCGGGTCTGCCCGGTGTGCAAAAAGAAGGCTGTGACGGCATTATTACATCGGCGCGTTTTATTCTGCACCGCATGCCGAGTTATATCCGCACCGTGTGCCTGGAGTTTTTTGGTTCCGATCTATCCCAGGCCGTGCCCGCGATTGTTGAAATTAAAGATTATCTCGACCAGAAAAACGGCATCGTGCTCGCCGGCCTGGAACATCTCGACGAGCGTTATGTAAAAGCCGTGCGCTACGCTACCAAGACGCCCGGACGTGAACGCCCGAAAATGGTACTGATTGTCGATATCGCAGGTGATGATGAGGCAGTGGTCGCCGAAGCAAGTAACCAGATTGTGGTGATTGCCAATGTGCGCGAAGGCGAGGGCTTTATTGCAGTCAGTCCGGAAGCGCGTCGGCGTTTCTGGCTGGATCGCGCACGCACCGCGGCGATCTCGGCACACACCAATGCGTTCAAGGTGAACGAAGACGTGGTGATTCCGTTGCACCGTCTGAACGAATACAACATGGGTATCGAACGCATCAATATCGAACAGTCGATCAGCAACAAGCTGGAAAGTATCGACGCCATGGTTAAGCATTTACGTAGCGGACTTGCAGAAATACGCATCGATGCTGAATACGAAGACAGCGCGGAGAGCGGTGCGATTTTTCAGGCCAAGCTCGATCTGGCCTGCGAACATATGGAAAAGGTACGTGCGCGCTGGAGCGGCCTGTTACAAAACATGGATGCACCCGCGACTGAACATCTTGATCTGCTGACCGAGCAGGAACGAGAAAAAATACGCAACAATGATTGCATAATCGATCTGCTGTTGCGTCGAGATGTGCGCATATCGTATCGCGATGAAATCAAGCAACGCCTGCGTGAAATATTTCGTGGCCACGAAACCGAAGCACTGCGTAACACTCTGCGCAACAAACACCTGGCTGTTAAAAATAATCGTTTGTTCATCGCGCTGCACATGCACGCAGGCGACGGCAATGTACACACCAATATTCCGGTGCACTCCGATAACTATCAGATGCTGCGCGAAGCCGATCGTCTGGTCGATCGTGTGATGCTGCTGGCGCAGCAACTCGGTGGCGTGATTTCGGGTGAGCACGGTATTGGTATCACCAAGATCCAGTATCTGAGCGAAGACAAGGTCGCCGATTTTGTGGCCTACAAAAAACAGGTCGACCCGACAGGGCGATTTAATAAAGGTAAATTATTACCCGGATCGGGCCTGGCATCGGCCTACACGCCATCACTGGCGCTGGTGCAGCAGGAAGCGCTGATTCTTGAAGAAAGCGAACTCGGTTTGTTGAACGACGATATCAAACACTGTTTGCGTTGTGGTAAGTGCAAACCGGTATGCATGACCCATGTGCCGCGCGCCAATCTTTCGTATTCGCCACGCAACAAGATACTGGCATCCGGTCTGATCATTGAAGCATTTTTATATGAAGAACAGACGCGACGCGGGATATCGGTACGCCATTTCGATGATCTCAACGATGTAGCCGATCACTGCACGGTGTGTCACAAATGCCTGGCGCCGTGTCCGGTGAATATCGACTTTGGCGATGTTTCGATCCGTATGCGCAAGATTCTGAAAGACCGTGGCCAGCGCAAATTTAATATCGGCAGCTGGGCCGCGATGCAGTTCCTGAACATAAAAGATCCGACAGCGATCAGGTTTATGCGACTGGGCATGGCGCAGCTGGGATTTGCTGCGATTAATTTTGCGCATCGGCTGGCAAAAACCAGTGGATTGCTGGGCCGTAAAAACCGCATACCTCCTGCGACTACGGGCAAGACGGGTGGACGTGAACAGATTGTAAATCTGGTACGCAAGCCAATGCGCGCCAAAGTGCCCGCAAAACCGATGCGGGCCTTGCTGGATGCTGAAGATGCATCACAGGTCGTGATTATTAGCGATGCAGAAAAAACCACTAATGATTCCGACGCGGTCTTTTATTTTCCGGGTTGCGGTTCTGAACGCCTGTTCAGTCAGATCGGTATGGCGACCCTGACCATGTTGCATCATGTCGGCGCCAAAACGGTATTGCCTCCGGGCTACCTGTGTTGTGGTTATCCGCAGACCTCAGGCGGTGATGCTGAAAAAGGTCAGGCAATCAGCACCGAAAACCGCGTGCTGTTTCACCGTATAGCCAACACGTTGAATTATCTCGATATCAAAACCGTGATTGTCAGTTGTGGCACCTGTATGGATCAGTTGTTGAAATACGAATTTGAAAAAATCTTTCCCGGCTGCCGTTTGCTCGACATCCATGAATATCTGATGGAGAAGGGCATTAGCCTGCAAAACTGCGGATGGCACAAAATATCTGTTCCACGATCCCTGTCATACACCGATGAAGACTTATAATCCGATCAAAGTGGCGTCGACATTGATGCAACAGGAAGTAGTGTTGTCGGATCGTTGTTGTGGAGAATCGGGCACCCTGGGTACGGCGCGTCCGGACATTGCCGATCAGCTGCGTTTCAGAAAAGCCGAAGAGCTGCACAAAGGTATCGAGCAGCTCACCGGCGCTCAGGTTGCGGAAAAAGGCAAGGTGAAAATGCTGACCTCGTGCCCGGCCTGCCAGCAGGGCCTGTCGCGCTATCAGGACGACACCGGTCTGGAAACCGATTACATCGTAGTCGAGTTGTGCAAATACAATCTGGGTGAAAGTTGGCAGGAAGAGTTCATCAAAAAAGTCAACACTAATGGTATTGAGCGCGTACTGTTGTAAAACATGAGATTACCAAAGTAATGAAAACATTTATCAAGGGCAAGGATCGTGATCTGGAATCGAGCATCGACATCATGCTGGAAAAACTCAGGGCGATCGATATTGATGTGGAAGAAGCCTCCTGGCTGAATCCGGTGCCCAATGTGTATTCCGTGCACATTCGCGACAGGGACTGCGGTCTTATGTTTACCAATGGCAAGGGTGCGACGAAAAAAGCCTGCCTTGCCAGTGCGCTGGGTGAATATTTCGAACGTCTGAGCTGTAATTATTTTTTTGCGGATTTTTATCTGGGGAAAGATTTTGCTGAAGATGCATTCGTGCATTATCCGGATGAGCGCTGGTTTTCGGTCGACAGTGAAACCATGCCGAAGGGATTACTGAATGACGAGCTCTGGGATTTTTACGACCCGGATCGAGCTCTGGCACCGCAGCAGTTATTCGATATGAATTCGGGAACCGGCGAGCGTGGTATCTGTGCGCTGCCATATGTCTGCCAGCGCGATGGTAAAACGATCTGGTTTCCGGTGAATATCATCGGCAACCTGTATGTCAGCAATGGCATGTCGGCGGGCAATACTAAAAACGAAGCGCGTGTTCAGGCCCTGTCCGAAGTATTCGAGCGCTATGTAAAAAACAGGATCATCGCTGAAGGTATCAGTCTGCCGGACGTTCCCGAAATCGTGCTGCAACGTTTTCCGGGTATCGTGGCCTCGATCCGTGATCTTGAATCACACGGCTATCATCTGAAAATTTCTGATGCCTCTCTCGGCGGCCAATATCCGGTGATGTGTGTCACGCTGATCAATCCGGGAAATGCTTCGGTATTTGCTTCATTCGGCGCGCACCCCTGTTTCGAAGTTGCGCTGGAGCGCACAGTCACCGAATTATTGCAGGGGCGTAGTCTGGATCAGCTGGACGGTTTTCAGCCGGCAAGTTTTGATCTGGATGAGGTCGCGGACCACCACAACCTTGAAACGCATTTTATCGATTCCAGTGGACTGCTGGCTTACGATTTTTTCAGGAACACACCCGACTATGAATTTGTAGACTGGAACCATGACACCAGTACCGAAGACCAGTTCGAATATCTATGTGGCATTATCCACGACATGGGAAAAAATATTTATATATCCGATTATGAACATCTGGATGTATATGCCTGCCGTATCATCGTACCGGGCATGTCAGACATCTACCCGGTCGACGATTTGCAGTGGAACAATAATAATGAAGGCGCAATATACCGCGAAGCGATCCTGTCTCTGAAAAATCTTGATGCTGAAAGCTGGCAGCAGTTGTACGAATCCTTACAGGAAGATGGCTATAATGATTTTCAGCGCGTTGCAGAATTTATCGGCGTTGCGCCTGAGCCGGGTTCGGCCTGGGCCAGTCTGCGTATCGGTGAACTCAAGGCCATGCTATGCCTGGCGCTGAAGAACCATGATGAAGCGCTTGAATGGGTGGAGTGGTGTTTGCACGGTGAGCAGCTGGATGATACGCGCACGCGCGAATACGCCTGTATCCAGGCGCTGCTGCAATTTGCGCTGGACACGGAGCGCGATTTTGCCGATTATGCGGATAGCCTGGCGCTGATGTATGGTGCAGAGAATCTTCAGCTAGGGCAGGCGATTGTCGACGCGCGCGAATGTTTTCATGGGCTGCATAGTCCTGGGCTGAGTCTCGAAGGGTTCGCTACTCACGGAAGACTGCTCGATGCATACCGTAAATTGCACAAAGCGAAAAAGTATTACTGGGAAACTTTTAAAGCAGCCTGAGTATCCTAGCGTTAGCACTGATCTGGCTTGATGACTACATGACCCACTGCTGATTGCAACAGGGATTGTGGACATTTTCGTGGGTTTTGTATATTCTGGTGGCTGAGGTCAATGAACCAGGCAAATAAGGATAATTATATTTTTCGCACCGGGCGAATTAAATACTGGACGGGCCGTGTCCTTCTGGGTCTGTTCGGCTGGAAAGCGATGGGTGAAGTGCCCATGTCCGGAAAGTTTGTTCTGGTGGGCGCGCCACATACCAGTAACTGGGATTTCCCGATCGCCATCGCTGCCAGCTTTGTATATCGCATTAAAATCCACTGGCTGGGGAAAGACACACTGTTTCGCTGGCCCTTCGGCTGGTTGATGCGCAAGCTGGGCGGTATTGCCATCGACCGCAGTCATCCGCATGGTGTGGTCAGGCAATTAAAACGTAAGTACGATGAGTCGGATAATCTAATTATCGTGATTGCTGCCAAAGGCACTCGTAAAAAAACACAGTACTGGAAATCGGGTTTCTACTGGCTGGCGCACTCTGCGCAGGTGCCGATTTTATGCAGTTATTATAACTATGAGAAAAAACAGGTGCACATCGGTCTGACGTTGATGCCGGGCGACGATATCAAAAAAGATATGGATATATTGCGCGAGTACTTTAGTGATATGCGTGGCAAGTATCCAGAGCTTGAAGACAATATACGACTAAAAGAAGAAGACGCCTGAACCAGGCATTTCAGTACTTGCCGATGCGGTGATAAAAAGGTAACCGGAAAATTCACCACCATCAACAGCAAGGACTATTACTGCTTTGACCTTCAGCCCATTTTTGCTGCTGCTCGAGTAGCCGCTGCTGTTCTTTCAGTTGCTTCATTGCCGCTTCATAGCGTTTACGTTTTTCTTCTTCTGTTTCCTGTTTGGCAGCGGCGTCTGCTTTTGCTTTAGCAGCGGCCTGTTTTGCCTGTTCTGCAGCCTGAATTTTTTTCTGTTGTTCGGCTTCGGCGCGTTGTCTGGCCTGCGCAGCACGTTGTGCTTCGAGCGCCTGCTGGTGTTTTTTGTCGGCGACGATATCGGCATTCAATTGTGTGTTTTCAAAATCGATAATCATGTTTCCGGAAACACTCAGCACATTGAGAAGTTGTTTTGCTGCACCAAAGTCCTTGTTGACACCGATGCCCTGACGGTACATTTGTGCTAGCAGTAACATGGCATCGCGATCCTGTCCGGCTGCCTGGGTCTTGATGCTTTTTAGCCAGTCGCCGTCTTTTGCCTGGTCAAAGCCACGGGCTTTGATGTCGAGAAATTTCAGGCGATCTTTGGCGGGTTTGTAGCCAGATTTTGCTGCCAGTTCATACCAGTGCCTGGCCTGTTTCAGGTCTTTGCCAACACCATTGCCGGCTTCGAGCATTTCACCGACTTTGGTTTGTGATTGCGCATTGCCATTTTTGGCCAGCTTTATCTGAAAATTGAAGACATTCGATGAAAGCTGGTCTGTCTGGGAGGCAGTCTGCAATGCTGATGCCTCCGGTAAGCTGCCAGGCCCAGGCAGAATATGTAATATGGTGATGCCTCGATTCAATACTGCCATACTTTTCATAGTGTAACGCCACAAATATTAGCCCTGACTTATATGTTTTATAACATTTCAACTTCTGTTTCAGTATAGTAGACCAGTGTACGCAACATGTTAGGCGATCTGCGACTAATTTCGACCGACAGGGCTTTATTCAGGATGATTATCTGTGCTGACTCGACGGGCGCGGTGCGAGGTTCAGGCTTCGGACTAGCAGACGGTCGCAGGCGCTATATAGTGCTTTCGGCTGAACAGGATCTGCCAGCGCGAACCGCCACACTGGCGCCAGAGCACGGCAGAGCGGATTCCGGCCAGCAGCAGTGCGCGTACCTTGCTGGCATTGTGTTCATTATCAAGATAGGGCTGTTCGCCGCTGATCGATGACACGTGGTCCAAGGGTACTGATCGTGTCTTTGTAGATAGCACCGAGGCGGGCAAGAATATTGTCGTGATCTCAGGCTGAAATATTCCAGCGTGTTCTCGGCTTCTTTGAGACGTGAGGTGATGGTGTCCAGCATTTCTTGGTTTCTGCTGAGACCGCGCTCCAGCACTAACAGGGAAATGGCGTATCGTGTAATTTCAGCATCACGATTGCTCCGACTGGATGTCAGTTGTTCCCTGAGGGTACGTAAGTCCGGTGGTGACACCGGCAATACTGCCGTAGACCTCTTCGGTCGTATTAACATCAAAACGAAACAGGGTTTCGAGACTGGCTTCTATCACTGCACTATTGGCGGTGCCGCGTGTGGCAATTTGTTGCACCAGTGCGCAGGCCTGAAATACACCGGCCAGAGCAATGCAGCGGTCACGAATGGTATATTTCAAAGCGGGTCATCCTGATTGTACATGGTTTCAATGATAGCGCCGCCGAGACAAACTTCATCCAGATAAAACACAATGGATTGACCAGGTGTGATTGCACGCTGTGGCTGCTTGAAAGTGACGCGCAGTTTTTGATTGTTCAACACGCTGATTTCACATTCCTGATCGGCCTGCCGGTATCGAATTTTTGCTGTCAGGCTGTGTGTGTTCGGTGGGACACCGGCTATCCAGTGCAGTTGCGAGCATTCCAGTATTTGATGATAGAGGTGCGGATCATCCTGACCCTGTACCACGATGAGTTCATTGCTTTTCAGGTTTTTTCCTGAAACGTACCATGGTGTTTCGTTGCTGTCTTTCATGCCGCCGATACCAAGCCCTTTGCGTTGTCCATAGGTGTAATACATCAGACCATTATGCGTTCCCAGAATTTCACCCGCTTGTGCTGATAATGTTTCCAGGTTGCGCTGGTAAATATTGCTGTAGAAAATTGTCGAAGCGGCGTTCGCCGATGAAACAGATGCCAGTGCTGTCTTTTTTGTCGTGAGTGCTCAGGTTGTTTGTTTTTGCCAGCTCGCGGATGTCTGTTTTGTCATGTTCGCCCACTGGAAACAGCGCATGCGCGATTTGTTGTTGATCAAGTGCATACAGAAAATATGACTGGTCCTTGTTGGTATCCAGTCCGCGCAATAATTGCCATAGATTATCCCGCAAGCGATTACGGCAATAATGCCCGGTTGCAATTTTGTCTGCACCCAGTGTCATCGCGTGATCCAGGAACGCGCGGAACTTGATTTCTTTATTGCATAAAATATCCGGATTGGGCGTGCGTCCCGCGCTGTACTCGTCGAGAAAATGCGTGAACACCCGGTTCCAGTATTCGGCAGAAAAGTTGACACTGTGCAGTTTGATCCCCAGCGTTTTGCAGACTGCGGCTGCATCTTCCAGGTCCTGCTGTGCTGCGCAATAATCGGCGTCGTCATCTTCTTCCCAGTTTTTCATGAACAGGCCTTCGACCTGGTACCCCTGTTCAAGAAGCAACAGTGCAGCAACGGACGAGTCTACGCCTCCGGACATGCCGACAATGATTTTTGTTTTTTGTTTGCTGGAAGCAGTCACTCCGATACGAGATGTGGCATCAGTTACTGAGAAATCGTGCCGGGTTCATCGCGCAGAATATCGAGCGGATAACGTTTGCCCGCAAGATAGTCATCAATGCAGCTGATCACCATCGGACTGCGGATTTTTTCCGGCATGGCCAGCAGTTCTTCACGTGTTAGCCAGACCGCGCGCAGAATACCGGTATCAAGGTCCTGTGTTTCATCGTGATCACTGACCGTGCCACAAAATGCAAAACGCAAAAAACTGCGTTTGGTGTTGGGTTGATCCCATAAATAGATGCCGACGATTGCTTCGGGGTGAAAATGCCACGCGGTTTCTTCGCGGGTTTCACGCACTGTGGCTTCAATGATGCTTTCGTCAGGATCGAGATGACCTGCGGGCTGGTTGTAAACAACCAGCCCATCGGCTTCTTCTTCAACCATTAAAAATTGTCCATTGCGTTCAACAATAGCAGCGACGGTGGCGTGGGGTTTCCAGATCATGAGACGTCCTGTTTACGATGATTTACGCAGGCGGCGTTTATTCTGGCGCTGGATTATGGAATAACGCCACACGATTTGAATGCTGATATAGCCGAGCACGGCACTGACCACGGCAACGGTGAAACAGCCAGTGAGAAACGGTTTCCAGATAAAGTGCAGCTCGTTTAATAACCAGGCGGTGCTTGCTTCGAAATGAAAAGTCCGTTTGGGCGCATCAACAATCCAGACACCAATCCGATATGCAAAATAAAACATCGGCGGCATGGTGATCGGATTCGTCACCCAGACCAGGCCACAGGAAATCGGCAGATTGGCGCGAAATATAATAGCGCCACCGGCTGCGAGCACCATCTGCATGGGCACCGGCCACCAGGCAAAAAACAGACCGACCGCAAATGCGGCGGCGACCGAACGTCGATTCAGATGCCAGAGATTGGGGTCGTGCAGCAAGGTACCGAACACTTTGAGTGCTTTGTTGTTGCGAATATCATGCGGATCAGGCATATATTTCTTGAAAAACTTGCGCGGCATGCTGACGGGTCGTTGTGTGCGATTGCTGAAGAAGGTAGATTATCGTTGTTGTGTTGAGTCTTGGCAAACCTTTCCCGGTTTAATCAGGATTTAAAGCCGTTAATCCTCATTGACAGTATTGTTAGAGCAGGCCTGAACCATGGATGTTTCGAGTCAGTTGCGATGAGTATATTTCCGCTGGCGCTCGCTTTTCTGCTCGGCGTCTGCCTGGTGCAGGGACTGGCCCAGTTGCACACCCAGACCTGGCTGGTGGCTTTGACCCTGACTGCGCTCGCAGGTTTTGTCATCCAGCGGCGCTATTTTCATCTGATCATTTTACTCTGTCTGGTGTTCGCCGGCGCACTCTGGTCGTCCTGGCGAGCCGACCTGTATCTGCAGCAACGCCTGCCCGAGGCCCTGGCAGGTAAAGATGTGCTGGTCAGCGGGCAGGTGATCGGAATACCGACGCAAAACAAACAGGTACAGCGATTTGTGTTTGCAGTCGATAGCTTCGATATCGATCATGCTTTGCCAGCATTAAGGCATCCGCCGCAAAAACTGCGTTTGAGCTGGTATTACGGCAAGACAGTGAAAACGGGTGAGCGCTGGCAGCTGCGACTGCGCCTGAAACCGCCGCACGGTTTTTATAATCCCGGGGGGTTTGATTATGAGCGCTGGCTTTACCAGCAGGGCATCGCGGCGACCGGCTATGTACGCGATAAGGGCAACAATCGCCGGCTGGCCAGAGCGCCGTTGCTGTCACTGGACCGAGTCCGGCAGAGCGTTTTGACCCGCATTGATTCTGAGCTGGCCGATAGTCCGCAACGCGGCGTGATCGAAGCGCTGGCGGCAGGCGAACGCAGCGCCATTTCGACACAGCAGTGGCAGCAGTTGCTGCGCACCGGGACCAATCACCTGGTCGCGATTTCCGGTTTACACATCGGGCTGGCTGCGGCTTTTGGCTATTTTTTCACGCGTCGGTTGCTCGTCCGCTGCCTGCCTGCAAAAGCCCTGTTGAGGTTGCCTGCGCAGCACATGGCAATCATCGCGGGACTGGTGATGGCAACACTGTATGCGCTGCTGGCAGGCATGTCGATCCCGACCCAGCGGGCGCTGATCATGCTGGCCAGTTTTGCAGTGGCGGCTCTGCTGCGGCGCAATCAATGGCCGTTTGATGCGCTGGCGCTGGCCCTGTTCCTGGTAGTGCTGTGGCAGCCGTCCTCGGTGCTGGCTCCCGGGTTCTGGTTTTCCTTTCTCGCTGTCGCGGTGATTTTTTATCTGTGCGGCAATCGTGCTGACCCAGCAGGCGGACACAAACCCGGCCGCTGGCTGCGCTGGGGCGGCATCCAGCTTGGGATCAGCCTGAGCCTGCTGCCATTGTCCCTGTTCATGTTCCAGCAAAGCTCGCTGGTCGCACCGCTGGCGAATATCATCATGGTGCCTTTTGTCAGTCTGCTGGTGGTGCCGCTGGTGTTGCTCGGTGTGTTGCTGATGCCACTATGGGGCTGGGCCAGCGCCGGTTTGCTGTCACTGGCGGCCACGCTGATGCAGCTGATCTGGCCGCTGATAGCGGATCTCGCCAGCTGGCACTATGCGGCCTGGGTGAGGCCGCAGCCCGCATTGTGGAGCGTGGTGCTGGCAATGCTCGGCATTGGCTGTCTGCTCGCGCCGCGCCGCTGGATACCTCGCCATGGTCTGCGTGTCGCTGCCGTCCTGTTGCTACTGCCAATGCTGCTGCTCACCCCGAGGCCACCGGCCGAGGGTGAATTCCAGCTGCATGTACTCGATGTGGGCCAGGGCCTGTCAGTCGTCATACGCACTCATGGCCATAGCCTGGTCTATGACACCGGCGCGAAATTTGGCGATGGCCTCGACGCGGGCAGTGCAGTGGTGGTGCCATTTTTACGCCAGCTGGGCGTGCATCGGCTCGACACCCTGGTGGTGAGCCACGGGGATAATGATCATATCGGTGGTGCGGCTTCTATTCTGCAGAGTTTTCCCGGGGCAAAACTGATCGGCCGTGATATCGAAAACCTGCCCGCAGCTTCGAAAACGCGTTGCGCGCGCGGGCTGCACTGGCGCTGGGATGGTGTCGATTTCGAGTTTTTGCACCCGGTGAGCGGACGCCTGGAGACGGGGGAACCCGGGCGCCGCAATAATCATTCCTGTGTGCTGCGGGTGAGCAATTCCGCGGGCGCGGCACTGCTCACCGGCGATATCGAACACAGTGTAGAACGCGAACTGGTCAGGGAGGAACGCCAGAAGCTGCCCGCAGCGGTGCTGGTGGTGGCGCACCACGGAAGCAAAACGTCTTCGACGGCTGACTTTATCCGGGCGGTCGGGCCGCGGTTCGCCCTGATTTCAGCAGGTTATCGCAATCGTTTTCGTCTGCCGGCGGCGAGCATTATCGAACGTTATCGTCATGCAGGCGTGGAGCCACTGGTTTCCGGTCGTGAGGGTTGCCTGAGCCTGCTGTTTTCAAAGCAGCGCGGGGTTAGCATCACGCGTCGCTATCGGCGTGATCAGCACCATTACTGGAACCATTTGGCCCTTGGTGGGTACGAATAGACGGGTCCTGCTTCGATACCGTGCGTAAATACAGTATCATTGGCAAAGTTTTATGTGTTGCCTCCTAATAACGATAATCATAAAGGTGAGAATGTGTTTGAAGTGGTGAAATCTGGCGGCTGGCTGATGCTGCCCATCATTCTCTGTTCTATTATATCCGTCGCCATCGTTGCTGAACGTTTCTGGAGCCTGCGCCGGGACAAGGTGCTGCCCAAACATCTGGTGGCCGAGGTCTGGACCCGAGTTAAGCAGGGCAAATTCAAAAAAGCCGATATGGAAGCACTGGGTAAGGAATCGGCACTGGGCCGAATCCTGGTCGCGGGTTTGCTGTGTCGTGGAGAAGGCCGAGACCGGATCAAGGAAAGCATCGAAGAACGTGGCCGCGAAGTGGTGCATGAGCTGGAACGTTTTCTCGATACGCTGGGCACGATCGCCGCAGTTTCACCCTTGCTGGGTTTGCTGGGTACGGTGCTGGGGATGATCAATGTATTCAATGCCATCACCACGCACGGTGTGGGTAATCCGGGCGCGCTTGCCGGAGGCATTTCGGTGGCGATGATTACCACTGCCGCCGGTTTGTTGACCGCGATTCCAAGCCTGGTGTTTTATCGTTATTTCCGTCGTCGCGTCGATTCCATCGTGGTCGAGATGGAACGCGAAGCGATCAAGATGGCGGATGTGTTGCACCGCGAAGGCAAGGTCTGAGTCTGCGCAAATGAACTTTCGACCCGATCGTAAAAAAGATGATGATGTCGACGTCAATCTCACGCCGTTGATCGATGTTGTATTTTTGCTGCTGATATTTTTCATGGTGTCTACTTCGTTTGATCGCTATGCCTATTTAAAAGTGCAGTTGCCGGAAGCAAGCAATAAAGCACAACAACAAACAGGAGCACCATTGGTGATTTCGATAGACGCCAAGGGCAAATTTTTTGTCAACCAGCGTCAGGTGGTCAACACATCGCTGGAAACACTCAAGGCAGCGATTAAACAGACCGTGGGTGATCGTAAGGACATGACTGTTCTGTTGCGCGCTGACGCCAATACGCCACATCAGGCAGTCGTGCGCGCGATGGACGCGGCAGCGCAACTCGGCCTGGTACGAATTTCGATCGCCACTGTGGAAGGCCAATAAGGTGGCTGATGACCAGGAATACAATACTGGTAAAGAGATTTACCAGAGATTGCTCAGGCATGCGGTCAAGTACTGGAAGGTGTTTATCGTTTCAGTCATTGCCATGGCGGTCGTTGCCGCGACCTCGACATCGTTTGCCGCGTTGATGAAACCCCTCATGGACGGCAGCTTTGTCCAGCGTGATCCCGACACAATACGCATGGTTCCGCTGGCACTGATTGGTATCTACCTGGTGCGTGCAGTAGCCCTGTTCGTTTCCATGTATGGCATGAGCTGGGTCGGGCGCACTATTATTTATGAACTGCGCAGAGATATGTTTTATCGTCTGGTGTCATTACCGAAAAGCTTTTACGATAAAAGTACCACCGGTGAAGTGATTTCAAAGTTTGCCTACAATGTCGAGCAGGTGGCAACGGCATCCACTTCAGCGATTACCGTACTGGTACGCGATACCCTGACGACCATAGGGCTGATCTGCTGGATGTTTTATCTCAACGCCACACTGACGCTCACCTTTGTCATTATCGGGCCGTTTATTGCAGCGCTTGTGGTGTTTGTGTCAAAGCGGTTTCGCAAACTGAGCACGCGCATCCAGGGCAGTGTGGGCACAGTATCACGCGTGATCGAAGAATCGATCAAGGCGCATCTGGTGGTAAAAATATTCGGTGGCCGTGATTACGAAACGCAGCAGTTTGAGAAGGTAAACTCGCAGAACCGAAGGCAGAACCTCAGAATGAGCGTGACTTCCGCACTGAGCACATCAATCATCCAGCTTATTATTGCGATAGCACTGGCCAGTATTATATTTATTGCAACCCATACAGATGTGCTGAACGAGCTGACACTTGCAGGCAATGGTACGCCAGGGGCGATTTCAGTTGGCACATTCACATCGTTCATGATTGCCATGTTCATGCTGTTTCCGCCTATCCGGCAGTTGACCACGGTGAATGTGGAACTGCAAAAAGGCATTGCGGCTGCGGACAGTATTTTTCAGCTGATTGATATGGAGCCCGAAAAAGATACCGGCAGCTATACAAATGCTCGTGTGCAGGGCGTGATCCGTTTCGATCATGTCAGCTTTCGTTATAAGGATACCGATCGAAATGCGCTGGACGATATCGATCTTGATATCGAAGCGGGGCAGACAATCGCGTTCGTCGGGCGTTCGGGCAGCGGCAAGTCGACACTGTTGAATTTGCTGCCGCGTTTCTATGATGTGACTCAGGGCCGTATTCTGCTCGATGGTCACGATATACATGACTATGCGCTCGATAATCTACGTCGTCACGTTTCGTATGTGGGTCAGGACGTGGTGTTGTTTAATGACACTGTGCTTCACAATATTGCCTACGGTGCGCTCGGCGATGTCAGTCGTGAGCAGGTCGAAAATGCCGCGCGTTCTGCGCATGCACTCGAATTTATTGAGAATATGCAGGGCGGCCTTGATGCGGTGGTCGGTGAACGCGGTGTGATGCTGTCTGGTGGACAGCGCCAGCGTATCGCGATTGCGCGCGCCTTGCTAAAAGATGCGCCGGTACTGATTCTTGATGAAGCGACCTCGGCACTCGATACCGAATCCGAGAAATATATCCAGGCTTCGCTCGAAACCCTGATGAAAAATCGTACTACGCTGGTGATCGCGCACCGCCTTTCCACCATTGAAAATGCGGATCGCATTATTGTGATGGACCAGGGGCGTATCGTCGAGTCTGGCAGCCATGCTGAACTGCTGTCGCTGGACAAGCAGTACGCAGCACTGTACCGCCTGCAATTTCATGATGGTCAACTGGAAACGGATGTGTAGTGTGTGCTGCTGAGATGAGCGCCACGCGATGAAATCTCTCGATCACTACTGGTACAGTCAGAATCCTGTTGCCTGGGCATTGCTGCCATTGTCGTGGTTGTTCCGGCTGGTGGCGCTGATTCGCAGAAAATTGTATCGAGCCGGTATTCTTGCCAGCACGCGTTTGCCAGTACCTGTGATCGTGGTGGGCAACATCAGCGTTGGTGGCACCGGCAAGACACCGTTATTGATTGCGTTGTGTGAATTACTGAAAGCCGCAGGTTATCGCCCCGCTGTGGTCAGCCGAGGTTATGGGGTTGACCTGAAAGGCGAGGCGCTGATCACTGCGCACAGCAGCGCGAGTCAGGCGGGCGATGAACCGCTGCTGATTGCACAACGCACAGGCTGCCCGGTGGCGGTCGGAAGCCGCCGACCAGCCGCAGCAAAGTTGCTGCTGAAGAACCATGATTGCAATATCATACTGTCTGATGATGGCCTGCAGCATTATGCTCTGCAGCGTGATCTGGAAATTGCTGTGGTCGATGCGGCACGATTGCACGGCAACGGGTTTTGCCTGCCCGCAGGCCCGTTGCGAGAGCCGCCGGAGCGACTCGCCAGTGTTGATCTTGTGGTTTATAACGGCAAGAGTGATGCTGTGCACAGGTTTGAGCTGAAGTTTCTGACTGTGGTCAATATCGCAACCGGTGCGACGGCGGATCTAAAATCGTTTGCCGGGAAAAAAGTACATGCTGTGGCGGGTATTGGTCATCCGCAACGTTTTTTCGATCAGCTCAAAAATGAAGGTCTTGAAATAATAACGCATGAATTTCCGGACCATCATATGTATACATTGAATGATTTACGTTATGACGATGCATTGCCCGTGCTGATGACCGAGAAAGATGCTGTTAAATGTACACATTTTAAACTGAGCACGCTCTGGTCTGTACCCGTGGTCGCCGAGTTGTCGCCGCGGCTGATCGAAGACTTTGCCAGCGCTGTTGATCGACTTTGCAAAAAATGAATAAAAAAACGCTGGAACTGCTCGCGTGCCCGCTGTGTCATGGAAAGCTCGAGTATCGGCGCAAGCAGAATGAACTGGTCTGCCTGCATGATCGCCTGGCCTTTCCGATACATAAGGGTATACCCATGCTTATGAAAATGGATGCGCGTAGCACTGGATGCTGAAGCTACAGTAAAGCCTGCTAAATAAACTGATTGATTATCAAAACCGAACATAATAGATGCTGAACCATGCCTGCTGATTTTAAAATTGTGATCCCCGCGCGTTACGCGTCGAGCCGACTTCCGGGTAAGGCCTTGCTGGACATACACGGCAAGCCAATGATTCAGCATGTGTACGAGCGCGCATTGCAGACGCCTGCCAGCGAAGTGATTATCGCAACAGACAGCGAGGAAATTGCTGCGGCCGCAGAAACTTTTTCTGCCACGGTCTGCATGACACGCGCCGATCATGTATCTGGCACCGAACGCCTGGGCGAGGTCGTGGATCAGCGTAAATGGCCCGACGATTGTGTGGTGGTCAATGTGCAGGGTGACGAACCCATGATCCCGCCGCAGATCATTACCCAGGTCGCAGAAAATCTGATCGCTCATCCGGAAGCGGCCTGCGCCAGCCTGATGACAGCGTTTACCGATACGCAGTCGATCACCAATCCCAATATGGTGAAAGTGGTGGTTGATAAAAACGGCTTCGCGCTGTATTTCAGTCGCTCGGTGATTCCCTTTATTCGTGATCCTGAACACAGTGCGCCAGTGAGTCATCACTGGCACGTAGGCATCTATGCTTATCGCGCTGAGCTATTGCGCAATTACTCAACACTGCCGGTGTGTGAACTCGAAACCATTGAAAAACTCGAACAGCTTCGCCTGCTCTGGAATGGCTACAAAATTCATATGGCCGAAGCAGTCGATGTGCCGGAGCACGGTGTTGATACCGAGCAGGATCTGGAACATGTTCGAGCCTTGCTCAGTTAATCAGTGCTTGCCTGATACATTGCCACGCCTGTCAGCTAATACAACAGTTTCATTGATATGAATACCTGGAAAAACTATTTTGTAACCTGTCCAAAAGGTGTCGAGGATCTGCTCGCCCAGGAATGTGCGGCAGCCGGTATCACTGAATTGAAACAGTCGGTGGGTGGGATTGAATTCGAAGGCGATATTGAACAGGCATACCGCCTTTGCTTGTGGTCACGCGTAGCGAGCAGGGTATTGCTGCGGCTGCATGCGTTTGATGCGGATAATTATGATGATCTATATGCAGCAGTACTGAGCATAGACTGGTCGCAGCATATCGATGCGCATAGCAGTTTTGCAATCGACTGTTTTACTTCGCATGCAGAAATGAACAACAGCCACTTCGCGACGCTTCGTATTAAGGATGCAGTAGTTGACCAGTTCATGGATAAGCATGATATTCGCCCGGATATCGAGCGTGACACACCGGATATTCGTATCAATGTCTATCTGGGTAAACAGCAGGCAATGATTTATCTGGATCTTTCCGGTCAACCGTTACATATGCGCGGCTACCGGCAACGAGGTGGTGAGGCGCCTCTCAAGGAAAATCTGGCTGCTGCAATTCTGTTGCGCTGCAAATGGCCGGTGCTTGCTGCAGATAAGCTTGCGCTATTTGATCCCATGTGTGGCTCAGCAACGCTGCTGATCGAAGCTGCGTATATTGCCATCAATCGAGCACCTGGTTTACTACGTAGCTATTTCGGTTTTAACGGCTGGAAGCAGCATCAATCCGAATTATGGGAATCTATTGTTGACGAAGCACGCGCGGCGGAAAAACCGCTGGCGTCGCTGCCATCCATTATCGGCTGTGATATTTCCGCAGCCACGATTACACTGGCAGAAAAAAATGTTGCGTCGGCAGGGTTTGCGCAACAGATTCAATTGCATGTACTGGATTCTTTACAGGCGTTGCCTGAACTGCCATCGAGTAAAGGCCTGTTAGTCAGCAACCCGCCTTATGGCAAACGTCTTGGTGATACCCGTGAACTCAAGTCACTTTATTACCGTCTTGGCCATATGCTCAAGCACCAGTTTGCTGGCTGGACTGCGGCTATTTTTACTGCGGAAGATGAGCTGGCCAGAACTATCGGGCTGCGTGCGCACCACAAAAATACACTATATAACGGTGCGCTGAAATGCACACTCTATCAATATCATCTACATGAGTCTGTTGCCGAGAACGTGTCGATACTGAAACAACAGACGAATAATATTGATGCGGCAGAGACAAAACCCAAAAGCGAAAACGCCATAATGTTTGAAAACAGGTTGCGTAAAAACCTGAAGCATCTGGGCAAGTGGGCGCGACGCCAGAACATCAGCTGTTATCGATTATACGATGCGGATCTGCCGCAATATGCGCTGGCGATCGATGTTTATGGCAAGCAGGCGCATGTGCAGGAATACAAGGCGCCTGCCGAGATTGACAGTTTTAAAGCGCAACAACGTTTACACGAAGCGGTTGATATTATTGCCGAGGTGCTCGGTATTCAGTCGCAGGCGATTGTGCTCAAAACACGGCAAAAACAGAGCGGCAGCGAACAATATTTGCGCCAGGATGAAACCGGACGAACGCGCATAGTTGATGAGCAAGGTCTCAAGTTTGTGATTAATCTGCACGACTATCTCGACACCGGTCTGTTTCTTGATCATCGTTTGACACGACAGCTAATACGCCATCTTGCCGAGAACAGGGATTTTCTCAATCTGTTTGCCTACACCGGTACCGCCAGCGTGTATGCAGCAGCGGGTGGTGCGGCCAGTACCACCACGGTGGATATGTCCAATACCTATCTTGACTGGGCGCAGGACAATATGGCGCTGAACGGTTTTAGTGGTGGCCAGCATGTTTTTGAACGTGCCGACTGTATGCAATGGTTATGGGATGCCTGGAAAGCCGGGCGCCGTTTCCAGCTGATATTTCTGGATCCACCGACGTTTTCCAATTCGAAAAAAATGCAGCAGACCTTTGATGTTGGCGCGCGATCACGTAGAACTGATCGAACACACAATGCGTTTACTGGACGAGGAGGGTGCGCTGATATTTTCGACCAATGCCCGCAGCTTCAAGCTGGATACTCAGGCGCTGGCTGACTTCGCTATTGTTGATATTACTTCACACACCACCAGTGAAGATTTCAAACGTCGTCCTGCGCATCGCTGCTGGTGCATCAGTCGTAGTGCAGTTCACTACAAATGGGCCGAACTTACGCGCTGAGACTTTCGTTGCTGGATGATGATGGTTTGATTGCTGGGGCAGAGAGCAGGGTATTGATGAACTGGTCTTCGAGATCGATGCGGGTCGCCAGTTCTTCGCCCAGTCTGGCCAGCTGTTCGGGCAGTTTATGCAGCAGTTTGGGATCGAAATTATTTGAAGCATCGTAGAGGTCGTTAAAGCACACCGCGATTTCTGTGGTCTGTGCGATGCGGGGAAATACCTGCGCTGCCAGCTCTACGATCTCATTACGACGTTCGTCGCCGTCTTCTATGCGGCGGTAGATTTCAAAATGCCCGGTGGCCAGGTAATCGACCAGTTCCTGGCAGAACTCCTGTAGCTGTTCGATAATGGATTCGGCATCCGCTTCCAGATCGGCCTGTGTCTGATCCACCTGGCTGACCAGGTTATAGTACTGAGACAGTACATTATTGCGTTCGGATATTAGCTGTTTGATTTCTTTGCGTGTGCGCGCACGACGTTCATGCAGCGGCTCATGGCTTACAGAATTCATGGGTCTCTCCCGTAGTCTGTTCATTTATTCTGAAAGTACACCGCGCTGTGTCTTTCATTTATTTTTCTGGGACTATGTTTACCTGCACCTTCGCGCTAAATCAAGCCCCGATGAATGCATTTATGGTGCACAGCGTGGCCGTTATATGTAATAAATTGGATTAATAATATTACATAACATATTGATATTTTAATCAAAGAGCTTATCTACGTTACGTATAATCAGACTATACAGCTATTTGCTGCTTTGTGGTGAAGCTTATCCAGCAATGAAATTTACCATTCATTGGCAAATTATGACATTCTGTCCTACATAGAATGGCTCGGCAGTGAATCACCTCGTGGAGTCAATATGGACAAGTATGCAACCAGAGCGTCCATGATCGACAGTATTATTCGTCGCGACCATGTCATCGAAATTGCCAGTCCGGCAGATCAGGTTGTCATGTCACCTGAGAACTACGAAGATTTTGATAACCGGCTCGACCCACGTCAGCTGGGCCCGGAATTTGTTCAGAAAAACTGGCTCAAAGGCAGCTTCCACAAGTATGAAATATATCGTCAGCACTATCTGTTCCAGTCGGTAAAACGCTACCGTGACAAGGTAGAGACGAATTATCGTGTCAATCTGGCCTGGCTGGATCCAAAGCCTGAAATCGTACAGACGGTCGCATGGAAATGGGTGAGTAGTGCGCTGGCGACTGCTATCTGGGCAGCGGTACTGTTTTATATTGCATATTTTAGTCAGCTGCATATCCCGCACGTTGATTCAGCCGCCATCCTCATGTGTACCCTGACCGTTATCTCCTTGTGCCTGTTTTTTTATTGCAATGAGCACAAACTGGTATTTAACAGCTATCTCTCTAATGTGCCTTTGATAGAACTCGATTACAACAAACCCGACAAGGCTTCATTTGATGCTTTTGTGCGTGATATTCGCAGTGGTATTTATGCTGGCTGGCAGGACAAGGACATACAGCAAATGCTGGTGGGCGAGATGCGTGAATTACGCCGCCTGCGCGATGCTGGTATCCTGACCGAAGATACCTATGTGCTGGCACGTACAGCGATATTTAATCATCGTGAATACCAGGTGATCACACTTCGCAACCAGACAGACTCCGAGAGCTAATTCCATTTAGAAATCATATACCACCTGTGACAGGGATACATTGCGATGCGCAAATGTCGTAATATTCACCGTCATCGGAGGTAATACGCATGTCATCCACTAATCGAAGCAGACGTTCCTTGTTGTCACTCGCCGGACTGTCCGGCCTGGGGCTGTTTGTGAACAAGGCGCAGGCTGCTGATAGTACCAGCCTGCGTTTCGGAGGCGAGGGTGCGCACAAGCTGGTATACCAGTGCAATAAGGCCGATGATGAATACCTTGGCCATATCCTGTTTTCCGTCGGTGAGATGGTGCGCAAATACGGCGATGATATCAACATCGTTGTTACCTGCTTTGGTCCCGGTGTGCAGTTACTCGGCAGATTTCCAACGCGCAAGATCGCCAAAATCCATCAGCAGCGTGTTCAGTCACTGTCATTATATGGCGTCAGTTTTCACGCCTGCGGAAATACCATGAAATCTCTGGGGTGGGAGAAAATAGACCTGCTGGATGAAGCTACGGTGGTTGATATCGGCGCGGTCGACCTGCTGGAGTTGCAGGAACAGGGCTACGCCTATATCAGCTGGTAGTGGCTGATCACCCGGTTATTTTTCATTCCGGATCTGTTATATTAGCGTTTTATGATTTCATTTGATGTCCTGAACATGCCACACCGAACTGACTTTCTGGGTGATTTGATTTTGCTGCGCAACGATCCTGCGGTGGCTCAGACCGTGCGCGACGAAGCCATGAAGGGCAATCCTCATGCGCAATACGCCATGGGGCTGATCTGTGCCGAAGGTCGTGGCGTGGCGCTGGATCATTCGGCATCCTATGCCTGGCTCACCCTGGCCGTGATGCAGGGTGATCGTGATGCGGAAGCACTGCGAAATGTGATTGGTGTTGAACTCAGTGATGCCGAATATCAACTGGGCAAACAACTGGCCAGCGAGCTCACACAACAGATCGAAAATAATAATAAAACCCACTGATTGCGCCTGTTGTGCTGAACAGGCATCGTGTTTCGCTGATGCAGCAATCCACACCTCAAACCGTTTACATGCGAGAGAATTGAATCATGAGTGATCTGATGGCGGTTCTGCTCAATGGAATTGCACAACTTGAATACGATCGTAAAAAAACCTTGAGTGAATACCAGCTGACCTATCTCGACAAAATGGATAGCAAGATGGCGACCGGCCTTGAGATTGGCGAAGAAATCATCGAGGATCCTGACGAAAATCAGCGCGCCCAGTTTGTGGCTGCCAATCTGTATCATGCGATTAAAAGTGAAGACGAAGCCATGTGCAGCGCGCTGTGCAGCTATCTCGCCACACGCCTGCCAGAACTAAAACAGGTCAAGCTCGATGACAAGGACGGTGATGTTACGATCGAGCTGGTGTTCGATCAGGCATACGGCAAGCAGGTGCCGGTGTCGTTTTATAAACACTAGCTGAAGATATTTGTCCGCAGATGAACGCTAATAAACGCAGATAATCTGTAAAAACGAATCAATGGATACTATCTATGATTGCGTAGATGCATTCATGGAAGGTGATAGGTATAGCTATACTTGAATTGCGCCCTTTGTGGCGCAAAGGTCATAAAACAGGCATGTTAACTGTGTTGCAGCCTCGGCCGAGGTTAATCTTAGTCAGTGTAAGATCGCAGATCACTTTTTCTCAAACTGGTATAATGCCGTCTTAACCGCGGATTACCCTATGTCAGCTATACCAGCCCCCGTTGCCAGAACCGCTTTATTCGATCACCCGAAATACTGGGCCGAATGCTTTGGTGCTGCGCCTTTTCTGCCGATGTCTCGTGCCGAAATGGACGCGCTTGGCTGGGATTCCTGCGACATCATCATTGTTACCGGCGATGCTTATGTCGATCATCCGTCGTTCGGTATGGCGATCATCGGGCGTTTGCTGGAAAACCAGGGTTTTCGTGTCGGTATCATCGCGCAGCCCGACTGGCATTCGAAAGACGCTTTCGAAGTGCTGGGCAAACCGAACCTGTTTTTTGGTGTCGCGGCCGGCAATATGGACTCGATGATCAATCGTTATACCGCCGATCGTAAACCACGTTCCGATGATGCTTACACGCCAGGTGGCATGGGTGGCAAACGTCCGGACCGTTGTTCGCTGGTGTATTCACAACGCTGCAAAGAAGCCTGGCCGGATGTGCCGGTCGTGCTTGGTGGTATCGAAGCCTCGCTGCGACGTATCGCGCATTATGATTACTGGCAGGACAAGGTCAGACGTTCGATTTTGATCGACGCCACTGCCGATATTCTGCTGTATGGCAATGCGGAACGCGCAGTGGTTGAAGTCGCGCATCGTTTTGCGCGAGGTGAAACGGTTGACACCATGACCGACATTCGCGGTACCGCTTTCGTGCGCCGCGACACACCCGAAGGCTGGATGGAAATCGATTCCACGCGTATCGATCGCCCGGGCCGGATAGATCGTATTGTGAATCCATACATCAATACGCAGGATATGGATGAGTGCGAAGTCGAACGCCGCAACAATGCATTTTACGGTGCGCAGTATAACGAGCAGGGCGAGGTCGTGGTCGAACTCAAATCGCCAAAACTGGAACGCAGTCGCAGTGTGATTCGTTTGCCTTCGTATGAAAAAGTGGCCAACGATGCGGCATTGTATGCGCACGCCAACCGTGTGCTGCATCTGGAAACCAACCCCGGGAACGCGCGCGCACTGGTGCAGAAACACGGTGACCTGGATGTCTGGTTCAATCCGCCACCGATCCCGCTGAGCACCGATGAAATGGATTATGTGTTTGCGATGCCGTTCGCCCGCGTACCGCATCCGCAGTACCGGGGTGAAAAAATTCCAGCTTATGACATGATCCGGTTTTCGGTGAACATTATGCGCGGCTGCTTCGGCGGCTGCACGTTCTGTTCCATCACCGAACACGAAGGCCGGGTAATACAAAACCGCTCGAAAGAATCGATACTGCATGAGATCGAACAGATACGCGACACCGTACCCGGGTTTACCGGCGTCATTTCCGACCTTGGCGGTCCGACCGCGAACATGTATCGCATCGCCTGCAAAAGCACCGAGATCGAAGCGGCCTGTCGTAAACCCAGCTGTGTTTATCCCGGTATCTGTCCCAATTTAAACACCGATCATTCCGAACTCACTCAGTTGTACCGTGAAGCGCGCAAGCTTGCCAGGAGTGAAAAAAGTACTGATTGCTTCGGGGTTGCGATATGACCTTGCAGTGCGTGATCCGGAATATGTCAAAGAACTGGTCACGCATCATGTCGGTGGTTATCTGAAAATAGCACCCGAGCATTCCGAAGACGGGGTGCTGTCCAAAATGATGAAGCCGGGTATGGGCGCCTACGATGAATTCAAACAGATGTTCGAAAAATATTCGAAGCTGGCTGATAAGAAACAATACCTGATTCCGTATTTTATCGCGGCGCATCCGGGCACGACCGATGAAGACATGATGAACCTGGCGCTGTGGTTAAAACGCAATGGTTTTCGTGCCGACCAGGTGCAGGCGTTTTATCCGTCACCGATGGCGACTGCAACCGCGATGTATCACACCGGTAAAAATCCGCTGCGCAAAGTGACTTATAAGAGTGAATCGGTCGAAAGTGTCAAGGACCCGGAGCAGCGCAAACTGCACAAGGCATTCTTGCGTTATCACGATCCCAAACACTGGCCGCTGTTGCGTGAAGCATTAATCCGCATGGGGCGGGCCGATCTGATTGGTGATGGTGATAAACAGCTGATTCCCGAAGAACCAGCCGAAAACAGATGAATACCGTTCGCCGCGCAGAAAAAATTCTTCTACGACTGATTCAAAACGCCGCAGTGGTAAAAAAATACTGACCCAGCACACCGGGCTGCCGCCGCGCGACACGGGTGCATCGAATAAGAAAAGTGCTTCCAGAAATAAAAAATGAAAATTGGCCGCGAAGAACGCAAAGGACGCGAATAATACCGATTGAAGCATTGGGGGTTATTGAATTCCAGTTAGTATGAAACAACTAACCTATTGCAGAACGACACCAGCCTATAAAACAGTAATATTAATGAATATTTTTTTGCGTCCTTTGCGTATTTTGCGGCAAAGGATTGTTTCTTTTAAAGATTTCTCGTCTATTTCAAAAAGCCCTGAAGTTCCTGTGCGCCGAACATGATGATTTCGACCGCGATCAGAACAATAATAATCCATTCCAGGAACGCAGTGTGCTGATGCTTTTGTTCTTCGGCAAGCATTTCAAACATTTCATGAATCGTTTCGAGTTTTTTCGATAACAGGTCGACGCGCTGGCGTATTTCGAGATAACGCGCAGCGATATTATAGGTGGCTTCGTATTCGGGGTATTCCCAGAAAAATTCCGGTGTATCCAGCAGGCCATAATGCAGGATGATGTCGCTTTTTGTGCTAAACAGTTTGCCGCGTATTTTGGCGATCTCACGCCGGCTGAGTGATATTTTTCCGGTTTCAGCCAGCGCCTGCGGAAGAGGCGAATAATCCTGGATAGTGCGTTGTGCCTGCCACTCGTATTCATTCAGTTTCAATGATTGTGCGAGTGCGTGGCTAATGGCCAGTCTTGTCAGCGGGTCGTCGTCCGCCAGGGCAACGGTGTCACGGCTGATACGCAGTTCGTTTCCGGATGAGGTAAATCGAAAATGTTCCTCTCTGGATTCCTTGAATACGTTCTCATTAAGCTGTAATCGATGTAACAGCGCGGCGCGTTCATCTTCGTCGACCGCCCAGAACACAATGACACCGTAGTCAAACACCCATGCTTCGCCGCTGGGCAGAACGATGTGCACCGCGTCGCGATAACGCACGCCACGTTCATTGCTAAGCAGGTCGGTTTCTTCTGGCTCAGCCAGATAGACATCGCCAAAATTAATAGCGGATAAACGGTCATTATTGAAGGCCATGGGTTCTGTCCTGTCTGCGTGTGCTGCTAATTGCCATTTCGGCGTGCTTCCATTCGACGCAATATTTCGGAAATGACTATTTTATAAAGCTTGTCACCAAGATAGGCGTCTTCAACACCATGGTCAATACTTGGGTTGTCATTGACTTCAATGACATAGCCAACGCCGTTCTTTTCCTTGATGTCGACACCATACAGGCCATTACCGATAGGGCGTGTTGCTTTCATAGCGGCATCGAGTACCGCTTTGGGTGCATCGAAGGTTGGCACGGTATCGAAATTACCCGATGCGGTTTTGGTGGCGCCGTGCTGATAAATTTGCCAGTGATTACGCACCATATAGTAACGGCAGGCATAAATCGGCTCGTTATTGAGTACACCGATGCGCCAGTCGAATTCAGTATATAGATATTCCTGTGCCAGTAACAGGGTCGATTTCTGAAACAGTTGTTCGAGTACCCGTTTGAGTTCTTCGCGATTGCTTGACTTTTTCCACGCCGACCGAGAAGGAGCCATCAGGAATTTTTAACACCATCGGGTATTCCAGTATGCCTTCAAGATGTTCTATCTGTTTTGGCTTGCCTTTGTATAGCAGCACGGTATTCGGCGCGGGTACCTTGTTTTCCTTGAACAGGTCGGCAAGATAAATCTTGTTAGTGCAACGTAAAATGGATGTAGGGTCGTCGATCACCACCATACCTTCAACTTCCGCGCGTTTTGCAAAGCGGTAAGTAAAATGATTAATCGAAGTGGTGGCGCGAATAAACAGGCCATCGTATTCAGGTAAACGTAAATAATCTTTTTGGGTGATCAGTTCACTGTCTATGCCCATGGATCTGCCGGCAGCGATAAAACGCTTGAGCGCTGCCTTGTCCGAGGGCGGGAATTTTTCATCGGGATCGACCAGGATTGCCAGGTCATATCTGAACTGCCGTCTGGAAAGCTGTTTACGCCAGACCTTCTGACTGAAATCGTCCAGCGCTTTGGCAAATACCGTTTCATTGGCATCGTCGAGTACGCTATGGCTGCGAATTTTGAGCATGTCGACTTTCCAGCCTTTCTCATAGCGCAGGGTGATCTCCAGTACCGGGCAGGGAAACAGTTCGAACAGCTTGCGAGCCAGTTCGCTGTATTGTGGATCGACCGTGGTGCCGAAAAAACTCAGTACCTGTATCTGGTCATGGCCATCACTCGGTGGTGGCTTTTTCGCGAGCATGGCTGGCATGTAGTTAATCTGCAGGCGATACAAAGCACGCTGACTGAGGTCGTTGAGCGTACGTACCGAGGGGATGACGCCCTGGCCGCGTGCTTCGGCAAACAACGAGCAGTAATAACCGGTGGACAAATAACTGTTGCTGCGGCACAGGTTGATGATGCGTAACCGCCCGCGGGGTTTGTCAGCACTGTCTGTTTTGTCCGGGTAACCGCCTTCCAGATATTCTTCGAAGGTCAGTACGTTCTCACTGGGGTAGTAAGGCTCCCAGGCGGCCTTGTTATCAATAATGATCAGTGTATCGGACATGGTCCTTCCAGTTGGTTCTCGCTCGGCAATTGTGCGTCTTAGGCGCTGGTCAGACAATCGTTTATTAAAAAATATTTTCAAAATGAATATTTATTTGAGCATGCGGAGTATCCTAGGCAAATCCGGGTCTGAGCCGCACCTGAACGAGAATACTGTATGTCCCTGCCTGTTACGCTGCCTGATGCCACAGCGTTTTTTTCTGATGACTATACTTCCGCCCGTGACGCTTTGCGGACGGTGGCGCACGGCTGTGCATGGCTGGAAGATCAAACCAGTGTTCGCCTGGATACCGTTGCGCGCGATCCGGATGAGCAGCTGAGCACCGAACTGTTGTGGCTGGGGCCGTCTCGGGCCCGGAATGTTCTGGTGCTGAGCTCAGCCACCCACGGGGTTGAGGGTTTTGCCGGTGCGGCGGTGCAGCGTGACCTGTTATCACGTTTGCAGCAGTCTTACCGCCTGCCCGAAGATACTGCGGTGCTGCTGGTGTTCGCGCTCAACCCCTGGGGCTTTTACCATCAGCGTCGCTGTGATGAGCAGGGCATAGACCTGAATCGAAACTTTATTGATTTTAGCCAGCCGTTACCGGCAAACCCGGGTTACGAATCCTTGCAGGCAGCCATCTACCTGGAAGACAGTGTGCAGCGCCAGCAGCTGTTTGATGATTTTCGTCGGCAGCACGGACAGAACGAATTCGAGTTTGCCATCAGCGGCGGTCAGTACAGCGATCCGCAGGGCCCGTTTTATGGGGGTGTTGCACCGGCGCACGGTCGGCGCGTGATCGAAAACATCATCGAGCGCTACCAGCTGGCGCAGCGCCATCTGGCCGTGGTCGATATACACACGGGCCTGGGTCTATACGCGCACGGCGAGATCATCAACGATCATCTTCCTGGCTCTACTGGCTTTGATGTTGCCAGCCGCTGGTATGGTGCCAGTGTTACTGCGCCCGCCATGGGTACGTCGAGTTCGGTGATAAAACTGGGGCTGATGGATTATCACTGGCATGCTTTAATGGCAGAACGAGGCTGTTTTGTCACCCTGGAGTTTGGTAGTTATAGCACCGATGCTTTGTTCGACGTGGTATTGCAGGACCATCGCAGCTGGAAGTCGGGTGATGCACAGGCGAAGGTAAAAGCAGGGCGCGCGATGCGGGCACATTTCTGTCCACAGGACGGTTACTGGCGGGAGCTGGTTCTGGTCAAATCAAGACAGGTTATTCAACAGGCATTAGATGGTTTGCAGCATGGTTAAGAAAAAAGTCAGTATTGCTCCCGCAACCATTGAGCATCTTGAGCAGTTGCTGGAACTGGAACAGCAATGTTTTGCCACCGATCGGCTCAGCCGACGCAGTATGCGCCGTTTTCTCAGCAGTGATCAGAGCGTCTTTCTGGTGGCATTACTGGATGGTGTTTGTGTGGGTTACGTGCTGATTCTGTTTCACCGTGGCACGCGTCTGGCGCGGCTCTACTCGATTGCGGTCAGCCCTGAATGGCAGGGGCAGGGAATCGCGCGAAAATTGATAGACGCAGGTGAAACCGAAGCTCAACGCAGAGGTGCGCTGCATTTTCGTCTTGAAGTGAGCCACACCAATACTCAGGCGATCAAACTTTACCAGTCACTCGGTTTTATCGAGTTTGGCCTGTTGCCGAATTATTATGACGATCATACCGATGCCTTGCGTATGCAAAAACGCATTCGGCATCATGATGAGACATTTGTCCACACGGTACTGACCTGGTACCAGCAAAGCACAACGTTCACCTGCGGTCCGGCTGCGTTGATGATGGCCATGTCCGGGCTGAGTAAGTCCTATAAACCAGGGCTTAGTGAAGAACTGCAAATCTGGCGTGAAGCAACCACTGTATTTATGACTTCGGGCCATGGTGGCTGCCATCCGCTGGGTCTGGCGCTGGCTGCAAAGAAGCGTGGCTTCAGGGCAGAGGTCTGGATCAGTCAGCGTGAACCGCTGTTTGTCGAAGGTGTTCGCAGTGAAAAGAAAAAAGCGATCATTGAACATGTGCACAAGGACTTTGTGAAACAGAGCAAGGCAGCAGGGATTGCGATTCATTACAGCAATATCGACCAGAAAACGCTGATCAATGTTTGTAAACAGGGCGCAGTACCCGTGGTATTAATCAGTACCTATCGAATGGATCGCAAAAAGGCGCCGCACTGGGTCACCGTTAGCGGTTACGACGAGCAGTGTTTTTATATGCACGATCCGGACCCGGATGAGCACCACCAGTCCTTAATCGACTGTCAATATATACCCATCGCACAGGAAGATTTTGATCCCATGTCCACGTTTGGAAAAAATCGTTTGCGCACCGCGGTGATTCTTTCCAGGCAATAAGTCTTTGCTGCGCTGTTTTACCTGTCCAGCGTACCAATATCCAGCACAGGTGAAGCATCGATGTTCTGTGCGTCCATCATGGTAGCGATACGTTGCAGGGACGATATGATCATGCTTTGTTCCCATTCCTGCAGCTCACTGAACTGACGGATAAACTGTTCCTGCAATAGCGGCGGCGCCTGTTTAAGTATTTCATTTCCTGAGTCAGTGAGGTGAACATACACTTTACGCTTGTCTTCTTCTGAGCGTTTTCGATAGACCAGTTTTCGGGTTTCCAGTCTGTCCACAATAGTGGTGACTGTGGCCTGGCTCAGGCTCACGTCATTGGCCAGTTCACCGATCGTAACATCGCCTTTTTTATTGATCATCTGTAACAGCAAAATCTGTGGCGCGGTCAGCCCGGTCGTTTTTGCCAGGTATTTAGAATGAAGATCGGTGGCTCGGATCACGCGGCGTAAGGCCATCAATACATCGTCAATGTAATTCAAGTAAAGCTCTCCTCGGTGTGCATGGTTACGTATGTTGACAGGGTATAACCTGAGTACGAGCCGATGTCAGCGGTCAGTCGCACAGCTCTGAAATGGGCGTTATTTTCAGAATAAAGCATCGTGTACGAACTATGTATTATCAAGCAGATAGCTCATAAGTGGCTATTTATACAGAAAATTGTTAATATACGCACCCTGTTTTTAGATATTAGGTGAAATATTGATTAGTGCCATAAATAATTTCATATCAGTGTCGGATGTACTGCTATGACGCTCCAGACACTGAGGCTGCGTCCTCCGGTCGCCGAGGATGGTGAATCGGTACACCAGCTGGTCGAAGCCTGCCCACCATTAGACCCGAATTCGATTTATTGCAATATTTTGCAGTGCTACCACTTTGCTGACACATCCGTCGCCGCAGACATTGACGGCGAACTGGTGGGGTTTGTCAGCGGCTATTTTATTCCCGGGCGAAACGACACTTTATTTATATGGCAGGTCGCTGTCGGCGAAAAAGCGCGTGGCCAGGGCCTGGCAGGACAAATGTTACAGCACATCATTCAACGCCCACAGTGTGATCGGGTGGCATACATAGAAACCACCATTACTGAATCGAACAAACCGTCATGGGGACTGTTTGAAGGTCTGGCAAAGAAGCTTTCAGCAAAGCTTGAGAGTTCAATCGTGTTTGATCGCGATACCCATTTTGCAGGCAAGCATGATTCCGAATTCCTGGTCAGGATAGGACCGTTGCGATAAGCGCGGCATCCATGACCCACAGCTAATCAAACTGACGCAACAATGCGCAGGAGAAGATAAGATGAAAATATTTGATGAAATTGAATCCGAAGTACAGTCATATGCGCGCTCATTCCCGCGAGTATTTCACAAGGCAAAAGGCGTGTATTTATACGACAGCGAAGGACATGAATACCTGGATTTTCTTGCCGGTGCCGGCACATTAAATTATGGGCACAACAATCCGGTATTCAAGGAAAAATTGCTCGAGTACATTCATGACGATGGCATTACACATGGTCTGGACTTGCACACAAAGGCCAAGGGCGAATTTCTTGAAGCATTCAATGAGAAAATTCTGAAGCCCAGAGGTCTCGAATACGTGATGCAATTCACCGGGCCTACCGGTACTAATGCAGTTGAAGCGGCGCTCAAGCTGGCGCGCAACATAACAGGTCGTGAAAATATCATATCCTTTACCAATGGTTTTCACGGTGTCAGTCTTGGTGCGCTGGCTGTTACGGGAAACTCACACCATCGAGGTGCGGCAGGCGTCAGTTTAAGTGGAAGCAGCAGGATGCCTTACGATGGCTACCTGGGCGATGAGATTGATACCACGGCATATCTCGACAAGGTGCTCGCTGATTCCAGTAGCGGCATCGATAAACCGGCTGCTGTCATTGTAGAGACTGTGCAGGGCGAAGGGGGCATCAATGTCGCGAGTTTTGAGTGGCTGCGTAATCTTGAAGCCGTGTGCAGAAAAAATGATGTACTGTTAATCGTTGATGACATTCAGGCGGGGTGTGGCCGCACCGGCACTTATTTCAGTTTCGAAGATGTTGGCATAATGCCCGACATGGTCACCATGTCCAAGTCGCTGGGTGGATACGGGCTGCCTTTTGCAGTGGTGCTTATTCGTCCTGAGCTAGATCAATGGAAACCCGGCGAGCACAATGGAACCTTTCGTGGCAATAATTTTGCTTTTGTTACTGCAAAAGCAGCCATCGACCACTACTGGAGTGATGATAAATTTTCGAAAGAAGTTAAGCGTAAAGGCGAATATATGACAAAACGGCTGGACGCGATTGTTGATAAATATGGCGAAGGTAATTTCACAACGCGCGGCCGCGGTATGTTCCAGGGTATCAATTGTGTCAACGGCGATATTGCAGGCAAAATTTCACACGAGGCATTTCAAAATGGTCTTGTGATAGAAACCAGCGGCGCAGAAGATCATGTGGTCAAATTTTTATGCCCCTTGATTATTAGTGATGGTGACCTGAAAAGAGGTATCGATATTGTTGAGGCGGCAGTTAAAAAAGTTTGTGCGGGCGAAGATTCGATTCCTGAAGAACATGATTACTTCGAAACTGATAGCCACCACACCGAAAGCTCGGAAAGCGGCCATAAACTTGCGGGCTAATGCGCTCATTATTGAATAATAATTTTTTTAAAAAGGGCCAGATATGATTGTAAGAACACTACAGGAAGCAAACAAAACAAAACGCCGCATTGTGTCGCCTGATGGGAACTGGGAAAGTACAAGACTACTGCTGCAACCGGACAACATGGGATTTTCGTTTCATATCACGACAATCTATAAAGGCGCTGATTTTAATATGCACTATCAGAACCATCTGGAGTCCGTGTATTGTATCAGTGGAGAGGGTGAGGTGGAGACACGCGATGATAATGTCAGGTATCCAATACGTCCCGGGACCATTTATGTACTGGATAAACATGACAGGCATACCTTGAGAGCGTTTGAAGAAATGAAACTGGCCTGTGTTTTTAACCCGCCTCTTAATGGAACTGAAGTACACAACGCCGAAGGTGCTTACGAGCTGACAGCGGACACGATCGTGGACTGATGAATGCTCCGCATGGTAATGTCGACACTCGTTCGGTAGTGGCCTGGCATATTCACGAGTGTTTTCAGGCAGGAGCAAAAGGGTGGATACTATCAAAGTTATTTTGTCGGCGTTTCTGGTTGCGTTACTGCTGTCTTCCGGCCTGGTTTACGCAAAGGATGTGCCTCAGGATGTACCTCAGGATGTCGAATCAAAAGTCGATCATCTCAAAAAGCCATTATATACGCCTTTTATAGAACGCTATATTCTCGATGAGCTTAAACAGCTGCGGGTGGATATGGATGCCCAGAAAGTGGATCTCACAAAACAGATTGTTGATCGTGAGATCTCGTCGATTGATCGAGGGGTAACTTACGCAACCAGTACTGTTACCTATTTTTTCTATCTGATAGCAGCAGCCACATCAGTACTGGTGCTGGTAGGCTGGACGTCAATACGTGATATTAAAGAGCGCGTCAGGACCGTTGCTGACGAGAAAGTCTCAAGTTTGATCAGCGAGTATGAGGCCCGTCTCGAATCTATCGAGATGCAGTTAAACCAGAAGACCCAGTATATAGAAGAAACGCGTGAAGTCGTTGAACTAACGCAGGATGTTCAGGCGCTCTGGCTTCGTGCTGGCCAGGAAGCAAACCTGAATAATAAAATTGCCATATATGATCGAATACTAAATTTACGCCATGATGATTGTGAAGCGCTGACCTATAAGGCTGATGCCGTACTGGAGCTGGGTGAACCACAGTGGGCCGCTAATCTATGTCATCAGGCGCTGGCCATCGATAGTGATAATAGCCATGCTTTTTATCAGCTTGCATGTGCATATGCTGCCATGGGGCAACTTGATGAAGCGGTGCACTATTTGTCTGAAGCTGTGTCACGATCTGAGACCTATCGCCAGGACATCATACATGATCCTGTGCTGGAACCGCTGCATAATCTTGATTCGTTCAAGGCATTGCTGCACGATAGCAATGCGGACGAGGCAGCTGACTAACTGTTTAGTTGTTGTTTGCGGTAGTGCCGTAATTCATCCATCAACAGATGGGTATATGTTTATTGGTGTTATTGATTACACCGCTGGCTGATATATGGCTGGCAATGGATGGTATCAACTGTGACCGAGACTATCAGGACCAAGCAACACCTGCTGACGATCAATGGCGGTTCATCCAGTATAAAGTTTTCCTTATACCGGACCGGCGCGTCTTTTCAGTTAAAGCTGACAGGAAAAATTGAACGCATAGGTCTATCGGGCACCACATTAACTTTCAGCGATTCAAAGAATGACCAGCAGCAGCTCAGCATCGATGCCGGTGATTATGGTTCTGCTATTTCTTTCCTGGTGGACTGGCTTGAAAAGCAGATTGATTTTGCTCGGCTGAGCGCAATCGGCCACCGCGTGGTTCATGGCATGCAGCATACGCATCCTGAAATGATTACCAGCGACCTGCTGGATGAACTTCGCGGCATCAGCACCTACGATCCTGATCATTTGCCTGGCGAGATCGATCTGATCGAAACGTTTCGCCAGCGTTATCCACAACTGCCTCAGGTGGCCTGTTTCGACACCGCCTTTCACAGCCGGATGCCACGGCTGGCAAAGTTACTGCCTGTCCCTCGGCGTTTTGACGACAAAGGGATACAGCGTTATGGCTTCCACGGTTTATCGTATGCCTATTTGCTGGATGAGCTTGTTCGTGTCGGCGACCACTCGGCCACCACAGGCAAAGTGATTCTTGCACACCTGGGTAACGGCGCAAGCCTGGCCGCGGTACGCGATGGTCGCAGCATTGATACCAGTATGGGATTTACCCCTGCCAGTGGCCTGGTCATGGGTACGCGATGCGGCGATCTGGACCCCGGCGTGGCCTGGTACATGATGCAACATGAAAACCTGAGCAGCGAACAGTTTAAGCATCTCATCAACCGCGAGTCTGGACTGCTCGGTATATCAGAAACCAGTTCCGATATGGGGGATTTGCTCGGTCGTGAAACGACTGACGAACGCGCAGCAGAAGCGGTCGCGCTGTTTTGTTACCAGGTAAAAAAATGGACAGGTGCTTATGCGGCCGCGCTTGGCGGGCTGGACACGCTGGTGTTCGCCGGCGGTATTGGTGAAAACTCGGCCGTGGTGCGCGCGCGCATCTGTGAAGGACTCGAATTTCTGGGCATCCAGATCGAGGAAGAATACAATCAGCAGAACGCAGCGGTGATTTCGGCAAAGCAAAGCCGGGTGGTCGTTCGTGTCATGCATACGGATGAGGAACTGATGATCGCCAAATCAGTCTGCCATGTTATCGATCCCTCGAATGACAACACGAAATGAGCGTGATTATGGACACAAAAAGCACCCGTCCGGCCAGCAAACCACTGTCACCCGATCTCGCACGCAAAATGGATGCTTACTGGCGTGCAGCGAATTATCTCTCGGTGGGACAGATTTATCTGTTCGACAACCCCTTACTCAAAAAACCCCTGACGATTGAACACGTTAAACCGCGTTTGCTGGGGCACTGGGGCACTACCTCGGGCCTGAATTTTATTTATGTGCATCTCAATCGCATCATCCAGCAGTACGACCTGAACATGATCAATGTCACCGGCCCAGGACACGGCGGGCCGGGCCTGGTAGCCAATACCTATCTGGAAGGGACGTACAGCGAAGTGTATCCAAACATCTCCCAGGACGAAGCTGGCATGAAAAAACTGTTCACCCAGTTTTCATTTCCAGGCGGCATTCCCAGCCATGTTGCACCGGAAACCCCGGGGTCGATCAATGAAGGCGGTGAGCTTGGCTATTCATTGTCGCACGCCTACGGCGCAGCATTCGACAACCCCGACCTGTTAGTGACCTGTGTGGTCGGAGATGGCGAAGCTGAAACCGGCCCGATGGCGACCAGCTGGCATTCGAATAAATTTCTCAACCCGGTGCACGATGGCGCGGTGTTGCCAATATTGCATCTGAACGGCTACAAGATCGCTGGCCCGACGGTGCTCGCACGCATCTCACACGAGGAACTGGAAGCGCTGTTTCGAGGCTACGGTTATACCCCGTATTTTGTCGAGGGTGATGATCCCGAAACCATGCATCAGCTGATGGCGGCGACGCTCGACACCGTGGTCACCGAGATCCGGCGCATTCAGAACGAGGCGCGCAGCAATGGCTTCAGCGAGCGTCCGCGCTGGCCGATGATTATTCTGCGCTCACCCAAGGGCTGGACCGGCCCGAAAGAGGTGGACGGAAAAGCCGTCGAAGGCACTTTTCGCGCGCATCAGGTGCCGGTCACCAATTTCGTCAAACAGCCGGAACACCTGAAAATTCTTGAACAATGGATGAAGCAGTACCGTCCGGAAGAGCTGTTCGACAGCGACGGCAGACTGATAGCCGAACTGGCCGAACTCGCGCCCAAAGGCGAGCGCCGTATGGGCGCCAACCCGCACGCCAATGGCGGCATGCTGATGCACGATCTGCGCATGCCGGATTTTCGCGACTACGCGGTTGAAGTTCCGGGACCCGGTGAAGTAAAAGCCGAGGCGACACGGGTCCAGGGCGAGTTCATCCGCGATGTCATGAAGCTCAACGCGGCTGCGCGCAATTTTCGCATTTTCAGCCCGGACGAAACCGCGTCGAACCGCTGGAGTGCGGTATTCGATGTCACCAAACGTTGCTCGATGGCCGAAATTGTTCCCGGTGATGAAAATATGGCACCCGATGGCAGGGTGATGGAAATGCTGAGCGAGCACCAGTGCCAGGGCTGGCTCGAAGGTTATCTGCTCACCGGCCGGCACGGATTTTTTTCGTGCTACGAAGCGTTTATCCACATCGTGGATTCGATGTTTAATCAGCACGCCAAATGGCTCGATGTCACGCGCGAGATCGAATGGCGCCGCCCGATTGCATCATTGAACTATTTATTGTCATCGCATGTCTGGCGCCAGGACCACAATGGCTTTACACATCAGGATCCGGGATTTATCGACGTGGTAGTCAACAAAAAAGCCGAGCTGATACGCGTGTATCTGCCGCCCGATGCCAACACCTTATTATCAGTGACCGACCATTGTCTGCGTAGCCACAATGACATCAATGTCATCGTGGCAGGCAAGCAGCCGGAAATGCAATGGCTGGACATGGATGCCGCGATCAAACACTGCACGGCCGGGCTGGGCATATGGGAATGGGCCAGCAATGACGAAGGCGGTGATCCCGACGTGGTGATGGCCTGCTGCGGTGATGTGCCGACGCTGGAGACGCTGGCCGCGGTGAAGATTCTCCGTAAGCACTTCCCTGAACTGAAGATTCGCGTGATCAATATTGTTGATCTGATGACATTGCAACCAGAGAGCGAACATCCGCACGGAATTTCTGATAAAGATTTCGATGTTCTGTTTACAAAAGATAAGCCCATCATTTTCGCTTATCATGGCTATCCCTGGTTGATCCATCGCCTGACGTATCGTCGCACTAACCACCATCATCTACATGTGCGTGGCTACAAGGAAAATGGCACTACTACGACACCGTTCGATATGGTGGTGTTAAACGATCTGGACCGTTTTCACCTGGTCGGTGATGTTATCGACAGAGTCGCGAACCTGGGGTCGCGGGCCGCGTATGTAAAACAGTATCTGCGCGACAAACTGCTCGACCACAAGGCCTATATCGAAAAACACGGCGAAGACATGCCCGAAATTCGCAACTGGACCTGGGAAGATACATGAGTTAATTAGCAAGGCATTATATTTGGCCATTGAGCATCAACTCAAGTACGATACACCACTATAGAAATACCAAATCCATATTGACGAGACATATATTAATGAGTAACCCATTTCAGGACCAGCTGCTCAAGGCTGGACTGGTTACCCGGCAGCAGGTTAAAAAAGCCAACCAGCAAAAGGGAAAAATCAAAAAACAACAGCACGCTAAAAAAGAAATTCCAGTCGATGAAACCCGGCTCAAAATTCAGCAGGCTGCAGACGCGAAACAAAAACGCGATCGCGAGCTTAACCAGAGAAAGCAGGAACAGCTCAGGCAGCAGGCAATTTCAAATGAAATCAATCAGCTCATTACCAATAATTTACTGGTTCGTGATGATAGCTGTGAAATTGCTTATAATTTCCAGCATGCGAAAAAAGTCAAACGGATATATGTTAACAATGATATGAGAAGCCAGATTATTTCAGGTAAGATTGGGTATCGCGCGTATAGAGGGACGTTACGAGCTGGTGCCTCAGGCGATTGCCAGAAAAATTCAGCAGCGTAATGAAAAGCGCGTGATTCTGTTCGATGAAGAGCAAAAGACGGTCGACGACAGCGATCCTTATGCGAATTTCCAGATTCCAGACGACATAATCTGGTAAAACACGCAAGATTGATATATACATAACCAGTTAAGGGCATAATTTTCCTGGTTCGATTAACAGACAGGCCCTGGCTTGTCGCCAAATATGTATTGCCTGGCTCTGGCAGCGTTTTATAGCTATAAACAGAACGGTATCAGAAGTGTATTTGAGTGTGCAGGCTGCAACGGATAGCCCCGTGTTCCAGGTGGCATTATTGTTGAAAACCACTGCTTTTCATTGGCGTAGCGGAGTACTATTTGATACCCAGGGTTCATCTATCCATCGTAGCCAAACTAATGCTGTTTGTACTGGCAGTGGGGATACCACTGTCCGGGATTCTTGCCTGGAGCATTAACTCACAGTTTAATAATGAGCTCGGGGATGCAGAGTCACATGCGAGCAGCATGGCGTACGGAGTCGCAGAGAACGCTGAAGCAGTTCTCAATGAGACCTACGGTATACTGAGCGCGCTTGCCAAACGCCCTGGTGTTCAGGCTATGGATGGTCGCAACTGTGATCCATTCCTTACAGGTCTTCGCAAGGCCTTGCCTCAATATGCCAATTTCAACGTGATGAACAGACGGTGGGAATTTGTCTGTAGTGCCGTATATCATGATCCTGCTGTTATTATTCCGACTAGCTATCCCGAAGTATATAAAAAGATGATCGCGGCGGATGATATGGTGTTGAGTCCGCCGATACTGGGGCAGCTTACCCATAAGTGGGTGGTGTTCGCGGCCTATCCGGTAAAAGATTCTACAAAGAAATTGCTTGGTGCAGTTACGGCGCCTATCAATCTTACTGCACTGGCGCGAAATGTTAGTGGTAATTCACAGCCAGATAGTACGACCATCAAGATAACCAATAGTGATGGCATTATCGTTACCAGTTATCCGAACACAGAACTGATCGGAAAACATGAGCCTGCCACCAGTACAGTCAATGAGACTGTTAATTCCGACCGCACATATATCAAAACAGATGTTGATGGCGTTGAACGTATTTATGCGTCCAGGCCCGTAGCCGGCTCTGACTGGACTGTTCTGATCGGAATGCCGACAGATGTTGTGTTAGGTAGTTTTCGTCATGAGCGCAATGTTGTTCTGATTGCGCTGATCCATAATGCTGGTGCTTGTGGCATATCTTGTATTTCTGATCTCGCGAAAAATAGCTGGGCCCATTCGTGAACTTCAGCGTGACGCAGAAATTCTGTCGTCTGGAAATCATGCGCATCGTTCACGCGTAGTTTCTCGCGATGAAATCGGGCAATTCGCGACCACATTCAACAAAATGGCAGAAACGCTGCAGCGTGATGATGAGCAACGTATTCAGGCAGAGCTCAATATCAGGCACCTCAATCGGGTATACGCGATCCTTAGCCAGATCAATGCGCTGATTGTTCGGGTACAGGACCGTGAGGCCCTGTTCAGGGAAGCATGCAGAGTGGTGACTGACGCGGGCGGTTTCCGCATGTCGATGATTCTTACGATAGATCAGAACACAAACGAGCTCTCATCCGTTGTGTCATCAGGTAAAAACGACAAGCTTGTATCAGCGATCAGGTCGCTGCTTTCAACAAGACAAGGTATGGAAAAAACAATGGTCGCGCAGGCGATCAAAACAAAACAGCCAGTTATATCAAACCATACAGAAGGTGATCCGAGGCTTACATTTAGTCAGGAATATATAAGCGCGGGCGTCAATTCGGTGATTGTATTGCCGTTGATCGTTTCTGACGAGGCGGTAGGCGTGCTCGCGCTGTATGCCAGCGAGGTCGATTTCTTTCAACAGGATGAAATCAGTTTGTTATCTGAACTGGCGGGTGATATTGCCTTTGCCATTGATCATCTAGATAAACAGGAACGACTGAACTTTCTTGCTTATTATGATGAGTTAACCGGTCTTGCAAACCGCAGCCTGCTTCTGGAACGATTGACGCAATATATGCGTACCGCAGATAAGGCCGGGCACCAGCTTGCCATCGGTCTGATAGATCTGGAACGCTTTAAAAATATCAACGACAGTCTTGGGCGTACGATGGGGGATACGCTGTTGAAGCAGGTGGCATCATGGTTGACAGAGCAGGTAGCTGATTCCGGTCTTCTCGCGCGTATCAATGCAGATCATTTTGCCGTTGTTTTGCCAGAAGTAAGGTCTGATGGGAATCTGGCTACACTGACCGAAAAACTGATCGCTGAATTTCTGGAGCATCAATTCCAGCTGGACAACACAGTATTTCGTATTAGCATCAAACTTGGTATTGCGATCTATCCCGACGATGGCGCCGATCCTGATACTCTGTTTAAAAATGCTGAAGCCGCGCTGAAAAAAGCCAAAACCGGTGGTGAACCATATCTGTTTTATACGCAGAAAATGACAGAGGCAGTGGCAGGTAAGCTGGTTCTGGAAAATCAGTTGCGCGAGGCCATCGATAAGGAAGAGTTTGTACTCTACTACCAGCCCAAAATGAATCTGGCCAGTGGTCAGTTGAGTGGTGCTGAGGCGCTGATCCGCTGGAATGATCCGCGCACAGGTCTGGTGCCGCCAGTACAATTTATCCCGATCCTGGAAGAAACCGGCCTGATCTATGAAGTCGGACGCTGGGCACTACGTAAAGCGATTGAAGATTATCTGCGCTGGCGCGAGGCTGGCTTCGACATGTTTCGAATCGCCGTGAATGTTTCACCCTTACAACTGCGGAAGAAGGATTTTAGTGCAGAAATCGAACAGGCGATTTCTGTTGATGAGACCGTGGTAGAGGGACTTGAGCTTGAAATTACAGAAAACCTGATTATGGACGATATCGATCAAAGCATTGTGACACTGAATTCGATTCGTGCCAGGGGTATTCACATCGCCATCGATGATTTTGGCACCGGCTTTTCTTCTCTGAGCTACCTGGCCAGGCTGCCGCTGAATACCTTGAAAATTGACCGCTCGTTCGTCTCCGATATGGATACTCAGGAAGGGCTGGCACTGGTCTCAACCATCATCCGTGTTGCACACGCACTCAATCTCAAGGTGGTGGCAGAGGGGGTGGAAACCAGGGATCAGGTGCATCAGTTAAGCTCGCTCAATTGCGATGAGATACAGGGTTACTTATACAGCAGGCCAGTCCCCGCAGACAGTTTTGAAGCCCAGTTTATGACTCGACTGGCAACCGACAAAAACTTATGATTTGACAGATTGTCCAACTTCTTTGAATGGCCGTAGAATGCGCACCTCGTCATTTCTGGCCGTAATTTCCTGGTGAAACTTACTTTGTCGAGACATCTTCTGCTATATTTGAGTGGAAATGCTTAACAAGGATTCGGGGTCATTGATTTTCCCGTCTGGCAGAGATAATTATCACTTTATAACTGATGTCAATTAAAGAAATCAAAGTCAGAGTTCCAGACATCGAGCTGGGGATGTACGTCACACGACTGGACCGGCCGTGGCTTGAAACGCCATATATATTGCAGGGATTTGTCATTAAAACTCAGGATGACATCAAGGAGCTGGAAAAATACTGTAAATATGTCTACGTTGACGTGGATTTGAGCGAGGTTATTGAAGATCATAGTTTTGAGCGCCAGAAAACGTTTTCAGCCAGCGATGAAGAAAAGCAATATCTCACCAGTGTCAAGCCCATACAATACACCGATGTAACCGCACTCGATGAAGAACTCAAAACCGCCCGCGACAGTCACAATACCTTAGTCAGTTTCGCTGAAGATATCATGGGCGATATCGCTAACAATAAAAAACTGAGTCTTCCTGCATTGCAAAGCGCCATCGACCCAATGGTCGATAGTATTACCCGCAATCCTGATGCGTATTCCTGGTTAACCAGAATGAAAAGAACGGATGATTACACCTATAATCATTCAGTAAGTACATCCATCTGGGCAGTTGCGTTTGGGCGCCACCTGGGTCTTCCTAAAGTAGATCTGCAATCGCTTGCAATGGGTGCTCTGTTATTCGATGTTGGAAAAATGCGGTTACCGGAAAAGTTAATCAATAATACCAGTCGCTATAACCAGTTTGAGTTCAAACTTGTAAAGCAGCATGTTCAGCACAGTCTCGATATTGTGCGCTCAATCAGTGATATCAGCGATGATGTGATAGCCATGGTACAGACTCACCACGAGCGGCATAACGGCAGTGGTTATCCTGCTGGCCTCAAAGGCAACGCGATCCCTATTTTTGGCAGAATAGCGGGTATCGTTGACTGTTATGACGCCATTATTTCCGAGCGCCCCTTTGCATATGCCATCTCGCCTCACAACGCGATCAAGAAACTGTATGAATGGCGCAATATTGATTTTCAGGCAGAGCTGGTTGAACAATTTATTCAGGTTGTTGGAATATATCCAGTAGGCACCGTCGTTGAGCTTAGTGATGGCAGGGTAGGCGTGGTGTTTGCGCAAAACAGGGTCTGGCGGTTAAGACCGCAAATTATGCTCTTGCTGGATGAAGATAAAGTGGCCTATAGCAACTTTGACATAATAAATTTGATGACGGAGACCAAAGATACCGCAGGTAACTCACTTGATATCGCAAGAAGCGTCGAACCCGGGATGTATGGAATAGATCCTGAGCAGTTTTACCTTTAAAACTATCATGATTTCGTCCCTGTGAATATTTTCGATAGAAAACAGGTATATGAAGATATGGGGCGCCTTATATCATCTCATCAGTCGTCTGGTAAAAAATTTGCTGTCATCCTGGTTAATATTAATCATTTCCGTCAAATTAATATTGTATATGGCTATGAAGCCGGCGATATATTGCTACAGGAATTTGCTAACCGCCTGAAACAACTGTCTCGCCAGCAGGATTATATTGCTCGCGTAGGTAATTCAGAATTTATTCTGCTATTGCCAGAAATACTGAATGAAGGACATGCGAATCTTGCAGCGCATAAACTGCTTACCAGTCTCGAGGCCCCATTTGACCTGGGCGCACATAAGCATAAGCTGACTGCTGATATGGGTATCGCTTTTTATCCGGATCATGCGGATGATGTGCAGGGTCTTATACAGAAAGCCGAGATTGCACTGCTCGATGCGCGACACGGCATTAAGCAACACGCAATATATTCAGAAAAATCCCAACAATCCGATTTCAATATATGGGACATAGAAGTTGAACTTGAGAACGCACTGGCCGGAGATGAATTCGAGCTGTATTTTCAACCCCAGGTATATTTGCAAACGGGCGAATTATATGGTGTTGAAGCACTGATCCGCTGGAAGAACCCGAACAGGGGCTATATTCGGCCACAATTTTTTATACCAGTTGCTGAAAAGGGCGGGCAAATTCACGGTATCACTTCCTGGACAATAAACTCTGCGCTTCGGCTGAGTAGCCAGTGGCCACATATGAAAGCACCGATCAAAGTCGCGGTAAATTTATCTACCCGGGTGCTGGCAGATCCTGATCTTGTTGATGCTATCAATAGCGCACTAAGTATATGGGGCACGGATCGTAAAAATTTAACCCTGGAAGTGACCGAAAGTGCGTTGATGGATGAGCAGACATCCAGTTTTATTGCGCTCGACAACCTTAAGGCGCTCGGTCTCAATATATCGATTGACGATTTTGGTACGGGCTATTCGTCAATGTCTTATTTTAAAAATATTCCAGCCAGTGAATTAAAGATTGACCAGACTTTTGTCTGTTATATGTTAGAAAACACCATGGATCAGCACATTGTAAAAACTGTGATTGAAATGGCGCATGGATTTGATTTAAAAGTGGTTGCAGAAGGTATTGAGAACATCGAGACTTTACATGCGCTGAGAGACATGGGCTGTGATATCGGCCAGGGCTATTATCTTGCCAAACCCATGCCGCAGGAAGCATTCATTCGCTGGCTGGAAAATTACGATGCCTCAGAAGTCCGCGAATCCATCGCAGCGGGTTGATTGAACTTTTTTAACGTCCAGCCTTTCATAGATACTTCACCTGGCGACGCAAGCCAGGGAAATTCGTCTGGCTTGCCAGGATTCAAGCTTGTATCATAGGCGCCTGTCTGGCTGCCCAGACCCCGGCCAGCTGCCTGTCAGTGCCGACAATTAAAAAAAGGTATATCTGTGAAATTTTTATCCCGCGCTTGTATTCTGCTCCTGACTTTGAGTGTCACCGCCTGTTTTAACCCGGCATCCGCGCCGGTCGATGCGCCTGCCAATGCCTCGCTGGATCAGGTAGGTGATGGCCTGGTGGTACTCAACTGGGATGCGGTAGCCGGTCGAAAATACTGGATTTTTTACAATACCGGCACAGACGTGAGCCTGAGCAATTACAGCCGAATCCTGCTGGGTGTCAAGCCGCCCTATGTGCTCACCGGCCTCACGAATGGTACTCAGTATGCCTTTAGCATAACTTCATCCGAGAACGGCAGCCCGGTGGGTCCGTTCTCGCCAGTATTCACCGCCACGCCGCGACTGATAAGCCCCAGCACACCGTGGATTATCGGTACACCGCTCGGCACCAGCAATTTAAACAGTATTATTCTGGGTGTCAGTTCCGTCAGCAATGCTACTAACACTGGCCTCATCAGCACCTATGTCACGGTCGGCGATGCGGCCACCATATACTACGGCACGTATAGCTATCCCGATGTCGGTGGTGTGACCGGCTGGACACAGGCAACCGGACTGCCGATCAGCACATCAACCAACCTGAAGTCGGTGGTCTACGACGGCACCCGCTTCATGGCGCTGGGCGATGATGGCTCCGTGATCAGGAGCACCGATTACACGGGGGTAACATGGGAATCCGCGACCGCCATTACCAGCCAGCAGGATGAATTCGATAGCCGTAGGTGTGTCAGTCGTTATGTAGCTGTTGGCAACGGGGGTGCGATTTATCTCAATACCAGCGACGGTGCAGGCTCTGCCTGGACACAAGAAACCTCGGGCACCAGCAATGATCTTTATAAGGTTTCGTACGTAAACGGTATATTCGTTGCGGTTGGCGCGTCGGGCACCATAGTGACCAGCCTCGACGGCGTTACCTGGACAACACAAACCTCCAATCTCGGCGACGATCTGTACGGTGTTGCTTACGGCGCCAGCACGACGACCACGACTGCTGTTGGCGGCGGTACCAGCGTGACCACCAATCCCGGTAGCTATATTGTGGTCGGTGATGCGGGCGCAGTGGCTTCCAGCCCGGATGCCGTCAACTGGACCGCAGAATCAATCCCCACCACCGAAAATTTTCGCTCCATCTGTTA